>NZ_JAQYWD010000005.1 GCF_030145145.1 Desulfobacula sp. | reverse complement strand
AAATCCATAAATCCTATGTTGTCCCTCAGGATATTAAGAGCCAATGGATGGTGGGATGAATTTTGGGATCATCGAACTGAGCAGATAATGGCTGCTTGATTACTACAACAGGGACGATTTACACCCTTATCAGTAGGTTCACATTCCCTCTCCTTTGCTGGGCTTTATGTTGGAAACAACGATACTTCAGCATTTATAGATAATGTACAATTAAACTCAACACCTAGCCCGACACCAGAACCGACCACAGTGCTTCTCTTTGGTATTGGTCTTTTAGGGGTTGCAGGGGTCAGCAGAAGAAAAAAATAGAAATAATATTTGAATCAGCTTGAAAGGCAGGGCTATTGATTTAGTTCCTGCTTTTTTCTTCTGACATCGCCTTTATTCTCTATATTTTGATTAAACTATATGAGCCAAACACAGCATCAGAACCCATTAGCCCACATTAACCGATATAATATAAAAAAAACAGTTTCCGAAATCCCCAGGTCTTGATTTTGAATATTCCGGTTACTCTCCAATAAAAGTGAATGAAGTTTTTAAAAATTTGATTTTTTATTTTCCCATATAACATAATTATTCTTTGAAAATTTATTTGCCTTGCACCACAATATATATTAGGGTAATTTTTGTTGAAATAATATGCAATATTAAATTTTTTTAGAAAATTATCCATAATAACAAATGCATTACATGATTCACAAACAGGAGGCGGTATGGAGAATCAAAAGTGTAATTTGGGGCTCATTTTTTTTATGGTTTTAATTATATTAATTTTTTTTGCAATTCCAATTTTAAACGCGGCCACCATTTCCGGCACTGTTTTCAAAGAAGACGGCTCAAGTCCAGTTACAAATGCGAGCATTGCTGTTAATGTTTATGGAGGAGCGCCATGTGGTAGCCACCAACTTATCGCGCAAGGCACCACTGGGAACGGCAATTTTGTGATTACAGGCTTATCCCCAGGTATCTATTTTCTTAAAGCGGTTAATGTATCCGGCACAGCCGACTATATAGACGAATGGTGGTCAGTGGAAGGTAGTATTTGGGATTGTTGGGGGGCTGAAACCATTGTTATAAACAGTTCAGAAGATGTAATCTCCAATAAAAATTTCCAACTGGATCTGTACGGTAGGATTTCAGGATCGGTTTATGATGCAAACGGCAATCCGATGGCGGAACAACAAATTCTTGATGTATCTGCCTTTAGAGGGAGTTCCTGTGAAAATAGTGAATGGATTGATGTTTCCGCATGGATTGGACAACCTTCATACACAATCGAAAAAGTACCTCCTGGTACCTATTATGTCAGAACCCATAACAAGGGCTATGTCTGGTACATTGATGAATACCATACGACCAGTGGTAATACTAATAATGGCATATCTTATTTATGCGAATCTGCAACCCAGGTGACCGTCTCTTCAGGGATGGATACCCAAGATGTTGATTTTCAATTGGATAGCGGCGGCAGGATTTCAGGGACTGTTTATAAATCGGATGGTACCACCCCTGTCACCGACGCCGAAATCTTTGTTTCAGCCTATGAGGGAACACCCTGTGACGCGGGCCGATCTGTTGCTGGGGTATCGACTTTAAACGGCGATTACATCCTTGCAGGGATTCCACCAGGTAATTATTACATTCAAGCCCGTCGCAGTGATGGAGCCAATTATCTCAGTGAATGGTACAACGTTCCAGCGAGCAGCAATAACTGCACAGATGCCGATGCCGTCCAGGTTTGGGTAGGGGGGGAGACAAAGGACATTGACTTTCAACTGGACGGCGGCGGCAGCATCACCGGAAAGATAGTTGATGAAAGCGGACAACCGCTTGGAAATGTTAAAATCCAATATAATAGCAAAGAAATGAATTCTCAGGCAATGTCAGATCAGGTTGATGGCACTTTTACAGTATATGGGCTTGGACCTGGTCCTGGACAAATCAGGATTATCAGTGACCCGGGGCGCTATGTTGTAGGATTCAGAAGAACTTATTATCTGGAAAATGGTGAGAAAAAAGATATCGGAACTCTGACTGTCCAAAAGGGAGCAGTTATAAGTGGTATGGTTACCAAGGGTGGTGTCCCGCTGCAGGAATACGGACTTTACGTTGGGGCCAAGCTTATCCTGGATAAAGTGGATACCAGTGCTGATGGCACCTTCAGTTTTGTTCTGCCTCCTGGTAATTTTACGATCACCAGTAAAGATGCAATGGATTCAATTACGACTGTTCCTTATAAGATCGTGGTGGCTGAGGAAGATATCATGACAAACAAGAGTATCCCCCCGATAGCCGCATATGATTTGTCAAACGGAGATATCTACAATGGGACTGTAACTATCAATACTCCCCTGTCGGCAGGGTCAGGCGTTTTCATGGTAATGTCCTTCATGAATGATGAGGATTTTGATATTAATAATTGGGGAGCCATGAATGGCTTGAGCATGGGCGGTATGTTTGATGGATCTATCACATCAAATCCCTATCAGTTTGCAACTCCTCTGGGTAGCACTGTGAGGCTAACTATGGGTCTGTATAGTAAAGGAAATGATGAGAATGAATCATTTACAGTAATCAACTCTATCGGTAATGTCACCAGTGGCGGAACATACAATTACACTTATAACAGCTTAGGTTCGATCGTTGATGGTTATGTTACCCGAAATGGTGAACCAGCCCTCTTCGCATTAATAGGACTATATCGCAAAATAGACAATGAATTTAAAGGTTTTGCAAAAGCAGACCACACAGGTCACTATGTTCTTTATGATGTGCCGGACGGTACTTACTGGGTTGGAGCAACAGCAGAGGATTATGATGGCATAATCAAAACTCCAGATTTTATTGTTAATGACAATGTTACTATTCCAACAATTCAGATTGTTTCAGTTATGGACGATATTGATGGAGACGGTGTGTCAGATGATAACGACAATTGCCCAAATACGCCTATTGGAGCAGAAGTAGATGCTAATGGCTGTGCAGATACTCAAAAAGATTCAGATGGAGATGGTGTTTCTGATGCTATAGACCAATGCTCCGATACACCGTCTGGTGTGAGTGTAGATGTCAATGGATGTTCTTCCCCTCAACTTGATAGTGACAGTGACGGAGTGACTGATGATCAGGATGAATGTCCAGGAACTCCGTCAGAGGCAGAGTGCGTTTATATCAATGGTTGCTCAACCACCCAGCAAGCTTCTATTATTGTTCAGAAAGAACAAGTTATTAATAATCTAAATGCAACTATATCTTCTATGTTTACTCAAGAGCAACTTGATGCTGTTATACTAAATGAAAGAAAAAAGTGGGATATTAATGGTGATGGCAAAATTACTATAGAAGAAGCTATTTATGCATTAAAAATAGCCTCTGGGGTCCAACCAGAATAAAAAAAGGTTACTGCTGAGGCAGGGTCAGAAATGGCCCTGCTGTTATTTTTTATCGAAAGCTATATATTGTGGGCAAGGTTTTTTTGAGATTGTAATCACAATTAAACTTTATGAACCAAGAACGTCATCGAAAATCATTATTCCCAATTAAACTCGATATATAGATCACATTTCAATAGGGTCTGAAAATTTTTTCCCCCAGGGACCGAATAAAAGTATCTCTATCTCCAATATAGCATAATGGAAGCTTGATTGATTTGCCGTTGCAATTCCCCATATAATTGAATTTCGGTTCTGTTTCATGATTTGAAACTATTTGTTTTTATAAGGTTGATAGTGTGAACTTTTGTTCATAGGGTCAACTCCATGATTTTTTTAAAATTATTGTATAAAAACAGTTATTTATGTTAATAAATCAGGGAAAACCATTAGGAAAAAAAATCTCAAACTATCACATTAATTTCTCAGAGAAAAAGTAAATAAAAACAACGTAAATAAAGCGTGTCCTGTGTTTAGACAGATAAAAAAGAAGGCATGATTATTGCTCTCCTGTTTTGCGAAAGTAGATAAAGCCGAACCTGTTGTGAAGCGGGGAAGGAAAGCCACGGGTCATTGTGATAAAAAGAGCCAATTTTTTAGTGTAATTGTTGGTGTATTCATGTAATATACTGATTTTATAAAATTTTTGGCATTCCTTTTTTTTAGAAAAACGCTTTTGTCATTTGTCACCCACTTGTTTTCATTTTTTCATAAAAGATGGAGGATTCACTCATGGAGATGGTATGTAAATTTAAAACTATTAGTATAATCTTTTTATGTTTTTTCTTATTGTTCTTTTCTGCAAATACAGCGACTGGTACAATATACACAGAAGACTTCAACGATGGAAATATTGATGCTCCTTTTGAGATTAATACTACTAATTATACAATTTCCAACGGAGAATTACATATTATTGGCGGAGAGCCTTACAATAATACAGACCTCTGTGAAATTGGGGTGTACCATTTCAATGGTGACTACATTTATCGGGTCGAATCCTCTTTATTAGTATTAGGACCAAATCCTACTGATTTAACTGGCATCTCGCTTCAGTGGTATGAAGACTCCAATGATAACCATGGATGGAAGGCTCATTTAAAGTTCGATCACACCAATGGGGTATTCTGGGCCCATTATTGGAATGGCACCGATGCATTTGACGTAAATTTAGAATCATTCAACTATAATGAATGGTATGATTTGAGTATCACCTTTAATACGGATTCCATTACGTATGGTATTAATGGAAGCGAAACCGAGTTATTTAAAGGATCATACCAAGAACCAACTTCAATATATTATAGCTACGGTGAAATCCACAGTGCCATTTTCCCAGCAGATGGCGTAGATGTTTATGCCGACAACTTATCAGTTTATATTAAGCAGGTCATTCCAGAACCTGCCTCAATGTTCCTATTCAGTTTTGGTCTCCTTGGAATAGCAGGGATCAGCAGAAAGAAAAAATAGCACGAATAGTTGGATCAACATTAAAGGCAGGGCTATTGATTTGGTTTCTATCTTTTTGCTCTCAATTCAGATTAAATTATATGAGCCAAGAACGGTATTATAAGCCATTCTTTCATATTCCAGTTAATAATATATAAAAATAAACCGAGTATCAATAATGCATGATGAGGGTAAATGAATCAAAACGAATGATGCTAAAATAAGTTTTATCCCGCGTACAATAATCCTGGTGTTCTATGATAAATAAAAATTACAGGGTCTATTACCTGCTTTCTAATTTTAATCAATTTCAGTATTGTGATTCTATGATGATGGGTACCTGACCAATAAATATTTCAGGATAAACCAGGCACAATCATGGGCACAATCGGTATCTTTTGAGGTAAGGCAGAATGAAGTGTTGTCTTTAACCAACTGTATTTATTCATTAATATTTGATACGAAGATATATTTTATACTCCCGGCCATAGATTTCGAAGTCCAGCGCTCTATCCAGCTGAGCTACGGGCGCACAAGGCCATGAAGCAGATCTTAAATAACATAGTCGAAGGCTTTATGCAATATGTGGGAACCCTTTTTAACCTGATTCTTCAGGTTAAATGAATTCATTGAAAATTCAACCGGCCTTGAGGGATACAACTATCTGTTTTTATATTAAAAATATATCTCACGCTTTAATAAAGGGTTTCAATTCTTTAGAAGATACGACATGACAATAGATCATATTGAGTATTTCCAATTCTTTATCATGTAATTCATCGGAACCGGCAGCGCAACAGTCTTCTACCACCACCACATTAAAGCTTTCATCTGCAAGGCTTCTGACAGATGATGAAATGCATTGATCGGTAAAAATTCCAGCAATGACAACATTTTTGATATTCATGTTGTGTAGAACCAATCGTAAATTGGTGCCGGTCAGGGCACTATCTGTGGTTTTACAGACAACAATCTCATCCTTTTGCGGCGCTAATTCAGGCACAATTTTCGATTCATCAGACTCTTTTGGCAGCAACAGATAATTCCAGCCGGGTTTTTTCTGACTAAGGGATCGATCCTTACCATTTTCTTTCAAGCAGGCAATCCGCGCAAACAAAACATCCATGTCATTATCACGAAAGTGTTGCATCAAATCCGCAGTGTTTGGGATCACAAGAGAATTCATGCGATTTAAAAAAGGCGCCCACCTTTTTTGGTCAATGGGATCTTCCGGGGGCTTGAGGTAGGTATTCTGGATATCAATCACCAAAAGGGCTGTTTCTTTTTTTTTAAGGATTAAGTCATCCGGTTCCGGTGCGTGCGCATAATAAAAAGATCTATAATTCGTTTTCCAGTTCATAATTTTTCACTCCTGAATAGAACGCTTTATCGGTGATAAAGCCGTTTTTTAATTGAGGGCCAACACCCGACTTCAAGTGATCCGGTAATCCCGCCTGGCCTTAAAATCAAGGTTGCAATCATTGCAATCGCTAAAACGACCTCTGTCATACCCACTATTGGCTTAGGAAACATCTGCGCCATATTGATCATATTTTCTATTGCCCTTAACCCGTCAAAAACAACGGAAACGGCAATCGTACCGATTACGGCGCCTGTAACAGTCGTCGTTCCACCAATGACCAGCATTCCCAATATAACAAAGGTCTCTTTTAAATAGAATGCATTTGGAGAAAAAGAAGTAATAAAATGCGCCCAAATACCCCCTGCGATTCCTGCCATGAAGGCACTGATGATAAATCCGATCCACCGTAACTTTGACAGGTTCGCCCCAATAGCCGAGGCCGCCACTTGATCATCCCGGACAGCTCTCAACAGGAGACCATAGCGAGATTCCTTGTATAACAAGGTTAAAAACAGCATCACGATGGCAACCCCACCCGCAAGGTAAATATCGGTGATCGCTTTGATCCCGAAAAGCGTTCTGGGTCCATTGGTAACCGCGGACCAATGGACCATAACGGTATGCAGGACAACCAGCAGGGCAAATGATGTAATCACTGCTGCGGCATCAGATAACCGCATTAATGGGTAAGATATGGTTGCTGCAAGAAGTGCCGCAACCAGTCCGCCAATAAAGATAGCAAGATACGGGGATATTTCGATGGTTTTCAACATCAAATAAAGGTCAGGTAACGCCATTGATTTCATACGAAGTGGCATTGCCAGCAGAGCCGAGGTGTAGGCCCCAACACCCATAAACCCAATATGCGCAAAAGATAATATTCCTGAATTCCCCATAAAGGATTGAAGCCCCAGTACCAGTATCATATTAATACAGAGGATGATCGCAAGTCGATTCAGCAGGCGGATATTGATCAAATCGACGCCGATGACGATGATGACAATGGGGATGATGAGGATAAAAAATGTGGCCATAGTGTTTTTATTAAACATTGTAATCTCCCGATCAGGTTCTTTGACCCGTTGCAGGTCCCTTGATTAAGCCTTCCGGCTTTAATACCAATAGCAAAATAACAAATGAAAACGTGAAGGCATCTCTGAACTGCAACAAATCCTGCGGTAGCGTATAGTTCAAGGAAATATCAATAAAGGCTAAAAGGTATCCCCCTAAAACAGCTCCCTGCAAACTCCGCATACCACCAATAACTGTAGCGATAAAAGCAATCAATAGCGGTTCCAGTCCAATTGTGGGAAGGACAACCCCAATCCGTCCCAGCCACAAAATACCAACGACCCCTGCAAAAAACCCACTGATGGCAAACGCCAGACTGATGACCAGGTTGGCCGGCACACCTAACATGCGTGCCATACGGAACTCAGATGCCGCCGCCCTTAATGCTATGCCCAGGACTGTTTTTTTCAACAACAAAGCAAAAAGAATTAAAAGCACTACAGCAAAAATTATGGTGATAATATTCCTTAATGGAATGATAACGCCGGCTAATTCAACCGACTGGGTGAACAGATCCGGTAACGGCACTTGACGGGAACGAGGAGAAATAAATAGAAGTGCCGCATTCTGCAGGAGTGTACTAAACGCAAACGAGGTGATTAACACAGCAGTGACTGATTTCGCTCTAACAGGCCGAAACGCAATCAATTCCGTTAAGATTCCGAAAAAAACAGCCATAAGAATGCCGCACCCTGCCATGACAATCCATGGCAGGGGTGAACCGCTTAACAAAAACAGCGTATACCCTGTCACCATGATCAATTCGCCATAAGCAAAATTGACCAACTTCAAAATACCGTAAACGATCACCAGTCCTAAAGCCATTAGTGCATACAAACTTCCCAGGCTCAGGGCATCAATTGTAAATTGTATGATTTGTCCTATCATCCAGTCACCTTTGTCCTATCTGTTAATTTCCAAAATAGATGGAAGCCAAATCTGAATTTGATGCGATATCTTTTGCCGGTCCCGCCGTGGCAACCGTACCCAGCGACAGGACATAGGCCCGATCGGCCAGTTGCAATGCTTTTACGGCATTTTGTTCCACAAGCAGGATCGTTAGCCCTTGATTTTTAAGATGAAGAATCAATTCAAAAATATGGTCAACGATTGCTGGAGCAAGGCCAAGAGACGGTTCATCCAGCAACAGCAATTTGGGCCTGGACATCAATGCCCGGGCGATTACCAATTGCTGCTGTTCGCCTCCTGATAACGTTCCTGCCGATTGATTCACCCGGTCTTTCAAAATAGGAAATAACCCATACATCTTTTCCAAATCTTGTTCAATGCCGACTTTATCCCTGCTGCGAATGAAGGCACCCAATTTGAGATTTTCATGCGTCGTAAGATCAGGAAAAACGTCTCTTGTTTCCGGGACCATGGCAATGCCCATTCGAATCGTTTTTTCAGGGGGATACAAGGTGATATCCTGACCGTTAAAAACAATGCTGCCCTGATCGCATTTTAGTGCACCGGCAACGGCCAGCAAGGTAGTAGATTTTCCGGCACCATTCGCACCCAGCAGCGCCACGAGCTCTCCTTGGTTCACCAGCAAATCGATTTTTTTAACACCTGAAACCGCACCGTACTTCACACCCAGATTATCGATTTTAAGCATCCTTTTCCTCCGAATCCGCACTTGAACCTAAATAGGCCTCAATCACTTTTGGCAACCGGCGGACCGTTTCCACATCCCCCTCACCGATTGTTTTCCCCGAATCTATCACATGCAGCCGCGTACACAGGCGCATGATCAAACTCATATCATGGTCAATGATCAGTATGCCCAGGTCATAGTCTTGCGGCAGCTGGTTCAAGATTTCCAGCAGCGTATCACTTTCGGCTTCATTCATTCCTGCAGCAGGTTCATCTAATAGCAAAAAGTTGGGTTGGCTGGCCAAAGCTCGGCTGATTTCAACCCTTCGCTTATCGCCATAATTAAGGGTATGCGCCAATTGATCAGAATAAGATTGCAAATCAAATTTTATCATTAGTTCATTGGCCCGGTCTTTTGCCGTCTTACGGGAAACCCCCTGGGCAATTGCTCCCAGTTCTATGTTTTCTGAAATCGTTAATTCATCAAACAACCGAACAATCTGAAAAGAACGTGCAATACCGTGGTAAGCAACTTTATGGGGAGGAAGTCCCGTGATATTTTGACCATTACAGGTAACCTGGCCGGCTGAAACAGCCACCTGACCTGTCAACGCATTGACAAAAGTGGTTTTACCAGAACCATTGGGGCCAATCAACCCTACAATTTCACCCTTTGAGATTGTTAAAGATACATTATCAAGCGCACGTAATCCAAAAAAATCAACACAGAGTCCGGTTGCACTTAACATCTTATTTTTCATAACCCACCCAACCTTTTTGAACAATTTTTTTCAAACGTTAAAGGGGATAAAGATATCCCCTTTAAAAAAAAATAAACGCGCAATAAATCTTATGGTGCCGGTGGGTTGGCCGGACGTCGCCATCCAATGAAAGACGGCTTGCCATCCTGCAATTGAACGAGTACAGCGGCTTTGTCAGGCGCATGGCCTTCTTCTGAAGATTTATAAGACAGTTTACCGGTTAACAAATTAAATTCATGGGTTTCCATCACCTTAGCAACTGCTGCACCATCTGTGGTACCTGCTAATTTAACTGCTTCCGCCATTAACATAACCGTATCCCATCCAGTTGCGACAAATGAGGTATCTGGTTCTTCATTGTAGAATGCCTTATACAAACTGATAAATTTTGGCATATCCGGATGTGCTTCCGGTCCCATCCAGGTATGGGTTACAAAATAAATATCATTTCCAAACTTTTTTCCTAATGCATCAAATAGTCCGGGATCATCATAGGAATCACCCCCCATGACAGGTGCATCAATACCAACCTCACGAAGCGAGCGGATAATGGTGCTCAGATCCGGTTGATAGGAAGAAATAAAAATCACATCCGGTTTTGTCTTCAGTGCTTTTATCCTTGACAGTTGTGCTGAAAAATCTTGATCCCCCTGGGTATATTTTTCTTCCCCTAATATTGTTCCGCCAATGGCTTTAAAATGGGCCGTAAAATATTTACTCAGGCTTTTTGTGTACGCAATAAATTGATCCGTGACCACATACGCATTTTTCCACCCCCGCTCATTAAAGGCATATTCCGCTGCAGTCGCCCCCATGGTGGTATTCCACATGGACAGGGTAAATTGTTTGTCGCCAAGGGACCAGGAACTGTATAATGGATCTGATGCGCACGTAGAAACGCCGACAATTCCTGCTTTCTGGGCTTCCCGGCCAGCCGGCCCTCCAAAATCAAAATCACAGGGCGCAATAAATAAGGCAGCGCCCTTATCGATTAACTGAACCGCAATATTGCCGACATTGACCGGATCACTTTTCCCATCCAGATTGATGAAGACCAACCGTTTCCCCAGTAATCCACCGGCATCATTGATCGCCTTTACGGCAACCTGGGCCCCTCTTAATCCCGGATCATCCAATGGTGCTTGAACCCCTGTGGAGCTGAGGGCTCCTCCGATAATTATATCCTTTGCAAAGCCAATACCTCCCATGCACAGCAATAAAATTATCAAGACCAGCCCAAATACACTTTTTTTCAAAACATGGTCAAACATATCCGACTCCTTTTTAAAAGTTAAAAATAACTTGCAGTGGCGGTTTTGTAAATATCCTTATATTTTAACAATATTTACCTGCTAAATCGCCTTATTATTAACAAATCCGTGTGGTAAATACAACTTGACAGTCCGAAAAAAGATCACTGTCAACTCCCCACCAGGAACATTAACAATGGCACATAGAGAATGCCCAGTAGAATGGAAATCGAAACAACCTTTGAGGTAAATTCCTTGTCCAGCTGGGCGATGGCGCTGAATGTCAGTGCCATAAACCCGACAGGCGCAGCGGAACAGATCAGCACCACGGAAAAGGTCTGGCCGGTGAGCCCCAGCAAGGTTGCCAGACCAACCCCGACAGCCAGGCCCAATCCAACACGTATGAAAATGGTCAGGGAAACCAGTTTCAAATCGGCAAATTGCGGCCGGAAAAAAATGCCCAGAGCAATAAGGATCAGCGGGCTGGTCATCTGGCCGACATTTTCCAGGAAAGGCGCAAGGTAATTCGGCAGGCCCAGGGAGAACAGGCTCATCCCGATGGCAATGGCAAACGCCCAGAACAGGGGTGATTGCATCAATTTAATCATCATGGCAGTCGATCGGACAGGCGTTGCCCCATATTTGAACGCCATTAGATAGGTGATGGTCGCCGTGGTTAACCCGTTGCCGAAATCAAACAGCACGGCATCAGCAAATCCGGCGTCACCAAATCCAACCATGATGAAGGGAAACATGAAAACGTTATTGGCAATCATGGTGCTGACCAGCATGGCACCCAGGGTCTTGCGCGGAATTTCAGCAAACCGGGGAACCATCAGCGTAGCCGCCATGCAGCACAAATTGATGGCTATATTAATCAGTGGCAGATAAATCTTATCCCAGGTGAGTGGGGTTTGGGAAAGCCTTAAAAGCACCAGGGCAGGCAGGGTAACAAAAAATACCAGCCTGAGCAGGAATTCGGCATCGACGGTATCCACAAATCGAACTTTTCTAAGAACGATACCCAGTCCGAAAAGAAGAAAAATAGGGGATAATTTTATCAGAATTTCCTGCATGTATTTCCTTTTGCGCAAGTGTTCAGCAGATCTACAGACAGGCGGATTGATCAACCCCGTATTGGAACTGCAATTGTGGTTTACTAAATTAAAAAATTACTTCTTGTCAATAAAAATGTTACCACAACAGGGTTCTCACATCTTTAATATCATAAACACATATTCACCCTCATTAAAGTCAATGGTCAGGTTTGCACCCCGGCCTTCGGCATATCGTGGTCTTCTGTTATTGAGAATATCTGTCCCATGGATTGAACCTTCCGTCTGAAATCATCAAAAAATAAGGAATTTAATTTAGGTCCGTGTTTCTATCATAAGTCCTGTTTTGGAATTGACAACAATCGGGTTTAAAAGTAGAACCCAGGTAAAATGAAGGCAAATAAAATAAAACGAATCCGCGCGTGGATCCGGAGGACAATGGTTAAAGTCCTTCTAGGACTGTTCTGTTTTACGATCGCTCAGGTTCTGGCACTCAAATTTATCAACCCGCCATTCACTCCGAATGTGGTATGGGAATGGACAGAATCGGTTATTGAAAACCGTCCCCACAATCGTCCCAGCTATAAGTGGAAAGACATTGAAACCCTGTCACCTCATCTGAGGAGAGCCGTCATTGCTGCTGAAGACCAGCGGTTTTTATCCCATAACGGATTTGATTTCAAGGAAATAAAAAATGTTTTAAACAATTTAATCCACCATAAAAGACTCAGGGGGGCCAGTACCATCAGCATGCAGACTGCCAGAAGCGTATTTTTGTTGTCCAGCAAAAGTGTGTTCAGGAAACTGGCAGAGGTGTATTACACGATCCTGATTGAACTGTTCTGGGACAAAGAGCGAATCCTTGAGATGTATTTAAATACAGTGGATTGGGGAACCGGCGTTACCGGCGCCGAAGCGGCCGCTCAAAAATACTATTCAAAAAGCGCCAAACACCTCACGCCTGGCCAGGCGGCATTAATGACAGCTGTTTTGCCGAATCCGCACAAGTGGTCGGTCAAGCGCCCTACCCCGTACCTGAAAGCGCGTCAGAAGCGGATCATGGAAGACCTTCACCGGATGCCGCTGCTGTAAACGAAAGGGGTCTACTGGCCTGTTTTAATTTTCGTTACTGCCGCATCAAAGCTTGCCTGATCAGCCTTAAACGCCCTGGCCGATTCGCCGATCCTGAGAATGGTCAAGGTATTAATCCTGTCACCTTTTTGAATTTTATTTACCACGTCCTGACCGTTTACCACCCGTCCAAAAACCGTATGTTTATTGTCAAGCCAGGGGGTGGCCTTATGGGTAATAAAAAACTGGCTGCCATTGGTGCCGGGCCCGGCATTGGCCATGGAAAGGATACCGGGTGAATCATGGGTTAACCCCCTGACAAACTCATCCGGGAATCGGTATCCCGGGCCGCCCCGGCCGGTTCCGGTGGGATCGCCGCCCTGAATCATAAAATCCTTGATCACCCGGTGAAAGACCAGCCCGTCATAATATTTTTTGGACGGTCCCTGGCTGGAGGCAAGGGTCCCTTCGGCCAGTCCGACAAAATTAATAACGGTAAGGGGAACCCGTTCATAATACAGGACCGCAAGAATCCGGCCTTTATTCGTATCAAATTGCGCGTATACCCCCGCCTTGAGGTCTTCAGCGAACGACAGACCGGGCAGGAACAATGCACATAAAAAAATTGACATGACAAGCAGTTTTTTGGACGTCTTCATTTTGGCGGTCTCCTTAAACAAAAAAACCCGTCACTCAAAGCAATTGAATTCCGGGTATTGATGATGGATCTTTAAAAAAAATGGGGTGAGTGAAGGGGCTCGAACCCTCGACATCCAGGACCACAACCTAGCGCTCTGCCAACTGAGCTACACCCACCACAAAAAACTTCCCTTAATTATCAGACCTTGGTTTGTTTATCAATAGTTTTTTCATGCCAGGGCCTATATTTTACATTGACCTTGAAGCCTTGTTTGACTATTATTCCTGCGTATCACTATTTCATTGAAGGATTTTTTATGAATACATTGTTAATATTTGTTGTCCGGCTGATTTTAGGCCTTGTATTCGGCATTCTCCTTATCCGGCTGTTCAGGCCGGAGTGGGGGATTTACCATGGGGTCGCCGCAGGACTCATCCTGGTGGGCCTGGCCTATGGCATGGCGTTTTTCAGAAAAAAGGACAAACCATAAACGTTAGGATTTTTGTACCATTGGAAAAAAATATTATTTTAGGAACAGCAGGACACGTTGACCATGGGAAAACAAGTCTGGTCAAAGCGCTGACAGGCATTGAAACAGACCGGCTCAAAGAAGAAAAAGAACGGGGCATTACCATTGAACTGGGGTTTGCCTCACTGGATCTTCCCAACGGACAGCATGTGGGTATTGTGGACATGCCGGGCCATGAAAAATTTGTAAAAAACATGGTGGCCGGTTCCAGTGGCATTGATGTGGTCACAATGGTGATTGCCGCAGATGAGGGGGTCATGCCCCAGACCCGGGAGCATATGGAAATCTGCAACCTCATGGGCATTGAGCATGGCATGATTGCCTTGACCAAAATCGACATGGTGGATGAAGACTTGTTAGAGCTTGCCCTGGATGATATCCATGATTTTGTACAGGACACGTTTCTTGAAGGCAAGCCCGTCATACCGGTCTCCGCTGTCACAAATGAAGGGCTTGATAATTTTATAGAAACCCTTGAAACCATCTGTAAAAACCTGCCCGAAAGAAAATTTTCTTCCATTTTCAGGCTGCCGGTGGACCGGGTCTTTTCCATGAAAGGATTTGGTACGGTGATTACCGGAACGCTGACCTCAGGAAGTGTCCATGTCGGGAACGACATCATGGTCTATCCCAGGCAGATTGTCTCCAAAGTCAGGGGTATCCAGGTTCACAGTGCCGGGGTTGATAGCGCGGGTGCCGGTACACGAACCGCTATTAATTTCCAGGGCCTGGACAAAGAGTCCATCAGTCGCGGCGATATCCTGTCCAGCCCCGGGGCACTGATTGAAAGCTACATGGTAGATGCCCACTTCCATTTTTTAAAGAGCAATGGGAAACCGGCTAAAAACAGGACAAGGATAAGATTTCATTCCGGAACCAGTGAAATCCTGGGGTAT
This sequence comes from Desulfobacula sp., assembly GCF_030145145.1. Lineage (GTDB taxonomy): Bacteria > Desulfobacterota > Desulfobacteria > Desulfobacterales > Desulfobacteraceae > Desulfobacula. The sequence continues at coordinate 161,164 of NZ_JAQYWD010000005.1, read as the reverse complement.
TTGATACTGCTGGACCGGGAAGAGTTGTTACCCGGAGATGATGCCTGTGTTCAGTTCCGGTTAGCGTCCCCGGTCTGCTGTATCAAAGATGACCGATATGTCATCCGGAGTTACTCGCCCATACGAACAATTGGCGGCGGTGCCATATTAAACCCGGCCTCCCAAAAGCACAAATTGTTTGACAAAGCGGTTATTCAGGGACTGGAAAATCTCTTGACAGCCGATGATGAGCAGACCATTTCTTTTTTTCTGTCGCTAAAAGGATACCAGGGCCTGTCGTTTTCAGAACTCCGGGTCATGACCAATATCCCGGATAAAAAACTCACCGCAACCTTACAGAAACTGCTGGCCAGACAACGGATTGTCCAGACCGACAAAGACAGGCAGATTTATGTAAATGGCGCTTTTTTTGATACGTTTAAAGAAAAGCTCATCCAGAAACTTGAGGCCTATCATGCCGACAATCCCTTAAAGGAAGGCATGCCGACGCAAGAGCTTAAATCCAAATTCCAATATATTGATGACCCCAAATTTTTTACGCTTCTGTTTACCAAACTGTCCCGGGAGAATCTCATTGTTCTGGACAAAAATATCATAAAATTATTTTCCCATGAAGTGGCACTCCAGGTCGATCAAAATGAGGTCAAAGAAAAAATTGAAAAAATTTATCAGGCATCCGGGCTGACACCGCCTTTTTTCCGGACCATCTGCCAAGATCTGGATCTGGATAAAAAAACGGCAACAGATGTTCTTTATATGCTGATCAATGAAAAATCCATTGTCAAAACAAAGGATGACCTTTACTTTGATGCCCGAACCATCTCAAGCCTGGAGCAAAAGCTCATTGCCTTCCTCAAGGAGAATGAGTCCATCACCACCCCTGACTTTAAAGAAATGACCGGGATATCCCGAAAATTTGTCATTCCTTTAATCGAATACTTTGACACCATCAACCTGACCATTCGGGTGGGCGATACCCGACAGTTACGGCGGAAAACTTAAAAGAGGTGCCTGGCAAATGCCTCGACAATGCCGTTCAGATGACACTTCCCGTCCAGGGTGAGGGCAAGCCTGTCCGATTTAATGACCCCAAAGGATGCGTCAAGGATGGATGCCAGGATCACTTTAAACTGATCTTTAAAGGACACCTGAAACAGGGCCTGAAATTTTTTCAGATCCAGGCCTTCCCGGGTACGCAGTCGGAGCATGATCATCTCCATCATTTTCTGTTCCAGGGTAAGGATTTCCCGGTCTTCGACGGGAAGTCTGCCGGCGGCTATCCGCTTTATATAGGTATGAATACTTTTATAATTCCAGGATCTTGTTCGCCCGTCATACGCGTGTGCGGCAGCCCCAAATCCATAGTACGGCATCATCTCCCAGTATTTTGAATTGTGTTTTGACCGATTTTGACTGCCCCGGGAAAAATTAGAAATCTCGTAATGCTCATAATGACTTGCATCTAAAAATTGAACAGTTGTTTTAAACAGGGCAGACATGACCTGATGGTCAAGGGGTTGTATCAAGCCCTTTCTCGATTGTTTTTCCAGGGGAGTGCCGGGCTCAATGGTGAGCATATAGCAAGACAGGTGGGACGGCATCATCCTTACCGCGGCGGTCAAGTCTTCCAGCCATGTGCGTTCTGTTTCAAAGGGAAGGCCGTAAATCAAATCCATGCTGACATCATCAAACCCTGCTTTTCCGGCATCCTCAACGATGCCCGCTGCCTGGCCGGCCGTATGGATTCTTCCCAGAAATTTAAGTTTATCATCCTTCAGGGACTGGACCCCTATACTGAGCCGGTTGATGCCAATATCTTTTAACGCTTTCAGGTATCTCAAATCAACCGTTCCCGGATTCACTTCAAGGGTGACTTCAACATCCCGGGCGACAGAAAAATGGGCATCAATGGTCTTTAACAGCGATGCAACCTCGTTTATTTGAAGAAGTGAAGGGGTACCGCCACCAAAATACACGGTGTTAATCTCGCCCTTTAAACCGGACCGGTTTTCCATCTCCCATTGAAGGGCAGTTACATAATCGGGAATCAGGGAAAGATCTGTCCTTGAATAAAAATCACAATACACACATTTTTTAACACAAAAAGGGATATGGATATAAATAGAGGTGTGATCACACAAAACGCTTCATCAATTCATCAATCACAAAATCAATATTTTCAGACGTCACGCCGTAAAGATCACAGGCCTTCTTTACCCGGGACAGGTGGGGACTGCCATCCAGGTCATCAGGGCCCCGGAAAAACCCCATACGTCTGCCGATCTGGTATATAATCCGTTGTTCCGGTTCAAGTTCAAAAAACCGGTCGATAACATTGATCATGTTTTCTTTATCCCCGGGCATTTTTCCATTAATGGTCTCAAACAGGTTCAGGATATGATCACTTTTGATATAGGAATTGATCCCGTCAAGGCTTTCGAGAAACAGCCGCAACTCTTTGGCCATCATAACATCACTGGGTTTTTCAAACTCACCTGTTTCAACTTGCTGGGCAAGGACGGTTTTATTGGTCACTGCCAGGGTCCTGATCCTGATAAAATCAGGGTCAATGCTGTTGAGTGCAGCAGCCGTTTCCAAGGCATGTTCTATGGAATACTCAATCCCACCAAGACCCGGCATGACATATTCCGACAACTCCATGCCTGCTTTTTTCACCTTTATGCCGGCCTTGATATGGATGGCTTTGGTCGCGCCTTTTTTAACCTTCTGTAATACCGTATCAGATCCGGATTCCATGCCCACATGAACGCGGTTTAATCCCGCATCCGCCATCCGCTGCAGATCATCCTGCTTAATCCTGGCAATGGTATGGCTTCTTGCATAGGAGGTAATCCTGTCTACGGCTGGAAAACAGCGTTTAATATGGTCAAGCACAAACACCAGGTCATCGGGTTTCATGATCAAAGAATTGGCATCCTGCAGAAAAATGGATTTCATACCCGATGCATACCAGTTCAAGGCCGCATTAAATGCCACCCGGTCTTTTTCCTTAAAACCGTTGTAAACGGTGTTAATGCCCTCATAGTCATCAAATACACCCGGTTTAATCTTCTGTCCAATTCTTTGGATATAATCATGCAGAAAATCAATATCTCTGATAATATTTTCAACGGACCTTAAAGAAAACTTTCTTTTTTTATACACCCTGCAGAATGTGCAGTGATTCCAGGGGCAATTTCGTGTCAATCTTATCAACAAACTGTTTGCTTCACTGGGCGGACGAATGGGGCCCTGCTCAAATCCTTCGTAATGATCGATTCGTTTCTTTTCCATGGGAATTCTCTATACCTGCATCGTTTTTTTTGTCGGTTACGGTTCAACTTATGCCTGTTATCCTGGGCAACTCAATCCCACATATTAGCACGTGAACACTTAAAGTCAATTTATTTGCCGGGCAATCAGCAATTCTCATTATGGCACTCAATAGTCCCTGGGGAATGGGGTCAGGCTTGTGTTTTTTTAATGGCCACAAGGCAGATGGTTTGATCAAATTTATCAGAATGGGGGGCATTTTTTTCTTCATAATAGACAATATGGAAGGACAGGAAAGCATGGAGCAATTCATTTTTTTTCAGACAATAGTCTTGGTTTTTTCCCCCTGTAAAAGATTCAAAGATTAGAACACCGCCCGGTTTAAGTCCATCCTGGATCATGGGAAACAGTCGCCGGTCCAGAAACCGAACATTGACCACAATTTCATAGCGATTCTTTGGAATGTTCCAGGTATCCATATCCTGGCAGATGGCCGTTATCCTTTGATTTCTGCCGGCCAGGTGATTCAGGGCAACCGTTGATATATCCACCGCATCCACGTGAAATCCTTTCTGGGCCAGGAACAAACTGTTTCTACCGTTTCCACAGGCAATATCCAGGGCCTTTCCAGGGGATGCCAGGAAAAAAAAATCTTTTAGGATCAAGGAGGGATCATCACCCCCTAAGTTCTTTAAATATTTTGAGTCCCATTTCTCTCGATCTTTATCCGTCATTATCCAATATCCTAGTTCTGATTTAAAGTTTTCCGTTCTTTCAGGGTCACCCTATCACTGAAATCCCTTTTGTTTAAGCTTTCTTTTTTCAATGAGCCAGTCAATGACAGCATCGGGTTCAGGCGCCTTAAAAGAATCAGGAGGCACCTCAGTGTCTTTGCCAGGAGAAAATTCGGTTGGTTCCGTCATGGTATCTTCTTTTGTTTGACTCAGGGTTGTCGATTTTTGTGTTTCAGCAGGTGTATACCCCAGACCGATCTCCGGGGGAGTGAATGTCACATATTTTATGGTAGAGGGGGTATATCCTGTAAATAAAAGGTCTCCAATAAACAGGCAAAGGCAGGCCGCCAATGCTGTCCATGCTATCTTTATTTTAAAGATCCGCTGCCGGTCATGAATCAGGTGATCTTCTTTTGGCAGTTCTTCTTCATTGTGTTCTTTATTTTCAGGCGGTGCAACGGGGCGGTATAGTTGACCTGTCGCTTTTCTGAAGGTGGAAGCATCAACCGTTTTCACCCCCTTGGCAAACGCTGCGATGAGTGCTTGATCACAGGATATGTTTATCAGCCGGGGAATACCCTTTGAATACGTGTAAGCTTCATGTAAAGCAGACGATAAAAAAATTTTTCTATTTGTACCCGCCAGTTCAAGACGTTTATTGATATATATTTTGGTCTCTTCTTTATTCAACGGCTCAAGACAGGCATGGAGATTTACATGATCCTTCCATGCCTGTCCCAGATGTGTTCTCAACAGGTGTTCAAACTCCAGGTGCCCGGCAAGAATAACCGTCAGGACCCTGTTAAAACGAAACCCAGACCAGGAAATGACCTCCTTTAAAAACCACTCCGGCATTCTCTGGGCTTCATCCACAATGACCCGAATTTTTTTATCTTCATCACCGGCTGCGTTTAAAAAAGAAAAAAATTCCAAAGAAAAATTTTTTCCCCGGTCATACTGAGCTTCAAATCCAAATGCCTGGGCAATCACCCTGAACAGGTCTTCCATTTCAAAACAGGGATCGACAATTTTAACCCACATCGTTCCGGGATCCAGGGTATGGATAATTTCATTGATAAGCGTTGTCTTTCCTGTGCCGATATCACCGGTCAATACCAACAGGCTCTTGTTTTGTGCCAATCCCTTTTTCAACAATTTCAAGGCAGCCGCATGTGTCTTCCCCAGCCATAAAAATTTATTATCGGAGCTAATTTGAAACGGTTTTTTTTCAAGGTTAAAATATCGACAATACATCTACCAACTCCATTTTCCCTTTATCACCCTTGAAGGTCTCAATTATAAGATCTCCTTGATGGCATCAAGCAATGGATTTTTTTCCATGGGTTTATCTGTTTCAACCGGATAAACATGGCGGTATTTTTTGACACAATCATACTGCTCCCACCCCTTGAGGGGATAATCAAGATCCACACTTTTCCATTTTGGGTGGCCGTTCTGTTTTAACCAGTCCAGGTTATCGTAAACTTTCTTTGCGAATAATCCCACATTATCGCAATTATTTCGTCTGAAATCAAAAGAGATGAGAACGGCTTTCACCGCAGCCGTGTGAACCGTTTCTGGCTGCCAGGGATAGGTGTTGGCAGGAATCTGGGCCATGGGATAAAAATCGGTGATGCTTTTATTGGTGATGGGGACAAGATGAAGCCCTTCATTGCCGGACACATTCTCTGAAAATAATTTGACCGGAAGCCCGGCAACATAAAACATGGCATCAATACGGCCCTGCTTCAGCTGGGACAGGGCCGTTTCCGTGCCAATGGGCAGGAGTGATTTGGGTTTTATGCCGGACACTTCAAATAAAAGCCGGGATGTAAGGTATGTGCCACTGCCCTCTTTTCCAATGGCCACTGTTTTCCCCTCCAGCGCATCAAAAGATCGTATCGCCTGTTTCCCCAAGAGATGAATTTCTTCATTATACAAGGGGAAAACCATTTTTATTTTACGGGCAATCTGTTTGAGGACATCATTGGTCTCAACTTTCAGGACAAATGCCAGGACGTCGGACTGGACGATGCCCATCTGTGTTCTGGGGCGTTTATAAACCGCATACACATTTTCCACAGACCCCCTGGAGGTGGCAACATGGAGATCAAACCCATATTGTTTTGCCATTTCCATCATATTTAATCCAAACTGAAAATAGGTCCCTTTACTGCCACCGGTCACCATACCCAGGTTAACAGCAGACGAAACACCCGACATGACCACCCAAAAAAAGATGACAAACAATATCCTTTTTTTCATATTCATTCCTCCCTGATTTGATGTCCTTTATTGGCTCAAAATATGGATACACCCTATGAGTACCTCATGTTATAATGACGTGAAAATCTATCAATTAGGCAAGACTATAATCTTGAAACAGATCAGCTGTCATGAACAATAAAATAGAACCTTTCTTTTTGTCAAGAAAAGCATGAAAAAACACACTTTATTGGGACAAACCTTGAAACTTGATGATCTATTGTGATACGTATCCATGACTAAAAAAAAATACCCATTAGCGATATAAGGAGGACATCATGCCGGGGTTTGAAATATTTGGTGATGCGGAAAGAAAACAAGTAACAGATGTTCTTGAAACCGGGGTTCTTTTTAGATATGGCTTTGAAGGGACCAGAAACGGACATTTCAAAGCCCTTGAGTTTGAAAAAAAACTGGCCCGGATTACCAATGCCAGATACAGCCACCTGTGTTCCAGCGGAACTGCGGCCCTTGGCATTGCCATGGCTGCCTGCGGTATCGGTGCCGGGGATGAAATTATTGTGCCGCCCTTTACGTTTGTGGCCACATTTGAAGCCATTATCAATGCCGGTGCCGTTCCTGTTTTTGGAGAAATTGATGAGACCCTCTGCCTTGATCCTGACAAGCTTTCTGATGTGATCACGTCAAGAACCAAAGCAGTCATTCCCGTTCACATGTGTGGATCCATGGCAAGAATTGATGAAATCAAAGCCGTGTGCGAAAAAAAAGGATTGATTCTGTTGGAAGATGCCTGTCAGTCCCTGGGAGCCACCTATCAGGGAAAAGCCCTTGGAACCTTCGGGCTGGCCGGATGCTTTTCCTTTGATGCCGTAAAAACCGTTACCTGTGGTGAAGGCGGCGGCATTATCACGGACAGCAAAGCCGTGTATGAAACCGCAGACCAGTATGGAGACCATGGACACGATCACCTGGGCGGCCCTGACCGCGGAGCAGATGACCATCCCATTATCGGAACCAATTACCGGATCAGTGAACTGAACGCTGCCGTGGGACTTGCCCAGTTGAACAAACTGGACCAGATCCTGGATACCCAGAGAAAAAACAAACGGGCCATTAAAGATGCCATGGCAAACCTGTCGGGTGTCAGTTTCAGGTATATACCGGATGCAAAGGGAGATTCAGCCACGTTTTTAAGCTTTTTTATGCCAACGGAAGAACGGACAAGACAGGTCGCCAAAGACCTTTCTGAAAACGGTGTGGGCTGTGCTTACTGGTATGACAACAACTGGCATTATTATAAAAAATGGCATCACTTAAAAGAGATGAAACGCGCAGCAAAACTGTGTGTTGAACTGGCAGACAATCTGCCGGATTATCAAAATATGGTGCTTGAAGCGTCTGACACCATCATGAAACGAACCCTGTCCCTGCAGATCATGCTCTCATGGTCAAACAACGATATTGATGACAGAATTCAGGCCATCCGAAAATCTATCAAAGGATAAAACATGTTTAGAAACTTTAAGCTGGTTCCCAATATTATATTTGGAAGGGGCTGTTTCGCACAGCTGGATGAGATTATAGAAAAACAGCGGAGAAATACCGATTCCTGGGTTGTGTTTGTCACAGATGATGTCTTCAGGGAGGCCCCCCTTGAAAAACGACTTCCCCTGTATGACAATGACCTGCTGTTATGGGTCAACGTGGCAGATGAGCCCAAAACAAAATATGTGGATGAACTGACCCTTAAGGTAAAAGCACATCGCCCGACACTTCCCTGTGCCATCATCGGCATTGGGGGCGGCAGCAGCATGGATCTTGCCAAGGCCATCTCCCTGATGCTGACCAATGAAGGATCTTCCACCCTTTACCAGGGATGGGACCTGATTAAAAACCCTGCCATATACCACATGGCAGTTCCCACCCTTTCCGGAACCGGCGCAGAGGTCTCCCGAACAGCTGTTTTGACCGGACCTGAAAAAAAACTCGGGCTGAATTCCGACTACACGGTGTTTGATCAGGTGGTCCTTGACCCGGAGCTCATAAAAGATGTTCCCCGGGACCAGCACTTTTACACCGGCATGGACTGTTATATCCATTGCATTGAATCCCTTCAAGGCACCTATTTGAATGAATTCTCCAAATCCTATGGTGAAAAAGCCCTTGACCTTTGCCGGCAGGTTTTTCTGGATGACCATCCAGATAAGGATGACAAGCTCATGATGGCCTCATTTTTCGGCGGTATGAGTATTGCCTATTCCCAGGTCGGTGCCTGCCATGCCCTGTCCTATGGCCTTTCCTATGTCCTGGGGACCCATCATGGCATCGGATGCTGTATTGTGTTTGACTACCTGGAAGATATCTATCCTGAAGGGGTCAAAGAATTTCGAACCATGATGAAAAAATGCGATATGGAACTGCCCCGGGGCCTGGTGAAAGATCTTGACCCCGAACAGGTTGACCGAATGATCACCGTCGCCCTTGGCCTTGAACCGTTATGGGAAAACTGCCTGGGCCAGGACTGGAAACATATCATGACAAGGAATAAGGCACGCGCCTTATTCCTAAGAATGTAAAAGAGACACCATGACGATTGCGGTTATACCCTCCAGATACCATTCAAGTCGTTTTGAAGGAAAGCCTTTGGCGCTTGTTGCCGGCAAATCCATGATACAACGGGTGTATGAACAGACGAAAAAATCTCTGGTTGTCACGAAAACCGTTGTGGCAACCGATGATGAACGAATTTTCAATGCGGTGGAGGCATTTGGCGGTCACGCCGTGATGACCTCGGACGACTGCCGATCCGGAACCGACAGGGTGGCCCAGACAGCAGATATGCTGAATCTTGGACCGGATGACATCATTGTCAATATCCAGGGAGACCAGCCCATATTTAACCCGTTAACCATTGATGAATTGATATCCCCTTTTGCAGATGACCCAGGGATTGTTATGTCCACGCTGGCATTCAAGATCACAGACAAAAGGGAAATCACAGACCCGAAAGATGTAAAAGTCACCTTTGACTATCACGGGTTTGCCCTTTATTTTTCCAGGGCCCAGATCCCTTACCCCAGGGACAGGGAGACAACCGCCAATTTCTACAAGCACCTGGGCTTTTATGCCTACAAAAAAAGTTTCCTGGACAAGCTGGTGGCGCTTCCCACCGGTCCTTGTGAGCAGGTCGAAAAACTCGAACAATTAAGGGTGCTGGAGTTTGGTTACCGGATCAAGGTGGTGATCACCCCCTATGACTCTCCGGAAATTGACCTGCCCGAAGATATCCAGCGGATCGAAGCAAAGCTGAAATGATGTCCATATGATGATTTCCCATTTTAAAATCATCCATACAACATGCCATACCCAATGGGGGGGCCTGGAAAAACGTATTTTCAATGAATCGGTCTGGATGGAACGAAAAGGACACACGGTTATCATTGCCGCACCCAGGGATACCCCCTTGTTTTTAAAGGCAAAAGCGCATGGATTTAAGGTTTATGGCATCGAATTCAAACGACTTTCACTGATAAAGGATTATAAGTTGTTAAAAACTATTTTTTACAATGAAACCCCTGATATCATTAATAGCCATGGGAACAGCGATGCCAAGTTAGCGCTCCTTGCCGCCAGAAAAGCCAGGATCCCCTTGAGGATTCTTTCCCGGCATATCAGTGCCCACGTGAGAAATTCCTGGTATAATCGAATGGTTTATAAAAAATTTTGCCATTATATTTTTACAACAGCCGATTATACCACCAGACACCTCCAAAAAGTCTTTAAACTCAAAGACATGCAAATTTTTTCCATGCCCAGCGGTATTGTTGAGCCGGATCAGCTGTGGGAAAAAGACACGGCAAGAAAAATGCTGGCCCGGGAACTTGGCCTTGACCCCGGGACACGCTTCATCGGCTTTGTGGGAAGGGTGTCCCAGGACAAGGGCATTGCGACCATCCTTGAGGCCTTTAAAAAGGCAGGCCCCAGACTTTCGGGCTATCATATTGCCCTGGTGGGGGAAGGGTCAGACACATACATAAATTCGCTCAAAGCATTGGCAACGACCCTTCACATCAATGACCATCTCCATTTCACAGGATTTAAAGAAGATCCCTGGCCCTATTACCGGGCCTTTGACTGCAAGGTCCTGCCATCCATAGACATTAATGGTGTCCCCTTTGAAGGGGTCCCCCAGTCGCTTCTGGAAGCCATGATAAGTGACTGCCCGGTTATCGGCTCTAAAAGCGGCGGTATTGTGGATATCATTGACCCGGGAAAAACCGGATTATTGTTCGACACATCAGATCCATCCGATCTGGCCGATAAAATCGTACAGACATTATCGGATCCGGATGCCACCCAAAACCGTGTTAAAACTGCCCGGGACCATGTCAAAAAGAACCATACCATTGATGTGATGGGTCGAAATATCATCCGGATCTATCGGCTGCACCAGATCAAACTGGACCGCCAGCCGTTTTAAAGATGTTTTTTTTGTTTTAAAAACACAAATCCGTTTAAAAGGACATAGGTTGCAAAAAACAGAATTAATTGTGCCATAACTTTTGCAATCACCTCTCCGGCCGATAGGTACGTAATAAAAATATAAATCAAAAAAATGGATGAAAAAAGGTTAAAGGCAACAACCAGAAGGTATTTGCCGATCTCCAACAGATGGGGAGCATCTTTATATGAAAAGGTAAAATACTTGTTGGCTGAAAAATGAATAATGACCGATAAAATCCTGGCCAGAATGGATGCGGTGACAAACCCGCATGACATGTTGATTAAAAGAATATACGTAGCAAAATCTGCAACGGTGGAACATATACTGGATAAAGAATACTTGAGCACTTGTTTGAACCGGAAGGCAATCCACCATGAAAATAAGGTTTTATAAACCAGAAAAGAATCGGCCATTGGTCGGAAACTGGAAACAGCATTGTTATCTTCATACACGGTGGTGATCGTGACCTCCTTGATGGGAACTCTCTTTTGAACGAACGCCAGCAGCATTTCAAGTTCATAGGCATACCGGCCGGATTTTAATAAAAGGATATCTTCCAGCATGGCATGGGGAATCCCCCGAAGCCCTGTTTGTGTGTCGGATATTTTCTGCCCCACAAGCCCCCGGAACATCAGATATGTTGCCTTATTTCCCAGAAAACTTCTCAGGGGAACCTGGCCTTTAAAATCCCTGACCCCCAAAACCAGTGAATCAGGATATTGTTTGATTGTCCGGATGAGGTGATCCACATCTTCGGGCAAATGCTGTCCATCAGCATCCACCGTAATGACACTACTGAAGCTGGGAGTGGATTCCAGGATATGTCGGAAACCCGTCCGTAACGCCGCCCCTTTTCCCTGATTGGTTGGATGGGATAACACATGGGTCTTGGGGAGGGTTGTTACATGGTCAAAAACCGATTGAAAATCCGGGCCGCTGCCATCGTCTACAATGATGATCTTTGCCACATCAAAATCGGCGATCTGCGCCACGATACCGGACAATGTCTTTTTATCGGGTTTGTATGCAGGAATTAAAACAACCGGGCTCATTTTCATATTTACTCAATTTAAAATACTTTTTCCAATTTTATGATTTTGTCTTTCACGTTATCCGTTCCTCCCAGTATTATCTTAAAAAACCCTGTATTGTCAAAGGGGGTTTCAACAAAAGGATGTATCCACTCCTCGATCCGATCACCTGGCTCGTTGAACAGCACAAAATCATATTGCTGAAGACTTGATAAAAATACGTCTTTGTCTTGTACGGGAAAACCGTCATGATTTACCCTGTTGGGCAGAAGGTGATACAACAATTTTATCCCGAGGTGATGATCATTGGTCCCGGGGACAATACCAATCAAATTTTCTTTTCCCTTATCGATATTTTTTTCAATCTTTTTTGCCACCTGTTCCGCCTCATTGTAATGGCTGTCCCGGTGCAGCTCGGTTTCGATTCTGGAAAGCCCTATCATCAAAATGACACCCGTGATAAAAAAAACCACCCGCTTATTTGAAACAATGTGTTGAAGATATTGATCCCCATACAAAAGAAGCGTAAAACAGACCACCTGGCAGAAGAAAATATTCAGATATCGTGTCAAGCCTATGGTATGGTCATAATTTTCACCAACCTTGAAAACAATAACCTGCAAAAAATACATCAGGATAAGGTATACTGCAAATGAAGCCCCTAATATTTTAAGGCATCGTGCATACCGCGTTTTATTATCGGTTGTCTGCTTACTTAAAATCTTGATCCAGAAAAAAACAACCGCCAGATACCAGAAAACATAGGGTAAATTCAGCCTGTCTGCCGGGCCAATAAAAATACCCTTAACAAACAGCCAAACCCCCTTTTGAACAGTCCCATCGGAAAAAAATTGAACCGCCTGCCAGATACTGTCCATATTTACACCCGTATTAAATTTCAAAAATTCCATCATCTGACAGTGGTCTGTCCACGTCTGTTTCAACAGGTAAACAATTCCCCCGGTCAAGATAACAACGACAATGGATTTGAATTTGACTTTCCCATCAAGATCCCTGTGAAAAAAAAGATCAAAAAGGATGATCATCAAAAGAAGCAGACAAAGCGCAATCCCGATTTCCTTGATTAAAAAAAGAAAGCAGGCAGGCAAGGAAATTGTGAACACAGTCAGGAGCGTTGGCGGTTCTCGAAAATAGATCCACAGCACGGCAAAGGAATATATGGAAAGAAGATAATCCACTTGTAATTTGGTAAAAATACTGCCTGAAAAAAGCGTTAATAAAATGACCAACAGGCACAAAAAGATAAGGGTTCTTTTAAAATCATCTTTTTTTAAAACAACAAAAAAAGCACTGATCAGCAGGATATTTTGAGCAAAATAAGAAATCGCCGGGCTATATCTGCCGGTCAGTGTATAAAAAAAATAATGAAACAGAGACGTTCCCGGTGTATAGGCCAGATGTCTTTCAATGATGGCCGTGTTCGCATCGGGCAGGTGATGATGCAAATATAAATATTTACCGATAATCCCCCAATAGACATAATCATCAATCACGGTAAATTTCATCCCCAGGGGGACCAGGAATGAAAGGATAATCAATAAGACAAGTACCATAAAAAGCGGAACAGGCACAGGGAAGTGCTGGGTTCTCCGATTTCGCCAGGCATCAATACCACCGATAGCAGACAAAATGAATCCAGCAGAGCACAGAAACCCGGCGGCGGGTTTAAGGTAATTTGATACCGCAAAAACAAACAGCAGAATTCCGACAAAGGACACAGAAAAAATCGGGGCATATGAAAAATCAATCTTCAACCAGCGGTTGCCGGCATAAACAAACCCGGAAAACCATAACACTGTTAAAACAATATCCATCATAGCCTTAACTGTCTGGAAACGTAGTGTTTAAAAAAGACTCTAGACCCTTTTTTTTTAAATAAAATTTTGCATATTTATAAAAGGTCCCTTCAAAATTTCCAAAGGCAATAATAAGCCCTGGCCATCCGTCCAAAAACCCCAATTTTAAAACATACAGGGTAAACGCAGCCCAGAATCCATGCGACAGGGCTTTAAACATACCGGGAGTCTGACCGGTCTCCAGTAATTTTTCCGCCCCAAGGGTAGAGTATCGATTGGCTTTGTGAATGACTTCTTCAAGATTTTTAAACGGTACCTGATGAATGAAAGCCTTTAAATAACCGCAGTCTTGATGGCTGATCACCTCATATCGTTCATGAACCGCATCATTCTTAAATTTTAACGTCCCCTTTTTAAACAATTGGGGCTGTCTGTAGTCAGGATAAAACCCGGCATGCCGGATCCATTTTCCCATAAAATAGTTTCTTCTCGGGACATAATAGGCATCCGCACTATCGGGTGACCCCATAATCTTCCGGATCTCTTCCTGTGCCTTTTTTGTACATCGCTCATCTGAATCCAGGCTGAATATCCATTCATGACGGCACGCTTCAATGGCTTTATTCCTCAGGTCTCCAAATCCGTTAAACGGTATCTGGATGACCCTTGCACCAAACGCTGTTGCAATCTTTGCCGTATGATCTGTACTAAAGGAGTCTGCAACAATAATTTCATCGGCCCAGTCAACACTTTGAAGCGCCTGGTGTATTTTTTCTTCTTCATTAAAGGCGATGATATAAACAGATAATTTTGACACGTTTTTATGTTTATCTCCTGTCCGGATGGTTATGGTTATACAGCTGTTTTATTTTTAATCGATGTCACTGAGACCTGATTTACAGACATAGGATTCCGATGCCATCACCTGTCTGAGGAGTCGGTCATTCCGTGCAAGGTCTTTTCGAATATTTTCATGATGCCACAAATGAAAACAAATGGCCTTAAAGGGATTTTCTTTTCTTTTTAACCCATATTTGAATAACCGCACAACCAATTCCGAGTCTTCCCTGCCCCACCCTTCAAAATCATGGTTAAACCCATTTACAGCCTTGATATCCTCCCTGAAAAGTCCCATATTACAGCTCCTGACACCAGACAGTTTGCCAGTGGTGTAGGACGGAAAAAAAGACATTCGAAAAATGTGATGGCGGTTAGAAATCTCTCGTTTGAATGCATGCACCATCAGTTTGATTTTTGAATTACAGGACCGGTGGTTAAATTTTTTTTCAACAGACGGGTTCACAAGAACCCTTTTCCCCTGGAAAAAGCATCCTTTTTGCGCCAGTTCCATATGATCCCGGACAAAATGTTTGTCCGGGATACAATCCCCGTCCAGCAGCAGCAGATACGCTTCACGGGAGGCTTTAATGGCCATATTCCTGACCCGGGCCGCCCGGAAGCCCATATCCGCCTGCCAGACATATTTGATCCGGATCCGGGTATGATGAAGATATGGCTGAATCATCTGTTTTGTGGCACTACTGGATCCGTCATCTGCAATAATAATTTCTTCCGGGGGCCGGGTCTGACACAATAGGCCGTCCAAAACCCTTTTAAGGGCATCCGGGCGGTTATAGGTGGTGACAATAACAGAAATTTTCATGTTTGCCGGACCTTTTGGTCCAGGATATCAAAGACCGCCTGAACACTCAACTCATTCATGCACCTGAAATGGGAACAGGGCTGCTTTGCATAACAGGGGGCGCAATCCATTTTTTTTTGAATGACCGTATGGATCGACCCATAGGGTCCGGTTCTAACCGGATTGGCCGGGCCGAAAATGGCAAACACGGGAATGTTTAATGCCGCAGCAATATGCATGGGTCCTGTATCATTACACACGAAAAAAGAGGCCCCGGCAATCAGGGCCAGAAGGTCTTTCAAGCTGGTTCTGCCGGCAACGGAGATGGCATTTCCCTTGGCGTGCCCCACCACTTGTTCCGCAATTCCCGCTTCAGCCGCATTTGCGATCACAACCGTGGGAAGTGTCAGTTTTGATGCCAGTCTGCCAAATTTTTCAGCCGGCCAGCGATTGGCGGGTTTTCCTGCTGAAGGACTCATTACACCATACTGGGGGGGCAGTTCCCTTAATATCGGTGGCGTGGGGTCATAGGGTGCCAGCGGATAGTCTATGGTGTCAGTGTCACACCCCATAAACCCTGCAATTTCCATATATCGGTCAATGGCATGGATATTCATGCTGCCATGAATTTTATGGGTATAAAAAAAAGGACTGCCTTCATCAGACGCTTTAAACCCGAGTTTGATTTTTGCGCCGGCCAGATAGGTGATGATACCGGACCGCAATAACCCGGAAAGATCAATTGAGACATCATAGCCCGAAGCCTTCAGGCCTTTTCTGAGGGCATTGATCTCCTTGAGTGTCCGGGCCAGATGACCCGGTTTTTTCCACTGGTCTTTTTTGATCACCCATAATTGGTTAATCATGGGGTGCCCTTCAAGGAAGGTATGCAGACCATGGGCGACAACCCAGTCTATCTCAGCCAGGGGGAATTTTTTTTTCACACTGGCTAAAAAAGGAAGAGAATGCACAATATCGCCAAGGGCACTGGGTTTAATAATCAATATTTTTTTTACAGTATCAAACAAAGATTTCCCCTTTAACGTCATTACCTGACAGTTTTCAAAAGAGACGTGCAGGTCTCCATCACCATGTCAACACTAATTTTATCCATGCACTGATGTGCTGTCGGGCAAACATCTTTCAAACAGGGACTGCAGGGGACCGGCACCCTGACCATGACACTGTTTTCATTTGACGGAGATGTGGCAACATAATCCGTGGAACCGATCACCGCCACCTGGTTGACATTTAAGGCTGCTGCCGCATGCATCAGACCGGAATCATTGGTGATAAATAAAGAACATGTCTCTATGAGGGCAAAGGCCTGACCCAGACTCGTTTTACCGGCAATATTGATGCAGGCACCATTGGATCGTCCGGCAATATACTCTCCCAGGGCTGTATCAGCCGGGCCCCCGAAAATCAGCAGCTTCACCTTAAATTTTTCCGCCAGTTGTTTACACACCCGGGCATATCTTTCCGGAAACCATCGCTTGGCGGTTCCCCCTGTTGCCCCGGGATTTATGCCCATGACAGGTTTGGACAAATCAAATTGTTCACGTTCCAGGAAATGAGCGGCAAATGCCCTGTCAGCATCACTCAGAAACAGATCCAGTTCTCTGCCGTCATCTGCCAGGGAAACCCCCTTTAGAATGCCGATATAGTAATCAATCAAATGACCCTTTTTCAGTGCCGGATTCAATTTAATACCCTTATTTAAAAGAATCCCTCTCCCATCTGTATTAAATCCAACCCGCTCTGTTATGCCGGCTAAAAAGGACAGCAGGCCAGCTTCAAATGCATTTTGCATCAAAATAGCCAGATCAAACCGACATGCCCTTAACTCTCTGGCAAGCCTCAGGGTGCCAACGCCTTTTTTATGACGATGATGGGCATCATACACCAGAATCCTGTCAACATTTGGATTATGCGCATACACGGGAATCACCCAGGGTTTTGCCAGTACACTGATCTGGGCCCTGGGAAAATTTTTTCTGACTGCCCGGATAACAGGAGTGGTCATAATGGCATCCCCCACCCAGTTGGCAGCCCGTATCATGATGGTGGCCGGAGAAGTATTTCTAAGTTTCATAACACCCATATACGAATGGATTCCCCATGATTAATTGTTGTTAAGGATGCAGTAAGGCTTGGTTTTCCAGCGGTTATGCACCCAGAAATATTGTTCCGGGAATCGTCTCACCATTGACTCAATAGCAGATACATAGTTCTGGGTGTTGGTTTCAATATCTTTGATGGGATCGCCTGTCACCTGCAAGGGAACTTCCGGTAAGAATTCCATAATATACTGCTCCTCCTGCTTTACAATGAACATTGGCACCACCGCTGCTTTTGATCTTAAAACAAGCTTTGCCAAACCATTATTGGTACACGCAGGCCTGCCAAAATAATCGACAAAGACCCCCTTATACCAGTCCACGTTCTGGTCCAGCAACGTGCCGACGACTCCCCCATTGCGTAAAATTCCATCAATTTTTTTGGATGCCCCTCGTAATGGTATCATTTGGGTTCCAAATCGCTGTCTTTCTTCGAGCAGCAATCGTTCCAGGGGTTTAGAATCAAGCTTTCGATAAATTCCATAGGGTTTCACACCGGCTTTTGCCAAAGCCGCAACAAACAATTCAAAATTCCCCAAATGGCCGGTTAACAGAATAACGCCCCGGTTTTTTTTTTGAGCGACGTCTAAATATTCAGCACCGTTAACCACAATATATTCAAACAATTCCTCCTGGGTTTTCCGATAGGACCAGAGGACCTCAAACAGGATACCGGCTGTATTTTTAAAAACAGTCTTTGCAAATCTCTGGATCTGTACCTGCGTAAACTTTTCCGGGTAGGCAAATTGAATATTCTTGAAAACAACATTTCTGTGACGCTGATCTACGGTATACCAGATCAGTCCAAATAGATCTGAAAAAAACGTTAACACTTGTCTTGGCAGCATTGCCAGACCATTCACCATCAGCTTTAAAAGCTTGAAAATTTGATCATCCGTCATTTTTGTTTCAACCTTGACCTTAATAAAGACTCAAATTGTTGAGGCTGTTCAAACGCTATTTGAATACCGATTACCATTAAATCCACTCCCCATTTTGTATCCTGATCAATTTTTGCCCAATCCTTTTCCGTGGTCAAAATGACATCGGCACAAACCGCTATTGCTCGCTGGTTGATCCTTGAAATATCAGACTCTTTATACCTGTAATGGTCTTTAAATTCAAGATGATCCAGAATATTAACCCCCAATTCTTCCATGGTATGATAAAAAGAGGTGTTTTGGGCAAGCCCTGAAAAAAGAACGGCTTTTCTCCCCCATACCCCTTTGACAGAAGTGATACCGTTTTTTATAGTTTCCCCCGGCACAATCTGTTGAGCAATAAACGGCCGATGAAAGGTTTTAAACCAGGGACACCCCGGATAATGATGCAAAACAGCCTTCACCTGTTCAGGTGTTTCATCTGTTTCAAAACTTCTGGTAAAAATGATCGCGTCAGCCCGTTGTGCTGACATTTGAGGGGTTTCCCTCAAACGACCGGCGGGAAGGAATCGGCTGTTACCCAAAGGGGTTGAATAGTCCAAAAGCAAAAGGTCAAAATCTCTTTTAAGTTTCAAATGTTGAAATCCATCATCAAGGACAATCACATCAGGATTGAAGGCTTCCATGGCTCGTATGCCCGCCTTGAACCGGTCCTTACCCACCACTACGGGGAAAGATCTTCTTTGGGCCATCATATAGGGTTCATCCCCTGATTCCCGGGTATTTGAAAAAATCCGGTCACCATCGGAAACAATAACGGCATCATCCTTAACCGTGCCCTTATACCCCCTGCTGATGACAACCGGTCGTTTTCCCATTTCTTTCAGCAGCCCTGCCAGATAAATGGCCATGGGTGTTTTCCCAGCCCCCCCGACAACAATATTCCCAATGGAAATGACAAAACAGGGCAAGTTTTTTTGCTTCAGAATACCTGATTTATACAACCATAGCCGACACCTTACCCCCCACCCATACCCATATGAAATTCCCACCAGAACCCGTTCAAGGGAAAACTTCCCGGGTGTATACTCCCGGTTTGAAATCGATGTAATTTTTTTCTCTGTTTTATTGAGCCATGTTTCAAACAATATTAAGGTGCTCCATCTCCTTGATGATTCTTTGAACCGCACCGGAATTCCATGAAAAGACTTGAAAATTTTGAATGCCCATCTGCTGCTGCAGGGGGGTGTTTCCCAAGATTTTTTCAATTTCATGGCCCAGTTCTGATTCCGATGCCACAATTTTGGCCCCCCCGTTATCCCGGAGCAGGGTTGATATCAATAAAAAATCCGACATATCAGGCCCGAAAAGAATGGGTTTGGAAAACGCAGCCGCCTCTAAAGGATTATGCCCGCCCTGCCGGACCAGTGATCCCCCGATAAACGCCACATCACAAATGGCATACAGCCGACAGAGTTCTCCCATTTTATCCACCAGGACAATATCCGGGGGGTTTTTGCCGGCATCCAGTGTTGACATCAGACCGGCCTGGACATGATGGGACAAAAAATACGCCTGCAGTGTTGAACATCTCTTGGGGTCCCTTGGCGCAAGGATCATTAACACTCCTGGAAACTGTTTCTTCACCGCTTTGTATACCCGGCAAAGCATCTTTTCTTCTCCCTCATGGGTACTGCCGGCGATAATCACCCTGGTTTTTTTTTGAATCCCCAAACGATGCCTCATACCGTCAGCAATCGGTTTATCTATATTTTCAAATGGTTGATCAAATTTAATATTTCCCGCCACCCGTATTTTCCGTTTATCAATATCCAAACGCTGAAACCGTTCCTCATCCAATGGGGTTTGTACCATGATCCGGGTAAAAAAAGAAAACACCCGGGCCCAAAATTTTCGAAAAATTAAATATCCGTTCAAGGAGCGGTTTGAAAGCCTGGCATTAATTAAAATCACCGGGATTTGACGGTTGTTCATCTCGTATAAAAAATTGGGCCACACGTCTGTTTCAACAAGGACAACAGCATCAGGCGCTATTTGCCGACAGATTTTTTTAACGGTATACCCCAGGTCCAGGGGGAAATATCCCAGCTGATCTACCACCTTTTTTTTCAAAAACAAGCGGTCTGCCATATCAAAACCGGTCCTTGTTGATGCTGTAAAAACGATATCCATGTCCCTGTATTTCTTTTTAAATGCGGTGATAAAGGGCAGGGCGGATTTAACTTCCCCCACGGAAAGGGCGTGTATCCAGATTCTTTTTTTCCCCGCCTGTTTTGGATTCAAACCCGTCCTGAAACCCAATCGAAAGCCCAATGTGGATCTACGTTTTTCTGAGAAAACGCACAGAACCGGTAGAAGTGGGAGGACAACAAAAAACAAACTGTTTATCAGTATTTTATAAAAAAAAATCATTCAGATGACTTTCCTGGCAAGGTGAGTGTTATTCTGCGTTGATCAAATACAGGATTCCAAAACATAAAAAAAACAGATTGGCTGTCCAGGCACTGATGACGGGTGGCAAAATGGTACCATATCCCAGTGACAGGCAAAAGCCATACAGGGTCCAATACATGAAGGCAATCACAACACCGATGGCAACGGCCGCCGGCATATTTTCCTTTGCAAAAGATCTCATACCCGTGGCAGCACCTGTCAAGACCATGATAATACAAATGAAAGGGAATGCAATTTTCCCGTTCAAGTCGACCCGATAGGTTGTGGCATCATATCCTTCTGTTTCAACCTTTTTAACATATTTTCGCAATTCAGAAAAACTCATCTCCTCAGATTTTTTAGACACTGCCCCCAGATCCTCGGGCTTAAATAACAGGGGAACGCTTTTTTTATCATATAATTTCACATCATAATCCAAGGAATCTTTTGCATGGATCTGTTCGATAATCTGTTCAAACACCCATTGGCCGTCCGTATAATATCCAATCCGGGCATCGATTCGTGACTCAAGACTGAAATTTTTTCTTAAAGCGGTAATCGTGACACCGGCAACCGACTTTTGCACCGGGTCATAATAATTGATGTGGATCAGTTTATTTTCGGATTTGATCCAGATATTTTCCCGGGCAACATAAAAATTGTGTCTCTTTTTTATAATATGATTTTTAATATAATTGGCCTTGCCCATGGAAAGCGGCACAATGGTTTCTCCTAAAAAAAATATCAAAACGGAAAAAATCAGCCCGACCAGGATGGCCGGCTTAACAAGCGAATAGATACTGATACCACTGGACCTGATGGCCAAAAGTTCATTGTTCCTGTTCATCACTCCAAAAACGATAATTGTTGCGAGCAAAACACTTGCCGGTGTTAATTGCACAAACATGAAAGGCACTTTTAAAAGGACGTATCCCATGGCCCCCATAAGGGTAATATCAGCGTTTAAAAATCGATCCATCTTGGACAGATAATCTATAAATACGAATAGTACCAGGATCATCAATTGAATGATTAAAAAAAGTTTGGCAAATTCTTTTAACCAGTATTTATGAAGACACCCCATATGTTATACTTTTTTTGCAAACCGTCTTTTTATGACAGATGCCATGGTTATTATAAATTGTGGCAATTGGACCGGTCTTTCTCTGGCATTCCTGACCAGAAAAAAAACGCCGGCAGCTCCCATAATGACATTTGGCAGCCACATCCCCAGAACCGGCGGATAATGGCCTGTTTCACCTGCGGATAAGCCTGCAGCAAGCAGCAGATAATACAACAGGAAAAAAAATATCCCCAGGCCAAATCCTGAAGACCGCCTGAGGGATGCCGATTGAACCCCCAGGGGGAAGGCAAGGAGACCCAAGGTCAGGCAGGCAAAGGGAATTGAAAACTTTTCATGAAGTTCCATGAGCGCTGCGTTCAAATGGGCTTTGTCTTTAATACCGGATCGGATAAACTGTATCAGATCAAACAGGCTTCGCTCATCCAATTCTTTTGAAATGGTATGTTTACCTTTGTTCATAGCGGTTAAATCAATATTGATATCATAGTCACCAAACCTGAGGCTGCTCACAGATTTTTCATCAATATCCACCTGATTGATCATCCCATTATGCAGCCGTATGGTATACACCTGATCGTCTTCAAGTCGGATCAATCTTCCTGAAGGGGCAATGGAAATATTAACAACCCCTGTTGTTCTCCTGTCTTCAATAAAAATATCCTTTAATGCTTTGGTTTTCATATCCACGTGGGCGACGTAAATCATCACATCTTCCAATTCAGAATTGAATTGTCTCTCCTGAAGGGCGGCATCAATACTGGACCGTGCAAGCTCCATACTTTTCATTTTAACCGATAATTTTCCCCAGGATACCCCAAAAACCGTCACCCACATGCACAACAAGACCCCTGAAAAACAAAAAATCAATACTGGCGGCAATAGTTTATAAAGAGATACTCCCGCTCCTTTTAATGCCACAATTTCATTCTCCTGGGACATGCGCATGACCGTCAACAGGATGGATATCATAACCGACATGGGAATGGTATATTTCAAAAATATGGGCAGGGTATACACCACCATAAGCGCAACAGATGAAATATCCGCATTATAATTCACAACCATATTGGTAATTTCCGGTATCCGTGTCATCAAAAAGACAAAGGTCAGAAAGAACAGGCTGATAGCAAAAGGAGACAAAAATTCCTTTAACATATATCTGTTTATAATCGTAACGATTTTCATTTCCAGAAAAATATAAGTTAGCGGCCAAATAGTCAAGTTATGATAAAAAGATTACCTGTTTCCCTGGGGTGCGTTTCATGATAATAACGGGCGTATGAAATGTGTAATAATCGCCAATGGGGATCTCGAATATACCAGGGATATGATACGCATCATCAAGGCTGCTCAATTGATCATCTGTGCCGATGGTGGCGCCAGGCACCTGAAGGCATTAAATATTTTACCCCATGTAATGATCGGTGATTTTGATTCCATCCGTCCGGAAGATAAAACCTTTTTCAAAAAGAACCAGGTAAAAACACTGGCCTTTCCCACAAAAAAAGATCACAGTGATGCTGCGCTGTGCGTCTCATGGGCACTGGAGAACCATGCAACAGATATTACATTTTTAGGCGCCACCGGCACCCGGCTGGATCATACCCTGGCCAATATTTTTCTATTAAAAGCCCTTGCCCTGAAACATATCCCGGCCAGGATCATCAATAAAAACAACGAAATCCATGTGGTAACGGATTTTATAGAACTGAAAGGCCATCCCGGGGACCTGGTATCCATTCTTCCCATTTCAGAAAAAGTAACCGGCATCACCCTGAAGGGACTTGCATATCCGTTGAACCATGCAACCATTGAAATGGGTTCAAGTCTTGGCATCAGTAATTTTTTCAAAGAAACAGTCGCAACCGTTTCCATTAAAAATGGAACATTGATCGTCACAAAGTCAAAAGATTAACCCTGTTTTTCGGTTGCATTTTCCTCCCCTTCTTCCCCGGCCTCAGAATCTGGTGTCGGTTTCAGCGTATGTTCAATGATGAATTCTTCCACTTTATCAATTTCAGTTGCAACAATGACATGTTCAATAACAATGTCTTTAATAAATCCTTTCATATAAGGATTTAACACATCCACCAGTTTTCTGCTCCCGGCTTTAATCCGGTCAAAACTCTTTACATCATTGAAGACAAGGCTGCTTAAAAAAGTAATTGCCGCATCACGAGCTTTGGGATGAATTTGTGGAATTTCCTGGTCCGGCATCAGGTCTTTGAGCACCAGATTCAAATTTAAACACAAATATCGGTCTTTATCATTTGATCTGTGTTTATTTAAATTAACAACAACAGTGCCCATGGGCAAAATAATTTCCAGGCCATCCTCCACGATTGCGGCTTTTTTAACATTTGTCTTTTTCCAGACAGCAATCCGGCCGGATTCGTCCTTGAGCTGCATTTCATTTTCCATTATCCCAACAATATCAAAAAAAATAGTGGTGTTTTTCGTCCAGGCTTCTTCAATATCCGACTCTAAAACAGTAAAAATCATCTGATCTTGTTCAATGTGCCATTTCCCTTTTGCATTCCCTTTGGACTTAACAATTTTTGACGTTGCATCCGAAATCCTGACGGAAGAATTCCATTCTCCTTTGGGGTTGGTTATCAATAGGATATAGGCCCTGTTTCTTAATTGTGTCCAGTTGCCGACAGCCAGTTCATTTTGAGTTTTTTCCCTTTCTCCGCAGCCGGCAAGGGAAAATAGAACCCCCCCTCCGACCAGCAATACCAAAAGACACCTACCCATTTTTTTCATAACAGAACCCTGACAATTTAATTCAAACCATTGTATTAACGCTATCATGATGAAGGATACGGGTCAACCCAGCCCCATTGTTTATTCCTGCTATTATATTTTTCCCATTCGGTATATAAAGGCGGATAACTTTTATGCCAAGGAACAATAATGCTCATTAATACCTTTATTCATATCCCAGGAATCGGGCCGGTAACAGAGAAAAAAATATGGCGGTCAAATATATTCAACTGGAAGGCCGATACAAACTTTTCCGGTTTAAACCTGTCCGCCTCAAAAATAAAAGACATCAAAACCTTTGCAGCGGCATCAAATCAGCATCTTGAAAACAACAACCCTGGTTTTTTTGAGGCCCTGCTCCCATCCAATCAACATTTCAGGCTATTCCCGGAATTCAGACCGTTCTGCGCCTATCTGGACATTGAAACAACCGGCCTGTCTTCCGGCTCACACATTACAACCATTGCCCTGTATAACGGCAGGCAGATAACCTATTATGTTCATGGAAAAAACCTTGACCAGTTTTTAGATGACATCCAAAACTACAGCGTGCTTATCACCTATAATGGCAGAAGTTTTGACATCCCCTTCATTGAGGGATATTTTAATATCACATTGCCCCATGCACAAATTGACTTGCGGTATATCCTGAAACATCTTGGATTTAAGGGCGGGTTAAAAAAATGTGAGAAAGCCTTAAATATCGACCGGCAGGACTTGGAAGGGGTGGACGGATACTTTGCCGTGTTATTGTGGAATGAGTACACACGCAATGGAAACCCAAAAGCGCTTGAAACCTTATTGGCCTATAATATTGAAGACGTAATCAATCTTGAAACACTGATGATTGAAGCGTATAATTTAAACATCCGGAAAACGCCGTTTTACGCATCTCATGAAATAAAAAAACCGACACAGCCTGAAAACCCTTTCAAAGCAGATTTAAAAACCATTGATCGGTTAAAATACAGGTATTACTAAAAGAGAAGATGTTCACGCAAGTTAAACACCTTCTCTTTTAAACAATCTAAACTGCTAATCTCCGCAGGAACCACCGGAACCGCAACTGGAGCATCCGGATTGTCCCATTTCCATATTGGAGTCAAGATGGAATCCCATCCCGGTAAAATCAATCTTAATGGTTTCCGCTTTTTCCATAAACTCTTTGTCAACAACAAATTTCAGGCCTTTAACTTCAAAACTATCATCCGAATCTTTTGGCTCATCCAGAGCCATGGCAAGGGAAGGACCCCCTCAGCCGCCGGAATTGAGAAAAATTCTAATAGGGGTAGGTTCCCTGCCCTGAAAATAGTCATCGATCTGCGTTTTTGCAGGATCTGTCAATTCAATCATGGTATAACTCTCCTTATTCGTTTGTTTAATTTTCAGGAATACATTGCCTGAATAGTTTAATTTTAACCACACAGTTTGGGCCTGTCAATGTTCGATTTCCAATTTCCTTTATTTCTATTGCTTTAAATCATCCAAATATTGTAAAATCTTTGGCATGAAACTGTCTGTACCGTTCATACCAAATGAAGAATACACAACCTTTTTGAAAAATGAGATCCAAAATATTGAATCGGTCTATTTTTCACTCGATTCAGACCAGGTTCTGGATTCAAGGATGAGGTGCAACCCAGCCACGCTTCAAGAACTGTCAAAAGGGTTACACCACCTGAAATCTGTTAAGGCATATGGTTTACTGAACACCCGGTTTATCCACCCCGGTCTCTACCATGACACATCATTTTTAAATCAAATCCTGGACAAACTCGAGTATTTGGTTGCTCATTCACATCTCACGGGCATTGTTTTTTCTGATGCTTACTTCCTGAATGCACTGTCCGGCACCAAAAGAGATATTCTTGCCTGCCTTGAAGCGGTACCGGGGATAAACTGCATGATTGATTCTTCTCAAAAAGCAATGGCAATGTTTGAAATCATCGAACAGAGCGGCTTTAAATTTCCCGGAAAAATTGTCCTTGACCGATCCTTAAACCGAGACATTCGCCAATTGGAAAAAACCGGCAATGACATCAGAAAAAAATTTCCCCCCATCCGGATTGAACTGCTTGCAAATGAAGGCTGCATTTATCACTGTCCCTTCAAATTTGTCCATGATGCTCAAATTTCATTTTCAAACACGGGTTCTGTTGCCAATAAAACCTTTCAGACAAATCATGCCATTGGATGTCATGTATATTTCTTCAACACCCCGGAAAAATTTTTCAAATCTCCGTTTATTCGACCCGAAGATATTGATGCCTATGCGGCCATAGCTGATACCATCAAGCTGTGTGGAAGAACATTGGGGATAAATTTTCTTTGCCGCTGCATCTGTGCCTATATCCAAAAATCGTTTGAAGGAAACCTGTTGGAGCTCATGGATGCCACCCATTGGTTATCCGACCATTACCATATTAAAAACAAAAAGCTTGATCCCGGCTTTTTTAACATGGTAACCAACTGTACAAAGGCGTGTAAAGAATGCAGCATCTGCCGCAATCTATTTTTAGAAACCGCCATCAACAAACCATTCACCCTTAAACCCTATAAGGATTTTCTATGAAAATACTGGTCACAGGTGGTGCCGGATATATTGGAAGTCACACCTGCCTGGAACTTTTAAATGAAAACTATGACGTTGTTGTTGTGGATAATCTCTCCAATAGTTCTGAAGAATCTTTGACCCGGGTAAAAAAAATTACCGGCAAATCCCTTGACTTTTACAACGCAGATCTGTTGAACAAAAATGAGATCGCCACTGTTTTCTCGGACCATACAATAGATGCGGTCATTCATTTTGCCGGGTTGAAAGCGGTGGGGGAGTCTGTGATGATGCCGCTGACATACTTTCATAACAACATTACCGGCACCTTGAATCTCCTTGAGATCATGAGGGAATTTAACGTAAAAAACATTGTTTTTTCTTCTTCGGCAACCGTTTACGGAGATCCGGCATCCCTTCCCATTAAAGAAAATTTTCCCCTGTCAGCAACCAATCCCTATGGCCGGACAAAACTGATGATAGAAGAAATCCTCCAGGATCTTTACCGGTCTGACAACGAATGGAATATCGCCCTGTTAAGGTATTTCAACCCTGTAGGCGCCCATGCGAGCGGGGAAATCGGTGAAGATCCGTTTGGTCTGCCAAATAATCTGGTACCGTATATTTCCCAGGTAGCCGTGGGTCGATTGCCCGAGCTCAATGTCTTTGGCAATGATTATGATACCCCGGACGGAACCGGTGTCAGGGATTTTATCCATGTGGTGGACCTGGCATTGGGCCACATCAAAACCTTACCCAAACTATTTACCCGTCCGGGCGTGGTGATTTATAATTTAGGAACCGGTCACGGCTATTCAGTCCTGGACATCATCAATGCATTTGAAGTTGCCAGTGACAGAAAAATCCCCTATAGACTTGTCGACAGAAGACCCGGTGATATCGCCGCCTGCTGGGCCGATCCTGCCAAAGCTAAAGCAGCCCTGGGATGGGAAGCAAACAAACCCCTGACCGACATGTGCCGGGACACTTGGAACTGGCAGATAAAAAATCCAAACGGATACCGGAAAAGCAAGCCAGATATGCTCAGGACCCCAAATTGAAGAACAGACCCGTTGCGTTAGGTGCCCGATTAAAACGATATCCGGCCATTCAAACCCTTGGGTTTAAGCCCGATTTTCAAATGTATTCTGCCCAGGAACAGCGACGGATTCTAAAGGCAAAAAAAATCTATTACCCCACCGCATTTTATGCAGACCTGTTTAATGCCATGGGGAAAAGAACCTTCCCCAGCTTTCATACCTATAAGTTTGCCCTGGACAAGATTAAACAGACGGCCATATTTCACATGCTTGGCGTTCCCCATCCAAAAACAAAAATTTTTTATGGAAAAAAACAAAAGCAGGCCCTCCTGGATACGTTTACCTTTCCATTTATCGGTAAAAAAGCCAGGGGGTCTGCCAAAGGCAATGATGTGCATCTGATTCAAACGACCCGGGACCTTTCCCGCTATTTAGAGCACAAAGGGCCTGCCTATATCCAGGAATATCTTCCCATTGAACGGGATATGCGAATCATCATTATCGGCAATAAAATACGACTTGCCTACTGGCGGATTGCCACCAGGGGCAATTTCAAAACCAATCTTTCCCAGGGCGGGACGATCAGTTTTGCCGCCCTGCCCCCCAAGGCCCTTGATCTGGCCCTCACAACCGCTTTAAAATGTGGCTGGGATGATGTGGGCATCGATATCATTGAGCACGACAACAACTTTTATGTCCTGGAAGGCAATATGAAATACGGGACAAAAGGGTTCGGTGAAGCCGGCATCAATTATAAGGAGATGCTGGCAACGCTAATCGTGGACGGCAGCATTTAACCATTACAGCAGACCGGCATCCTGTTCATCTTCTTCCCATTCGGCAAGATAGGACTTCAGGGCTGCATAGGGGGATGATCCCCGGGGCTTAAAATACAGGTATCCAAGCTGATCCATGCAGGATTCAAGGCAATGGAAAAATGCCTGTTCAACATCCTTTCTGTCGATGCTGTCGTCATGCTTTTCAATCATATCAAGGACAATCCCCGTCAAATGGCCTTCCGGAACAAAGAGGTCACAGACACAAACATTCCATTCTTCGGGGAAATGGTTAATTTTCCATGGACTCAGCATCTCAGGCCGCAAGATACTTTTATTGTCGGGATTGAACGGGGCTTTGACAATTTTCATTTTCCGATTATCAAACTGCATCAACTCCTTTAAAAGGACTTTGACATCATTTGAGAAAATCCATTCTTCAGGTTCCAGCAGAACCGGTGGAAAATCTTTACTGGTTAATGCATACTTAAACGGCCCTTTGCTTTGCCAAAACCGCTTAAAATCCTTCAGATTCGGTAATATTGCTCTTTTCACCGGCTCAATGCTCATTTTATCATTCTCCCTGCTCAACTTTCGGTCTTCAGATCTAAAAGAAAGCCTGACCCCAAGCATAAATAGAAATCAACCCCACTGAACGGTAACTACCATACTTAACAGGCGGAAATCAAATCACCCGTTGGGTTTTCTATTTACTGATGTCACCATATATCGCATGGGTCTGGGAAGCCAAATCCTTCGGTGAAAGTTCGATTTGCAGACCCCGACGTCCGGCGCTCACAAAAACTGTATTATGGTTTAACGCCGACCGATCCAGTATTGTTTTTAATTGTTTCTTTTGTCCAATGGGACTGACACCACCCAGAATATATCCGGTTGATCGTTCAACTGCTTTTTTATCTGCCATAGCGGTTTTTTTTGATCCCAAAGCAGTGGCAACTGCTTTCAAATCCAATTGCCTGGATACCGGAACCATTGCAACGGAAAGAATTTTATTATCAATTAAAATAACCAGCGTTTTAAAAATTCGGTCAAAAGAAACTTTCAATTTTTCAGCTGCTTCTTCACCATACGCTTTAGAATTCGGGTCGTGGTCATAATGGTGAACCTGGTAGCTGATGTTTGATTTTTTCAAACAATTTATGGCCGGTGTCATTGGACCTCCTTTTTTTCATCTTTGCTGACCGGATCTAATATTCGGGATTCCCGCATTATCAACCCCCCTCTTTTTTCGTTTTCATCTCAATGAACCAGTCCTCATCACCATAGAACTTGTTTAAACAGTCAGGACAGATGCCATGACTGAATTCCGCATCAGAACGCTCTCGGATATACGTTTCTATCCGATGCCAGTGATCATGCTTATCTCGTATTTTTTTACAATGAGAGCAAATGGGCAGCAGTCCCTCAAGGTGCCGGGCATGCTTTTCACTGGTCTCGGCACGAATTCGCATCCGATCAACAACCAAAATCATCATACCCATGCCCGCCAGGACATGAAACCCCACCAAAAACCCGAATGCCAGGGGCAGACACCAGGGCCATTGCCAAATAAAAGGGAACAAAAGTACATATATCCCCCAGGCCATTAATCCCCATCCGGCCAGCCTGCGGCCAGCCACTGACTTTGTGGATATATTCCTCAATATCATGCTGCCGGCCCAAAGAAAGAGCACCGCCCTCAGAACCATGAGCAGAAAAAACGATCCAGGTCTATGGTGAGTCATCAAGCCCATGGTCATGATTCCAAGCCAGACAACGACAAATCCAATCAAAACATAAATATTACGCCGCTGAAATACGTTTCCTGTGAATCGATAGGCGCCGTAAACCAATGTGATAAACCCCAGCATGTGTAGAACTTCGCCGGCACTAAAAAATAACCAGGGCCGTGATGTGACCGTACCCGCCCAGGATATAAAGCCCGCACTGTTTAAAAAAAACCCCGTGGTCCAGTATCCGGGGCCGACTTCGTTGCTGGCGGACTGGCCCAGAGCCAACAACGCAAAACCGATGCAGACAAATATGGCTGCAAACCCCATAAAGGATTCGGATAGAAAAGGTAAGGTTATCATGGTGTTTATTCAGCGTCCTTTTGTTCAGAATATCTTGAAATTTTTTCATTATAAACATGGTCGATGAATTTAGAAATACCGATGATATTTGTACCTTTTCATAGACCGTCATCATTTAGAACCAATTGTATGCTTTAAAGCCAGATAAAATCAGGATCGACCCTTTTTATTTATCAAAGAAACAACCCGTCAAATAAAACTCCATGGAAGTATCACAAACATAGGGGGGGGAGCAACATCATTATACCTCAACTTATCGAATCCGGCTGCTTATAAGGCGGATAGTCTGTATATCCTTCAGGTCCTGGTGAATACCATAATGACATATCTTCAAAAGGATTCAATGGCCAGCCATTCTTTAACCGTTCCGGCAGATCCGGATTGGTAATATATGGTCTGCCAAAGGCTGCCAGATCTGCATCTCCATTTGCGATTCTCTCTTCAGCAGATTCTCTGGTGTACCCGCAATTGCCCATAACGACACCCTTGTATACTGTTCGGAATTCAGACAAGGTCATGGGCTCACCTTTTTCATGGAACCCAAAAGCAAGGCCATCCATGATGTGCAGATACCCCAGATTCAATTTGTTTAATTCTTCTGCGACATACAAAAAGGTCTCTCTGAAATCATGGCTGCCCATATCGTTAAAAACGCCATTGGGTGATATTCTGACGCCAACCTGTTCCGGTGACCAGACTTCCAGGGTGGTATCAAGCACCTCTTTCAAAAATCGAAATTTATTTTCACGACTTCCACCGTAGGAGTCATTTCGGAGATTTGTTTTTGAATCCAGAAACTGATTAATCAGGTATCCGTTGGCGGCATGTACTTCAACGCCTGAAAAACCGGCGGTTTTTGCATTGACAGACGCTTTCCGGTAATCATCAACAATGGCTTTAATTTCATTAACGGTCAAGGCACGAGGGGTTTCATACTCTTTTTTTCCTAAGGGTGTATGGATGCCGTCACCTTCCAGCCTGACAGCTGAAGCGGAAACCGGGGTATCTCCATTGTGGAAATCACTGTGAGATGCCCTGCCGCAGTGCCAGAGCTGTAAAAAGATCGGCGTTCCTGTTGGGTTTACTCGCTGAGTGACCTTCTGCCACCCTTTTACCATTTCATTGGTGTATATTCCCGGGGAATCAATCCATCCGATGCCCTGTTTTGAAACGACAGTGGCTTCGGTGATGAGCAACCCGGCAGATGCCCGCTGAAAATAATAATCCGCCATCAGGTCATTGGGGATGCGCTCTGAACCGGCACGTCCCCGGGTCATGGGGGCTAATACAATTCGATTTTTTAAATTATACCGTCCCACAGTTATAGGATCAAATAAGCTTTTCATGTTGCGTTCCTCCTTACCCCATCATTTTATTAATGGCAATTTTATGGGCTTTCCCAAATGCCATGATCTCTTTTTATCATTTAATGCCGGTCCAATGCCTCTATATCGTTATTCTCATTTCTGATTTTCTGGATCATTATCACACGGGAAAGTGAAAGCGCCGTTCCAAGAAAAAATAAGCGCCCCAAATCCTGGTCACCCGGAAGGAGTCCCACTGCAGCCGTTAACACACCAAGCCAAAGGGTTGCAGGCGGTTGTGCATGGGTTGTGATGGCGACCCCCACCCGTTAAATTATCATGCTCTTTTCGATAATCCAACAATTAAAAAACAAATAGTCAGGACCAATGCATGTAAGGATTCTGAAGTGCCTGTTGTTTCGGCAAAGAAAGACACCCCTTTCCAGGAAGCCCACACGGTGAACTTCCCGGAAAGAAGGCAGGAAAATTATGGAATATCGATTGAATCCCACGTCTCTATATTGTTTTCCAGCAATTCACGAATCAACAACAGCAGGGTTTGACTTTCAACAGGCTTTTGAAGATATTTTTGAATCCCCAGCTCCAGGGCTTTTCCTTCAGAAATAGTCTCGCTGTAGCCCGTACATAGGATAATCGGCACATCATTTCTCAGGGTTAGAATACTGACAGAGAGTGCATCCCCGGTCATCCCGGGCATGGCCATATCTGTAATGATCAGGTCAAATTGATACGGATTTCTTTTAAATGCATCAAAGGCTTGTTTTGCATCGTGAAAAGCCATTACAATATACCCGTAATCTTCCAACATCTCCTGGGTTGCACTGAGGATGAGCACGTCATCATCAATGACCATTATCGTCTCTGTTCCACCGGTTAAATTCACCACCGTGTGTTCTAAGCTGCGGACATCATGTTTATTTTCTACTATGGGCACTATGGGCAGGTAAATATAAAAACTGGCGCCCTTGCCAGGAGCACTATCGGCTTTGATATAACCCTTGTGCTCTTCAACAATTGCCTGGACCAGTGCCAAGCCAAACCCGGTACCCTTACCCACCTCTTTTGTGGTGAAATATAGATCAAACGCCTTTTCCAAAGTTTTTTTATCCATACCGTGGCCATTGTCTTTTACTGTCAGTTTTAGATAACGCCCAGGCAGCAGGTCCATATCCGGCAGACGCGCCTGTCCTGAAACCTCAATTTCTTCCAGTACCACCGTTAATACGCCGCCTTTTTCAGGCATGGCATGAGCGGCATTGGTGCACAGATTCGTGATGATTTGATGCATTTGGGTGGATTCTGCCCGGACCATTGCCCTGGAGAAGATATTCTCTTTTATTTCAATAGCAGGGGGCAAAGAGGATCGCTGTAATTTAAGCACTTCCTTGACCACACGATAAAATTCAACCGGCTGTTTTTGATAATCCGTTTTTCTGCTGAACGCAAGAATTTGTTGAACCAGCCCGGCTGCCCTTTTTGCCCCCTTTAATATCTGGCAAATATGTTTCTTTGCCCGTTCAGGATTTTCAACATGCATTTCAGCTAACTGAGAATAGGAGACAATACCAGAAAGAATATTATTAAAATCATGGGCAATCCCTCCGGCAAGCGTTCCCACAGCCTCCATTTTCCGGGATTGAAAAAGCTGCATCTCAAGTTGTTTCCGATGGGTAACATCGTGTAAAATCACCACACTCCCCTTGGGGGTGCCGTCACGCTCCCGCCAGACATCAAAGCTGATACTGACATCAAGGGATTCTCTTTTGTTGTTATACCGGCGGGTTTCAAAACCTTGGTAACGTTCCCCTCGTTTGAGTCGCTCAATCATTTCAAGGGTATGGGGCATTTCTTTTTCAGGTACAAAATCAATTTTTCGTCCCTTTAAATCTTCCAGGGTCCATCCAAACGTCTGGGTAAAGGCCGGATTAATGTAATCCGGGATTCCGTTCATGTCATAGACGACGATGGAAACCGAAGAGGCTTCCATGAGCATGCGGTATTTTTCTTCAGCGATGATCCGATCTTCAATTTGCTGCTGAAGCTCAGCGGTTCTCTCCTTTACTCGAATTTCCAGCTCATCCCGGGCGCGTTCAATTTTTTCTTCTGCCTGTTTCCGTTTGGATAATTCTTTTCTCAGATTATCCGTCATTAAATTAAAAGATTTCGTCAGGGTTCCGATTTCATCCGAAGAATACACCTTAATTTTGTAGTTTAAATTACCTTGAGAAATTTCATTGGTGCCTTTAACCAACTTTTTTAAAGGATCGGTCACTAATTGTGAAAGGAAAATTCCCAAAAAAATGGCCAGGACAATCATCCCCAGAGAAATGATGATGATGTCGTTTATCCGACCTGCCACTTGATTTTGTATATCCTTCAATGATATTTCTATCTTCAGGAAATACAGCACCTTTCCCAATGCAACGATGGGACTGACGAACTCCATAACCGTTTGACCGTTATGCATGATTTTTCTATGCGTTATCTTTTTTCTGGTTAGAATATCCTGATAAAAAGGTTCTATATTTAACTTTCCGGACAGCTGCGTATCTGTGCTGACCCAAATTTTTCCATGGGTATCCAGTATCGTGACCTCAAGGATATCGCTGTTTTCAATCAGTTCATTCGCATTATCCAGCAAGGTGATATAATCGCTCTCAAAAATATAGGTCGTGGCCATCTGGGTAAATGTTTTTACAATGGCTGTTCCATGTTTTTGGATTTCCATCTGCATGGCGTTGATGGTGCGAAAATAAGACGTGAAAGCAAACACCGCAATGATGACAAGCCCTAATGAAAAGGCGGAACAGATGATTTTCTGACGGATACTGTTTAACAACAAAACGGTTGACCTTCTATAAGGAATAACGGTGAAAAAAAATGCGACTTACTCACTTTGCTTTGTGCCCAGGCGCATTATTGCCATGACGTCACGAACATTGTTGTAATCAGCATCCCTGCCGATCACAAACCCCTTGGTACTAAGGCCCTCAAAAATCATTTTTGCATCTTTGTGCCGGGTGATCTTCAGCATTGCCGCTCTAATCTTAAAAAACAGGGCTTCGGGCATATCCTTCCGGGCAACCCAGGGGCCCCGATAGATGGGATTGGATTTCCACAAAATTTTTATCTGATCAAAGTTAATATTTATTTTATTCAGTGCTGTAGTGGAAGTGGCACCGGCATGTGAATGACCGTTATAAACGGCAAGGAGAGTGTTTACATGTCTTTTTAAATAGGTAACCTCTGAAAAATCCGCCAGGCAAATACCCACATTCATCAACCGGGCCATGGGAAACAAGAAACCTGAAGTGGATTTTGGGTCTGTAAAGGCAAAACTTTTTCCTTTCAGGTCCTGGAGGTTAGCAGAACCAGCGTCTTTTCGTGTAATGATGATACCATGATAAAATTCATCAGCATGTTTACTGAGGGTGCGACAAATTAACCGGACCCCAAAATCATCCTGGGCTTCGACATAAGCAAAGGGTCCCACATAACCGATATCTGCCTGTTTGGTTCTCAGTTTTTCAATCACATCGCCATAGGTCTTGCTTCCGACCCATTGAAAATTGACCCCGGTTTCTTGCTCCAGCAATTTTATCACCACCTCATATGCCTGCTCATTGCCAAAATTGGACCGATGGGGAATAATGGCCAACTTTAATGTCTCTTTTAACACCTGGGCCTCTAAGTTCTGATAAAAAAAAATAAATTGAAAACTGAGAAATAAAAACACAACAGAACCGGTTTGGACAATAAATTTTCCAGCAGACACAACACCCCTTTATAGATATTTCAATGGCCCTCTTTTTTGGCAAACAGACTGACCTCTCAGTCATACATAAATTTTACGATAATGCCAATTTTTTTTTCGCCATACATTCTTTCTATGGATATCCATATCATCCGTATCTGTTCGCTATCCCCTTTGATCGTAATTGTGAAAAACGTTTCGTCCCGGTGCTGAACCGGTTTTTTTAAGGGTGGTGTTACAATAATGGGGCCTCGTCTTCACAGGATGGCCCTTCAAGCACATACTTAAGATATTTTCGCTTTGCTTTTACAAAATCCTTGTATGAATAGTAATTAATATTTTCTTCGGTTTCAAATTTTTCCGTGTGCCGCTGTATCAGCAGTTCCATTCCGGTGGGTCTTCTTTTATAATATGCCATGTCCTCCCGCCCTTTCCATATTCGGGTTCGGATGTTGTATAATGTCAATGCAAAAGACATGCCTTCAATTTTAACAACTATGCAAACCACTTGATATCAGGGGATACAAGATATCAGTGGACAGGTGGCAGTATGAATTGAATTACAAAAATATTACATATTTTACATATCTTTATATCATTTAATACCCATACAGTATTAAACCTGCGACAGATCTTTGGAACCGCATATCCTGGGACGGATGGTTGAATTTTATTGCATTCCCGGCATTTCAATGCCTATATAAAAACGCGTATGCAGGAAAATTCATGAGAAAATTTTTTGAACCTGTTCCAAAGGATATTGAACCATGGCACATCACACGAATAAATCCGGTTATTCCCGTCTGGTGGATCGCATCAACCGTTTCCCCCAGGGGGCACCCCCGTCCAGGCTGCTGGACAAGATCCTGGCCCTGCTGTTTTCAGAAACAGAAGCCCATCTGGTCTCCCTGCTTCCCATCAAACCGGTTACAGCTGACAAGGTCGCTAAAATATGGAAAATGACCCTGCCCAAAGCCAAAAAAATTCTTGACCGGCTTGCATCCCGGGCCATCCTGGTGGACATTGATCAAAACGGAGAATCCCAATATGTCCTGCCCCCGCCCATGGCAGGTTTTTTTGAATTCGCCATGATGCGGGTACGGCATGATATTGACCAGAAAGTGCTAAGTGAGCTGTTCTACCAGTATCTGAATGTAGAAGAGGATTTTATAAAGCATCTGTTTACCCTGGGCGATACCCAGCTGGGCCGGGTCTTTGTCCACGAGCCGGTGCTGTCCAATGAGAATGCCCTCCATGTTCTGGATTACGAACGCGCCTCACAGGTTATTCAAACCGCAACCCACATGGGCATCAGTACCTGTTACTGCCGTCATAAAATGCTTCACCTCCACCAGGCCTGTGACAGACCTTTGGAGATCTGCATGACCTTTAATACGGCAGCGGCCTCCCTGATCAAACATGGGCATGCAAAACCGGTGGAGGCAGCACAGGGCCTTGACCTTCTGGACCAGGCGTATGAATCCGGCCTGGTCCAGTTCGGAGAGAATGTCAGGGAGCGGGTGAATTTTATTTGTAACTGCTGTGGCTGCTGCTGTGAGGCCATGATCGCCGCCCGCAGGTTTGCCCTGTTCAACCCGGTGCACCCTTCCAATTTTATCCCGGAAACCAACCGTGATACGTGTACCGGCTGCGGCAATTGTGTCA
Organism: Desulfobacula sp.; assembly: GCF_030145145.1. GTDB lineage: Bacteria > Desulfobacterota > Desulfobacteria > Desulfobacterales > Desulfobacteraceae > Desulfobacula. Next base: position 123,428 of record NZ_JAQYWD010000005.1, on the reverse strand, counting down.
CTGCCTGCCCGGTGGAGGCCATGACCCTGGTATCGGCCAATGATCCCAAAACCCCTAAAAAGAAAAAGGCCCGGGTTAACACAGACACCTGTCTTGGCTGCGGACTCTGTGCCCGGTCCTGCAAGGAAGGCAGTATCACGTTGACGTCCCTGCCCCGGCGGGTCATCACCCCGTTGAATGGTACCCACAGGGCCGTGGTCATGGCCATTGAACGGGGGACACTTCAACACCTGATTTTTGATAACAAGGTGCTGTTCAGCCATCGGGCCCTTGCAGCAGTCCTGGGCGTAATCCTGAAACTGTCCCCGGTAAAACGACTGCTGGCCAGTCAACAGGTCAAGTCCCGTTATCTTGAAGCCCTGATTTCACGCATGGAATATTCCGATATGATATAACCGATGCGCTGGGACTGTCAATATCATTTAAACAACTTTTGAAATGGAGACACACATGGACAATACGCATATCATCCGGCAGGTGGATATCATCCGGATAAAAGATAACAAACCCATCCGGATGAAAGACAGCATTATTGATGAAGATATTCTTGACATATTTATCAACGAGGAAAAAATATTTCAGATGGTATTTTCCATGACCCATACCCGGGCACTTGCAGCAGGGTTCCTGTTTACCCAGGGCATTGTTCAGGATAAAACAGACCTAAAGGAAATTGAGTCTGTCAAAGGAAAAAAGCAATGCCGTGTCACCCTGACGGACCGGGCAACCCAACGGTTAAACAGCTTCAAACAAGGCCGGCAAATCAAGGGATCATCCGGTGGCACGCTGCTGCAGGATCCGGCTGATGTTTTATCCGCGACCCTGAAGGATACGCTTTGTATCACTTATGACCAGGTCCTGTCTTTGATTCAACAGCACTGGGATCAGTCTGAACTGTTTCACAAGACCGGCGCCGTTCACAGTGCCGGACTCTGCAATCCGTCAACGATCCTGCATTATTATGAAGACATTGGCCGGCACAACGCCCTTGATAAACTGGCAGGCGATATCCTGCTGAAAGGGATTGACACGACCGACAAGATCGCAACAGTCAGTTGCCGGATGTCTTTGGAAATCATCGGAAAAATTATCAAAACCGGTATTCCCATTGTCATCTCCAATGCCGCCCCGACCCTTTCCGCAGTTAAGCTGGCGGATAGCGCCGGGTTGACCATTATCGGATTTGCCCGGAACAACCGGTTCAATATCTACACCCATGGCAATAGAATTGTGGCAGGCGAGCCCGGTTCATGAACAGAACCGGGCTCACCGATTTTACGAGGTCAGGTCAGCCACTGAATTCAGGCAGATACCATGGATTTTTGATCTTCCAGATTTTTCAATTCAAACCGTTTAACTTTTCCGGTTGCCGTTTTAGGCAGGTCCTTTACAAAATAAACCCACCGGGGAAATTTATAGTGGGCCAGTTCCTTTTTCACATAGGTTTTTATTTCTTTCTCCAGGGCCTCAGATGCCTCAAACTCCTTATTCAAAACAATATAGGCACAGGGTTTCACAAGATTTTCTTCATCCCGGCTGGGCACAACCGCGCACTCAAGCACTGCGGGGTGACCGATCAGGCAGGCTTCTACTTCAATGGGAGAGACCCAGATACCACCGACCTTTAACATGTCATTGGACCGTCCCACGTAAAAGAAAAATCCCTCTTCATCCACAAAAAATTTATCATCGGTATTAAACCATTCTCCCAACATGGCTTCTTTGGTTTTGTCATGCCGGTTCCAATAATAGGCGGCTGTACTGTCGCCTTTAATCAAAACGGTTCCGATCTCTCCGGGGGGTACTGGATTAAACTCATTGTCCACAATTTTTGCTTCATAACCGGGCACAATCTGTCCTGTACTTCCCGGCCGGATATTTTCCACCCGGTTGGAAATATAAATATGGGCAATTTCCGTGGATCCGATACCATCCAGGATATCCACATTGAACCGGTCTTTCCAGCGGTAAAAAATATCTGCCGGCAGGGCTTCTCCAGCGGACACACAGAGCCGGACCCCGTTCACCTTCCCCTCTTCAGATGCCAGCATGGCACCATACAGAGTTGGCACCCCGAAAAACACCGTGGGTTCATGCAGGGCAATGGTTCTATACACAGATTCGGGGGTGGGACGTTCCGGCATCAATACGGTGGTGGCACCCACACTGAACGGGAAATAGGTCCCATTGCCCAGGCCATAGGCAAAAAATAATTTTGCCGCGGAAAAACAAATATCATCCTCCCTGACCTGTAACACCTGCTTTCCGTAAGTTTCAACGGTGAACAGCATATCATGCTGCAAATGAACCGTGCCTTTGGGTTTCCCGGTGGACCCTGAACTGTACAACCAGAAACAGGCATCATCAGGACCGGTCTGGGCCGGTTCAAGGGAATCGGGCTGGTCACGGACAAAGTCATCATATGTCGTAACCTCCGGTCGATCCTGGGTACTGTTTACCATGATAATCCGCTCAAGGTATTTGAGTTCATCTTTAATCTCTTCAATATTGAAATACAGCGATTCATCAATCACCAGGACCCTGGCCCGGCTGTCATTTAAAAAATAAAGATAATCTTTTGGCCGCATCAGGGTATTCAGGCAGATGGGAACCGCTCCTGCTTTAATGGACCCGAAAAATACCACGGGATAAAGTTCCATATCCAGCATCATCACGGCCACCCGATTTTCCATTCTAAACCCGTTGGATAAAAGGGCGTTTCCAAATCGATTGACTTCTTTGGCAAGTGTGCCATAGGTCATCTGCCGGTCTTCACACAGAATGGCCACCTTATCTTTTCTGCCTTCACGGACATTTCTGTCCACAAAATAATCCGCAGCATTGAAATACTCAGCGTCAAGAACATCAAGTTTCATATTTTATTTCCTCCTGATTAAATTATTTAGTTAAAACGGGGTGAAAAAAGAGACTAAGACTTTTTTCTTCGGTTTTGCCGGGCGTTGTCAGGTAAGATCCCACAAAGAAAACGATTCCTGAGATAATAAACGCAGCAAGAAATCCGTTCATGTTCAGCAATGCTCTCTGGGGAAAAAGAACCCAGGCTTTGCCGCCGACAAGAAAAAACGTAACATTTAACGCAACCCCCACAAGGGTTGATAATATGGCACCGGTGGCAGTGGCCCTTTTCCAGTAATACGCCCCCCAAAGGGCAAAAAAGGTCACGGCCACTGTGCCGAAAGCGATGATGGAAAGCTCTGCCACCGGCGTATTGGGATTCCAGGCGATAAAGACACATAGCGCCATGATAAGGGCCACAAATACCCTGGCAATGGTAATGAGTTCCGAGGACCGGGTTTCCGGCCGCAGGGTTTTAATAATATCCACGGATAGATTGGCTGCATTTCCAAAAACAAGGCCGTTCACCGTTGACATGGCAGCGGTAAATCCACCGGCCACAGCAAACGCCGCCAGCCAGTCCGGCATGGTGGCTGCAGCAACAAGCCCGTAAATTTTATCAGCGGCAACCCCTTTCAGTCCCGGAACAATGACGTTGCCTGCAATACCCACCAGTGTAGGCAGGGTGATGACCACCAGACAGATGCCGCCAAACGAAAGGAACATGGCTTTTAATCCCCGGGCAGACCGGCTTGAATAGGCATGCATAAAGGGTTGGGGGAAACAGACACATCCCAGACACATGGCCGCTGCCATGCCGAAAATCATGGGATAGCTCCAGACCTTGCCCCCGGCCCAGCCGATTTGAAACAGGTTGGGATGTTTTGCCATGACCATTTCCATGGTGGGAACAAACCCGCCATTTTTCATCATGACAAAAAAGAAAAGAACAAACACCATGATGGAAAAAAAGACCCCCTGGATGGCGTTGACCCAGGCAGCCCCTTTCATTCCCCCCATCATCAGGTATAAGGCAATAAAAAAGGGCACAAAGAACAGCCCCATATGAAAAGAAATGATGCCTTCGCTCATGGCCTCCAGCATGACGCCGATGCCCTGGATCTGGGCGACCACATAGGGAATGGATGCCACAAGCACCACAAGGACCAAAACAATTCTCATGGGCGTGCCATATCTTTCACCAAAGGGTGCCCCCATGGTCATCCATTTCCTGGCCCTTCCCAGAAGAAATGTTTTTTTATGCATGAAATACCATAAAAACCCCAAAGGGACCAGGTTGGCTGTCAGGACATATAAAGATCCAAATCCCAGCCGGTATCCGAAACTTGACATTCCGAACATGGAAAAGGCGCTTAAAAACGATGCCAGAAGGCTGAAAATCAGCACGAAATAGCCCAGACTTGAGCCGGCTACGAAATAATCATCTGCTGTTTTAGTAAACCCCTTACGAAAGGCAACATAGCTGATATAGACCGATATCAGGCAAAGGCCTGTAATAATAGTGACAGCGACCATGTTAGTTTTCCTCCTTAATGGTTACCTGGGTGGTGGTTGTTTTTTCAAGTGCCATCATGATCTCTTCAAGATCTTCGTCATACAATGCCAGATCTGTGTAAAACAGATATACCCATTCAATCACAAAGAGCACGGCACCAATCACCAGCATGTAAAAGGCCCACGAGGGCATTCCCATGATCAAACCGACTTTACCATAGCTTCCATATCCGATAGGACACCAACAGAATACCGTGAGAACAAGAAACAGAATTAGAAAAATAAGATTTTTCTTTTTGTTAGACGTCATTCACTTTCCCCTTTTGAGTTAAAGCTGTTAAAAATTACCCCCACATTTACCAATAAAACTTTATTTGTTTACCTATAGAGCAAATCCTGTGCCAGCGTTTTTTGAAGACGTCTTTGCGTCTGTATCACTACGGGAACAAGGGTTTCCATATAAGGACAATTTTTGAGTTCAACCATTTTACCAGAAAGGATCTTTCCGGACTAGAAAGATCCTTTCCGGGATTGAGAGACAGATTCTCCCAATTTTTTTTGAGACACACTTAATTTTAAACATTAAGGCTTGACATAATGACCTCTATAGAAATATTATGTTTTCTATAGAGGTCAATCAATATAAAAAACAAACATAGACTGCCTTTGACAACTTTTAGTGTGCCATGTTCCGCAAGTGTCATGGACAATTTCCCTTTAAAGGGGAAGGAGACAAACATCATGAATTCTGAAAATGTTCACATCGTCCCAACGACTACCTGGTCTGCCGGACCGGGGTGCCATGGCGGCTGCGGTGTACTCGCCCATATTAAGGATGGCCAGCTGATTAAACTTGAAGGAGACCCGAATCATCCCTGGAATCAGGGACGGTTATGCGCCCGGGCCCTGGCCATGACCCAATACGTGAACCACGAAGATCGTATCACAAGACCCTTAAAGCGGGTGGGCAAACGCGGCGAAGGTAAATGGGAGGAAATTTCCTGGGAAAAGGCCTTTGACTATATTGAAAAAAAAATGAAAGGGATTCGGGAGGACCATGGCCCTGAAAGCATTATATTTTCCATGGGAACGGGCCGGGACATAGGTCCCTGGATCTGTATGCTGGCCTATGCCTTTGGCAGCCCCAACGTGATGTTTTCTCTCAGCGGGAGTGCCTGTTATGGACCCCGATTAAGTGCCTGTAACACATTTCAGGGATGTTATTGCGTCTTTGATGCCGGACAATGGCTGCCGGACCGCTATGAAGATCCGAAATTCAAACTCCCCGAGACCATTATCATCTGGGGATATAACATTTCAGCTACCTGTCCGGATAACCTCTTTGGCCATTGGATTATAGACATGATGAAGCGCGGCACCCAGATTATCTGTGTGGACCCCCGCCTGAGTTTTTTTGCCTCCCGTTCCAAACACTGGCTTCAGCTAAGGCCCGGCACAGATGCAGCCCTGGCCATGGGAATGCTGAATGTCATTATCAATGAAGATCTGTATGATCACGATTTTCTTGAAAAATGGACCAATGGGGCCCATCTCATACGGATCGATACAGGAAAGTTGTTGCGGGAAATTCATCTGGAGGCTGCCGGCGATCCGGGCAATTTTGTCGTGTGGGATGAAAACAGCGGAACCCCTGCCATTTGGCTTTCAAGCCAGGCGGAGTTTAAAGCACTGAACGTTAAGGCAGCACTTTCAGGGCGTTGGGAAGTGACACTGGCCGATGGGTCCCGGGTGAGTTGCCGAACGTCCTGGGATGCGTATTGCGAAGCGGTCAACAAGTATCCTCTGGACAAAGTGGCAGAAATCACCTGGGTGCCTGCCGATAAGATACGAAAAGCGGCCCGGCTTTACGCCAAAAGCAAGCCTGCCGCCATTCAGTGGGGGGTTCCTATTGATATGACCCCGGCTGTGACCCCCACCTGCCATGCCATTGCATCCCTCTGGGCTTTAACCGGAAATCTGGATATCCCCGGAGGAAATGTGATTGCCAAATTCGCCTTTGACGCGGTATCCTATGCCCTTCCCGGGGCGGTGGGCCCCATAGGTCTCAAAGACAAGGACATGGATGCCAAACGGGTGGGGGTAAAGGAATACGGTCCTTACCGCACCTTTCATTGGCGGGCCCAGACCGATATGACCCTGGATCAGATCTTTACAGGAAAACCCTACCCCATTAAAGGAATGTGGATTCAGACGGCGGGTCTGTTAAACGGTATCGGACTGGATCCCAAAAAATGGAAAAGGGCCCTGGAAAAACTGGACTTTATTGCTGCGGTGGATCTTTTTCACACCCCCACCACCCAATATGCGGACATCCTTCTGCCCGCCGCCACTTTTCTGGAGAAAAATGGAGTACGCAGCTGGTGGGTGCCGCTTCAAACAATCAACAAGGCCATAACCGTTGACCAGTGTAAGCCGGATGTAGAGATCAATTTTGAACTGGCCCGGCGGTTTGATCCTGAATTCAAATATGATACGATCAATAAGTTGTTTGATGACATTCTCAAACCATCGGGTATGACCTTTGAACAACTCCAGCAAAAAGGATGGGCCATCCCACCGGTATCCCATCCCAGTGCCCCCTACCATCGCCATGAAAAAGGACAATTGCGGCCCGACGGCAAACCCGGATTCAAAACCCCTACGGCCAAGTTTGAATTATACTCCACCCATCGAGAAGACTGGGGACTGGATCCCCTGCCCCACCATGAAGAGCCGCCCTTTACACCGGTGAGTCGCCCGGATTTAACCAGGAATTACCCGCTGATTCTTTCCACTGGAAGACGGTCTCCTGCCTATTTCCATTCCGAGCACCGCAATATCCCGTGGCTGCGACAACTGGACCCGGATCCCATTGTTGAAATCCATCCCGAGACAGCTGCAGCCCATGATATCGGTAACGGTGAATGGGTCTGGATGGAAAACTGGCTGGGTCGTTGCAAAATGAAGGCAAAGGTGACCCGGATTGTTCCGCCCTGGATGGTGATGGCGGCCCACGGGTGGTGGTATCCTGAAAAAAAAGCAGCAGAGCCGAGTTTATATGGAGTTTGGGAATGCAATGTCAATCAGCTCCTCCCCATGGGCCATCAGGGAAAAGACGGCCAGGGCGCGCCCATCAAACACCTGCTGTGCAAAATTTACAAGGCAGTGGGAAAGGAGGAACGCAATGGCTAAAAAACCTGAAAACGGATTGTTGATCGATTATGAATATTGCACCGGGTGTTTTGCCTGCCAGGTGGCCTGTTCCCAGGAACATCACTGGCCTGCCGGCATGGGCGGCATTCAGGTTCTGGAAATTGTGCAAAACCTTCCCAAGGGCAAGGCGTATCTCAATTTCTTACCCTTTCCCACGGAGTTGTGTATTTTATGCTTCCCGCGAACAAAAAAAGGGCTGGAACCGGCCTGTGTTCAACACTGCATGGCCGGTGTGATTACCTATGGTTCCCTGCCCGACCTGGCCGGAGAACTGGGGAAAAAACCCCGCATGGTGCTCTGGTCCCCCCGATAGTTTAAGGGGTTTTAAAAAAGGCCAAGGCGGTTATCATTTCACTTGACAACCATAAATGGCTGTTTAACAATTTGAGTCCATTTTAATTAAAAGGACACTTTATAGATGAGACATCCATGCCTGTAGAATTCAAACCGGTACCGGCCGTATACAAATGTTTTGATCTCATTGATCTGTTGGTCAGCACCCGAAAACCCCTGGGGGTCAGCGCTATTTCTTCTGCCTTAGGGTATCACCGCAGTACCGTATTCAATCTGGTGCATTCTCTAGTGGATTTGGGAATCCTAGAGCGGGATGATGAAGGGTGCTTTCATCCTGGTGCCCGCTTCTATCAACTGGGTAAGCCCGCGGGTCAGGCGGCCGGTCTGGTGCAAACCGCTCGGCCGTATCTTGAAGAAATCAATGCTGAAACCGGCCTGACGGCTTTTCTGGTGGTCCGCTCGGCCTTAAACGCAGTTGTGGTGGAAAAAGCAGATTCCATCACAGGGTTTAAAATATCCACTGAAGTGGGAAACAGCCACTCACTGTTCGCGGGTGCAGGTGGAAAAGCACTCCTGTGTCAACTCACCGACCCGGAACTCGATGCTCTTCTGACCACCAACGACCTGGTGGCCTTTACCCCGTTTACCTGTGTGGATAAAGCCGATTTTAAACAAATGATTCAAACGGTTCAAAGAGAAGGCATCGCCTTTGACAGGGAGGAATACACCGAAGGTATTCGCGCATTGGCCGTTCCCCTGTTTGTCCGCAAGTCGGTTCCCACTGCCATCTATGTGGTGGGACTCAAAAGGATGCTGTCTGAAAAACGACTCCATTCCTGGGGAAAATTCATGCGGCACATTGCTGATGAAATTCAAAGGAAAGTAACCCCCTAATCCGGAGGTGTCAGGTGATATTTTTGAATTTTTTTTCTCAAGGTGGGCAAAGAAATCTTAAGGATTTGGGCGGCCCTGGTTTTATTCCATTTGACCGATTCCAGGGTATTGAAAATATGCTGGTTTTCAACTTGTGAAAGGGACTGTGAGTCGCTGACGTCTTCCAGGGAAACCGGATGCTGGGACAAGAGGTTTTCAATGACGTCCAGGAGAATCACACTTCCCCGGGACTGTATAGAGGCCGACACAATAATATTTTCAAGCTCCCGGACATTTCCTGTCCAGGGATGACGCTTCAATCTTTCAATACAGCCGTCCTGCAGGGTCATCTGTTGAATCCCCAGTTGATGGGTGCTTTTCTGGACAAAATGGGCCACAAGCGCCCGGATATCCGACAACCGCTGCCGCAACGGCGGAAGGGCCACCGTCACCACCCTGAGCCGGTAATACAGGTCCGTCCTGAACCGTTTTTCCCGGACCATTTCGGCAAGGTCTTTGTTGGTGGCGGCGATGATCCTGCACCGAGACTTGAGGGGAATTTTCCCACCCACACGCATATATTGCTTTCTTTCAAGAAACCCCAGAAGTTTTCCCTGGAGATTTAACGGTAATTCCCCGAGCTCATCGAGGAAAAGGGTGCCCTCCCCTGCCAGTTCAATCTTACCCGGCCTCGCGTCCACGGCCCCTGTAAAAGCGCCTTTCTCGTGGCCGAACAATTCACTTTCCAAAAGGGTGTCCACCACGGCAGAACAATCAAAAGTAACAAAAGGTTTTTGGCTATAAGCACTGCTCAAATGTATCCGCCTTGCCACCAGTTCCTTTCCCGTACCGGTCTCACCTGTAATCAATGCGGTTGCCCTGTTCTGACACAGCATACCGATCATTTTATACACGTCTTTCATGACACGGCTTTTACCCACAATCTCGCTTTCATGGTAGGTGTCTTTGTCTGGACCTTTTGCGGCAGGCTTGGCATCTTCGTAAAAGCTTACAATGGCATCCGCCACCGTTTTTTCGAGCTCATCAGCATCCAGCGGTTTGTGAATATAATCGTATGCCCCTCTTTTCATGGCCTCAATGGTGGTTTCCATATCCTGGAATGCGGTAATCATGATAATTTTGGATAATGGGTAAAATGCGTGCATCCGGCTTAACGCATCCAGACCGCTGCCATCGGGAAGCCGGATATCGAGAATAACCACTTCCGGGGACAATTTTTTAAACACAGTGACGGATTCTTCAACCGTGGATGCCGTGTAAACCCGGTGTCCTTTTTCAGACATGAACATGTCGATGGATTCCCGTATGGGATGTTCATCATCCACGACCAAAAGGTTAACCATTTGTTTCTCCCATGGGCAGGAAGACCTCAAAGGCGGTCCCTGAATTTTTCAAAGCCATCACTTCTATCCTGCCGTGATGGGCGGTCACAATCTGTTTCACATTGGCAAGGCCCAAACCGGTTCCGGTTGTCTTTGTTGTATAAAACGGTTCAAAAATATGGGGCAGCAGTTCTTTTGAAATCCCTTTGCCATCATCTTCAATCCGTATCATGACATATGGCCTATCCTTTTGTTCTACCCGGCAGGTGGATATCCTGATGTTCCCAAAATCATCCACAGAATCCAGGGCATTCAAAAGAAAATTGATCATCATTTGCTCTATTTTCCCTTTATCGGCAGGAACTTCTTTTACGGTTGGGTCAACATGGATCTGACAATCAATACTTTTTCTATGGAATTTCATTTCTAACAATTCAACACAAGACCGTACAATCTCGTTTATATCTGTCCGGGTAAGCTGCAATGACACTGGTTTTGCAAAATTGAGAAGTTCTTGTAAAATGGCTTCAAGCCGGTTAATCTCCCGTTCTGATATTTGGAGCCGTTTTCTATCATTCCCTTTTAAGATCATGTTTTTACTCAAAATCTGGAGATTCATTTTTACCGAGGATAACGGATTTCTGATCTCATGGGAAAGGGATGTGATGAGTTTGCCGATATAGGTCATCCGTTCTATTTCCCGGCTTCTTTTTTCCATCTCAACCCGTTTGGTAATATCCCTTACAATGCAAAGGTTATAGTCCTGGCCGCCAAACCGGGATGGCCTGAAATTAACTTCCGTTGGAAGAGATTCCCCGTCCTTTGTTAATCTCAGGTACTCAAAGGTTTCCGGTTCTGTTCCCGTCTTTATTTCCCGGGAAATAATGGCACTGACTTGTTCATGACTCTCTTTTGCAACAAACAATAAAAAAGACATATCCATTGCATCGTTGACCCGGCATCCATGCATCCGGCAAAAAGCCGGATTCACAAAGGCAATTCTGTCTTTATCCAATGCCAGATATCCATCACTGATATCTTCCACCAGGGTTCTATACTTATGCTCTGACTCCCCTAATTCAGCTGTTCTTTCTGCCACATCTTTTTCAAGCTGCTGGGCATACTGTTTTAAATATTTTTCATGTTTCTTTTGAAAATCGTAACTGAACCGGTAAATGGTATAAGCAAGAGCGTTATTCACCGCTTCAATATTTTCACACAACGCTTGCACAGGTGACTCTCTTATCAGGACAGGGACGATAATCTTCCGGTAAAGCTCAAAGGCTTTTTGAACATCCTCCAAAGAAAAGCCCTCTTCCAGACGGACATTGCTGATTTCATTGATAAAGGCATTAATAGGGGCATAATCATTATAAGCAATCATGCTGCTGTTCGCATCATATGCCGTTTCCGTGGTAACCTGCAACTCTTCCAGGGACCGTTGAGCATAATCCTCGGACACATCATTTTTGAGTCTTTTTTTCCACGCAAGGACAATCTCATCTCGATGCCGACTCAGGAAATTTTCCCAACTAAATGTCATGGCAGCCCCTGCAGATCAATCAATCCACTTCCAGTGCAAGACCCTGCATCACTTCTGCTCGCTTTGCCTTTGAATAGAGCAGTTCAACAAGCTTTAGTGCAAAATCACAGGCAGTTCCAGCGCCCCTGCTGGTGATACAATTCCCATCCACCACAACCGTTCCTTGGGCAATGTTCCCATTATCAATCTGATCCGCAAACCCGGGATGACAGGTCACGCGACCGGGAGTGATAAGCCCGTGATGATGCAGAACAACGGCAGGAGATGCACAGATGGCAGCATAAAATTTTTTCAGTTCTGCCTGTTTTTTAAGAAGACGCTCAAGTTCTGCGGAATCCCGAAGATTCTGGGCGCCCGGTATCCCGCCCGGCAGGACAATCAAATCAAATTCTTCCGACATACAGTCTTTGATAAGTCTGTCGGCTTTAAATTCAATGCCCTTTGATGCCTTGATGGTGATCTCATCCACAGATGCCACGATCACCGTTGCGCCTGCCCGTCGAAGAACATCAATGATGGTAATGGCTTCCATTTCCTCTGTCCCCTGGGCCACCGGAACAAGCACTTTTTTTCCCATGACAGTCTCCTTTTTTCTTTTAAAATCACAAAAAAAAACTCGTAATAGAGATAACAGGTGATTTTAATGAAGTCAATCTGTTCAAGTTCACTTTTTAAAAGAACGGGAAACTGTCAGAGAACAATATTTTTTAATGCTTGACTTCCAATCGACATTCTTCTATATTAGTTGAATTGTGTTATGTTGTATTAGCACATAAGTTTCCCTCCCAAGGAGTATATTCCCGACAATAAAAGCGGCGTTGCCCCCAAAGTTAGAAACGTATATTTTTTTATTTTTTTTAGGAGATTGCCAACATGGCGAACGGTATCGTAAAATGGTTTAACGACTCAAAAGGTTTCGGATTTATTGAACAACAAGACGGTGGAAAAGATGTGTTTGTGCATCATTCAGGCATTAATACCACTGGTTTTAAATCCCTCAATGAAGGGGATAGTGTTACATTCGACATTGAAGAAGGCCAGAAAGGTCCTGCAGCAGCAAATGTAACCGTGGTTTAGTAAACCGTTTTATTTGCAGCAAAAAAAGTCATCTTGATGACTTGAAAAATAAAAGACCCTGGACAAGCTATCGTTCAGGGTCTTTTTGTTTTTAAGAAACCATCTGTTTTCTCATACAAGTCCATCCCACTGTTTAAACCTGAGGTTTTTGTGCATTGTATTTTTTTGATGTAACGGTCATTTTGTATCACTATTCTGAGACATTCAAACTGTTTTTGGGATATTAATAAGCATATTTTATCCCTGTCTACAAATGAGTGACCAGCTGCCGATACCGTTTCATTATCTGACCCATGACAGGTTCAAGCTCATCTGGTTGAATGACCAGCAAATCCCCTTTTCGGGCCTTTGAAAAAATGTGATCCACGGCTTTTTCAGGCTCTGAAATGATTTCAATATGGTTTTCCTGGAACCCGCCTTGAATGAGTCCCTCATGAACGATCTTCTGAGTTTCTCCTACAGGCCTTTGACGGGGATCAAAATCGGTCAAAATAATATAATCGTATACCAAAGCCAGGGCTTTGCCAAAGTCAATGAGTTGTTCATCGGTCCGGCTGCCGGTTCCATGACATAATCCAACCTTTCTTCCGGGCGAGAGCCGTGGCAGCAATTGGGCCAGGGCAATGGCCGATTCCGGATTATGACCATAATCCAAAAGGACCTTGTAGTGTTGAAAATCAAATAAATTCATACGACCCGGATTCTGGTTTACAGAAGGATAAAAGGTCATGATTCCGTTTCGAATCTGTTCAATGGGCAGGTTCAAAGCGTGGAGGGCGGCAATGGCTGCCAGGGCATTGGAAATGTTAAAGTCGATAATTCCGCCAAAGGTAATGGGGATTTCTTCAAGCGTGCAGACAATGATGTCCAATTCGCTTTTTCTGATGACGGCATTCCGGTCGATTACCGTAACAACGGTTCCCCCGTTTTTCACATGGGTGACAACCGTTTCATTGTCCGGGTCCAGGGAAAACAGAATAATCGCTCCCCGGGCACGGTCCAGAACGCTCATGGTCACACTGTCATCTGCGTTTAAAACCGAAGTACCCGTTTTTTTAACAACTTCTATTACCGTGGATTTTACCAGGGATAACTCTTCCTGGGATTCAATCCAGTCACACCCCAGGTGGTCCTTTCCAATATTCAACAGCACACCCACATCCACCGCATCAACACCAAGACCTCTTCTTGCGATTCCCCCCCGGGCGACTTCCAGTACAATATGGTCCACAGAGGGTTCCCTTAAGACAATCCCGGCACCTTCCGGACCGCTGTAGTCTCCGGTCAAAATAGAGTTCCCGTCAATGGCAACACCGGTGGTGCAGGCCAGACCCACTATTTTTCCCGAATACTTTAATGAATGGGCAAGCAGTTTACAGGTCGTTGTCTTGCCATTTGTTCCGGTCACAGCCACAACCGGAATCCGGTCATATCCGCCCGGGAAAAGCATATCCACCATCTGTACTGCAACGTTCCTGGGTTGGCCGTTGGTCGGCTCCAGATGCATCCTGAATCCGGGTGCGGCATTGACTTCAACGACTTTTATGCCGGAGGAGTCAAGAGGTAGCGATATGTCCTGGGCCAGGGCATCGACGCCCACACAATCCAGCCCAATAATCCGTGCAGCACGTTCAGCCATCCTGCGGATCTCCGGGTTTACCTCATCGGTCACATCGGTGGCAGTTCCCCCCTGACTTAAGTTGGCCGTGGCTTTGAGGTAAACTTTCTCCCCCGCCTCCGGCCGGGAATCCAGGGAAAATCCCCTCAGGGCCAGTAGCCGTTCAGTCATTTCATCAATTTCAATTTGTGTCAGGACTTTTTCATGCCCAAACCCGCGAAGCGGACCTGAATTGACAATTCCAATGAGCTCTTTTATGGAGGACGTTCCGTCACCAATGATATGAGCAGGCTCTCGCCTGGCCGCAGCCACCATTTTTCCATCTATGACCAGAAGGCGAAAATCACCCCCATGAACATACGCTTCAACAATGACATCCGGATAAAAGGCTTTGGCAACGTAAAAAGCCATTTTTAACTGATCCGTATCAATCACATTGATGGTAGATCCATTGCCGTGATTCCCCACATCCGGCTTGACCACGACAGCAGCATTGATTTCGTTAAAAACAGTCATGGCCTCTTCCAGGGTTGTCACCACCTGGCCCTTTGGAACCGGTATCCCGGCTTTTTTCAAATGGGTCTTCACCCGTGTCTTTTCATCGGCAATTTCCACGGCAATGGCCGACGTATTGCCGGTTATAGAGGCCTGAATCCGTTTTTGATGGGCGCCATACCCCAACTGGACATAACTTTCCTCATTCAGCCGGATAAAGGGAATGCCTCTTGAATGGGCTTCCTTAACAATACTCCAGGTTGTGGGTCCCAGCATATGATCTTCGCGCAAAATTTTGAGATCAGAAATAACCCGGCTGACATCAAATCTCTCTTCTTCGGCCATTGCTTCGAATATGGATACGGCCTCTTGAGCTGCTTTTAATCCTGCAGATTCTACAAGATACCTGAAGACAACAATATAAACTCCCTTTTGCATCGTGCCCAGCGTTTTCCCATATCCAACCGCCATTCCAGCCAGGCATTGAAGTTCAATGGCAATATGTTCAATGATATGACCGGCCCAGGTTCCCCTCTCAAGCCTCTGGACAAATCCGCCGGGTTGACCAATGGAGCATTCGTGTTCCCGGAGGGTCGGCAGTAGTGCCACCAGCCGATCTGAAAAGCCGTTGATTTCATCTGAAGGGCGGCTCTCGTAGTCCTTGATATCTAAAACCATGAATATGGCCGAATGCCGGGTATATCGATTGGGGCCACGCAATGCTCTTAACTCTTTTATTTCAATCATCTGTCCTCTCCGATGGGTTGTGATGATGGTATTAAAAACCGCCTTTTTTTGAAATCGTACCCATATCCGTCAACCAGTGAATGGATTCGCACATTTTCCACGGCAATGGGCCCGCCCGGTTTAATATCCATTATGTTGGAATGGGCAATATCGCTGCCGTCAACAATAATGACCTGGCCCGTACCAATGACCTCGACCGTTCCGTCTCCCTTGAGGACAACACCTGAGTCTTCGCCAATACCAAAGCCGATACAGGTCGGATTCGTTGTAACAATCTGAACGAGACGACCGATACGGCCCCTTGCCATAAAATGGGTATCAAAAACAATATTTTTTACAAAACCAAATCCGGATGTCGTGAGGACGCTGCCTTTAAACAGTCCGTCTTCACTTTCTCCTTCATAAATCATGGTATCTGAAAATACAGCAGCCCCGGCACTGGTGCCGGCGATGAGGGCCCCTGCTTCAAGCCGGTCTTGAATCACAGCAAGTGTTTTTGACCCGCCCAGAATCGTTGTTAATCGCAACTGATCACCACCGGTAAAAAAAATCAAATCAACGTCTTCAAGGGTTTTGGCCAGTGTTTTATCATTTGCCTGGGCCCTTGTTTTAATGGTTAAGATCTTTATTTCGGATGCGCCAAGGGTCGTAAAGACCTGTTGATAGTCCTGGCCCCGCTGTTCAGGGTCTTCGCTTGCAGTGGCAATGACGCCGACCTTGTAATCAGGCTTTCCGATTTCTCTGATAACCCGTTTGAGTACAAGCAATTCATTTTCTTTGTCTTCATTTCCGCCAATGGCAATGAGACGTCCCAGAAAAAATGGATTTGTTTCCATCATTATTTCATCTCCGTAAGCGATGACCATGCCATGCCGTTACGGGCAGTTGATTCAAATTCATCCCGGGTTAAAATGATGAGTCCGACATCAACAGAACTATCAAACAGGGTCATGGCCTTTTGTGCTGCCTTATCCGCACTCATCTTTCTTTCAAGCCAGCCATAGACTTCTCTTGCCAACAGTTTTAAAGCGATAAATTCACCATCTCCTGTGCAGGCAACCGCCCCTGAAGGACCGCAGAACAGGCCGCATCCGGGGAGGGGGACATCACCCACCCTTCCTATGGCCGTTTTTTCAAGCCCACCGGAACTTAAGGCCGCAGCAAAGGTTGTTCCATCAAAGGCCACTGAACCCACAGTATCGCAGGAAGCGGCGCATGGTTTTTTACCATCAGGGCCATTTAACAACATTACCGGTATCTTCTGTTCTTTTGCAAAAAACATGGCACCATCACCCACAAGGAGGATATGGGGAGAAAAAAGCAATACACCCTGGGCCAGATCAACAGGGTTTAGGATGCCTTCAATGCCTGCAACCGCGCCAAATTGACCATTGCTTGTCATGCAGGATGCATCCTGCTGGATGGTGCAGCCGTCCGCCCTGAGTTGTGAGCCAAGCCCGGCATTAAACCGGGGATCATCTTCCAAATATCTTACTGCACGAACCACTGCAGATAAAGCAGATTGGCCATTTTCCATTAAAGCCATCCCGATTTTTGCCGCCGATTGTGGCCCGTCGGAATTTTGGGGGTCCGAGGCGGAACCACCATGGGTTAAAATGGCCCGTTGAAATTTTTGCACGTATGACCTCCGAATTTTAATGATACAACTCAAGTATCTGCATGATGTTTATGAAATGAAAGGACTTGTTTTTCCTGTCAATTGAACCAGCTCTGGATTGTCTTCCTTTTTTTGTAGAAAATTTGTATCGTGAAAATTTTATCCAAAACCGATGGGTTACCGTCACATTTATCGTGTATGATAGTCTTATGTGTCTGATTAAGCAAGCAAAGAGAAAACTTAAAAAAAAGACAGCCCTACCCGGAACGCTCTTTTTTCCATTTTAAAATTGATCTTAACCCTTCTTTGGCCACTCTTCTGCCCTGGGCTTCATTGGATAACGCGAAATTAACGGCATTTATGGCATCAAGGTTTCTTTTGGTATCATTTTCAAACGCTTCCCGGTTGAGGATTTCACGGAAAATCGTTTTAAATTCCTTGAGCCTGTTTTTCGTAAAAATTTTTTTAAATGCAATTTGCGGCGGCTGCTCATGGCCTGATTCATCCAGACGCTTAAGGATATAGAAAAGCGTTCTAACCGTCGGTTTAAACCCAAAAGATTTTTCCAGTATTGCTGAAAAGGCATCCGGTATGGCGGGTTGAACAGGTTTTGTCATGGCAGGCGGTTTTGTTTTGGGTGATTTTAAAAGCCTGTGTGCCTCTGTCTGCCGGCACAGGTGTTCTGCCTGGAGAGCCGCGGCCTGGAGGTAGGCGCTCAGATTATAGAACCCGGTATGGATATGATCCGGAAGGATATCCCCGCTCCTGCTGAATACATACCTGTATTTGTGATCGATTTCACCCCAGGCTTCTTCCAGGATGGTCCGCAATTGAAGCTCTATCTGAATCCCTTTTAACTCATCCGGGACATCGGCATTTTGACCCAGCTCTACCTGGTAATGAATGGATGAATACCCGCTGTACCGTAGATTAAGTCCGTCCGGAATCGTCTCTCCCGGGTCCACCGGCAGGATAAAAGATCTCTTGT
The DNA here is from genome assembly GCF_030145145.1 of Desulfobacula sp. Classification (GTDB taxonomy): domain Bacteria; phylum Desulfobacterota; class Desulfobacteria; order Desulfobacterales; family Desulfobacteraceae; genus Desulfobacula. The sequence continues at coordinate 105,248 of NZ_JAQYWD010000005.1, read as the reverse complement.
GATCCGGTTTTCGGATGAACCGCAGGATTTTTTCATCAACCAGAAGATCAAGATAGGCTTTAAGGGCTTCAATATCGGAAAGGCGAAGACAGATCAGCCTGATTCCCAGAAGGTCTCCGATTCTATCTTTAAAATTCTTCAGGGTAATCAGCGTCCCATCACCCTTGATCTGTTTGTTTTCTTCATCAATCTTCTCTATGAGCCTGACCTTGTCTTTAATGCGATAGATGATGGTGTGAAGGCTTTCTTTGGGGGACGCAGGATCATCTTTGATCAGATGGATCATATAATCTGCAAGTTTTTCATATTTTTGCTTTTCTTTAAGAAACGAGATTAAAATCGCTTCCTTCTGGCGTTTTCTCATATAGCGTGTCTCCTTGGAAGTATCAGATTATTTTTAAACCCGCCTTTGACAAAAATCAATGATCAATCTATTATATTGGTACCTTATGTGTTTTAATTGGTATTTCAGCGCTGAGTGAACGTGTTTGTCACCCCCTCTTGTTTTCAAGAAAGAATCTGATCTGTGAAGAAAGCGTTTCTGAATACAGTTTTTCATCGTACGTGGAATCAAGAAATTTTGGTTCCATAGCGGTTTTATATACGATTTTGCATTCAAAATGATATCCATCGCCTGTTTATGACCGCAAATGAAATAAGTTGAGATTTATTTTACAAATCAGGAAAACTAAATGATAATCGCTTCGTCTATCTTCACCCAGCCGACCTTGCCCTTTGAAAACACTATTTTCACATACCCATCTCTTTGTTCTTCAACACTGACCTTGGTACCGGCATGGAGGCTGAACAATCGCGTAGCCGTATCTGTCATGCCTGACCTTACCGCCACCTCTTCCTGGACAATGACCGCGCTCAGCCTTGCAGACCGCTTATAATAATTCACGCAGGTGATGGCGGTCACCAGAATCAGCAGGGAACATAGAAAAATACCGGTTCCGGAAAAAACAGATCGTTTTTTCACCAGTCGGAAAGCCGCCCATGCGAAGAAAACAAAAGAAAAGAAAATAGCCGTGACCTGAATTGTTTTTACGGAAATCAGCTTATCCCAGAAAAAGAGAACCTCCATGATCGTCACAGCGTCATCCTTTTTATCTTTCACACGGGTGTTGGCATACTCAAGGTTGAACCTCAAGTCCGGATCATGGGGCGCTAAAACCTTTGCCCGTTCATACCATAAAATGGCGCGACCAATATCATTGGCTTTCAGATACGCATTGGCAATATTATAAAAAAGGTAGGGATTCCTGATGTTATTGTTTGCAATGGTTTCAAACTGCCGGGCCGCTTCATGGAAATGGCCGGCCTTATAATTCTTAACTCCCTCTAGGAATGTGGCAGTGGAATCGGCCACTGCCTTTTGCGGGGCAAAAGAAAAGAGTCCCAGGCAGACCAGGGTAAGGCAAAACAATTTCATGATCTGTTTTGTTTTCAACAACAATGTTGCGGCTTTATTTTCATCCATTTGTTTTCCCCCAAACCTTACAGATTCAATGGTGTCCAGCAGATCCGTGATCTGGACTATTCCATCGGTTTCCATATTGGCATCGGTTAGGATGGTCCGGGCTTCCTGTATTGTTACGGTTTCGCCTCTTTTCTTCCCTTTGGCCAGAATAAACGCCACCAGCCCGGAATAGAGATGTCCCAGGAAACGGTGATCCTCCGTCTGTATTTTCCCGGCCTGTTTTAAGTGATGCCTGGCCTTTTCTTCCATTATTTTTTCAACGGAGACATCTCTTTTCGTGACATGGGTAAACAGCTTGACCCCTGAAAACAAAACAGCCGGGATGGACAACAACAGGACAAAAAGAAATGGGTCTATTTCCCTGTAATCCTTCAATGCTGCCAGGCCTTCTTTTACTTCCAGGATATCCTTATTGACAAGGGACACCTCTTGCTTCACAACTGATTTATCGGTTGTTGGGTTCACTGGCGTGACCGCCAGGTGAACCGCTTCAGATGGCGCGACATCCAATTGGATCGCATCTGTTGCGATGGTCTGATAGGCCTTTTGGTCCACATCAAAATACGTCAGCAACACCGGTTTGATCTCATATTGACCCGGATGAACCGGAACAATGGCTCGCTTGAATATCTTAACGCCTTCATAACCGGTTTCGGTCAAGTGAATGGTTTCAACCGGATTATCGTCATAGACTTTAAAGGCATCCGTATCCAGATCAATTTCAGGAAGGCTTGCGTCCATGATATTTCCTGACCCTGAAATCTTGATGGTAAAGGTAACGGATTCACCTGCCTTAAGACTTGTTTTGTCTGCGTTTCCGTTGATCTCAAAACGACCCACAAGTCCTGAAAACTTCTCTTTCCCGTTATAAGGGGGCATGGGAGAGACAACCATATTAACCGGGTTTGAAACAACGCGCATGGGTTTGTAACTATTTGACGAAAAAAAGGAATCATTAAAAAACGAATCAAACCCGGAAGTCCGCTTTGATTTTACGATCACATTGGCAATCAGCACCGCGGGATCGATGGTGAATGATCCCGGACGTGTGGGAATGATAATATAATTGACCTGGGTCACGTGGTAAAGGATACCATTGATGTTCCGGGTATAGCTTTTTTCCTTTTCAAAGGATCTTGCCGAAAACCCTTTAAATTCAGGGGCAGTTTCAAACCCTAACCCGGACAATTGTTTTGACGTAAAAAATGTCAGGGAATAAACCGTTTGCTGGCCCACAAAAAGAGCGGGCTCTACCACATCGGATTTGGCAAACAGGGCCCTGACGTCATCGGGTGCTGTCGCCTGATCTGACACATGGATCGTAATCTCCCGGGTAAAAGCGGTTTGACCGTTCATGATGGCCTTTATGGGCGGAATTTTCAAGCCGCCGTTTCTCAAAGGAATCAACGCATATTGATAAGTTGATTTTCTTTCTGATTTGCCATTAATATAGTTATAACTTGAAGCTGTCCCCCGGGATACCACCTTGAAATCCGTTATCATGGAAAGATCCAGGTCGGCTTTTCCCCCGTTGACCTCGACTTTTAAAAACACCGAGTCTTCCCGGGAAATGCGGGTTTTATCCACATGGGCAGTGACATCGAAACAAAAACCAATTACCGGCAGGGTAAACAGTGACACCAGTGAGATGAAAAAAATTCTTTTTAAGTTCATATCCTTACCAGTCTTTTTCAATATATTGTTTCTGTAACCCAGGCATCATCGCTCGACCCGGCTGGTCTTCAAGCCGGTTGAGCTTGTTCTCTATGGTTTGGTTTGCCTGTTCCTGTGGTGTCTCTTCAAGGGACGTACTGTCTTTTTCTCTGGCCGGCTGGGCTGTCTGCTCCTGGGATTGAGGGGGAGATTTTTCCGGGTTATCCCTGGGTTGATTTTCAGGGGCCTGTTTACCCTGCTGTTGATCCTGGTCTTCCGATTTTTTTTCCTGCTGCTCCTGATGTTTATCCTGATCCTGCCCGTCTTTCTTTTTCTGGTCGTCTTTTTTCTGGTCGTCTTTCTTTTCTTTATCGTCTTTTGCTTTATCCGGGTCAGACGTCTGCTGTTCCTGCTCCTGTTTTTTTTGTCTGGCCAGTTCCAGATTTTCTTTTGCCTGGATGTCCCCGGGGAACTCTTTTAAAACTTTTTCATATCCCTTGATGGCCTCATCCAGTTCTCCCAAACGATAATGCGTGTTGGCAAGGTTATACAGGGCATCCTGCCGCAATTGAATATCGTCCGAGGTGGCGGCCTGCATGAAATTTTTTTTGGCCTGTTCATAATCCTGGCTCATATAGGCGGCCGCACCAATATTATAATAAAGCGCTGCCTTTTCAGGGTCCGCAAGCTGGGCATCAATAAAATGCTTTTGGGCCTGTTCATAATTTTGCTCGTCAAAGGCCTTTATGCCCTGTTTAACGCTGGAAGAAACCGTTTGGGCATACACTGGAAAATTCTGGGCCCCAAAAAAACTCATGCCAAAAACAAAGACAAAGACAGACAACCGGGAGTATTTCTTTTTTGAAGAAAAGATGAATTCTATGAGCAATAATACCAGGCAGGGAAAAAGAAACCATTGATACCGGTTCTCCCATACTTTTTTCTTGCCCGAGGTCAAGGTTTTTCGTTCCATGGTCCCCAGGATTTTATCCGTATAAATCACATCAAGGTCCATATCCCCTGCCACAGACCTGACATAGGCTCCGCCGGTGATGGTGGCCAGTTTTTTCAGGCCCGCTTCATCCACCCTGGATAAAATAATATTACCCGAGACATCCTTTTTAAACCCGCCATTTTCATCGGGTATGGGGGCTCCCTGGAGATCTCCCACGCCAATACAGAAAATTTTAATCCCCAGCTTAACCATGTCTTTGGCTGTTTCTTCCACATCCCCGGCCGTGCTTTCCCCGTCCGTAATAATAATGATGGCTTTCTGGGTATCAGACATCTTTTCAAATCCGTCATAACTTGTCTTGATGGCTGCATCAAGGTTGGTTCCCCCCACCGGCAAAAACCCGGGCTCCAGCACCTTTAAAAAAATATTAAAGGCTTCATGGTCAAGGGTTAACGGGCACTGGAGAAGGGCTCTTCCGGAGAAGGCCACCAGACCGGCCCTGTCGGATTTCATCATCCGCAACAGATCAATAATCTCACGTTTGGCCCGCTCAAGGCGATTGGGTTTGATGTCCTGGGCCAGCATACTTTTGGAGCAGTCCAGGGCGATCATGATATCCACCCCTTTCTGGGTTGTTTTTTCCCATCGATATCCCCATTGCGGCCCTGCCAGGGCCACCATGGCAAACCCGGAGGCCAGGATAATCAACCCTGTCTTTATCCATCGCCGCCGGGGATCAAATCCGGGAATAATCAAAGAAAACATGCTGTCCCCGGCAAATCCGGACACGATTTTTTTTCGTTTCAACATGCCGTATATCATGATGCCGAGCACGGGGATTAATGTCCACAATAAATTCAACAGATAGGGATGGGCAAATTTCATTCAGGGTATCCTTAAAAATCTTGTATTAGACAACACAATGTAAAGAAGGAAAAAAAGCAACCCGGTCACCAGCAATCCGGCATACAATTCCTTATATTCCACCCATTTTTCAACATCCACCTTTGTTCGTTCAAGGTTGTTGATCATCTCATAAATCTGCTCAAGGGATTTGATATCCTGGGCCTCAAAAAAACTGCCCGATGTCTGATGGGCAATGGTTTTTAACGCATCCAGATCCACATCCACCTGCTGATACACATACCGTTTGCCGAACAATCCATCCACAAGAAACGGGGCTTCCCCTTTTGTGCCGACCCCGATGGTATAGATTTTCACTCGCCTCTGGACGGCAATCCGGGTTGCATCCTCCCAGGAAAGCTCTCCCGAGTTGCTTTTTCCATCGGTTAACAGAATAATAATATTGGATTTGCTCTTAATATCTTCCAGCCGTTTCAGGGAGATGCCTATGGCATCCCCAATGGCTGTTTTAGGACCGGCCGCACCGATCATCAGCCGGTCAAGAATAAAGGCAATGGTATTATAATCCCGGGTCAGGGGCAACTGGGTAAAGGCATTGGATCCAAACACCACCATGCCGATGCGGTCTCCTTCCCGCTTCATGATAAACTCCCGCACAACGGTTTTCACCGCTTCAAGCCGTGTCACAATCTGCTTATCTTTTTTAAAATCAAGGGCCCGCATGGATTCTGACAGATCCAGGGCCAGAATTATATTCACCCCTTCAGTGGTCACGTTTATTTTTTTATCCCCCCACTGGGGCCTGGCAAGGGCAAGGATCAGCAGAATCAACGCGGCTGTCTTCAACAACGGGACAACCCTTGACAGCTTGACCATAAAGGACGGGGATACAAGATCCACCCCCTCCAGGGAAGAGACCTTGATCGGGTGACCCGTTTTCTTCCTGAATTTCAAAAAAAGGACCAGCGCGACCGCTAACAATAAGCATAAAAAAAGCGGCGAGGCAAACCTGAACATTATGCATCCCCCTCTTTTGATTCAGCTTTTTTTGTCAGGTCTTTTTCGATTTGATGGATGATGGTTTCGATCAACAACAGATCTTTTTTCACCTGGTCTTTTTCCGGCATAATCCCGGCATATTTAAAGGGATCAGACCGTTTATGAAACACGGCCATATCTTGCTTTATCTCTCGACCCAGATCAAGGGTGTTGACACATCGAACAAACTCCTGGGATGTCATTTCAATGGCATTGACACCAAAGGAGCCGCCCATATAGTGTCGCAGGACAGCCGTCAAATCAAAATAGAACAGTCTGGGATCCGTAAGCTCTCTTTGAAACAGAAGTTTCAGTTGTTTTAAAGCCGCTGCATAGGGTGCCAGGGGGGCAGGAAGATATTTCAACCCCTTTGGCTGATGTTTCTTTTTCAAGTATTTTTTGACCAGGAAAAACACCAGGCTTAAAAAAAGGATCCCCCCCATTACCATCAGGACAATCTTGAAAATCATCGGATCCAAACCGACGGGTACCGGGGGTCTTATGTCATGGATATCCTGCATTTACCGGAATCGCCTTTCCCTTAATCTAAAGTATTGTGACAAAGTATCTGAAACGGAAGCGGATGTTTCAAGTTCAATCACATCACTTCTGGCCTGGGAAAAAAGGCCCAGGGTTTTCTGGTGTTCTGCCTGTTTTATGGCGGTAAATTTTTTCCGTGTTTTTTGATTGAACGCATCAAACACCAGTTCTCTATTGGTTTCAAAATCAGACAAGGTAACAATGCCGGACAAAGGCAGTTCAAATGCGCCTTTATCATAGATCTTCACCCCGATGATCTCATGCTTTTGCCGAACGGTTCTCAGACTTTTCAAATACCCGTCGTCCAGAAAGTCCGACAAAACAAACACAAAAGATCGTTTCTTGGATATTTTTGCCAGAAAATCCAGGGCTGCCGCGATATGGGTTCCTTTTCCCTGGGGAGAAAAGGTAAAGATCTCCTTGATCACCCGCCAGATATGACTGGAACCTTTTTTAGGGGGAATATATTTTTCAACCCGGTCCGTAAAAAAGATCACGCCGACCTTGTCATTGTTTTTAATGGCATTAAAAGCAAGGACCGATGCGACCTCCGCGGCCCTTTCGAGTTTGGGTCCTGAAAACGTCCCAAACTTCAAAGAGGCACTCATGTCAATGAGCAACATGACAATGCTTTCCCGTTCTTCCTTGTAAAGCTTGACAAAGGGCTTGCCAAGCCTTGCCGAAACTTTCCAGTCCAATGTTTTGACATCATCCCCCGGACAATACTCCCTGACTTCTTCAAATTCAATACCCGAACCCCTGAACACGGATTTATACTGCCCGGCCATGATACTGTTAACCGTACGGCTGGATTTAATGTGAATTCGCTTTATCTTTTTAATAATATGTGCAGGAATCATCGGATGCAGCTCCTTTTAGGGCACCTCAACCGAATCAAAAAGGGCCTGGATGATTTGGTCACAAGAAATATCTTCGGCTTCGGCTTCAAAGGTTAAAAGGATTCTGTGTCTCAGTACATCCGGACCCACAAGTTTGATATCCTGGGGCGTCACATAGGCTCTGCCCGATAAAAAGGCATTCACCCGGGCGGCCTTGGCAAGAAAGATACTGGCCCGGGGAGATGCCCCGAACTCGATATACTCGGCCATGTTCATCCCGTATTTTTCCGGTTGCCGTGTGGCAAACACCAGATCGACGATATATTCTTTGAGTTTTTCATCCACATAGATCTGTTCCATCAATTCGCCCATGGCAGCCAGCTGATCGCAACTGATCACCGGGGTGATGGCCTCGGGCGTTTGAAAACTGTTCTTTTTGAGAATCTCCAATTCCTGGGCCCTGTCCGGGTAGTCAACACAGACCTTGAGCATGAACCGGTCCACCTGGGCTTCCGGCAGCGGATATGTCCCTTCCTGTTCAATGGGATTCTGGGTGGCCAGCACCAGGAAAGGAGACGGCAAAGGATACGTCTGGTCGCCAATGGTCACCTGTTTTTCCTCCATGGCCTCCAACAGTGCGGACTGAACCTTGGACGGCGCCCGGTTAATCTCATCGGCCAGGATAATATGGTTAAACAAAGGCCCTTTTCTCGTGATAAAATCAGCTGTTTTGGGACGATAAATCTCCGTTCCGGTCAAATCTGCCGGCAGCAGATCCGGTGTAAATTGGATCCGTTTGAACTGTGCCTGTACAACAGATGCCAGGGCCTTTACCGCCCGTGTTTTAGCCAGTCCGGGGACGCCTTCGATCAGCACATGACCTCCGGTCAAGAGCCCTGTCAACAGACTGTCCACCAGTTTTTCCTGGCCGACAAGTTCCTTTGAGATCTCTTTGCGGATACTGCTGATTAGCAGATGACTTTTTTCTATTGATTCTTTGATCTGTTCCATAATCCTTTATGCCCGTATCATTTAAATTTATCCATCCCAAACCATACCAATGCCTGTTTTCAGCAGGCCAATTTTTTACTATTATAATGTTGGTTAAAAAAGTGTCAAGGATTGAAATAACTGCAGAATATGTATAAATTACCTATTTGTTTATCAGCTGCTGAGAGTAAAGTGATGACGTGATTTTGATTATTTTAATAATGTGATCTTTAATGGCTTTTTTATTCTTTAACGGATAATTTCGAAATGTCATTAAAATACCCGCAAGGGATGCAATAAACGAGTGGGCATATAATCTTGCATTCTCCTTTTTTACACCGTGTCTGACCAGGAGCTGTTCAAACAGATCAAAAAAGATCTTGGTAACCGAATCAAACTTACCCATAACAGGATTTGCCAGATCATTTTTCAACATCAGATATGTCATCATCTGAAAGGTTGACTCATTTTCAATCAAATGGTCAACAAAGGTGATGCCGAACTCTTCAATACTTGCCGGCTTGTCTTTTATCATCATTGATTTAAATGCTGTGCTGGCAGAAGCAATTTCCTGGAGAAACGCCTCATGAAACAATTCTTCCTGGCTGGGGAAATACCGATAGATGGTGGCAGGTGAAATCCCTGCTTCATCTGCCACTTCCCGCATGCCCACTTCATAAAACGGTTTTTTTGCAAAAAGAGCCAATGCAGATTCAACCACAATCTGTTTTCTTGCTTCCTTTTCTTTTTCTTTCAGCTCTGCAAATCTTGACTCTGCCAAAACGATCCAACCCTTTCCTGCGCACTGTGTCTTTTGTTCATTCAATAATCTTTTTGACTTAGCACTTGTTTCATCATCTGACAAGGCAAAAGACGATTCTTCTATCCGGCATGAATGCAGATATTGACGATTCTCCGGATAATTGATATGAATGATGTTTGATTTAACCATTTTTAAAAAAAACACCTTATGAAAAACACCGTTAACAGAGATGTATTTGATTTTGAAATTGGGTACTTGACCAAAAGCCCGTGCACCACTTGTGAAAACAATACAGCCCTGCCAAAATGTCATGCAGACTGCCCTATCCTGGAAGAAATCCAGACACTGCTTGCAAGGGGAATCTCCTCCCAGTCTTCCACCTATGAAAGCTAACCGCAGTTGACTGCGCTTGCCCTTCCTGAAGGCTCTAATTCTCTTGTAAAAAAGCATCTGTCCCGAAAAATTCTCACCAGGCTTGAACATCGGAAAACCGATTCCGGTTTTACCCTGGCAAAAGCGATCCGCTCAGGGATAAAAAATCCAGACAGTTCCATTGGTATTTATGCCGGGGATGCCCAATCTTATCATACCCTGTCTCCCCTTTTGGATCCCATCATTTCTGAATACCATGGATTTTCAAAAACCTGCCCACACACATCAGATATCACCCCAATTGCCCTTCCCCTGATTGATCCGGAAGGGTCCTATATCCGGTCAACCCGGATAAGGGTTGCCAGGAATCTTAAGGGATTCAGCTTTCCTTGTCACATGACCTTGTCCCAACGAAAAGAACTTGAACAAAATATCCTGGTGGCTTTAAGGGGTCTGAAAGATGATCTTAAGGGAAAATATGTCTCTTTTGAACAGATGGATGATACAGCGTTTCAACGACTCAAAAAAGAGGGATTAACGTTTGAAAAAGGGGACCGGTTCCAGGAAGCTGCCGGCATGAATGCGGATTTCCCCAAATGCAGGGGCGTATTTCATTCTGATAACAACCAGCTGTTGGCCTGGGTCAATGAAGAAGATCACTTGAGAATTATCAGCCTGGAAAAAACATCGGACATTTCAACTGTCTACAATCGACTTTGCCGTGCCCTCCCCGCATTAAACAGCCGCCTTGATTTTGCATGGGATAAAACCTATGGATACCTGACATCCTGCCCCACAAACATCGGTACTGCCATGAGGGCCGGGGTCCATATCCGACTTGAACGACTGGCATCAAAAAAAAATCTGCTCCAGGTGCTGGCCAGGCGCTGGAATCTCCAAATCCGGGGAACCCGGGGAGAGAAAACAAGGGTTGAAAATGCCATATTTGATATCAGCAACCGGCAAAGACTCGGGATTTCAGAGTTCGGGATCATCCAGAATCTTTATAAGGGACTTTTGGCCATCATAGCCGCTGAAAAAAATCTTTAGCCTGTTGCATGCCTTTTCGATGGCATAAAAAATGCATAGAATCTCATTAAAAGATAATGAACAATTGGATTTCAGGCCATCACCCATTTTTCCCGAAGACTTGCAGGAACACCATGGAAATGGTGGATGAAATCAATGTTCCAACGGCGGAGATGGGAACGTTGGGGTATATCCAATCAGGGATTACAGCGATCCCAAAGGAGACATAATATGGATAATAAAAAAGTTGACATGGCAACCCTTGCCGGCGGTTGTTTCTGGTGCATAGAGGCAGCCTTGGAAAGGCTTAATGGTGTTTTAGACGTCATTTCCGGATATACCGGGGGACAGGTGGATCACCCCACCTATGGACAGGTCACATCAGGGAGAACAGGGCATTATGAGGCTGTCCAGGTAACCTTTGATCCAAAGATCATCTCTTACCCGGAACTGCTTAAATTTTTTTTCCAACAGATCGATCCCACCGATGCTGAAGGATCATTTGTTGACAGGGGAAGCCAGTACCGGTCTGCTGTTTTTTATCATACAGACACCCAAAAAAAAGCTGCCCAAAAAATCATAGACCAGATAAATCATTCAAAGATTTTTAGCACCGCTGTGGTAACGAAACTCCTTGAATTTAAAACCTTCCATGAGGCAGAATTGTATCATCAGGATTACCATAAAAAAAATACCCTGCAATACAACTTGTATCGGGCCGGCACCGGGCGGGATACGTTTATTGAAAAAAACTGGAAGGCCAAAGGCCCGATATTTGATTCAGATCTGCCGCCGGAGGAAATACCCGAAGAAAAGCTAACACCGCTGCAGTATCAAGTCACCCGGAAAAACGGGACAGAACCACCGTTTGACAATGCCTACTGGGATAATAAACAAGACGGGATATACGTGGATATCCTGTCCAACGACCCCTTGTTTTCGTCCCGGGACAAATTTGACTCAGGCACCGGATGGCCAAGCTTTACAAAGCCCATACGCAAGGACGCTATTCGGGAAATAGAAGACAATCGTCTGTTTATGAAACGGATTGAAGTTCGAAGTAAAGAATCGGATGCTCACCTGGGTCATGTATTTAACGATGGACCTGGCCCCACAGGGTTACGATATTGTATCAACTCGGCATCATTAAGATTCATTCCAAAAGAAACCCTTGAAAAAGAAGGGATGAAAAATCTGTTGGGGTTATTTGAATGATAATTTTTGCAATCTTTTGATTATCCAGGCCGGGTATGGTATGAATGCCACGCCCCGGATTCATAAGAAAAGGGGGTTCATCAAAAGATAAACAATCAATTTTTGAAATCGGGTTGGATATCAACAGATAACGGCGGTATAAAGGGAGGGGGCTGAATTCAAAGCCCATATATAGCGTGACTGAAGAAAATTACAATTATGATGTCAGGTGTCATACCTGCTTTAAAAAATTTATTGTTCAACTTTTTGAAAGCCATGAAAAGAATCTATTTCTCGTGGATAAAAAAGACTGGTATTGTGATTCATGTAAACGAGCATATTTCAAACAACAGACAGAAAAACTGACAAAATCCCATGCTGAAATCGGTTTTACAGCCCTGGAAGGCACGCCGAAAAGAATTTCCTGGGCAGAAAAAATCAGAGCAGAACTGATTCACAAAGTGGACTTCCTCAAAGACAGCCTTAGATTTAGCGAGGAAAAGGAAAAGGAAACATCAGACCTGGCATTTAGCCTGTTTTTACTCGAGTGGCAGAAACAAACAGACGCCAAATGGTGGATAGACAACCGGAAAACAACTGTCAGGGATATCTCGGACAGAATCAAAGAAATAACCGAGACGATCCAATAAAGGGGTGACGCTTTCGACATTAATACTACCCTGATATCACATCAAAAGCAAACGGGTAAACAGCCTGTCAACAGACACTTCCCAAAAGGTTTTCCTGAATTGGCAGGCGGGTGGAATCCTTAAAACCGCGGCTGTTTTTTCATTTATGCCATCATTTTTTATGTACAACCCGATTTTCAAAGCGTAATCTAGTAAAACATGACAGAATATACAATTGCTTGAAAGGATAGAAAATGACACCACTCAACCGCCGCCGTTTTTTAAAAACCATCACCTTAACCCCCATCTCCTTGTCTCTATTTCCCGGCAGTGTGAATGCAATGGATTGCAAAATTGAGCACCCATTCATGCCGCCACAAAAACAATACCATGGACAATGTCCGGTTTGCGGTATGGTCCGGCCCATGTGGGCACGAACCTGGATTAGGTTTGACCCCTGCCAGGGGGTCGGGCAGGTCTGCTCCTTCCATTGTCTGGCCGACTGGATTATGAAAACAGGTCAATCCCCGACAAATATTCTGCTCACTGTCTATCATTCGCCGGAACGGATGATACCGGCTGACAAGGCCGTCATCGTTTTAGGGTCAGCTGCTGCCGGGACCATGAGTCCAATTTCCAAAATTGTATTTGATGAGCGGGTTAAGGCGATTGAATTTGCTGAGCACTGCGGTGGTGACCTCATTGATTTTCCCAAAGCCCTGGAGACAGCCAAACTGAGCCTGGTAAAAGAGAACAAGATGATAACGTCCCGCCGGCTTAAAAAGGGAAAAATCGTTGAACCGGCAAAAACAGACGAATGCCCGGTCTGCAATATGTTTCCGGCCCGCTATCCCTATGGTAAGTGTCAGATACAAACCCAAAAAGGGAAAGCAATTCACTTCTGCTCAACCCAGTGTTTGTTTGCGTTTATGGGAAAGCAGTCCCTATATATTGATACGCCGGTGATCCCCTTTTTAATCTGGGTCGTGGATCAAAATTCCGGTATGTGGATCAGTGGACCTGCCGCGTTTTATGTTATTGGCTCTTCAAAGGTATTCGGTCCCATGGGCTATGAAGCGTTTCCATTCAATTCAATGAAGGACGCTGTTCAATTTGCTGCTGAAAACGGTGGCAATGCGGTGGATTACAAGGCTGTCGCCATCGAAAAAATTGTACCGAAGTGGCGATATCAGGGCAAACCGTCAGAACCCCCTAGGGACTAAAATACAGCTGCAATCCCTTCTACAAGAAGGGATGCGGCCATGCCAATCATGAGCATTCCAGAAAAAAGTTCAAAGTGCTGCTGATATCTGCGGGCGATAACGGAGGCCCCTGTCCCCAGCAACAGCAACCCCGGCAAGGTCCCCAGGCCAAATGCAACCAGAAACAAGCCGCCCTCCAATGGGCGACTGGCGGCCATGGCCCTTGAAAAGGCGGCAAAAGACAGACCACAGGGGATAAACCCCATAAACATACCGGTGATGACCATCAAGCCTCGATCCGATTTTTTAAAGGCGGATCGGACAATAAAGCGATAGCCGGGAATTATCCCAGGGTTAGATATGATGAGGAATTCCGGCTGTCGGATGATCCCCAGCTGGCCAAAACCAAACACGAGCAGAAAAATTCCCGCCAGCAAAGAGAACAGCAATTGTATGCGGGCCAGGGTTACCAGATAGTTGAGCCCGGTTACGGATGCGACTTTTGCCAGGACCAGCCCCAGACTCCCCATCAGGATACCGATACCCGTGTAGGTCAGTATTCGACCGGCATGATAACACAGGTGGGCATCGATTCTTCCGGATTTACCGGGAAACGCCAGCACAAGGGGACCACACATACCGATGCAGTGGCCCGTACCTGAAAATCCCAACAAGAATAAGGTCAATAGGGAGGATGCTTCCATCATCAGCGGGTTCCATGAATCAATCTTCAATAAATTGCGTTGACTATTACTTGTGGGTATACTACAGACTGTTTGATATTACGTCAAGTCGGGCTTCCGGGGTCTATTGCGTTTGACCGATTCAAGATGACCGGAAGTCGAATAAAAAAGGAGGGGATATGTCAGCGATATCCAGAAGAAACGCCCTCAATATGATTGCATACTCATTTGCGGTTCTTTTGCTGCCAACGGGATTGACCTGTGCATCAGACGGCAGCCGTCCGCAAAGCGGCATTCTTCCTCTGGATGAACACAAACAAATGCAGGTCAGCCCCGGGGACCGTTGTCCGGTTTGCGGAATGACCGTTATCCGGTATCCAAAATTTAACTGCGCCATTCAGTTGAAAAATACCGTCACCTATTATTTTTGCAGTACCGGTTGTATGATTCGGTCATGGATGCATCCTGAAATCTATCTGGGCACTGCAGCGGACAGGCTTCACCTGCCCGTGGTTAAAGAATACTTTTCCGGCCGGCAAGTCGACGCCCGTGACATCATTTTTGTGTATGGTTCGGACGTTATTGGCCCCATGGGACCCGCGCTTGTACCGGTTAATGATGAGAATTACCTGACAGTGTTTAAAAAACGGCACGGCGGAAAAACCCAATTTTTGCTCAAGAACCTGACCGATGTCAAATGGTATGAAATGACCGGCAGAAAAATGGTGAAGTAAGTGTTATTGATACGTCACAATCCCTTTAAATCATAAGCAAATGATGCAGGTAACTTATGACCGATTAGACAAGGCCGGATATGGCCTTTGGGCAATAACCCTGGTAACTGTTCTGGCATGTGTTGTTATCACACTGCTCAGCCTGGATACGTGTCGTGATGCTCGGCAGATAACACAAAGAGCCATCCAAACCCTGGCGCTCACCACACCGACAATTATTCCTTCCGGACGTGCGTTACGCAATGCCGATACTGTCAAACCGGCCATTGACCTGCGTCACAGTCCGCACCTGCCATTGATCCACTTCTCCCCGGAAGACCTGGTGATCAGCAGCCTTAAACCTGAAACAGGAGACATCCGATCAAACGATTAATGTTTAATACCCTTCAGATATGGGCTTTCAGGGATATTTTGCGGCGGCCTTTTGAATCGCTTCTCCTTGCAGTCACCTTAACCTTCGCCATTGCCACCGTCGGGACCCTGCTGCTGTTTCCAAGGGCGGTGTATGACACGCTCACTGTCGTCTTAAAAGCAACACCTTCCATTATCCTGCGACAGGTTGATCCCACAGGCTGGCGTCCGTTACCTATCCGGGAATCCGTCCAGGCCGCAACCAGCGTTATCGGGGTTGTTTCTGTCAGACCCAGAATCTGGGGAATGGTCAATGGCCCGGACGGGCCATTGACCGTCATGGGGGTACAGCAGGAGGGGCTGCCTGAAATTCTTGCTGACCCGCTGACCCGGCTGCCGGCCAAGGGACAGGCCATCGTTGGATGGGGCATAGCCTCCCATGACCCCGCCGGCACCCTGCCATTGGAAGGCGCGATTCGCCAAACCTATCAGGTCATCCACCGTCTGCCGGAACAAACAAGTATGTTCACCCACGACCTGGTCCTGTTGAACCCCCTGGATGCCCAACAGCTGATTGGCCTTCCCCAGGGGTATGCCAGTGATCTGGCCATAGACGTTTTTCACGAAGATGAACAGGACGCGATTTTATCAGATTTGACAGCGGCCTTTCCCTGGCCGGTACGGTGTGTCACCCGACGGCAAAGTGCCGGAATTTATGCCGGCGGTTTTAATCGCGGCAGAGCCCTGGGTGCCATAACCATGATCCCTGCGGTGCTGGCAATGTGCCTGCTGGTTGCGGTGAACACCCGGAAATCAATGGGACGGCAATCAGACCTGGGTATTATGAAAGCAATGGGCTGGACAACCGGTGATATTATCCGGCTCCACCTGTATCGAGACCTGTTCGTTTGTCTGCCATCGGTCGCCCTGGGCTCCTGCCTGTGCTTTTTTCTGGTTTATGGGCCGGGTGCCGATGGGTTAGCCGGTTTTTTTCTTGGCTGGGACACCCTTCCACCCCGGCTCTACCTGGAAACGAAAGGTGCCGTCACTGTCCTGTTGGAAGTAGCGGGTGTTATGGTGGCACCGGTAATGGCATCCGCACTTTTACCGGCATTAAAGGCGGCAACAGCCGATGTTCATGAGTTGATCGAAGGAGCTGGCCGTCGATGAATTCCAAAATCACCTGTCGAAATCTAAGCGTTGCCTTTTCCGGGGAAAACAGCAGAACCCGCAGTGTTCTGGATAACATCAATGTCACCTTTCCCGCCGGAAAAATGAACATTATCACCGGCCCCATCGGTGCCGGCAAGAGTACCTTGCTCCATACAATGGCAGGACTTACCCGGCCAACATCAGGGGAGGTGGTCGTAAACGATCAAGCGGTTTCCCGGTGGTCCGGTGCACACAGAGACCAATGGCGGCGACAGGCAGGCATCATCTTTCAACATTGTCATCTCCTGCATGAGTTAACGGTGCTCGAGAATATCATGCTGCCGTTGATCCCGTTAGGTCATACCGTGTCCCACTGCCGCAGTCAAAGTATAGCGGCACTGAAACAAGTGGCCCTTTTCCACCATGCCGGCCGTTTAGCCAACTCACTTTCAGGCGGAGAACGGCAGAAAACGGCCATTGCCCGGGCCCTTGTTACTCAACCGCACTTTATTTTCGCGGATGAACCCACCGCCCACATGGATGCTGAAAATAGCCGGCAAATGATGGAACTGCTGTATCACTGCACCGGCAGGAATGCGGTTGTGATCGTTGCCACCCACGAATCAATCCTGAACAGGCTGCCGGGTCCCGCCCTGTGTTATCGACTGGAAAACGGTGCCCTGAATCATTTAACCGACTGAGGCGATCATGTTTTGGCATCCCCTATTGCTGGCCATCATTTCAGCACAGATTGTGGCCCTGCTCCTATTGCTTGCGGGTTCCCTGACATCATTAAATACAGCACTTCACTGGCAGCCGCTTTCAGCGGACAGCCGGCAGCTGTCATTGGAAGCACGGGCGGAAGGGGTCTCTATCCAGGGAAGAGCCGCGTTCTGGCTATCTGTATTTTCAGCCGTTCTCCTTGTATTCGGTATTACCAATATCTTTGCCGAAGACATTCCCGGAGCCATGTGCGGTACCGGCGTCTGCCAGGCAATGTCCCCAAGAGGCAGTACCCAATTGCTGTTATATACCGGGCTGCTGTTATTGCTGATGCAGCTGTGGCATGAAATGGACAAACTAAATCGAATGCTTGTTGAAATGCCGTTGACAGACATAACCGCCCGCCTGTTCCTGGTCATTCCAGCGGTGGCAGTATTAACATTAAAGCAAACCTATGCATCATTTGCCGGTATCCGTCCCCACCAGCCCGTGGATTGCTGCGCTGTTGTCTACGATCAATTCACAACCCTGAAACACGCAAAAAGCATTCTCGGGCTGGGAGATGCTTTTTGGATCAGTGCCTTCATTGTTTTAAGCCTGGCCCTTTTCAGCCTGTCGGTTGCCCTGCGCACGTCAATGGTTGACCGCCCCGGGATAAGGGGGTTACATGCCATCATCAGCTGCCTGTGGCTACCGGTGGCATCACTGACACTGGTAAATATTTTTTCAGCCTATCACTATGAAGTGCTTCACCATCACTGCCCCTGGTGTTTATTTCTTCCTGAACATCGCCTGGTGGGGTATCCACTTTATGGCGCCTTGTACGTGATCGGAATGGAAGGATTTACACTCTTCATGCTGCCCCGGTTAGCCAACCAGGACATCACCGTTTATAAAAAAGCCCTGGATCGCTGCCGCCGGGCCGCTAACCGAATCACATTTGCACAGCTTCTTTTTTTGATCATCGCCATCCTGCCGGCCATTGTCTGGCGACTGCACTATGGTGTCTGGATGTCAGGATAGCCGAACGGTTTAACTCTGCTTTGCCAATTCCGAAAGGTGTGCTATTTAAAATAATATTTTCATTTTCTATCGCAGGTGCTATAAAAACAGGGCATTTCACATGACTAACAAATGGAATCGGGTAAAAAAATGATCTTTAACACGAATAAATGGTATAATAAAGCAAAACGACTCGAACAGCTTGAAACGCATACACGCCAGACCCGGACCGCAACATTCGGGTTTACCGCCTATGCTGAATCCGACAAAATTCACCGGGTCAATCGACACTTCAATACCATTGCCACTCGATATGACTTAATGAACACTATCCTGAGTGGTGGAATCCATTACGCATGGAAACGAAGAGCGGTTGAAACGCTGATGATTAAAC
This sequence comes from Desulfobacula sp., assembly GCF_030145145.1. Taxonomy (GTDB): domain Bacteria; phylum Desulfobacterota; class Desulfobacteria; order Desulfobacterales; family Desulfobacteraceae; genus Desulfobacula. The sequence continues at coordinate 86,658 of NZ_JAQYWD010000005.1, read as the reverse complement.
CGGGCAAAAAGATTCTCGACGTATGCGGAGGGACCGGAGACATTGCCTGTTTATCGGCATCCAGGGTCGGGGAAAAAGGGGTCTCCATCGTGTACGATATCAACCGTAAAATGATGGAACAAGGCAAAAAAAAAGCCATGAAAGGGGTCACTTTTGTCCAAGGGGATGCGGAAAGCATATCGTTTCCGGACAACACCTTCGACGCTGTTTCCATTGGATTCGGCATTCGAAACGTCACCCATCTTGAAACCGGTTTCAAGGAAATCTTCCGGGTATTAAAAAAAGGCGGTACCATGTGCTGCCTGGAATTTTCAAAACCGGACAACCCCTTGTTCAGATCTCTTTACGATTGGTATTCGTTCAGGATAATGCCGGTACTGGGGGGCCTCATCACCGGCTCAAAAGAAGCCTATACAGCATTTCCGGAAACTATCAGGGCATTTCCGCTACCCGAAGAGTTATGCCTGATCTTAAAAAAGATCGGTTTTAAGGAGATCAACATCAAAAAATTAACCAATGGCATCGCAGTGATTCATTCTGCAAAAAAATAAGTAAAACCATTTGACAATTAAAACCCGTTTCTATAAATTTGAAATATCTATTTTGACCGATATTTTATGCGGTTTTTAAAGGCAGGACGACCATTCAATACAAATCCGGGTTTATTCAAACAACCCTTTTAACTGGAAAAATGTATGATAATTTATCCGCACCATGACGATAAAAGGACGCAGAATGGATAGGCGAACATTTCTCAAAGCCGCTGGACTTGGAAGCCTTACTGTTGCCTATGGTTGCAGCTCAGACTATGATAAAAATATTTTTTCCCTGGTGACAGCACCTGAAGATTTTGTGACCGGACAAGGGGTCTGGTATGCCTCCACCTGCATGGAATGCCCGGCCGGATGCGGCGTTCTTGCAAAAAACCGTGAAGGCCGCGTCATCAAGCTGGAGGGTAACCCCGCCCACCCGGTGAACCAGGGGAAACTGTGTATCCGGGGACAGGCGGCCCTGCAGTCTGTTTATGATCCAGACCGGCTGTTAATGCCACAGTTGAAAACGAACCAGACATTCAAACCCATTTCTTTTGATCAAGCCTTTGACATCCTTAAAGAACGGATGACCGCGTCATCTAAAAAAGGAAGCAACCGCATTAAATTGTTGACCGGCATCACATCTGCACCGCTTTCTGCCCTGTTTGCAAGCACTTTGGAAGAATTCGGTGCAAGCCCTGCCGCCATGTACGAACCCTACGCCCATGATGCGTTGAGAGCAGCTCACCGGGCTGTATTTTCAAGGCGTGCGCTTCCCTCTTTTCATATGGAAAAATCAGATTTTATTCTGGGCTTTGGGGCAGATTTCATAGAAACCTGGCTGTCACCGGTTGAATATATCCGCAAATTCAAATCCATGCATAGTGTTAAAGATGGTACAAAAGGGATGTTTGTCCATGCCGGGCCTTACATGTCCCTGACCGCCACCAATGCAGACAAGTTTCTCCCCATCACTGCGGGAACGGAATATATGGTGGCCCTGGGGTTGATCCGCAGGATTCTGGAAACCAGAACAATTGATCATCTGCCCGACCCGTTTTTAAGGGAACTTGCGGCTGTTGCCGCAGCATATGATGCTGAGTTTGTTGAACGAAACACCGGGTTTTTGGCAGCGGATCAAACGCTTCTGGCCGAATCCTTGCTCGCATCCCACAGCCCCCTGGTTCTGGGGTCAACAGGCGCGACAATGGCAGACAACTCCTTTGCCCTGGAAATGGCCGTGACCCTGATGAATCTTTTGCTGGACAAGGATCTTTCCCTGTATGATTTTGAACGAAGGCATGCCCTTGAAAAGGTCATGACCGCAAAAGAAACAGCAGATGTCTTTGAAACGGCTGTCACGAACCCCACAGATCTTTTTTTGTCGTATAATACCAATCCCCTGTTTACGTTTCCTGAAAACAAAAATTTGACAGAGATTTTCAACCGCAAGGATATCTTCAAAGTCAGTTTTTCAAATTTCATGGATGAAACCTCCCAAAAAGCAGACCTCGTCTTCCCGGTCCAGCTGTCTCTGGAGACCTGGGACAGTTTTGAAAGCAACACGGCATGTATTTCAACGCTTCAGCCTGCCATGGGTCGGCTCACCCAGGCCCCTTCCATCGCTGATGTCTTCCTTGACCTGTCAAGTCGGGACCGGCAGTTTGATAACTACTATCAATACCTGGCCGACTACCTGTATACGAATATGGTGGAAAAGAGCAAAGTCCATTTTCTTCAAACAATTCAAACAGGCGGAATATTTCATCCCGACAGCAACGCAAGTACCCAGAGACCGCCCCTTAATACAGGATCGATTCAGGTGTTCAAAAAAACACTGGACGCCATTCAACCCACTGAAAAACAAGAATTAACCTTTCTGGCGGTTCCCTCCCTTCGGCTGTATGACGGCCGGGGGGCCAACAAATCCTGGCTCAATGAAATCCCCGATCCGGTTACCAGTATCGCCTGGGAAACCATGGTCATGGTTCATCCGGCAACCCTTGAAGAAAATGGATTCGCACACGCAGACATCCTGAACATCGAATCCAATAATAAAACCATTCAAGCGCCGGTCTATTCCTACCAGGGGGTTGCTCCCGGACTGATGGTCATGCAGATCGGTCAGGGACACAACGCCTACGGCCGTTATGCCGCAGGATTCGGCAGCAGCCCCATTGATCTTTTATCCGGAAATGATCTGTTGTCCGGCAATCCTGCAACCGCTGATTTTCTCGCCTATCTTATCACCCCCACTTCGGTTAAACGGACAGGCAAAATTGATGCACTTCCCCAGACAGACGGCAGCCGGTCCCAGTATAAAAGAAAAATTGCCCTGTCCATGACCATTGGCCACGGTCACAGCCAGGAAGGTGGCCACGGCGACGCTGCCGGGCATGGCGACGCTGCCGGGCATGGGGAGAAACAAGTCGGAGGCCTGGATATGAACCAGTTCCCACTGACTCTTCCCACCGAGGAAGGATACGATAAAAAACGGGATTTTTACCCGGCCCACGCCCATGAAGGCTACCGATGGGGAATGATCGTGGACCTGGACAAATGTGTGGGATGCAGCGCCTGTGTGGCGGCCTGTTACGCGGAAAACAATATCGGTGTCGCAGGGAAAACCCAGCTTACCAAGGGCCGGGAGATGGCCTGGCTGAGAATCGAACGCTACCAGGATCAGAACAGTGAAGACCGGCTGATATTTCTTCCCATGATGTGCCAGCACTGTGATAATGCGCCCTGTGAATCCGTGTGTCCTGTGTATGCCCCCCACCACTCCAAAGAGGGCCTCAACAACCAGGTGTATAACCGGTGTATCGGCACCCGGTTCTGTGCCCAGAACTGCCCGTACAAAGTGAGAAAGTTCAACTGGTTTGAATGGGATCTGCCCAAACCCCTCAACCTTCAGTTCAACCCCGATGTCACCGCCAGAAATAAAGGCGTCATGGAAAAATGTTCGTTTTGCGTACAGAGAATAAAAAAGGCCCACAATCAGGCAAAAAATGAAAACCGGGATATCCGGGACGGGGAGGTCCAACCGGCATGTGTACAGACCTGTCCTGCGGGTGCACTGACCTTTGGCAACTTTCTCGACAAGAACAGTGCGGTTTCCATCCTTGCCCGGGATCCAAGGGCATACCAGGTGCTGGGCTATCTGAATACCAAACCTGCCGTTATTTATCTGAAAAAAATGGTGCAGGCGTTATGAAACTTCAACCGGGGATTTTAAACATATGTCTCAATTGACGTTTGAAACAATCAACACCACTGTCCTGAACACGCTGTCCCGTCCGGGCAAGGGTTACTGGAGCATCATTGCGCTGCTGTTTTGCGGGGCAGCCCTGGGTGCCTCCTGCTGGGCATACCAGATCTTTGTCGGCGTGGGCGTGGCCGGCATGAACACGCCCGTCCACTGGGGTACCTATTTGATCAATTTTGTTTTCTGGGTGGGGATTGCCCATTCCGGCACCCTGATCTCGGCCATATTGTTTCTTTTCCGTGCAAATTGGAGAAATCCCATTGCCAGGGCTGCCGAGACCATGACCGTCTTTGCCGTCTGTGTAGCAGGCCTCTTCCCTTTCATCCACCTGGGCCGGGCCTGGCTGGTCTTTTACATGCTGCCCCTTCCCAACCAGCGGACCTTGTGGCCCAACTTTCAGTCCCCCCTGATGTTTGATGTCATTGCCATCAGCACCTATCTGACCGTGAGCAGCCTTTTCTGGTATACCGGGCTGGTTCCGGATCTGGCCATTATCAGGGACCGGTCCAAAGGGGTACGCAAAAAGATTTTTGCGGTCCTGTCCCTTGGATGGTCCGGTAAAACCGGGCAATGGCTGAACTATTCACGGGCCTATATGCTGTTTGCAGGTCTTGCCACCCCCCTTGTCATCTCGGTTCACAGCGTGGTGTCCTGGGACTTTGCCCTGAGCGTGACACCCGGCTGGCACACCACCATTTTTGCCCCCTATTTTGTTGCCGGGGCCATTCACTCCGGCCTTGCCATGGTATTGACCTTGAGCATTCCCTTGAGAAAAATTCTCAAGTACGAGGCGCTTATCACCATGGAGGTGCTGGAAGCAATAGCAAAAACCATTGTTTTTACCGGCATCATCGTGGGCTTTTCCTATGCCACGGAATTGTTTATTGCCTGGTACAGCCGGAACAGCATTGAAATGGAAACCTTCTGGTGGAGAGCATTTGGTCATTATGCACCGGAATACTGGATCATGGTGGTCTGCAATACCGTGATTCCCTTGCTGTATTTATCTAAACGAATCAGAACCCATGTCATCCCGTTGTTCGTCATCTCGATTTTTGTCAATATCGGCATGTGGTTTGAACGGTTTGTGATCATCGCGGGCAGTGTTGCCCATGACTTTCTTCCCAATGCCTGGGGGCATTACCGTCCCACATGGGTCGAGGGCGGCATCATGGTGGGGGCCTTCTGCTTCTTCTTTTTTTTGTTTCTGCTGTTTATCCGTCACCTGCCGTCTGTTTCCATGACTGAAATGAAAGAAATGATACATAAAACGGAGTAATTCATGAGCACGGATGCCATCATTGTCACAGGTCTTTTTAACACCCAGGAAGACACCCTGGCTGCTGTAGAAAAAATACAGAAACAAGGCTTCGAGGTAACGGAAGTACACAGTCCCATCCCCAGCAATGCCCTTGCCCGTGCCCTGGGCAGGAAAAAAAGCAAAATTGGCTGGTTTACACTGTGCGGTGGTATTACAGGATTTGTTTCCGGATTTTCCCTTGCCGTTTTCACGGCGACCCGATGGAGCCTCATTGTCGGCGGAAAACCCATTCTTTCCTGGATACCGTTTTTTGTGATCGCCTTTGAGTTTACCATCCTGTTTGCCGTGCTGGGCAATGTGCTGGGCATCGTCACCCAGGTGGGGCTGCCTGACCCGGACTATGAAATAAATTATGACCCGGAATGCTCAGGTTCCCTGTATGGGATCGAAGTGGCTTCAGCACCTGAGAATCTTGACAGTCTGAAAGATCTGCTTCACCATACAGGGTCTTTAAAAGAATTGAGGGAAGACAAATGACGTCCGATACAGCATTACCAGAGGATCCGGCATTAGCAGAAGGTACGGCATTAACCGAACCTTTCGCATCCTTGAAAAAAAGTATGTTTATCATTCCGGCCCTCATTGCCGGTTTGGGATTTTTGTTTTTCACCGTTCTGGCAGCAGGTGCTCATCCGGAAAAAGCCTGGCTTGTTTACCTGACAAATTTTTTGTTCTTTACCGTCTTGTCCTGCGGAGGGCTTTTATTTTCAACCCTCATGCACTTTGTCAAAGCCAAATGGAGCCACTCTTTTGCGGCAATTGCAGAGGCGTTTTCCGCTTTTTTCCCCGTCTCATTTGTCCTGTTCCTCCTGCTTTTTATCGGACAGGACCATGTGTTCACATGGCTGGGACAAGATCTGCACGGAAAAGAAGTCTGGCTGAATGTTCCCTTTTTATTCTTCCGGGACTGTGTGGCCTTTCTGATTCTCTACAGCCTTGGGTTTGCGTACCTGTACTATTCGCTCAAATTCAGGTTAAAGGCAGCCCCCAAAAATACGCGAATGAAAACTTTTTTATTCCGCCATTTAGACCACCCCCCCCAGGATCCTGAAACCATCAAACACCGGATGACGGTTTTTGCGGGCTGGTATATGTTTGCCTTTGCCATGTGTCTGGCCCTGATCGGGTTTGATCTTGTCATGAGCACAGACCCCCACTGGTATTCGACTCTGTTTGGTGCCTACACCTTCATCAAAGCCATCTACGCTGGTTTCGGTGCCATTATCCTGTTGGTAGCGATTCTTCACTCGATCCCCCGGGTTCCCTTTACCCTTACCCCGGCCCAGCTGGGCGACATGAGCACGCTATTTTTTGGCTTCAGCATTGTATGGGGAGATTTTTTCTATTCCCAGTTTGTGGTGATCTGGTACGGGAACATTCCCGAAGAAACCGCCTATATCATTGAACGAACCATGACCCAGCCATGGAGTACCCTGGCGTGGACCGTCTTTATCGGCTGTTTTATCCTGCCCTTTATTATCCTTTTAAGCAGAAATATCAAAAAAACCCCCTGGTGCATGATCGTTATCAGCGCCTGCGTTCTGTCAGGACTGTGGATCGAACATTTTTTGCTTCTGGGACCCAGCTTTTTGCATCAAGATCCGGGTGTGTTTCCCATCGGCATCAATGAAATCATCATTAGCCTTGGATTTTTGGGTCTCATCGTTATTTGCCTTTTAGCGTATTTCAAAGAATTTCCTGATGTCCTGAACGAAGATTCAGGGGAGGCGGTTCAATGGAAATAATACTGGTATCCCTGACCCTTTTAACCCTTATCCTTCTGGTGATACTGGTGGGAACAGGCGGTAAGCCCCTGACCCTTGTTTCTCACTTTCAGTCGTTTGTCGCTCAGTTGCGGGTGAATAAAATTCAATTGTTTGTTTTAAGCGCTTTGATCATTTCTCTGGCCCTGTTTGTCTATTCGTTTTATATCATGCCCCATGTGAATGCAGGTCCGGTTCAACCCATCGCTTTCAGCCACAGGCTGCATGCTGGAGACAAAAAGATTGACTGCCGGTTTTGCCATCCATATGTGGACCGGGCGGTTCATCCCGGGATCCCGCCGGTGGAGAAATGCCTGTACTGCCACAACTATATTATTCCCAAGCACCCGGAAATCAGAAAAGAACACAATTACTTTGATACCCAGACGCCCACACCGTGGAAAAAAGTTTTTTATGTGCCCGAGCATGTCATGTTCAACCATGAGCGCCACATAAAACGAGAGTTCCAGTGTGAAGCCTGTCACGGAGATGTCGCCGGAATTGACCGGCTCAAGTATCATGAATTTAAAATGGGGTTTTGTATCCAATGTCACAGGAAAGAAAAAGCCAATCTGGATTGCTGGCTTTCCTGTCACAACTAATAGAGGAGTGTTTGCTTTGCCCGAGAACCCGACCCGACCCGATACAGCCACTTACCTTACAGCCAGGGGTTTTTGCCTGACCTCCGCCGCCTGGATGATGTTGGCCACCCTGGTAGGATTTACTGCAGCCATAGAGCTTGTGGCCCCTGATTTAACCGGCAATATTTCCTGGCTCCTTTTTTCAAGACTTCGCCCCATGCATGTCAACCTGGTCTTGTTTGGATTTGCGACCCCGGCCCTTCTGGCCTGCGCGTTTTATATGGTTCCCCGGCTGCTGCGCACCGGGCTCTACAGTGAACGGCTGGGCGTTATCACCGTTGTCTTGTGGAACATTGCCCTTGTGGCCCTGGTGATCACCCTTGCTCTGGGGGTTACCCAAGGCCGTGAATATGCAGAAATGATCTGGCCCATTGATGTCGGCATCGTCGTTGCGTTCAGCCTGATTTTCTTTAATTTCATGATGACGGTAAAAAACAGGAAGGAAAAGATTTTGTATGTCTCTGTCTGGTATGTGCTGGCAGGAACCATTCTCACTGCCTGTACCTACAGCCTGGGAAACGTCATCTGGCAGCCCGATTCGGGCGCCCTTGTCGGCATTCCCGATGCCATTCTCCTCTGGTTTTACGGACACAATGTGTTCGGGCTCCTGCTGACACCATTTTCAGCTGCCATTGCCTATTATATCATCCCCCAAGTCTGCCGGACACCCCTGTACAGTCACACCCTGTCCCTCCTGGGATTCTGGGCCCTGATTGTTATTTACACCCATATCGGAACCCACCATCTTTTACAGGTGCCGGTTCCCACCTGGCTCAAGGTGGTTGCCATTGTTGACAGCATTGCCATGGTGATTCCGGTGATGGCCTTTCTCATCAATATCTGGTACACGGCCAGGGGAAAGCTTGGATTAATAAGTGAAGACATTGGGGGTAAATTTGTGTTTACCGGGACCATCATGTATTTTATCGTCAGTATCCGGGGGTCCATGATGGCACTGCCCGATGTCCAGCGGGTGACCCACTTCAGCCACTGGGTGGTGGGCCATGCCCATGTCGGTGTCCTCGGGTTTGCCGGGATGATTGCCCTGGGAGGCGTTTATTTCATCCTTCCGAGAATAACCGGCAAACCACTTTACAGCCAATTTCTGGCCAATTTTCAATACTGGATGATATTGATCGGCGTGGTCGGGTTTACCATCGTGCTGACCATTTCCGGGCTCATCCAGGGAAATGCCTGGCTGAACGGAGAAACCGTGTACCGGGTACTCCCCCAAATCCACATATACAACATTGTCCGTGCATCATTAGGATTGTTAATTTTTCTGGCTGCTGTTTCAGGGTTTTATAATATTTTCAGATCACTCATTTCAAACCCCGGAGAAACATCATGAAAATGACACCTGCAGCCATTGTCGCCGGCAGCCTTCTTATCCTCATTTCAGTGGTATTGGTCGTCATCGTTCTTCCCTATGCCAACACGAGTAAAACCCTCCCTTCAGATCTGTTCAGAAGTCGGACAGCTATGGAGGAAAAAGGCCGGGCCCTGTATGTCAGCAACGGATGCGTTTATTGCCACACCCAGTCAATCCGATCGATTGACTGGGGATTGGGCGCTGAAAGACTGGCCCAGGCCGGGGATTATCTAAAGGATTACCCCATACTCCTGGGCTCCCAGAGAACCGGTCCTGACCTGTCCCAGCAAGGCGGAGAGCACCCGGATGACTGGCACCAGGCCCATTTTACCAACCCCAGATATACCCGGCCCCTCTCCATCATGCCCCCGTTTGAATTTTTAAAACAGGCCAATCTGGACCTGTTGATCCACTATACCCAGAGTCTTGGGCTCAAGAATGCAGACCTGCGAATGGAGAGACAAACGCTTTGGAAAAAGAGATCTGTTAACGCCTATGAAGCGGGGGTTAACGAAAACGTGGCATGGATTCACGACAATGTCCCCCAAGGCTGGCGGGATATTCCCACCCCCTATCCGGCAACCGAGGCGGGCCTTGCAAGAGGTGAAAAAATATACCAGGATTTTTGTTTTGGCTGCCACGGACCCGTGGGAGACGGCATGGGTCCGGCCCAGCCCTATCTGTATCCGCCGCCGCTGAACTTTACCATCCTCAAAGGTCGGGGGATCAGCGGGGGGATTATCTACTACCAGATCATGAACGGTATTACCGGAACGGCCATGCCCTATTTTAAACGAGAACTGGAATCTGAAAAAATATGGGATGTGGGAAACTATATTGCCAAATATTTTATTGATGAAATCGACGCCAATGAGGAACCCAAAGGAATTGATGCATCCTATGAACCTTAACCTTAACCCATTTGGACACCTATAAAGGCAGCGCCATGTATTATCCATTTTTTCTGGCATATATCTTGACCGGACTTATTATCGGCATTACCGTGTTTGTATGGGCGCTGAAAACCGGACAGTTTTCGGACCAGCAGCGGGCAAGGTTTCTGGCTCTGGAGGAGACCACGCCCCAAGCACCCTCAGCAAAGGTCGGGCGTGATCTGTATTGTGTCCTTTATCTGGGCTTTGCAGCCGTTGCGGCAAGTTTTGTCCTGGTGGGATATGCCCTTTTTTTCCGTTAGGCAGCAATTTTTCCGGGATTTGGCCGGAAGACAGATACAAAACCTGAAACAAAAGGACTTTTAAATGAGATTTTTCGAACTTTTAAATACCCAGCAGGTACTGGCTCTGACCCTTCTGACCCTTATCTTTGCGATCCTGTTTGGCGTGACCCTGTGGGTTCTACCCATGTTCGGGCCCAAATCCCGGGTCTCCAACCTTAAAACCGTCCAGAAGTTTGCGGACGGCATCGAAAAGGCAGACGGCCCGTTCCCCATGATCATGGCCCTGATTATCGGTGGTACGGTTTTATGGGCGATCTATTATATACTGTTTTACGGCCTTTCGGAGGTAATTTTATAAAATTATGGACACACTCAAGCCCAAAGAGTCCCTCGTGCGAACCTGCCTGTGGATCACCACCATGGTGGCCATCATCCTGGGTGTTGGATATTTCTCTTTTGTCGTGGTGGCGGACAAAGGCGTTCCCACCTGGGATTACCGGCCCGTGAAAAGCCTTCCGTCTGAATCCCCCTATGCGGTGTATGAGAAAAATCCCCTGGGCCAGCATGTCAGCGGCAAGGAGGCAAATTAAATGAAAAAGGTGCTGTTTCTTGCCGTTTTTGTGTCGCTGGTTTTAACAGGGGCCTATACGGTCATTACCCTGTATGATTCAAATTTGAAAGCAGGGAGAATGTATCAAACGCCTGTGATCCGGCCCCATGAAGAACCCCAGCTTGTAATGGACAAACGGACCATTGCCGACACAAAAAGTGAAGCCCTAATACGGGCAAATCTGAAAACCGATTTTACCTTTGCCCCGACGCTATCGGCCCAGGTCATGCTGGTAAAAGGGGAAAAAGACTACAGAGCCTTTTGCTTTCACTGTCATGGGCCTAATCTGGACGGGCTCGGAACGGTCGGCCAGAGTTTTTTCCCCCTGCCCACGAACCTGACCAACAAACGAACCGCCGGCATGAGTGATGCGGAGCTGTTTGCCTTCATCAGTTACGGCGGCAAGAAAGCGCCTGCCCTGGCAAGCTCCATGTCCGTTGAAAGCCGGGAGGCGGTTATCCAGTATATCCGGTCCAAACAGAAAACAACCCTTTGAGCCTATCCGGTTCTATCGTGCAGAAATATCGTGTCCCTCATAAAAAAGGCAGACAATGAAAACACGAGTTCCTTGCAAACTCTGCGGTCTGCCGGTTAAAACTTGCCAGGATCCGTCAAAAGATTTTTTTTGCTGCAATGGCTGTAAAATGGTCCATACCATGCTCATGGAATCGGATCAATACAAAGACACACAAGATTTCAAGGATACCGACCTTTACAAACAATGTGTTGCCGCAGGCATTATCCCGGACACATCTGAAAAAAATCCAACATCAGGGGAACAAGACCCTGGGGCCGTTACCCAAGATTCATCCAGGCCCAAAGATTCGTCCGGGACAGTTGGTAAGCTTCCCATTGATTCCGACAATCTTCTGACCCTCAATTTCCAGATTCAAAATATGTGGTGCCCTGCCTGTGCATGGGTTGTTGAAAACACGCTCACCCGGTCCAAGGGAGTTATAAACGCCTCGTGCAATTTTTCCAGCGACCGGGGAAGCGTGCTGTATGATCCCGTAAAAACATCTCCGGAAAAAGTTTATACCGCCATTAAAAAACTGGGATACCCTTGTGCGGATCTTGATCAAGCCCCTCAAAAAAACAAAAAAGAATTTATCCGGCTGTGTGTGACCCTGTTTTTAACCATGAATGTCATGATGCTCAGCTGGGCCATTTATTCAGGATTTTTCATTGAACTGTCACGTCATTCCGTGCAGCTTCTGGCCTGGCCTGTTTTCCTGATGGCCACCGTTGTCGTTTTCTACGGCGGATATCCCATACACAAACGGGCTCTTGGCAATATCACCTCCGGATGGCCGGGCATGGAAACCCTGATCTCAACAGGGTCATTTTCTACCTATAGTTACAGCCTGTTTCATTTCTACAAGGGAAGCATCCATCTTTATTTTGATGCCGCATCCATGTTGATCCTGCTGATACTGACTGGTAAAATGCTCGAACAGTCTGCAAAAAACAAAATCTCCGAAGGATTGGCGGGATTTTTTTCCCTGGTTCCCCAGAAAGTCAGAATCTGTGCCGCGCAGTTTCCAAAGGGGCGGTATGTTTCCATAAAACAATTGTCCCAGGGGGACTCGTTCATGGCGGAGCAGGGAGAGATCCTGGCTGCAGACGGCATTGTCACCAAGGGTGCTGCCGTCATTGACGAGTCTTCGATCACCGGAGAGGCAAAACCGGTCAGTGTAAGTCTTGAGGATGCGGTCAAAAGCGGCACCCGGATTATTTCCGGAAAAATTCAAGTAAAAGCCGTGCGAGTGGGGGAAGACTCAATTCTCGGCAGAATGCTGGCCATCATGGAAAACAGCCTTTCCGAAAAAACTGCCCAGACCCAGCGGCTTGAAAACCTTTTAAAATTTTTTGTTCCAGGGGTGATGGGGCTTTCCGTGCTGACATTTTTTTTCTGGATGATAAACGATTTGTCCGCCTATGAGGCCTTTAACCGGGGAATTTCAGTCCTGGTCATCTCCTGTCCCTGCGCCCTGGGTATTGCCATTCCCCTGGCACTGGTGGCCGGTGTCTCTGCCGCCGGAAAAAAAGGAATCCTGGTAAGGAATTTTGAAGCCTTTGAAAAAGTTGAAGGACTGGATACCATTGCCTTTGACAAAACAGGCACACTGACAACCGGCAAACTTGACGTGCTGGACATGGATACGGCCATGGATTTTCCGGATAAAAAGGCCTGGCAGATTGTCCTTGCCATGGAGCAAGGGTCGGACCATTACATTGCCCATACCATAAAGGCATATGGGATCCAACAGGACCTGGCACCCCTTGAACTGGAAAATGTGGTGTATCATGCCAACGGTGTCTCCTGCCGTTTTCAGGATAAACCCTATCGGTTCGGCAGCATGGCCTTTGTTCAAACAGACGGCAGCCCGGCACCTTCCTTTATATCCCCTTCCAGGAAAGGCGCCCAGATCATATCCACAGTTTTTCTGTCTGCGGACGGGACCATTGTGGCGGCTGTCCATCTGGGGGACTCCATGAAAAAAGACGTGAAATCGCTTGTCGCCCGTCTCGGCAAAATGGGATTCACCAGTTTCCTGATTTCAGGAGATGCCCCGGCAACCACTCTGGCGGCCGGCGCCTTTGTCCACATCCCGGCGCAATGTATCCATGGCGGATTGCTGCCCCATGAAAAAGCCGATTTTATCCGGGGACTCCGGCAATCCGGTAAAAAGATCGCCATGGTGGGCGACGGCGTAAACGATGCCCCGGCAATGGCCCAATCGGACATTGCCATCGCTGTTCATTCCGGCCTTAATCCCGGTGAAGGCGTTGCCGCCATCACCCTCATGCAGGAGACCCCGGTCCAGCTGCTTGAGTTTATACGGCTGGCAAAGCGGGTGAACGGAAAAGTCAAACAAAACCTTTTGTTTGCACTTGTGTACAACCTCATCAGCATCCCGGTGGCCGCCAGCGGACTGTTGAATCCCATCATCGCTGCCACGGCCATGCTGATGAGCAGTCTTTCCGTGACATTCAATACCTTGCTGCTGGTCAAACGGGAGTCGAAAATCAAAACCCAAGCAATGTCGCTCAAGGAATAAACCCGTTTATTGACAAATCATCACGCTTTCATATACAGATACAGTGGAAAAAAAATGCAAAAAAAGCCCATTCATCCCCAGGATCTCAACCGTCTTTTAAAAATGGTTTAATGGGAAGGAAAATAGGTCTTTATAATTAAAATCAGAGTGTATGAGAAGGGTTTTCATGACAACAAAGCAGATGCAGCCGTTAAGTGACTATTGTAACTATCCGGAACCTGAAATGAAGGAACGGTCATTGCAATTTTATAAAAAAATGAAGCAACGTCGAACAGTGAGAGAATTTTCAGATCATCCCGTTGACAAACGCATTATAGAAAACTGCCTGCGAGCTGCCGCTACAGCCCCCAGTGGTGCCAATCAACAACCATGGCATTTTGTTGTTGTCTCTGACGGGACTGTCAAACGACAAATCCGAAAAGCTGCTGAGGAAGTTGAAACAAAATTCTACAGCCAGGCCTCGACTAAAAACTGGGTAAAGGATTTGGCGCATCTGGGAACAGTTCCCAATAAACCATTCCTGGAAAAGGCCCCATTTTTGATAACCATTTTCTCACAGCTTCACGGCTATTCTTTGGCAGGGGAAAAAAAGAAGCACTATTATGTATTGGAATCCGTGGGCATTGCCACGGGAATGCTGATTACCGGTTTGCATCATGCCGGCTTAGCGACACTGACGTATACGCCTGCGAATATGAGATTTTTAAATAAAATCCTTAAACGGCCGTCAAACGAAAAGCCCTTTATGATTCTTGTGGTTGGATATCCGTCTGAAAATACGCTTGTACCGGTAATAGAAAAAAAAGGCCTGCAAGATATTGCTGAATTTCTATAGAGCGCATACAAAAGCCGGGGTATCCCCATGATTCAAACCAATTTTCTAATTTGGATGATTTTTATATGAAAATATGACAGCAGAGCCCCCGACGGGCGATGGGATCGGCCCGTCGGGGGCGGTATAATACCATTTTCGTTATTCGTTGTGCCCTCCAGGGCATGGGGGTTATTCGAAAGATGCATCATCTTTTTTAATGGAGGCATTTATGCAGTTGGAAACACAAAGAGAAACAGTTGTGCGTTTTGGGCTTAAAATGGTTGAATCCGGTCTGACCACCGGCACCGGCGGCAATCTCAGCATAATTGACCGGAATTCCGGACGGGTGGCTGTCAGCCCCAGCGGTATTGAATATGCGGCTTTACAGCCTGAGGATGTCGTCCTCACCGATCTGGGCGGGAATATTTTGGATGGAGACTGCAACCCATCAAGCGAGCTGGGATTCCACCTGTCCGTATACCGTCAGCGGCCGGATGTTCAAGCCATGGTGCACACCCATTCTCCCTATGCCACCACAATAGCCTGCCTGGGATGGGAAATCCCGGCGGTTCATTACCTGGTGGGCTTTGCAGGAAAAAAAGTTCCCATAGCACCCTATGCTACCTTCGGAACCCTGGAACTGGCCCGGAATGTGGCTGAAAATATCGGGGAGTACAACGTCCTGCTCCTTGCCAACCATGGCCTGCTGGCTGTGGGGCAGAATATGGACGCCGCCTTTGCTGCCGCCGAAGAGATCGAATTTGTCGCCCGAATTTATTACCAAACCCGAAGCATCGGCAAGCCAGTGATTCTGCCGGAAGAAGAGATGGAAACAGTGCTTGAAAAATTCAAGACCTATGGTCAAAAAAAGAATCGCTGAGTTTATCACGCTACTCGAATTGTTTGCCAAGGGTCTAAGCGCACCAATACGCGTCAAGGGTCTTCAAAAGAGTATCTGACAACACGGTATACCGGTCTTTTCTGCCTTTACCTTGTTCGATCCGTATCCTCTTGCGTGATCTTTCCATGGTCAAAGAGTCCATGTTGATCTGTCCGGGAAAGGTGAGGCGCGTACTGGAGATTCACTAAAAGATAAAATCCATCAAATCCACCGCCTAATTTTGCAGGCACTACACCATTTTGGGCGGATAGCTATCTCCCTTGACTGGCGGGGCTTTTCCATTTTTGTATCTCTACGACTGTCGAACACGAGCTATACAGACATTAAAATTATTCTCCCAGCACAAAAAAAGTCTTGCAAAAATTTGATTTTTAAATTAATTCTCGCCAGTTTTGTTGTGAAACTTTACATGAAATCCCGGATTTTTCTCCAGGTGCCACAGATGAAAGTTTCAATTGATGAACCATATGAATAGGGGGGCCTATATGGATGAAAACAGTATCATACCCAACACCTGAGGTTTTACAACCGGTCGTTAAACCTATCCGACAAGAACCTTGGCCAACACATCATCACACCCCAGCCGACCAGACTGAAGACCATTTTATTGAAAGAGACGGGGTCGTTTTCGCAGGTTCCCATCTAATTCTTGATTTTTGGGGTGCCAAACGGCTGGATAATTTGCAACTCATGGAAGACGCCTTGCGGGAATGCGTCCGAAAATCTTTGGCGACCTTGTTACATATCCATTTGCACCATTTTACGCCCAACGGGGGAATCTCCGGTGTGGCAGTCCTTGCTGAATCGCACATCAGCGTTCATACCTGGCCTGAGCGGGAATTTGCCGCCTTTGATATTTTTATGTGCGGGAAGGCGAAACCCGAAGAATCTATTTCTGTATTAAAAAGGGCATTTACACCCAGAACCATGAAAATATCGGAAAACTTGAGAGGGATTATCGGGAATGACTAAATTTGTTGAGACACTATACGACAGCTATGGCCAAGCGTTTCATATTGACGAGGTGCTGTTCGAAAATAAAACTGACCATCAACATCTGCTCATCTTTTGCAATGCCAAATTCGGCCGGGTGATGTCGCTGGACGGTATCGTCCAGACCACGGAAAAAGATGAGTTCGTCTATCATGAAATGCTCACCCACGTCCCCATGATAGCCCATGGCCATGTGGCAAAGGTGCTGATCATAGGGGGGGGCGACGGCGGCATGCTACGGGAGGTGACTAAATATGAACAGATTACGCACATCACCCAAGTGGAGATCGATCAACAGGTAATCGAGATGTGTAAACAATATTTACCGAATCACTCCCAGGGGGCATTTGATGATCCTCGGGTGAATATTGTCATTGAAGATGGGTGTGAATTCGTTAAACTGGCCGATGATCAATATGATGTCATCATTTCCGACAGCACCGATTCGATCGGTCCGGGGGAGGCATTGTTTCGTCATGAATTTTATGCCGGTTGCAAACGATGCCTGTCTCCAGGCGGGATTTTGGTGACCCAGAACGGCGTAGCGTATATGCAACAAGATGAGGTCACCACCACGGCCGGATATCTTAAAACCCTTTTTGACGATTGGCACTTTTTTGCTGCTGCAGTACCCACCTACGTTGGCGGGATCATGACCTTTGCCTGGGCCACCGACAACCCAGAGCTTCGCCGGACGGACCTGGGTACACTGGGAAACCGGTTTGAGGCATGGGGAATCAAGACCCGATATTATAACCCGGAAGTCCATTACGGGGCATTTGCATTACCCCAATATGTTCTGGAGGCCATTGAAAAGAGAGACAATGAATACCATAAAAAGTTCTCCCCTTAATACCGGTAAGGTATACCGTGAGCTGGTTTCAGCCCATGGCTCACCCTTATTGATTCAACAAGAACAGATATCGAACCGGGTGTATGGCCAGGAGGAATGAAAGGGTCTATTGGCTCCCGAACTGATCAAACAGGTCCACGGCGATTTCTTCAATCAAATCCGTTAACTCGAGATCTGTCACCCAGCTCTCCGGAATGGAGTCCAGGCCATTTAAAGCCCCTAAAATATTCCCTGTAATAGAACCGGTTGAATCACTATCGCCTGAATGATTAACGGACAACAAGACCCCTTTCCTGAAATCATCACTGGCAACTAAAGCACAATACATGCTTATGCCCAAAGCTTCTTCAGCGATCCATCCGGCACCCATCGCTTCTATCACATCCGGTTCCGGGGTATGCTTGCCAACCCTGTTTAATGCCTCATCAATCGCTCTTAATGATTCTTCATGGTTTTTACTGGATTTTAAAATTAACATAGAATTCTCGATTGCTTCAGCCAGAGAATTGCCGGAAATTATCAAGGAAATCAGTGCCGCAAACGTTCCGGCAGTTAAATACCCGGTTGCATGTCCATGGGTAAGTGCCGTTAATTTACAACCAAAACGAAACGCTTTTTCAGCATCATCATACGCAAGTCCTACCGGTGCCATACGCATAACACCGCCACAGCCTTTGCTGTTATTTACCGGATTGGCCATTGTACCCAATTGTCCGGACTTCAAAGCGGATAAACAAGTGTTCTCCGGCGCCCTTAATGAAAACAATTCTTTATATCCCGTTAATACGCCATCCACGATTGAACAGGTGCCATGATGTTGAATAAGCGGTTCCTGGAGATGTGTTTCCTGGGTAGATAACCACCGTAAAAGGGCATGGTAACCCGCTGTGATAACACCTTCATCCCCCTGATAGTCTTGTCTGACCTTTGATAGAATCAAGCCTTCGGCTGTAAATAAACTCATCTGGGTATCATCCGTAAACGCCCCGTTTCGACCATATGCTTCTGAATAGTCGGTTAATCCCTGATACCCGAAGGTGGATCTAATCTGATCCATGGAGATAAATTCAATCGGCGCCCCCAAGGCATCTCCAACAGCCCCTCCGACAATGCATCCCTTAAAATTTTCACTGTTTCGTTTGTTAGTCATTTTTTTTAAATTCCCCTGCAGGCGGCGTAAGGTTAGAAAGAATAAATGCCGCGATCTTCATATGGTCTGGAACCTCACCTGAATAAGTTCGGCAACAATGCTCACCGCTATCTCTTCCGGGGTCTGGGCGCCAATGGAAAGTCCAATGGGGGCGTGAACCCGGTCAAGCTGTTCCTGGGAAACACCCTGGGAGAGGAGATAATCGTAAATAATTTTTCTCTTGGACCGGCTGCCGATCATGCCGATATAGGTGGCAGGGGTATGAAGGGCCTGCTCCAGCAGAATTTGATCATAGAGATGTCCCCGGGTCATGATGACAATATACGAGCCATGACCAATGGAGAATGGCGCAAAACAATGTTCAAAGCCTTCCACCACATGCACCCTGGATCCGGGGAACCGCTCCTCATTGGCAAAGGTACCACGGTCATCCATGACCACGGTTTTAAATCCTGTATGAAGGGCAAGTTTTGCAGTTTCCACGGCAAGATGTCCTGCCCCCAGGAGATAAAGAACCCCATTGAATCGGGCAGGTTCCACAAAAAATGTCCCGTCATCAATGGTGATCAGACCAGGAGAGCGCATGAGTTCTGCCTGCTTTGACAGCTGGCCCACTGTCTGTTCGCCCAGAGGAAACACCCCGGTCTGCTGCCGGTCTGAAATAATAGAGCGCTCCAGTGTATAATTACCACGCTTGTCCCTTTGGAGCCTGCTGACCATAAAACCGTTCTGATTGTTGGAGAGGATCTCCAGGAGCTTTGAAAAAACCTTGATATTGTCATTATTTGCAGGCAGGTACTCAATGAGCAGGGTGACATTGCCGCCGCAGACCATGTCCATGTCCGCATATCTATTGGAATCCAGGGTGAATTCCCGGATAAGGGCACCTTCCTTGCGTTCAAACAGGTCTGTGGCTTGTTTTTGCACCTGGGCTTCCACCCACCCCCCACCAATGGTGCCACTGATATCACCCTCTGCATGGACGATCATTTTGGTTCCGGCAGATCTGGGGGCAGATCCCTGTTTGCTAAGTATGGTGGCCATGACCACGGCTTTGCCCTGTTTTAAACTGTCATACAGCACTTCACTGTTTTTAAGCATCTGGTTCTCTCTTAATCCTTTGTTTTATGGGCTTTGAAAAAAATTATAGTTCATAACATTATTCTGTGAGCCCCTCAAGTGTTTCCAAAGCGATATCCGCTTTATCTTTTGGGATAAAAATATGGTCGTGGTAATAACCTGCGACTACATTTGCTGATATATTACGAGATGCCAGAGCGGTCGATACGGCAGCCGTAAGCCCAACCGCCGCCAGACTCGAGTGCACTTCAAGTGTGATTTTGTTAAATATTGTATCGTAAGAAATCTCATGTCTATCTGCTTTGGTTTTGGACACGACAATCGTCATTCCTTCTGACTCCAGAAATGTCGCTATGGGATTTAAAACAATAATTTCTTCATCCATCTGAAAACATTTTTTGGTGGAAAAAACATACTCTGTCCTATCAAGAACAGGCCTCATTTTTTTTAATAATACTTGAATTTCCAGAATACCAGTCATCAGTTTTCTTTTTTTATATAAAAATGCAACAGCAGATCCCCCGACGGGCGATCGGATCGGCGCGTCGGGGGCGCCATAATACCGTTTTCGTTATTCGTTGTGTCGGCAGGCCGACATGTAGATTTATATGAAAGTAGTGCGTTATGAGTTTTGAGTAGTGAGAAGTTATGCTCCCTCAATACTCATGACTCACCTCTCATAACTTTCATGTTTTAACGCACGGATTCAATCAAAGTCTTTTTTATTGATCGTTGACGTATTTATAAAAACAAATTCACCAGCACCACACACAAAAGAAAAAACGGGTAATAACTTGCCTTGTTGAAAAGGACCATTGCGGCTTGATTTACACCGGTTTTTCGAAGCCTGTGCGCGGGCAGGATCAACAGGAAAAGAGAGCCTGCCACAAAAAGCAGATATGACACCCAACCAAAATCAACCGGTGATATAGCCAACAGGACGGCCATGATTGAACAAGCGGCCACAAGGGAGACCATGATCAGGGAACAGGCAATGTCTCGACCGAGCACCAGCGGAAGTGTTTTGGCATTTAACTGGCGATCTTCCTCTATATCTGTATAATCATTTGGAATATTCTGTCCTCCGGCCTCCCATAGGAAAAAGAAAACAAATACCAGAGACAAAAACAGGACATCGGGGGTCCTGTCCACGGCAAAAACGGCTGCAACAGGACCTGCAGCTTTTACAAATCCGTTGATGATGACCCTGAGATAACTGATTTTCAACAGAAAGCAGTAAACGATTTCCAGCAGGGCGCCGCATAGAAAGACCAGGACACAGGCAGGATTGAGATAATATGCCCCTAGTAAAGCCACAACCGACCAGAAACCCGCCCATAAAACAGCGGATTTCAGGCTGATAACGCCCTGGGCAAGGGGATGCCGGATAAGAATCGAATCCAGGTCGGTGCCTCTTTTCACGGTTTGTCGAATATTTTTTTTATCATCTGTATAGCCGGCAATATCATTCAGCGCATATACAGCCGTATACCCGGCAAAAACCGTTATAACCCCTGCCATAACGATCCCCTGATCCGGAAACCGCCCAAGATAAACCAATGCGGCAAATACCGGTGCCATCATGTCGAGTACGCCATGATGGGTCCTTGAAAGTGCAAAAAAGAATTGGAGTTTCTCTGGAACCACTGTGTCATAAATGGACATTACATATTTCAATCGTCACCCCCCAAAAGAAAAACAGAGCATCAGTCACCGTCTTAAGGCCAGGTCTGCATCCTGTCGAGCAGCCGCAGCCTTCTGCCTTAAATCCTTAACATTATTGTTGTAGATAACCGGATCTTTTAGTAAAAACAAAGAATATATATTATCTATATCAAGGAACCGATGAATACAGTACAATTATCAATCATGGAAAAAACTATAAACCGATCAAATGGAAACTTCAAGAAATTATTCAGCAAATCGCCTGAAATAAGGCAATGGACAGGGATTATCAATGCAACAGATTAAACACAATATCTCTTCGAAAGAAATTGAAAAATTCAACCGGTTTTCAACAGACTGGTGGGATGAGACCGGCAGGATGAAATCCCTTCATGATATCAATCCCTTAAGGCTTGCTTACATCCTCAAGGAAACCCCTCTTAAGGGAAAACGGGTGCTGGATGTGGGCTGCGGAGGCGGGATACTTACCGAAAGCATTGCCCGGCAGGGTGCTGTCACCGTCGGGATTGACGCATCAGACCATATGACGGCCATTGCCCGGACCCACGCGGAAAAATCAAATCTTGACATCCGGTATATCAACACGGACATTGAGCATGTTACCCAGTTCATCCCTGCCGGTTTTGATGTGATTCTCTGCATGGAACTGCTTGAACATGTGCCCAGCTATGAATCGGTCATCCGGGCGTGCAAACCGGTTCTGAATCCCGGAGGAATTATCATTTTTGCCACCATTAACCGCAACCTGCTGTCCTTTTTGCTGGCCATTGTCGGTGCAGAATATATCCTGGGATTTCTGCCCCGAGGGACCCATGACTATCGATCATTGATCAAGCCGGATGAACTGAACCGGGCATGTTCAGCAGCAGGATTGAAAAGAGTTGATATGACCGGGTTTTCATACAACCCGGTTACCCGGACATACTATTTTTGTAAAAACGCCATGGTCAACTATATGGCAAGCTTCACGTCTGTTTGACCCCTGGGATCTTTTTGAGGAAAATAAGGCCTTCCCGGACAATATCAAAGTCCATTTCATGGCGTTCACAGGTATGCCCGATGCCATGGGGCATGGTAAAGGTCAACCTGCCCCCCAGATGCTGCCGGAACTCTTCAAGCCCATTTTCTATTTCCAGCCGGCCCCCACTGTCCTTGATTTCAAGATAGTGACTCCAGACCGGAAGACCGCAGTTCATCATCGCTGTAATAATACGGTCCAGTTCGATTCGGGAAATCAGGCAGCACTGCCATGCATAAAAAGAATCCAGGGCAATTCCAATGGAAACTGCCTGGCCATGGCCCATGGTGAACCCGGACAGCATTTCAATCTTATGGGCTGACCAGTGACCATAATCAAGCGGTCTTGAAGAGCCGGTTTCAAATGCATCGCCGCTGTGGGAGATATGGTCGAGGTGAAGCTGGGCACATCTCTCAATGGACTCTTCGATGGCCGTTTGATCTCTTTGTTTCAATAAAGCGCTGTTGTTTTCAAGAAAGGAAAAAAAGGAACCATCCCGTATCAAAGCAATTTTAAACGCTTCTGCCACCCCCCCGATGAAGTGGTCAAAGGGCAGGGTTTTTAAAAAACCAGCGTCATTGATCACAGCTGTCGGCAGATAAAATGTGCCAAGACAATTTTTTCGGCCATACTGATTTATCCCGTTCTTAACGCCAATGCCGGCATCATTCTGCGCCAGGGTTGTCGTGGGGATCCGGATCAGCTGTATGCCCCTGTGGAATATGGCAGCGGCAAACCCGACCATATCAAGCAATGCCCCGCCGCCCACGGCAACAACCATGCCATGTCTGTCCAGTTCTGAATCGTCCATAACCCGTGTTGCCCGGTGCACATGGTCCCAGGAATTTTTTACGCTTTCACCGCCGGGAAACACCACTGGATCGCACGCCAGACAAAAATAATCCTGGTGGTGTTCAAACCACAGGACAATTTCCTTTAGGAGCCGGGGAGTTTCACTGACAACCCCTTGATCCACGAACACCACTGTTTTTTTTGCCTCGCCACGGTTTGTTTTACCCATCACGTTTAACAGGATAGGGTTGTCGATGCTGAACACATCATGGGTAAAACAGACCGGGTAGCCATACGACTGATCAAATTCCAGTGGAATTATTTTCTGGGTGTAATTATCTGTCAGAGAACGCATCATGTTATTCATCGTTTAAACAGAAAAACCATATTTTTCCATCACAGGTTTCAGGGTTTCAATACTTTTCAGGCCTGCTTCACAAGGACTTTCCGTATAGGTGTAAAGTTCAAGACAAATATCTTTTTGATATTCAAGTTGCCCAAGCCGTTTAAAAAACGCATCATAGTCTATGGCACCGAGGCCCGGTATGAGATGGTGATGCACTCTTGTTGATGCAATATCTTCAATGTGGATATGACCAATTTTTTCAAACAGGCAGTCAAGGGCCTCTTCCGGAGCCTCGCCCACACAGAAGAAATGCCCTACATCAAAATTAACCCCCAGGTGAGGGGATGCCATTTCCCGGATAAACGAATTCATCTGTCGGCTGTTTTCTATTAAAAGATCGGGTTCCGGCTCAATCAAGATAGAGACCCCCAGGGCCTCGGCTTTGGGGAGGACGTGTTCAAGTCCCTGTCGGAATAGCGTCAATGATGCCTTTCGATCCATTGCAACCGGCGGCCCGCCCGGCGGGACTGAAATACACGGGCTGCCTAAAACGTGAGCTATCTCCAGACAGTTCAATGTATGGTCAATCCTTTCCTGCCGCCTTGATTCATCCGGCTCTATCCAGGACGGAAGCCAGGTATTGCCCACGGCAAAAAGCGTGAAACAATTGAGATTCGTAATGGTCAACTTCAGCGTTTCAAGCCGTTGTCTGAACGTTTCAAGCACTTGAGAATCCGCATCAGGGGGATACAGATGCGGTCTGTCACACATAATTTCCACTCCCCTGAACCCTGTCTGGGCCACCAGTTCCACCGCCTGGGAAAGGGTGTATTTAACAAACGCATTGGTACTGTAAGAAAACACCATCAATCAGACATCCTTTTTTTATTTTACGATGCTGTTTTATCCGTTCACAGCAGCATGCAAAAGCTTTTGGGTAAGTTCACCACCTGAAAATCCCAATCCGATCACCAAAAGGAAGGTCAAAACATAAAAAAATGTCTTTTTATCAAATCTTCGATTTTCAGGATCATCCATGATGGCTATTGCTGCCAGAATAACCGTCAGAGCAACCGCCAGAGCTATTTTTATGATAATCAATCCACCCCAGACACCCTCATACGTATGCTGCCAGTCCAGGTAACCGGCATAGGCCGTAGGGAACATGCCCAAAAGCCCTAAAATAATACAATGATATCCTGTTCTGGCGAGTCCTTTTAATTTGGGCAAAAAAGATACCAGGCGGAACGTAACCGCCCCAATGACCATTCCCATGGGGATATGAGTAAACGCAGGATGCAAGGGATGCGTGAAGCCAATTTTGTTTAGAAACTCAAAAATAATTTCTGTCATGTGATCACCTTTGATTTGATTTTAATGTCTTGATGATTTTTTCCCCAATAAATACGGTTAAGGGTGAAACAAGTCAAGAAAATTAACCTTTTTAAACAAAAAATGCCGCACGATACGCCATTGGTGATCGTCCTTTAAAGATTTTAATGCTTGAATTATTAAAAAATTGTGAAATAATCCAACACAGGTTAACATGACTATAATACCTTCAGATACACTGAATAATTCATTTAAGGAGTACGGCTATTTCATTCAAATGAAACCTTCATTAATTGACAATTTAGGGTTAACCGGTAAGGGTGTTATCAGCATTATTGGTGCCGGCGGAAAGACCAGTTTAATGTTCCGGCTGGCAAAGGAACTCGCGAATTCAGGCAACACCGTTTTGACCACCACCACCACCAAAATCCTCATGCCGGCCCCGGACCAGTCACCCGAGACGATTCTTGCCGGCTCTATTGAAGAACTGGTGACAAAATCAACCGCCTGTCTTACCCGTTATCCCCATTTTTCAGCAGGGCATGGCTATGACCCGGTCTTGAAAAAATTGAACGGATTTAATCGGGATACAATTGATCAATTATGGCGGACCGCCCTTTTTGACTGGATCATTGTGGAGGCGGACGGTGCCAAACGAAAACCCCTTAAAGCGACGAATTCACATGAGCCCGTGGTTCCCGAGGTCACAAGCCATCTGGTTCTTGTCACCGGGCTTGATGCCGTCGGTCTTCCCCTTGATGACACCCATGTTCACAGGGCAGACCTGTTCTCACAAAACACCGGGGTTGGCCTGGGAGACATCATTGATGAACATGCCATCGCAACTGCCATTGCCATTGAGATAAAAAAAGCCGGCGCTTTGGGTCATCCGTTGAAGACCCTTGTCTTTTTAAACAAAGCAGACACCCGGGAAAGAATACGGTCCGGTCTGAAAATCGGAACACTTTTGCAGCAAAAATCAAATCTTAATAAAGTCATTACAGGTGCCCTAAAGGATAAAATACCGGTAAAAAACTGTTTAACCCTTCATCAAAACAAACAAAAAAGGAACACGGATTAATGGGGAAAAACCTATATATTGAGGCGTATGATCTGCTTTTATCAGGAAAAAAAATTGTCCTTGCAAGAACCATTCGACGGTCAGGATCAACTCCCAGGGATGTGGGATCCATGTGCATCATCACACAAGAGGGTAACCTCATCGGAACGGTGGGGGGCGGTCTTCTGGAATACAAGGTTCAACAGCAGGCCATGGCACTTTTAAAACAACAAGAATCCTTCATTTATCGGTTCCGTCTGACCAGTGAGGACCTGGCCGGTGCCGGCATGATCTGCGGTGGAGATGTGGACCTTTTTCTGGAACCTCTTTTTCCGGAAAATACCGCCATGGTATCCATGTATAAGACCATAAAACAACACATTTTGGACAAACGCCCGGGAATACTGGTGACCCGGATTGAAGACGGTATACCTGCCATGGATACTGAAGCAAGGGTGTTTTTAAAAGAGAATGGGCGCGCCCTTGGCACCATTCCCGGTTTTAATCCAAAGGAAGTGGATCTTAACAAGAACAGTCCCTATGATCTGATCGATTTTGGTGACAAAAGCGCGGCTCTGTTTGTGGAAAAAATCAGCCTCCAGCCCCGGGTCTTCCTGTTCGGAGCAGGTCATGTCTCATTGTTTGTGGCACAACTGGCAAAAATGGTGGGGTTCAGTATCACCATCATTGACGACAGGTCCGAGTTTGCCAACCGGGAAAGGTTCCCGGATGCGGATGAAATCCTTGTCACGGATCTTGAACACGCCTTTGAACAATTGAAAATTTTCCCGAATTCATATATCCTGATCATCACCCGGGGCCATATTCATGATAAGATTGTCCTGCAGCAGGCGCTTTCTACCCCGGCTGCCTATATCGGCATGATCGGCAGTACAAGAAAAAGAAACCTCATCTACCGGGCCCTTATGGATGAAGGCTTTTCCAAAGACGACCTTGAAAAGGTATATTCGCCCGTCGGCCTTGAAATCAATGCTGAAACCCCTGAAGAGATAGCCGTCAGTATTGTGGGAGAACTCATTAAAAAACGGGCACCGGTCAAAAAGACCAAAAACCTGATTTCATGACTGCGGCCCCAAAAAAAATTGCCGGCATCATCCTTGCTGCCGGATCAGGATCCCGAATGGGAAGAACCAAACAGCTGCTGCCGTTTGGAAAGACAACCCTTCTGGGCCAGGTGATTCAACATGCAAAAGCGTCCCGGTTACATGACATCATTGTTGTTTTGGGACATGATGCAGATAAGATATGCCAAACCCTTGATCTGTCCGGCACAAGGGTCATCCGGAACACAGCCTACGCAAAAGGACAGAGCACCTCCCTTATCAAAGGACTTGAAATCGTCTCCCCTGTTTGTGATGCCGCCATGTTCCTTCTGGGGGATCAGCCTCTTGTCACCGCCACCATCATCAACCGGCTGGTGGATGCCTTTGAAACATCTGTGGCCCCGATTGTCATCCCCTACTGCAATGGCATTCGGGGCAATCCGGTCATTATTGCCAGACCTTTGTTTTCTCACCTGGCATCCTTATCCGCTGATACCGGCGCCAGGGTCCTTTTTGAAGCGTTCAAAACATCCATACGAAAGGTGCTGTTTCAAGATGATGCCATCCTGGTTGATGTGGACACCATGGCGGATTATGAACGCCTGATCTCCAACAGATAAAATCCCCCTGGCGGAAGGCATGAATCATACCCACGACGTCAGCAACAGTTACACCCCACCTCAAGGCAGGTGTTACAGTTCGGGTGCAGGTGCCTGCACAGGCCCAGCGAGTACATACTTTTACCACAGGATGGGCAGACCATGGGGTCCATCTTCTTTGTCACAGGATTATAGTGCAGGCTGATATCTGTTTTTTGACGACCCGACATCAGCGTGACAAAGACAGTGATGCAGGGGGTTGTTACACGCATGGCGGCAACAGGAAAAAAGCCGATTCTAATGCTGTATTTTTTCAATAAATCTTTTTTTTTCACGGCAAGCTCTTCCGGAATCAGATCAATCTTTTCCTGCCGTTCCCGGATCAGTTTATCCGAAATCCCGGTTCTTGAAAGACTTTCTCTCATCTCTTCTTCCAGGGCCCGGTAATATGCTTCAAGGCTTAAAGCGTCTCTTTTTAATCGACGATTCATGCTCCGGACAAAGTCCAGAAGATCGGGTTCCACGGCACCAGGGCCATGGAAACTGACCCATTCATGGATATGTCTGATGTCTTTTTTTGTAAAGGCCTGGGCATTTTTTGTCTGGTACTGCTTTTCTGCATAGGGCATCATCCGGGACATTTCCGGAACACTGGCCCCGGTGTCAAGATTAAAGGAAAAATCCAGCAGTCCTTGTTTCTGTTCGTCACTCTGGGCAAGGAATCGACAGGTCAAAAGAACATACCGGGTCATGGTTTCAGCTGTGCCCTTGATCTTTATTTTAATGCCATGAAATCCAAATTGTTCTTTAATCAGAGTATCAAATCCCTGGGATTTGATGTAATGAAATTTCAACTCCGTCTGAAGAACAGGGAAGGTTGACGCCGCCAGGGATGTAATCCTTTCAAGGAGAATGCTTTGAAGCGCTATGGAATACAGTTTGTGCCCTCCAAAAGTGCTTACTGCGTCCGTATCCTTTGCCACTGAAATTAATTCTTCCACATCCAGGGCCTGGGAAAGGTCTTTTGGCAAAAGGATATTGATCATCTCCCCCGCAGTTTCCAGGACAGCCCCCCTGTCCCTTAGAAAACGACATACAAATTGTGTAAGATCTATATTTTTTCCGGTAACTAACGGTTCAGAGTTCATAACCGTCTCCAAAAAGTTTCTCATCCAGTTCCCGGGTTTTGTCATACCCTGTTTTGGCCCGCTTCAAACTTGCCCCAAGGTTGGCAAAAGATTTTTTGCGATCCTGTTCTGTCGTTGAATTCATCCAGATATCCAGGACCCGGTCGCTGAATTCCGCTTCACCCCTGATTCGGCCGATGATCATGTCTATTTCCCCAATCACCATCTCAAACATATTGATCTTACGGTCAAGGATATCAAGGATATAATCCTCTATGGAACCTGTGGCACAAAAATTGAAAATCTGCACTTCTTTTTCCTGACCTATCCTGTGAATTCGGCCAATCCGCTGTTCTATCTTCATGGGGTTCCAGGGCAGGTCGTAGTTGACCATCCTCGAACAAAACTGGAGGTTTCGTCCCTCCCCTCCGATTTCCGTTGTCACAAGAACCTGGGCCTTGTCTTTAAACGCCTGAATGGCATCATCTTTCTGCTGGTTGTTCAATGATCCGTGGAAAACAGAAAAGGATATCCCGTTCCAGTCCAGAAAATCCACAAGATGTTCAATGGTTCCCTTATATTTCGCAAACACAATTATTTTTTCACGGTCTACCGTGATAATCTTCAACAGGGCTTTGTTCTTGGGGGTGTCCAAAAGGGTTCGGCACAGATTCTTCACAGCCCGAAGCTCTTGTTCATGCGCCAGCAGATAATCTTCTTTTTCCAGCATCCGGACCAGGGTAAGTTCCACAGCCTTTGGTGACGACCCTGCCTGGGCCAGCAGGTTTTTAACAATCAATTTTGCCCTCCCCGCCTTTTTTTCGTTCAAAGACATGATCAGATCTTCCAGTCTTGCATAAAATTCTTTTTCCGTTTTTGTGGGCGCAATACGGATGGTCTGGGCAAATCTTGGCGGGATGTTAATCCCCGCCACTGCCCGGGTGTTACGGATCATGACCTGGCCGAGCAATTCCTTGAGAAGTACCCGGTTCCTGGGATCTGTAGGGTCTCCCCGCTTCATGAATTTTTCCCTGAACGCGGTTGCCGTTTCAAGCTGACCGGGTTTAAGCAGGGTAATGAGATTATAAAGCTCCATGAGGTTGTTTTCCACCGGCGTGGCCGTTAACAGGAGAATAAACCTTTTTTTCAGGGAATTAACCAGTTTCCAGTTCAGGGTTGACCGATTCTTTAAATGATGGGCCTCGTCCACAATGATCAGATCATACTCCCGGGCAGTAATCAGATCCACATTCTTTTTTGATTTGGCCTGATTAATGGAGGCAATGATAAAGGGGGCTTTCCAGAAATTTTGGGAACCTGATTTAAATTCCGGATCATCTGTTGAGGAAACATCCATATGGAACTTTGATTTCATCTCCTGCTGCCATTGGCTCACAAGTGGATTGGGCGTAAGAATAAGACAGGTCTTCACCATGCCCCGCTTAATATATTCCGCAAGTATCATCAATGCTTCAATGGTTTTACCAAGACCCACTTCGTCCGATAGCAGGGCCCTTCCCCGGAACTGCTTCAATACTTTTTTAGCCGTCTCCTCCTGGTACCAATAGGATTTTACCGCAGTTAGAGAAGAAAGACAGATGAGGGTTTCAAACGACTCGACAAATCGGATGCCATGGCTTTGCAGGGCCATTTCATACGTTTCAGGGCCTGCCGGTAAAGGGTCTGACAATGCCTGAAAGAAACAATGATCCTCTATTTTCCAGGTGATGGGAACATCGGGAACAACAGATTGGTGAGATTCAGCAGGAATTTCGGGTTTATCTTTCCTGTCCCTTTTTTTTAAAGGACGGGTTTTTTCTAATTTCTGTGTTCGCTGATGCGGTGGCTTGGAAACAACGGCCTTTGTTTTTTTGTTTTTGATCATTTCTTCATGGGCAATCAACACCCGGCAGGATTCTCTTAGCGCCTGTATTTTTGCCTTGATTTTCTTTTTGTTTCTTATCCTGAGCTGGGGAAACGTTTCAAGCACCTGTTCTGCCTGTTCACAGCATTCCTTGTATCTTTCCAGGGGAAAAAGCTTGAAAAGCCGATCAATTTGCATCTCATCGGTTATTTTTCCAATCCGGTCCAAGCCGGAGAAGGCGTCAAGTTCCAGGGCGGTGTTCCCTGTGCAGGACCCGATATATCCCATGAGATGAAACACCTGCTCTTCCCTGGGCAGGGCACTGCTTGCTCGCTTAATGAATTTGACAGCCCTGTCCATATCACCGGTATCACAAAAATAACGGGCATCTTCGAGAAAAAGCCACCCCTTTTCCCTGGTGGTCTTTTGGACGTTGAGGGTTTTAACCTGTTTCTGCTTTGCTTTGCGCTTTTGCTTTTTTTTATCAACTGTAGATTTTGCCAAACCCTGTCCTGCTTTTATTTGTGAATGGTCAGCTGGGGAAAGGGAATTTCCCAGTTGTTGAGGGTACAGGCATCCACGCACCACCGTTGAATGGCCCGGGACAACCGCTGGTGCAGGGGTGCCATATCCCCTTTAAAATCGGCAATCACCACCATATCAAGGGATGATCCGCCTGCCTGACTAAACTCCACCCTGAGATTTGACAGGCTCTTTTTATAGCCCTCTTTTTCAATCTGGTCGTCAATGTAGGTGTGCAATATCTCAAGGATGCTGCCGGTGGAGTCTTTCTGAAGATCATAGCTGATGCCAAAAGGAATTTTCAGACGAAAACTGACGGAAATATTCAAGGGGGACAAGGCCAGAAAATCACTTGTCTGATAGGTTTTATGAGAACCACCACGCTGAACCAGCTCCACCATCTCGTGGGAGAGGTTTGTGACAACCCCCCGGGTACCGTCGGCAAGGATGACCCAATCGTTTCGCTTACAGGGGAACCAGGGTTCTTGTTTGTGGAACGGCCGGGATGTCTTATTCAGCAATTCCTCAATGGGCAGCCGTAACTTGACACCCAGATAAGGATTTTCAAGTTCGCTGAAAAAATTGATATTCTTCACAAGCCAGGGTACGCCATGAAGAAGTATGCGTTCCCCTTCCCTGACAGCGCCAATATTCAGCATCAGCCGGCTCTGGTGCCAGTATTGGGGAAGGGTATGCTTGGCAGCCCACCCCATCCCCATAATAAAAATAATGGTCAAGCTGAGCAATACCCAGTCTTCCACCACATAAAACACAAAAACAAGGACAAACAGGGTTAACAATACCGCAAGAATTCTGAAAAGGAGGTTGATCACCCTGACATGAAACGGCCTGTATTTTGACGTGTAGCCAGGGATAAACCGAACAAGGGCCCTGGAGAAAACCCGTAAAAAAAGGAAAACGCCCAGACACGACATCATGGCAATAAAGAGAAACAATCCCCGGGTACGAAAAAAATTCTTTATGGAGGTCTGGGAAGTTTCAATGATGGATTTTTCTTCGTTTTCCATTTCCACCAGCTGCATGCTCACGATTTCCAATTTGCTTTGAATCTGTTTTTCAACATTTTGCCATTCCGGCAAAAGTGCTTTTAATTTTGTTTTCAATTCCCTGTCTGTTGACTGTGACATGAGCAGGGTAATATTGTCCACTGCCTGTTTGGCAACCGGCACCAGATCCTGGTAATAAGACTGCTCATCTTTTAATTTTGTTTTGTATCTTGCCCTGACCGTCATCCGCTTTATTTCTTTGATGCCGGGCTCAATCAAACGAACCAGTTCATTTTTCCAATCAAATTTTTCAGCTTTTTTTTCAGCAAACAGCCCCACATCGATGCCCGTGGCAATGCGCTCAAAATCCATACGATAATCATTGAGCTGCTTGTCCAGTTTTTTCAATTCAATATTTAACGCTTCCTTTTCCGCACTGGAACTACTTTTCTTCAACGTCTGATGTTTCTCGCTGATTCTTTTATTCAGCGTTTTTTTCAGTTCGGCAATAGAATGAAGCATTTTCAGAGACGTTTCATTTTTGTTCATCTCTTTTTTTGGTTCAGCAGCTTCTTGTTCCAGGCTTAAAGCAGGGGCATCCATTTTGGTATCATCGGCAAGGACAGAACTGGAAAAATAAAAAAAAAGAACCATAAAAATAATGCGGGGAATCATTGATACCATCTCCTAATTCGGTTGTTCATATTTCAAAAGCAACATTATCATTTAACGCTTTCGGTCTTCAGCTTTAAAGGACGGGGTCGGCATCTGTTTTCTGTTGTCCTTGGTCCAAACCGGTATCGTTTTGACTTTATATCTTTTATCTATTCTCAGAGTGATATTCAAGTAAAAACTGCTGAAGATGAAAGAATCAAAGTTGCTCGAAGGGGTTCTGACAAATGACTCATCCATTCATCCTTCATTATTTTTGCTTTGACAAGAAGACTAAGCTGACGTATCGTTAAGGCATAAACAGAATATGATTATCGTCTTATTTCTACCGCATGACCACAATGGCGTAACCCTAAAATATTATGGAGGATCTATGCGAAATATTCTTATAAAGGACATTATGACGTCCATCTCTGACTATGCAACGATAAAAGAGGATCAGACGTTATATGATGTTTTCCAAATACTCGAAACGGGTAAGACCTCATCAAAACCGGTTCATCAGGATCTGATTGTAGTGAATGATACGGGTGAGTTCAAGGGAAAGGTCACGATGATTGATATTTTCAGATCCCTGGAACCCAATTATAAAAAACTCAATATTAACTATACCAACGGGACCTTGACAAAAGACTATGTGCTAAAAGCCATTAAAGATTTTGACCTCTGGTTGGAGCCGGTGAAGACTTTGTGTGAAAGGGGCAGCGGCATAAAAATTTCCGAATTAATGCATATACCGGAAAGCTATGAATATGTCCAGGAAACCGATTCTCTGGAAAAGGCACTCCATGAATATGTTATGGGCGTTCACCAGCCATTGATTGTCAAAAAAGAAGACCAGGTGACCGGCATGCTTCGATTTGAAGACCTTTACAAAGTGGTCAGGGACCATATACTTGCTTGCAGCATTTAACCCGGCACCCCAAAAAAAATACAAATACCGGACAAAATGGTATAGAATCGGCAACTGGCATGGTTCAACACATGAAACAGGTAAACTGACCCGGAGCCCGGCGACATCATGACAGGCCCAGACAAACTGGAAAAAATAACCGATTTCCTTATAACCTCAGGCTGGGTCAAAGGGCCTTTTTCCGTGTCCTTCCTGGCAGCCGGGGAGTACAATGCCAACTATCTCGTCAAAAGCGGTACCGGTTCCACTGTCCTGCGTATCAACCACGGCAGTCAACTCGGCCTGGGAACGGACCAGATTACTTACGAATACAGGGTACTCAAGGCCCTGTCCAGTTCCGGGGTTACCCCACAGCCCATTGCCTGCCATCCCCACCCGGAGCCCCTGGGCGGGGGCGCCCTGCTCATGACCTACCTGCCCGGCAAGGCCCTGGACTATGGTCGGGATCTGGACAAAGCCGCCTATATCTTCGCCCGGGTTCATACGACCCCCCTACCCCGGGGCCTGGTGGTCCAGGCTGATCCGGTGATGGATATTGCCCGGGAGAGCAAAGACCTGCTCAACCGTTTTCCCGATCATCCCCTGGTAAAAGAACGGGATCTCATCCGGACCTATTATGATACCATCCTGTCCCTGGCCGACGAGACCCGGACCCTGTTTGCCGACGAACCCCGCTGTCTGGTCAATACCGAGGTCAATTCCGGTAATTTTCTTGTCAGCGATGCCGGGGCATATCTCGTGGACTGGGAAAAAGCAGTGGAATCTTATCGTTACCAGGATCTGGGCCATTTCATGGTCCCCACCACCACCCTCTGGAAAAGTGATTTTCGCCTGACCCTGGATGAAAAAAAATATTTTCTTACGGCCTACCACCGGGAGGCCTGCCCGGACATGGACCCGGATGTCATGATTCAAAAGACCCGGGTAATGGAGAAAACCATCCTGCTGAGAGCCCTGTCCTGGTGTTTCATGGCCTGGTATGAATATACCCATACTGACCGCCCCCTGCAGAACACGGATACCTTTGCCAAAATAAATCAATATCTTTCCGATATCCCATGGATCTTAAACTCTGTCATATAACCAAACGGTTCCGGAAAAGGACCGTTCTTAAGGATATCAACTTTGATGTCGGCCCCCGGGAGCTGGTGTCCATTGTCGGACCTTCCGGGGTGGGGAAAACCACCCTGCTCAAGATCATTGCCCAACTGGACAAACCCGACCATGGAGAGGTGGTTTTTTCCCGTCCGCCCACCCGGGCGCACCCGGTCATTATTGTCTTCCAGGACTATGTGCTGTTCCCGTCCATGACGGTGAGAGACAATATCGGGTTTGGCTTAAACGCCCGACACCTGGGAAAAAACGAGATCCGAAAACAAGTGGAGCAAATGCTCGTCTATTTTCAGCTGACCGAACAGGGGGATCAATATCCAGCCCAGCTGTCTGCCGGGCAAAGCCAGCGGGTGGCCATTGCCCGGGCCATGATCGTCAGCCCGGCAGTGCTTCTCCTGGACGAGCCGTTTGCCAACCTGGACCGGAATCTGAAAATGGAAACGGCCCGGTTTATCCGGAAAACCCAGCAGGAATTCGGTATTCCCACCATCAGTGTCACCCACGACCTGGAAGAAGCCTTTGCCATGTCCGACCGCATTGGTATTCTACTGGACAAACGCCTCCAGCAGTTTGATACCCCCAGAAAGGTCTATTTCAATTCCGCATCCCTGGATGTGGCAAAATTTTTAGGCCCGGTGAACATCATTCCGGAACACCAGTTCGCCCTGTTCCAGATCGCCGGCAAGGGCTCCGAACAGATTCTGGCCCGGCCCGAGAATCTTGCCATACACCCTGGCCGGGACGGCCCCGGCCGCATCCGGGAAAAAGCCTTTGCCGGTCACTACACCGCCTATACCATAAGTATTGGAAACCACACCTACACAGCGTACAGCCATGATGACCGGTACCAGACCGGCCAGCAGGTAACGCTGAAACTTACTTCCCTTTAAAGGAGCCAACATGCTAAAAAAACACATTGCCCTCATCGCCTTCTGGATTCTTTTCATGCTGCCGGGTCCGGCAGCGGCCAAGAACACGGAGGATTCATTATTACAGATCCCTTTCCAACAAATTGCCGAACAGGCCCGGAACCATCAGGTCAGATGGTACATGTTCGGGGGATGGGCCCATGTCAATGCCTGGGTGGATACCTATGTGGCAGGAGAGATGAAAAAACGATACGATATTGATCTGGTAAGGGTCCCCATGGACGCCGGGATCTTTATCAATAAACTGCTCAATGAAAAGGCTGCCGGGAAAAAAACCGGCAACATCGACCTGCTCTGGATCAACGGGGAAAATTTTAAAAATGCCAAGGAAGCCGGACTGCTGTTCGGGCCCTTTGCTCAACAATTGCCCAACATCCGAAAGTATGTGGATCCCGAAAGCATGGCCCATGATTTCGGCTATCCCGTGGAGGGATATGAAGCGCCCTACGGCAGGGCCCAGTTTGTCTTTGAATATGACACGGCAGCTGTCAGCGCCCCCCCCCAGACCATCACCGGATTAAACGAATGGATCCGGGCCAACCCCGGCAGTTTCACCTATCCCCAACCCCCGGATTTCACGGGTTCCGCCTTTATCAGACAACTGTTTTACGCTGTCACCGGCGGCCATGAACAATATTTGTCCGGCTGGGACCCGGACCTGTTTGCACGAAAAGCACCCCTGCTCTGGAACTGGCTCAACGCAATCGAACCCTTTTTATGGCAAAAAGGGCAGACTTATCCCAAGGACAGCGCTTTTCTGGATACCCTTTTCTCCCGGGGAGAAGTGGCTTTTGGCATGTCCTATCATCCGTCCCACGCCCAGAACAAAATCCTGGAAGGCAGCTATCCCAAAAGCGTCCGAACCTTTGTGATGAAAGACGGTTCCATCTACAACACCCATTTTACTGCCATTCCGTTTAATGCGCCCAATAAAGCAGGTGCCATGGTGTTAGCCGACTTCCTCATTTCCATGGATGCCCAGCTGTCCAAATACCATCCGGACAAATGGGGCGATTTTCCCGCCCTGGATCTCAAGCGGCTGAACCCGAAAGAACGCAAACAATTTCAATCCGTGGACCTTGGCCCGGCCACGCTGGGATCAGATACGCTGAATCCCGTGGCCGTGCCGGAAATACCATCCGATTACCTGGAGGCTTTGGAGCAGGGCTGGAAGGAACATGTCCTGGACAATTAAGCACTGCCTCAGGCTCAGCCCTTTGATACTGCCCTACCTGGTCCTTTTCTGCGGCGGGGTATTCCTGACGGTCTGCCAGTCTTTCGGCATCCTGACCCCGCTGCCCCATGAGGGCGGGGCACTGGATGCCTATGCCAAGCTGCTGGCCGATCCAGCCTTTTTTGCCTCATTCTTCTTTTCTCTGGGGGTAGCGGCCGTATCAGCCCTGCTGGCCGTGATAACCGGGACAATCCTGGCCTACCGGGTCTGGCAGCTACCCAGACAACTGGCCACGGCTTCACTGGTTTACAAAATCCCCCTGATCCTGCCCCATATTTCTGTGGCCTTTGTGATCCTGATTTTCTGGAGTCCGTCGGGCATCGTGGCTTCGGTGGCCCATTGGCTGGGGGTTATCCAGACCCTTCACGACTTTCCCAACCTGCTGTATTCCGGCTGGGGAATCGGAATGATCCTGGCCTACACCCTCAAAGGCACGCCCTTTTCCATGCTGCTGGTCATGGCGTTGCTGTTCAGATTTGATGTTCGCCAGATTCAAACCGCGACCATGCTCGGGGCATCGGGTCTGCGGATTTTTTTTACCATTGTTCTGCCCCGCCTGGCCCCGGCATTGCACACCGGCTTTATCATTCTATTCCTTTACAGTTTCGGGGCCTTTGACATCCCTTACGTTTTAAGCGAAAGCCGACCCGGCATGCTGAGCATCCATGTCTACAATCTGTATTTCAAACATGACCTTGCCCGGCGCCCCGAAGCCATGGCAATTCTGGTCATCATGTTCTGCTTTGCCGTGCTTTTCATTATCGCCTATTCCAAAATCGTCAACCGCCTGGAATCCGGGGTCCGAAAACTATGAAACATGCTGCCACATTTCTGGTCCTGATACTGCTGTTTGCTCTGCCCGTGGTTGTACTGGCCCTGGTCAGCCTGGCCCCGGGGTGGCGGTTCCCGGATGTCTGGCCGGCCGATTTCAGCATCAAGGGCCTGATCTATCTGGCCCAGCATCAACGCCAAATCCTGATGTCCCTGGGATCCTCCTGCCTCTTTTCCCTGCTCACAGTCCTGACCACCCTGCTGATGTGCCTGCTTCCGGCCGCAGTCTTTGCCAGGAGCAACTTTTCGGGCAAAGCCCTGTTGGAAGGATTGCTCCTGGCACCAGCCCTGGTTCCCCCCATGACCTTTGCCATGGGCCTCCATTTTTTGTTTATCAAATTTTCCCTGGCAGACACCCTGGCCGGAGTTGTTCTCATCCTGGCCATGTTCAGCTACCCCTATATGTTCAGGTCCCTGGTGGCGGGATTTCAAACCATGGGAAAAGACTATCGGCTCTGCGCTGAAAACCTGGGTGCCGGAACGATGTCCATACTGCTGCAGGTAGAACTGCCGCTGCTCATGCCGGCAGTGATTGCCGGAGGCAGCGTGGTCTTCCTGGTGGCATTTTCCGAATATTTCCTGGTCTTTCTCATCGGCGGCGGCAGTGTAGACTCCTTCACCGGCACCCTGTTTCCCCTGCTCAATTCATCCAATCGATCCCTGGCCGCCATCTTGACATTAATTTTTTTATGTCTGCCCATTGTGCTGTTCCTGGTCATTGATACGATTTTGGTTCAGGCCTACCGAAAAAAGGGGATGATCTGAAAACCCGTATGCCGTGTTTCATTCACTTGCGATAATCGTCGACATAACCCGCATTGATTCCGGTCCGGAGGGATGCCATAACCCATTATTTAGTGCTTGACTTGACCGGTTTATTCCCATAAATAAATTGACATAAAGTCAAACCTGTTCCATTTGTAGGCATGACATATTCAATGACTGTACTTTAGATATACACGCTATTGTTTTTAACGCATTACGTTAACCTCGAGCAAGGAGGGCTTATGAAATCCAAAAAATATGTATTGCCGGATCAAGACATGCCGCGACAATGGTATAACATCATGGCGGATATGCCAACGGCCATGGAACCGCCGCTTCACCCCGGAACCGGACAGCCCTGCGGGCCGGATGATCTTGCCCCGATTTTTCCCATGAACCTGATTGAACAGGAAATGAGCACCGAACGCTGGATT
Organism: Desulfobacula sp.; assembly: GCF_030145145.1. Taxonomy (GTDB): domain Bacteria; phylum Desulfobacterota; class Desulfobacteria; order Desulfobacterales; family Desulfobacteraceae; genus Desulfobacula. Next base: position 47,815 of record NZ_JAQYWD010000005.1, on the reverse strand, counting down.
GACATCCCGGAAGAAGTTTTAGACAAATATGCCATCTGGCGGCCATCCCCCCTGTATCGTGCCTATAACCTTGAGAGAGCCCTGGATACACCGGCTAAAATTTATTTTAAAAACGAAGGCGTCAGCCCTGCCGGCAGTCATAAGCCCAACACGGCCATTGCCCAGGCCTATTATAATAAAGTCGCCGGTACAAAAAAAATCACCACTGAAACCGGGGCCGGCCAGTGGGGCAGCGCGCTTTCCATGTGTTGTTCATTTTTCGGGATTGAATGTAAGGTGTTCATGGTTAAAATTTCTTACAATCAGAAACCGTATCGCCGATTGATGATGGAAACCTGGGGAGCGAATTGTACGGCCAGCCCCAGCACGGAAACAAGGGCCGGCCGAAGCATTCTTGAAAAAGACCCCGATTCTCCGGGAAGTCTTGGCATGGCCATCAGTGAGGCAGTGGAAGAAGCCGTCGCCGATGATACCGCCAAATATGCGTTGGGCAGTGTGTTAAATCATGTCATGATCCATCAAAGTATTATCGGCCTTGAGGCCATAAAACAGATGAAACTGGCCGGCGATTATCCCGATATTATTATTGGCAGCGCCGGTGGCGGCAGTAATTTTGCCGGTCTTGCCATGCCCTTTGCCCAGGATAAAATAAACGGCAGGGATATTGACATTATTGCCGTGGAACCGACATCCTGTCCCACCTTGACCCGGGGACCCTTTGCCTATGATTTCGGAGACACCGTCCAGATGACACCCTTGTTGCCCATGCACACACTGGGGCATAATTTTGTCCCGGCACCCATCCATGCCGGGGGGTTGAGATATCACGGCATGGCACCCATTGTGAGCCAACTGGTCCTGGATGGTATTGTCCGGGCCGAATCTGTTCAGCAGCTGGAAACCTTTAAGGCAGGGCTCACCTTTGCCCGGTCCGAGGGCTATATCTCTGCACCTGAATGCAACCATGCCATTGCCATGACCATCAAAGAAGCCCTTAAGGCCAAAAAAGAGGGAAAGGAAAAAACCATCCTGTTCAACTGGAGCGGTCACGGACTTGTGGATCTGGCTGCTTATGAATCTTATTTCAGGGGTAAATTGTCTGATCATGAGCTGCCCCAGGCACAAATTGATGCAGCCTTAAAAGACCTTGAATTCTTACCCAAACCCAGGCAGGCAACCTGAAAATAAATTTAACCAGCCGCACCCGTCTTTGGATCTGACACTAACGGCTGCGGCCAATTATAAGGGGCACATATAAAATGGATACAGACACAAACAAAAATCCCGATGCACTTCCGTCAGACCCCCCGAAAGATGAGGTCACCATCCGATGTCCACGGCTTGGACATGAAATCAATTTTCCCTATTGCCGCTCTGAAAACAATGGGCTTCCCTGTTTTAAAACCCTGGACTGCTGGCATACCCGCTTTAATGTCCATGACTATCTCATGCGCAAATTGACAGAAGAAGACTTTAAAAAGGCCTTCTTGAACCAAGGGAAACCCAAAATACTGTCATTGTTTGATTTGATTGAACAAGCCAAACAAAGAAAAGGACAAGAAAAATGATCTATTTAAAACAGGTAAATATCCATTCGGATAAATTTCCTGTTTTGGATTTTTATCCCTTTCATCTGAAGATCTTCCAAGACACGGACACCCTTTCCTTTGACACGCCCATTACCTTTTTTATCGGTGAAAATGGTACAGGCAAATCAACCTTGCTTAAAGCCCTGGCCATTCGATGCGGTATCCATATCTGGCAAAGTGAATTCAACTTAAGATATGAGAACAATCCCTATGAAGAGGACCTGTACAAAACCATTTCCGTTCAATGGGAAACGGCGCCGGTACCCGGATCGTTCTTCGGGTCCCAGATTTTTTCCCATTTCGCAAAAAACCTTGAAGAATGGGCACTTAATGATGCGGCCATGCTCAATTATTTCGGCGGGAAATCTTTGATCACCCAATCCCATGGTCAGTCGCTCATGTCCTATTTCCAATCCAGATACACCATCAAGGGAATATACTTTCTGGATGAACCGGAAACGGCTCTGAGTCCCTCTTCTTTGATTGAATTGTTAAACCTTTTAATCAAAATTCAGCGACAGGGTCATGCGCAATTTATCATTGCCACCCACTCCCCTTTTTTGCTGGCCTGTCCACACTCTCGGATTTACAGCTTTGACACCCCCAGAATTGAACCCATAACGTATAAAGATACCGAATATTATCAACTTTATAAAAATTTTATGAATCATCCTGAAAAATTCATAGAACCCGACCCTGACTGATGGAATTAGAATGACGATTCCTTCCGACACGGCCTTGAATACGGTGAGTGTGCCCGATAATTTCCATCAGGTATTTCTCACCGCCCAGAATTATGTAAGACATTACTTTTCCGTGGCCCAGTCAGACCCTGAAAAAGGGCTCATCGAATTTTCAGGTGAGCGGTATATCCTTATCCGGGCGGCATCCTTGTCAAACGAATTCTTTGACATGATGGCGCTTTTGTATAAAGACCGGGGGGAGGAAGAAGCCAGAAACCTGTCGTTCAATTTTCTTTTTGATATTGCCCATTCCATTGGAAAGGCCGATGCTAAAAGCTTTTTCTCCAAAATGAAGGTGACGGACCCCATTGAAAAGCTGTCAGCAGGACCGGTCCATTTTGCCTATACCGGGTGGGCTTCCGTAAAAATACATCCCCTGTCCAAACCCACACCGGACGAAAATTTTTATCTGATTTATGATCATCCGTATTCTTTTGAAGCCCAGTCATGGCTGGACCAGGGCAAGAAAACAAAGTTTCCGGTTTGTGTTATGAATGCCGGATATTCATCCGGCTGGTGTGAAGAAAGCTTTGGTGTCTCCCTTGTCACGGCAGAAATCGAATGCCGGGCAAAAGGCGACCGGCACTGCCGGTTTATTATGGCGCCCCCATCAAAAATAAAGCAGTATATCAACAACTACAGTAAAAAAGCCTATATCAAATACGAACATTATAAAAAAATAGATATTCCTGAATTCTTCAAGCGAAAACGCGTTCAAGACGACTTAAGGAATCACAAGGCCCATCTTGAACAGGTTATTCAACGACGAACCGACAAACTGAAAAAGGCCAATCAAGGACTTGAGGAAGCCAATATCGCCTTAAAAGTGATGTTAAAACAGATGGAACAAAAAGAGAAAGCAGATAAAGAAAGTTTTTTAATCAACATCAAACACTCTATTCTGCCCTATCTTAAACAACTTGGAGAAACAAGCATAAGCCATGAACAGCAAGTTCTTCTGGACCGGCTTGAAAAAAACATCCATGACATCACCTCCCCTTTGATCAGCAAACTGTCATCCACATACCTGAACCTGACACCCATGGAGATCAAAGTGGCAACACTTGTAAAAGAGGGGGTCACCAATAAGGAAATTGCCCAAAGCCTGAATGTATCTTTCAATACCATTACATCGCATCGGTATAAAATACGGACAAAACTGGGGTTAAAAAACAAACCCAAAAACCTGCGCTCCTACCTGCTTTCCCTGGAAGAATAGTTATTTTTTACCACTATTTTATCACCATTTTTACAGCCTTGACGTCCTTTTTTAATCCTCATATACAAAATGAACAGTATTTTTTTATTAATTTCCATTAATAAAGGAGGACTATCATGCGAGTACTTGTCAGTGACCCCCTCTCCACCGTGGGCATTGAAATTTTCAAAAACACCCCGGGCATTGAAGTTGATGTAAAAACCGATTTAAGCCCATCCCAGCTTGAAGACATCATCGGGGTCTACCATGGTTTATCCATTCGAAGCAAAACAAAAGTAACGGAGGAGATGCTTGCCAAGGCAAAAAACCTCAAGGTCATCGGCAGGGCCGGCATTGGACTGGACAATGTCGACATCCCCGCCGCCACCCGGGCCGACATTGCCGTGATGAACACACCGCTGGGCAATGCCATTACAACGGCAGAACACACCATTGCCATGATCATGGCCCTTTCGCGCAATATCCCCCGGGCAACCGCCACCCTGAAAGACGGTAAATGGGAGAAAAAAAATCTTCGGGGCCGGGAAATATACAACAAGACCCTGGGGCTTGTGGGTATCGGCAACATCGGCAGTCTGGTGGCCGAGCGGGCCATGGGGCTTAAAATGAAAGTCATCGGGTGTGATCCGTATCAGGATCATGACAGCATCGAACGCCTCGGCATCCGCCATGTCTCTTTTGATGAAATACTGGCAGAATCAGACTATATCTCCATTCATACACCCAAAACACCTGAAACCACCAATCTGTTCAACAGGGAAACCCTTTATAAAATGAAACAGGGTGCCATGCTGATCAATTGTGCCAGGGGTGGCATTATCAATGAAGACGACCTGCATGAGGCTTTGGTATCAAACCACCTTGGCGGAGCCGCCCTTGATGTATTTGTCACCGAACCCCCGGGAAAGATTTGTCTGATGGATCTGGACAATTTCATCTGCACGTCTCATCTGGGGGCGTCCACCCATGAGGCCCAGGACAATGTGGCCCGGGATGTGGCCACCCAGATGGTGGATTATCTGCTAACCGGCAATGCCCCCAATATCGTTAATCAAAAGTAATAACGGCTCTTTTGGAGCCGCTATTTTTTTTCACCCAATAAAAGGAGGAGTTATGAGGACCAAAAAGTATATGCTATCTGATCAGGACATGCCCAGAAAATGGTACAACATCATGGCAGACATGCCAACTCCCATGGAACCCCCTCTTCATCCCGGCACCGGCCAGCCCTGCGGACCGGATGATCTTGCCCCGATTTTTCCCATGAACCTTATTGAACAGGAAATGAGCACCGAGCGCTGGATTGATATCCCCGAAGAAATCCTGGACAAATATGCTATTTGGCGGCCCTCTCCTCTGTTCCGGGCCTACAACCTTGAGAAAGCCCTGGATACCCCTGCAAAAATCTATTTTAAAAATGAAGGGGTTTCTCCTGCCGGCAGTCACAAACCCAACACAGCCATTGCCCAGGCCTATTATAACAAGATGGCCGGTACCAAAAAGATCACCACGGAAACCGGTGCCGGACAATGGGGCAGTGCCCTTTCCATGTGCTGTTCCTTCTTTGGCATTGAATGTAAGGTGTTCATGGTAAAGATTTCCTACAATCAAAAACCCTATCGCCGACTCATGATGGAGACCTGGGGCGCCAATTGCACGGCCAGCCCCAGCACTGAAACAGCGGCCGGCCGTTCAATCCTGGAAAAAAATCCGGATTCTCCGGGCAGTCTGGGTATGGCCATCAGTGAAGCCGTTGAAGAAGCTGTTTCCGATGAAAACACCAAATATGCCCTGGGCAGTGTGCTCAACCATGTCATGATCCATCAGAGCATCATTGGCCTTGAAGCCCAGAAACAGATGGAGATGGCAGGAGACTATCCTGATGTCATCATCGGCAGTGCCGGCGGGGGCAGTAATTTTGCAGGCCTTTCCTTCCCGTTTGCCCTGGACAAAATCAATGGCAAGGATATCGACATTATTGCCGTGGAGCCCACCTCCTGTCCCACCCTGACAAGGGGGCCCTTTGCCTATGATTTCGGAGATACCGTCCAGATGACACCCTTGCTGCCCATGCATACACTGGGTCATAATTTTGTACCGGCACCCATCCATGCCGGTGGTTTACGGTATCATGGCATGGCACCCATTGTCAGCCAGCTGGTCCTGGATGGCATCATCAGAGCCGAATCCATTCACCAGATGGAAACCTTCAAGGCCGGTATGACCTTTGCCCGGTCTGAAGGGTATATTTCTGCACCCGAATGTAACCATGCCATTGCAATGACCATTCGAGAAGCCCTTAAGGCCAAAGAAGAGGGCAAGGAAAAAACCATCCTGTTCAACTGGAGCGGCCATGGCCTTGTGGATCTTGCAGCCTATGAAAACTACTTTAGAGGCAAGCTTGCCGACCATGATCTTCCCCAGGAACAGATTGATGCGGCATTAAAAGATCTTGAGCCCTTACCCAAACCCAGACAAGCCACCTGATTAACTCCTTAGTTTGCAAACCCGGACCCTGTTTCATCATTCAGGATCCGGGTTTGCCTTTTGTCCATTAAAACAACCGATAAGGATCCCATGCCATGCAAGATAGAATCCATAATTTTAATGCCGGACCTGCCGCCCTGCCCCTGACCGTTCTTGAAGAAATCAAGGACTCGTTTTTAAATTTCGCAGGCAGTGGTATGTCCATTACCGAAATCAGCCACCGGTCCAAATGGTTTGATGATGTGATTAACGATGCTGTTGAACGGACGAAACGACTGTTAAAGTTAGATGACCAGTATAAGGTGCTCTTTGTCCAGGGAGGTGCCAGCATGCAATTTTGCATGGTGCCGTTAAATTTCCTGTCCAATGGCGAAAGCGCAGACTATATCAACACGGGGACCTGGTCAACAAAGGCCATTAAGGAAGCACAGATTCAAAACAAACCCATAACAATTGTGGCCTCTTCTGAAGATAAAAAGTTCTGCTATATCCCCCGGGATATCGCCTTCAGCCAGGATGCAGCGTATGTGCATCTGACCTCCAACAATACCATTAAAGGCACCCAGTTTGCGTCCCTTCCTGACACCGGTAAAATCCCCATGGTGATCGACATGTCTTCGGACATCATGTCCCGGCCGATGGACATGAGCCATATCGGCATGATCTATGCCGGTGCCCAGAAAAATATCGGACCTGCCGGGGTGTGCATGGTTATCATCCGGCAGGATCTGCTGGACCGGGTACCGGAAAACATCCCGTCCCTGCTCAGCTATGCCACCTTTGCCAACAAAAATTCCATGTATAACACCCCGCCCTGTTTTTCCATTTATACGATTCAACTGGTCTTAAAATGGCTGGAAGAAACCATTGGCGGGCTGGAAAAAATGGATGCGATAAATCGTCAAAAAGCCGGTCTGCTATATGATTTCCTGGATGGCTCAAGCTTTTACAGGGCCACTGCGGAAAAAGGGTCCCGATCTTTAATGAATGTCACCTTCCGCCTGCCGGATGACGGTCTTGAAAAAACCTTTGTGGCCAAGGCCATTGAAAACCACCTGGGGGGCCTGAAAGGTCACAGGAGTGTGGGCGGATGCCGGGCATCCATTTATAATGCCACAGGCATAGCCGCTGTCAATGACCTGATCTCATTTATGAAACAATTTGAACAGACATCCGGATAGGGAATGACCCTGCCGCGCTGAATACGGCTGCGGCAGGGTAAAAAAAATTATTTCACACTGTCAATGGCGCGTTTAAATCCTTCCAGAGAGTCGGAAATGGTTTTGTCCGGCACGGCATAGGACAGCCTGAAATGACCGGGACCGCCAAATGCGATTCCCGGAACAGCAAGGATATGATTGTCTTTTAAAATACCCACAAATTTTATGTCGTCAGCGATGGGACTTTTGGGAAACAGGTAAAATGCCCCATCGGGGATATCAAATTCATACCCTGCGGCATGAAGTCCGTCACTGAAGATATCCCGTCGTTTTCTGTAAATTTCAATATCCACGGTAACACCCTGGAGCTGACCCACTACCTGCTGGAAAAGGGCCGGGGCATTGACGTACATCATGGTATTGGTTACGCCTGCAGCGGCTGCAATAATGGCCGCATCTTCGGCTTTAGGATGAACGGCCAGATACCCGATTCTCTCGCCTGCCAGGGAGAGTTCTTTAGAGTAGGAGGACAATACAATGGTATGGGGATACACATCAAACATGGCGGGTACTTCCACGCCATAGACAATTTTTCTGTAGGGTTCATCGGAAATCAGATAAATCCGTTTTCCAAATTTTTCACTTGCCCCATCCAGTATTTTTCCCAATGCCAGCAGTTCCTCTCTGGTATAAACGACACCAGTCGGATTATTGGGAGAGTTAATCAACAGGACCCGTGTATCTGCTGTAATGGCCTTTTCAATGGCATCCAGGTCCAGGTGGAAATCAGGGAATGAGGCAACCGTTTTTAAATTTGCACCAGCAACATACGCATACTGGTTATACCCGACAAAATAGGGGGCCGGTGTAAGGATATCCTCACCCGGGTTCATCAGGGCCCGCAATATATCATTTAATGCCCCTGCCGCACCCACGGTCATCACAATCAGATCAGACGTGAGCCCCACATTGTATTCTTTGTTCAGATGGTCTGCCACAGCCTGGCGGACATGGGGATATCCCGGATTGGGCATATACCCGTGGGATGTCGTTTCATTGTTAATCAGATTCAGCAGGACCTCCTTGACAGCCGCCGGGGGGGGGACGTCCGGATTTCCAAGGGAGAAGTCGTATACATTATCGGCACCAAACTTTTCTCTCATCCGTATCCCTTCTTCAAACATCTTCCGGATCATGGACGCTGATTCAACCATTTTAACCATTTTATCTGCTATAGGCATGTGATTTTCCTCCGAAATTAAATTAAATTTTTACCATATATCATTTTTTTTACAATGGGAACACGCCTTTAAAAAAGGGGTTACCACTTTTTTGAACCCTGTTCTTCATTTCTGTTACATACAAGGGCCGTATCTCGTTTTTCCAAAGGGGATAACCGCCCCGCCACACATAAAGGATCAACTCATGGAAGATCTTTTTATCAAACAGATAGGGGCCGATACGAACCTGTTCATCCGTTAAAAATTCCATGACGATCCTGGTTTTTTCAGACAAGTCTTCAATTTCTGCAATGACCCGCTTCCGGGTTTGATATCCTTCAGGGTTCTGCTTGAAGGCGCTGGGATCGTCGGGAAAGGGAAAAAGGGTATACACCCTGCCGATAAACCCTTGAAACCGAACCCCGGAAATGGCCCCCATCAAATCTCCGATATCATCGGGATCGGCAATATAATGCACGGAATATTGAAAACCATTTTGTCCGTTATCTTTTTCTTTTGCCATCTCCCCTATCCACTGACAAAAGTCACTGGCAAAAAAGAAATAATTTTCCAACAGCAGCATATCCGACTCAATATTGAAAAAGCCAAAGGCAATATTTCCATGGCTCTCAGATCTGAACGATAATGGCACCTGTTTTCTCCTTTTGTTGATGTAAAAAATAGTTTACGAAAACCAGTGTACACAAAATAAAAAAAATCACAAGTTGACTTTGTCTTTAACTTGACGATCGTTGTCAATTCAACTACTTCTATACATTAATAGTACCTGTTCATTACATGTATGGAAAATAACAGCGGGAAAACCAGACAAAGGACCCAATCGGAATGGAAAAAAAAATACTGGTGACACGGCTATACCCCAGGGCAGGGATCAGGCTTCTGGAAAAAGAAAATTTTCATCTGACCCTGTGGAAAAACGAAAGGCCCATGACATCCATGGAATTAATTGAAAGTGCAATCCAGCACCATGCCCTGCTATGCACCCTGACCGACCGGATTGATCAACATTTTTTAACCCAGTGTCGTCACTTGGAAATCATCTCCCAGTTTGCTGTGGGGTACGACAACATTGATGTTGCCGCAGCCACGAGCCTGGGCATTCCCGTGGGATTTACCCCGGATGCCATGAGCGAAGCCACAGCAGACATTGCCTTTGGGTTGATGATAGCCGTTGCAAGGAAAATGTTTTTTCTGCATAAAACCATTATCAACGGACAATGGGGACATTTCAAGCCCACCGGAAACCTTGGGTGTGAATTAAAGAATAAGACCCTGGGCATTTTCGGGCTTGGGCGGATTGGCGTTAAAATGGCCCTGCGGTGTAAACATGCCTATGACATGAACATCATTTATCATAACCGGAACCGGAACAGGGCTGCAGAAAAACTGCTGGATGCTGTCCATGTCGATTATGAAGATCTGCTGGCTCAAAGCGACGTGCTGTCAGTTCATTGCGCCTTAACTGCCGAAACAAGAGAACGCTTTAACCGGTCCGCCTTTAAACGGATGAAACCTTCGGCCATTTTTATCAATACGGCCAGGGGGCCTGTGCATCATGAAAAAGATCTGACCCTGGCTATCCAGACGGGTGATATCTGGGGAGCCGGCCTGGATGTGACAAACCCGGAACCCATGCAACCGGATAATCCGCTCCTGTTCATGGAAAATGTCTGTGTTCTGCCCCACGTGGGCTCCGGTACAAAAGAAGCCCGGGATCAGATGTCAGTAATGGCAGCCATGAATATTATTGAATTTTACAGGAACGGCCGGGTGCCGCATATGGTCAATCCCGAGGTCCTGAAATCATGATCCTAGGATAAATGTCACCTGGGGTTCAAAAGGTCCCGGATCAGCTTAAGCGATTCTTCCTTGTTAACCGGTTTCATTAAAAACCCGTCAATCCCCATGTCCTGGTAATTGTTTTTGTTGATCTGTTCACTGAAACCCGTGCATATAATAACCGGGATATCAGGACGGATCTCTTTGATTTTAATTGCCAGGCCCAGACCGGTCAGCGTGGGCATTGTCATGTCGCAGATGACAATGTCAAAAACTCCGGGCCTGGCTTTAAATTCATTCAGTGCACCAAGACTGCTCTCAAACGGCGTGACAACATACCCATAACGCTCAAGGGTCTGTTTCTGGACATCCACAATAAACGGATCATCATCAACAAAAAGAATGGATTCACACCCGTACAGATCTTTTTTTTTATCCTCTTCAAGCGAGCGGATGTTAAACGAGCCATGATCTCTGGGAAAGTATACCTGAAAAAGACTTCCCTTTCCCGGCTCACTGGAGCAGCAAATTTCTCCGCCATAGCCTTTTATGATACCGGAAATAACGGAAAGCCCGAGCCCTGTCCCCTCCCCCTTTTTTTTAGTTGTAAAATAGGGCTCAAAAATCTTGTTTCTGATAGCCGCATCTATACCCTCACCCGTATCAGAAACGCTTAAACAGACATACGGCCCCGGATTCAAGATCAGTTCTCCCGGGGCCTTTCCTGTGACGTCGATTTCTTCGAGTGTGACATCCAGGGTTCCGCCTTCCTGACCCATTGCATGAAATGCATTGGTAATCAGGTTCATGGCAATCTGATAAATGTGTGTGGGATCTGCCTTTACCGGTCCACACGCATTGTCAATGGTCTGCATTATATTAATTGTGACTGGCAGCGTTGACCGGCTTAATTTTAATACTTCCCTGATAATCGTCTGAATTTTTACAGAACTGACCTCAAAGTCTGACTGATGACTGAAGCTGAGAATCTGTTTCACCAGACTGCCGGCTCTGTTGGCACCTGTAAGTACATTTTTAAGGGTATTTTGAAGCTTCCTGTCATCATGTGTATCCTCTATCAGTAGCTCCAGGTTGCCAATGATGGGCTGAAGAATATTATTGAAATCATGAGCAATCCCACTTGAAAGCTCACCAATGGCTTCCATTTTCTGTGTCTGCTGAAGCTTATGTTTCAGGCGTGTATTTTCCTGTTCGAGATTCTTCAAATAATTGATATCAATCTCTGGCCCTGATGAGGAATCATTCAATAGATGTGTATCCGCTACTAAAGTGTTCATTAAAGAGAAATCCGCAAATCAACTGATGCTTTGGAGGATTCAAATCTTTGAGTATGAAACCGTATCAAGCGAATCCTCCGATAATATTTTATTTTGTTGTATATCTAAATCGTTAAAACCAAATCTTCCATTGAGTCAATGAGCAAGGATTGTGCCAGGTCATAACCAAGGTCACAATAAATATAACTTACTGAATTTAAAACATAAAATAATATTTTTTACCTTGATGTAAAATCCTTGATATACAAAAAATGCACTGATTTATGGGCGGATATCATACCGAACCGCCTTAGATCATACAACCACTTGAAATGTAGAAGAAAAACCACTGCATACAAATAGAGACAATCTGCACATAAACATGGGCAGATTGTCCCAAGCAAAGACTGGCGATCTTAACATCAACCCAAGAAAAAAAAACGATTCTGATTTCCACTTATTAAAATTCTACCTGCACATGGGAATGTGCATTTCCCATGGCCACTTGTTTGAAAAATTTATCCCAAAAAATAATATTATTATATAATTTCGGTTAGTTAAAAAAATAAATAGTCAAAAAAAAATCAATGGTCCCTGCTTTGCTATATCAATGGTCAACAAGATGATGACTGGATTGATATTGAATCAAGCAGAAACGTGACACTCAGAAAAAGGAGAAAACAATGAAAGATTTAATGGTAAAATTATTTGTAATTGGTGTGTTGGTTGCCGGATATGCAATGCCTGTTCTGGCTGGTGGCGGAGGCGGTCCCGGCTAGTGATACACACAGAATGTGCTTGTTTACGCTCAAGCAGATAAAAAAAACACGGTATCATCTCTACCGTGTTTTTTTATTCCATTTCAGGTCATCAATAGCCCAGGTATCACTGAATTATCATTTGGATACTTGCAATCCCCCCCCTTCATATGATAGTTTCTTTTTTCTTTGAACATTTGTCGGTTAAGGAGAAAAATGAACTTGCCAATTTTACCCTACCTCTTTTTCACTTTCTTTCTTTTCCTCAATGTGGTTGTCCTGCCCAGCTGCACAAACCAGGAAGAGCAAGTGACAATAAACCAGACAGTATCCGCGCCAGTACCCTTCCGGGGCGGCATTTACCGGGTACCGTTGAGGAGTAACCCAACCACCCTTGACCCAGCTTATGTTCAGGATATTTATGGCATTGCCCTTGTTCATCAGCTTTTTAACGGCCTGGTTCGGTTTGACCCCTATCTTTCTGTTTTACCGGATTTAGCTGAAACATGGCAGGTAAAAGAAGAGGGCAAGGTATACCGGTTTACCCTGAGGGAAAATGCGCATTTTCATAATCTGGAAACCGTCACGTCAAAGGATGTGGTGTTTTCCATCAGCAGGCTTTTGCGGGCCTTACCTGCGCCTGCTGTCCTGCCCCATCTGCTCAAAATTGTCGGGGCAAAGGAATACCGGGCCGGAACCATAGAAAGGGTTCAAGGGTTGGCCATTGAAAATGAAAAGATTTTCACTGTGCGTCTTGAAGAATCCCATGCGCCCTTTCTGACAGCCCTGGGTATGTACCAGGCTGCCATTGTTCCCCAAAAAGAAGTGCTTCGGCTTGGCAATGAATTTGGATCGTATCCCATGGGAACCGGCCCCTTCAGGTTTATGTCCTGGGAAGAGGGAAAAACTGTCCGACTTAAACGGTTTGACGACTATTATGCCGGGCCGGCCTTTCTTGATGAAATCCACTATAAAATCTATCCGGGAGGACAAGACCCATTGGTGCTATCGGATTTTCAAGCGGGTGCACTTGAAGAAATGGCCGTCTACGGAAACCGCAGAGAAAAACTCTCTGAAATCAAAGGGCTTCAATGGTTTCACAGGCCTTCTCTGAGCCTTTTTTTTTACGGCATGAACATGCAGCATCCCAACCTTGCAAATCCTGAACTTCGAAAAGCCCTTTCCATTGCCGTTGACCGTGAAGCATTTGTTAATAAAATCTATAAAGCGCAGTTTGAAATTGCACGGACCATTTTACCCCCTGGAATGCCGGGATACAGTCCCTTGAACCGGATGGCGGATGATACCCCGGAATTTGCCCTTCAGCAGTTGGAACAATCCATTGGAAAGCGCGTGAAAAATCTACCGGAACTTGAGATTGTATCCGCCATCCAAACCCCTCTCGTTGAGCAGGAAATGGATATGATCAAGGGCTTCTGGGCCAAAATCGGTATAAAGCTCAGGGTCAAATATATCTCTGACTGGAAAGAATTTGAAGCCTATCTGGGATCAAGGGATGTCCAGATTTACCGGTATGCCTGGTTTGCTGATATGCCGGATGCGGACAGTTTTTTACACTCTCTTTTTGCATCTGAATCCCCTACCAATTTCATGGGATTTCAGGATGAACGTGTGGACCAGATGCTGTTGACGGCCAGGGGAATTGTGGAACCGGTCCGCCGGGCAAAGATGTACCAGGAGATCGAAAAAAAGATCATGACGACAACCCCGCTGATCCCGCTTTTTTATATGAACGTGGACCGGGTGTATCAACCCTATGTTAAATCCATTACCGTGAATGCCCTGGGAGCCCATACCATGCCGCTCAATCGAATCTGGCTGGAGAATGCCCCCCCAGGCAACTAAACATTTACAAAGGAACGGTATGCGCCAGGAGAAAAAACATGATGGTGTGTTCCAGGGCAGGGAAAAGATAGTCAAACAACCCGGTTTTGTTTCCCTGCGCTACCGATTTATCTTTATCACCTCGATCATGCTCCTGCTGTTGCTGACCACGCTTGCCCTGGTTCTGGGAATACTTCAAACCCGGACCATCCGGGGCAGGATTGAACAACAGGGACTGACCATTGCAAAAAATCTGGGGATCATATCCGTTGATCACTTGATTACATATAACTATGTTGCCCTGGAAAAACTGGCCAATCAAGCTGTCCATAATCCTGACATCCTTTATGTAATTGTCCATGACAAGGAAGGAAGAGTGGCGGGTTACAGCCGACGACCTGATCTCCAGAACCAGCTACTGACAGACACTACCAGCCTGAATGCCGTTGAGGTAACAGACCCCGAAATTACCGTCCATGCAACTGAATTCAGCACAATACCGGTCATGGATGTGGCCGTACCCGTATACCTTCCCGGTACCCGGGATCGGTGGGGAACCATCCGGGTCTGCTTATCCCTTGAACTGATGTATCTGCAGATCCGCCAGACCCTCTGGAGTATTCTGATCCTGGGATCTGTCGCCCTTGCCATGGGTATCCTGGTCTCGAACTGGGCGGCCCAACGGGTCACAAGCCCCCTGGAAACCCTGGTTAAGGCCACGCTTGAAGCTGCCCGGGGCAATTTAAAACAAGAAATTTCCATTCACACCCGGGATGAAGTGGAGATCCTGGCATCCAATTTTTCCGCCATGATCCGGGAAATTCTTGTCCAAAAACAGCAATTGGAAAACCAACTCAAACAAATCAAACACTTGCAGCAATATGCTGAAAAAATACTGGCCACAATGAATGACGGCCTATTGGCCGTTGACATGGACGGGATTGTTACCACTGTCAATCCGGCAGCCCATGATATTCTGGGAATCCCCCGGGACCACACCGTCAAAGGCGGACATGCGTTAGCACTTTTTGACAAAACCAGTCCATTTGCAGCGTATATACAGCACGCCTTTGAAAACCCGTCTACCGGGAACCAGCGGGAGGTCCATCTCCAAAGGGATGGCGCCCCCCGGGTGATCCTGGTCGGTGCAGGTGTTCTTGAATCGGATAAAAAAACCCCCCGGCAGATGATCTTCACCCTCAATGATATTACCGCCCTTAAGCAGCTTGAGGCTGAAATCCGTCAAAACCAGCGGCTTGCCGACCTGGGAACCCTGGCTGCCGGCATGGCCCATGAAATTCGAAATCCCCTTTCTGCCATTAAAACCTATGTGGCCCTGCTGCCGGGGAAAATACAACAACCCGGGTTCCTGGAGAAGTTTCAGCGAACGGTTCCCAGGGAAATCAACCGCCTCAACGCCCTAATAGAAGAACTCCTGGAGTTGTCAAGGTTGCCAAAATATAATTTCAAACAGACAGATATCCAAGCGTTGCTGAGGCAGAGTATTGAACGGCTGGAAGCGGATTTTAAAGCCCGGGGCATAGACTGTCAATGGGATGTGCCGGATGATCTGCCCAGGATCATGGCAGATGCGGCCCAGCTTGAAAAAGTATTTATCAATCTCCTGCAGAACGGGGCCCAGGCAATGCCGGACGGGGGCGTTATCGCCATTTGTGTATCAGCGCAAGACAATCATCTGGTAATGGATTTCAAGGATTCCGGCCATGGATTTTCCCCGGAACTGGCTCAAAATATTTTCAATCCATTTTTTACTACCAAATCCAAGGGGACCGGTCTGGGTCTTGCCATTACCCATAAGGTGATCTCAGAACACAAGGGTCAGATACGAGCAAAAAGTCAAACAGGGAAAGGCAGCTGCTTTTCAGTTACCCTGCCCATACAGCAGCAGCATCAAAACGTATTCTGATCCCGGTTAAGGTTCAGTGTTTTCATTTTCTGGATCAGGGTATTTCTATGAATCCCAAGCAGATGGGCAGCCGAGGTCTGGTTCCATCGGCAATTCTGAAGCGCCCTCAAAATATAGAGCCGTTCAAAAGACTGTCGGGCCTGGATCAACCCCTTATTTTCACCGGCGCATCTATCCGCCCCTGTTGTCGTCTCAGTGCTGAACAACAGGTCAAAGGGAAGATCTTTTTCATCCAGGAACCTATTGTCTGATCCCAATACCACCATCCGTTCGATAAGATTTTCCAGCTCCCGGATATTTCCCGGCCAGGGATAGGCATCCATCAGGGCAATGGCATCCGGAGTAAAGCCTTTGATGCGTTTATTCATCTGGCGGTTGAACCTGTCCAGGAAAAAATCTACCAGCAACGGGACATCCCCTTTTCGATTGCGAAGGGGCGGCAACAATACCGGCACCACATTAAGCCTGAAATAGAGATCCTCCCTGAACGACCCGTCTTTCACCATCTCATCCAGACTGGTATTGGTGGCAACAACAATTCGGACGTCCACTTTAATGGTACGATGACTGCCCACCCGTGAAAATTCACGTTCCTGGATAAATCGTAACAGCTTTGCCTGGAATTCAGGTTTCAAGCTGGAAACCTCATCCAGGAAAAGCGTTCCCTGGTGAGCAAATTCAAATTTACCCATGGTCTGTTTATGGGCACCGGTGAACGCCCCTTTTTCATGGCCGAAAAATTCAGCTTCCATGAGTTCTGCCGGTATGGCCGCACAATTGATGGCAACAAAGGGTTTGTCACTGCGCAGGCTCCCATGGTGAACTGCCCGGGCGACCAGTTCTTTTCCGGTTCCACTTTCTCCTGTGATCAAAACATTACTGGATGTTCGGGCAACCTTTGCCACGATATCAAACACAGCAGCCATGTTTTTTGATCGACTGATAATTTGGGTCTGCTGAGTGCCGGAAGCGGCTTCAGTTCTATGAAACTTGACTTCCTTTGCAAGGTTCCGCTTCAAAAGAACTTTTTCCAACCGGTTTAATATAATTTCATGATCAAAGGGTTTGGTAATATAATCATAAGCGCCATGCCTTATGGACTCGCTGGCTTCCTGGGCACGATCCACAGCAGAAACCATGATGATGTCCAGGTTTTTGTCAAGGGATCTGATCCGCTTCAACGTTTCGATACCATCCATTTCAGGCATCACAACATCCAGGAAAACCAGATCAAACACTTGTTTTTTTACCGTTTCAACGGCTTTGAATCCGCTGTCGACACAGACAACATCATAATCATCTTCAAGGATCACCCTTAAGGCATCCCTTATGGCTTCATCATCGTCAACCACCAAAATCCGTGCATGTAGTGAAACCATATTTTTCCCAGCCAAAAATCCAAACCCTGTTTCCTGTCTGTCCATACCCCCGGGGACTGCCGTCTCATCATGGAAATACTACAGATTCCATTTTTTTACCATGGGTTCAAATAAATTTTCTAAAATTGATTTTTTTTTCAACCCAGTATAGAAAAACCATAAAAATATTGTATAACAAACAATGCCCATACACATAAGGTCAAACGGAAACCATCTGGATTAATGCATTTTAACCATTTTCATTCAAGCAAGGAGGCGTATGAATTTAGACATTTTTGAAACCATGAGCAAAAAAGAACTTCAGACCTATATTGAATTTCTTTTACAGAGCTACAGGGTCATGGATGCGTTCTGGTTTATCAAAGTTGCTGAAAAATTTGATCAACCCACTGCAGAAAAGATCAATGAACAGGTCTGGGACCGAGTGGCTGGTTTTGCTGCCAAAGACCTTAAAGAAAAATTTAATCCTCTTGAAAAAGGGCTTGCAGGGTTTGTCCAGGCGTTAAAATTATTTCCCTGGTGTATCCTGGTGGACTACAAATTTGAAGAAAAAAAAGATGCGGTGATCCTTACCGTACCATCATGCCCTGCCCAGGAAGCCCGTCTCAAACGTGGCCAGGGGGAATATGTCTGCAAATACATGCATCAAAAAGAATTTCAAAGCTTTGCCCAGGTGGTTGATGCGCGTATCATGGTTGAGTGCGTGTTTGCGCCGCCGGATCCCCACCCGGATGACCTGTTCTGTAAATGGCGCTTCGCTTTGAAAAATTAAGAAAGCGCCCCTTTTCTGATTTTGCCAAGAGAGGTCCGGGGGAATTCCGATTTAAACGTCACCTTTTTAGGCCATTTATATTTTGCAAGTTTACCATGGCACAGGGCAATGACATCCTCCTGGGAAAGGGATGCGCCCGGTGACAGGATGACAAAGGCATGCCCGGTTTCACCCCATGTCTCATCGGGCATTCCCTTGACAGCCACATCCTCAATGTCTGAATGAAGCTTGAGAATCTTTTCCACTTCTGCGGGATAGACGTTTTCCCCTCCTGAGATATACATATCCCCTGCCCTTCCCACCAGGTAGAAAAACCCGTCCTCATCCATGCGGGCCAGATCCCCTGTATGAAGATATCCGTTTTTAATGGTCTCTTCTGTTTTCACAGGGTCCTGCCAATACTCTTTCATCATAATTGACCCCCGGACAACGATCTCACCAACCTCACCCGGTTTTGCCACCCTTCCCCGGTCATCTATAATAGAAACCTCTGCATGAAAAACCGGCCGCCCCACCGTTCCCGGCTTTTTCAAGGGATCATCTTCTGATGCCCATAAAAGGATGGAGGTTTCTGTCTGACCCAAAATCTGGCGGAACGCAAGACCGGCCTGGGCACATTTTTTAATCAAATCGTCGGTGAGCTTTTCCCCGCCCCCGGCACAGACCCGGAGAGAAGACGTATCGCCCCTCATTTCCGGCTCAACCTTTAACAATTCCTTGTATACCGTGGGAACACCTAAAAATTTGGTCACCTGGTATGTTTCAATATCCCTGTAAACCTTGAGAGAATCAAATTTTCTGTGAAGCACAATGGTGGCACCCTTGTAAAAAATCGGGGCTGCCTGGATAAAAAGCCCCCCAGAATGAAACAGGGGAAGAAAAATCAGCATGATATCACTGGAATGAAGCTTGAAAAAAATATCGGCATTCAAACAATTAAAAAATGTTTTTCGATGGGTCAATACCGCACCTTTGGGTTTTCCGGTGGTGCCCGACGTATACATAATCACCTGGGGTTCTTCTGGATTGGCAGGCCCAAGGGACCGGGTCAAAAACGGCCGTTTTCCGTCAAATATTTTTGATTCTTCAACGAAATCAAATACCCGGCCCTTAAGCCGGGTGGTTCCCACCACCGAGACCATCATGGGAGGCAGGTAACTTTCCAGTACAAGGGCATTCACGACCCCAGCCACATCCTCCCCATGGACAAAAAGCCTTGGCCGGCAATTCTTAATAAAATAATCCAGTTCAACCGATGTAATTCGAAAATTTATGGGGACAAAAATCGCTCCAAGCCTGGAACAGGCAAGGAACAGATCAATAAACTCAGGACAATTATTCAGCATCACAGCCACACGGTCACCTTTTTCAATCCCAATGGATTGAAGCCAGCAGCTTGTCCGGTCTGCCCTTGTGCAAAGCGCCTTATAAGAAATGGTCTGGTCTTCAAAGATGATCGCGGTCTTATCCGGTGTCAACTCAGACCAGCGCTGAACCCACCAGGCAATATTCATGGATTTAATCATTTGCACTCCAAAAGGATATTGGCATTCCCTGTCTTTTCTATTTTTCCTAAACCATCAAATCATTGGGTGTGGAATGGTTTAACTCCCGATGGTTTATTTTAACCCAAGATTATCAAAAAAATGTTTGTGTTTCATCCGATATACGGTTTTGTCTTCCTTTACCAGATAAAAAAACCGCTGATTTGCATCATCAAAACACTCAAACAGGGTGGTATAGTCCTCCTGGTCCGTGACGTCACAAATCCGGGATACGTCATCATTGAATTTTCGACACACCGCAACCCAGTCTTCCACAACGGCATCCTTTTTAATGGAAATTTTTTTTGTCGTATCGTCAAATTCCGCAAGGATGGATTTCATGATTTCTCCCCCCAACCATATGAGATTCAAATAAAATTAAACTGACCGAAATAATCTTAACAAAAGACCATAGTAGATCAGGCAACAATCTTTTGCGCAAATTCAATGGCCTGCCGACGCGCTAAATCGGTTAACATATCCGGGGTTGTGCACGAACCAATATACAATTCACCGGCATTGACGGTCTTGTGCGGTTCCTGCATTCGCCTGAAAGCCGTGAACAGGCCTTCTGCATTGTTTTCATAGGGTCCGGCCCCCGTCGATAGAAGCGCCTGCCGCTGTCCTGCCACAAGGGATACATGATCTGGTTGGTGATAATTTGTGTACAGGCTGTAAGTCCTGTCCACCACCGCCTTGATCTGGGCGGTATACCCCCAGAAATACAATGGCGTGGCAAAGATAACCAGTTGTGAACTGACCATTTTGCCCAAAATCTCAGGGACATCATCCTTTTGAACACACCCCACCGAATCGGGTGTTTCTTTGCACTTGGCACATCCCAGGCATCCGTTCAGGGTTTGAGCATTCAAGTAGATGGTTTCAACACTATGTCCCAGGGATACCAGTTCTTCCTCAACCCAGCCCAGGATTCTGGCAGTATTTCCTTTTTTTCTGGCACTGCCCTGTAATGCTGTTATTTTCATTGGGACTCCTTTCGTCCAAACGTTCATTTTTCACCCCAAAGAGTGTATACTTTTTTTTACCTGAACATCAACATTCTTTTTTCAAGACAATAAAAATAGCGCTTATCATGCCCTTGCGCCGGCTTCTTTCATCCGCTGGTGACCGGAAGAAAGCCAACCGGATATCGCCTTTCTTCCCCGGGCATTCTGCGTTTTTTTCCGAGCAACCACTGGTCTTGATTTTGGTTTTGAAACCGCTGGGGGCATCCGTATCCCGGATTCCTTTACAGGAATCTGCAGCTTCAACAGGCGCTGAATCCCCATCAGAAGCTTCTGCTCATCCTGACTGACCAGGGACAGGGCAATACCATCAGCACCGGCACGACCGGTACGGCCAATCCGATGGATATAATCTTCCGGAACATGGGGAAGATCGAAATTGACCACATGGGGAAGTTGCTGAATATCCAGACCCCGGGCAGCAATATCCGTCGCCACAAGGGTTTGAACGGCGCCACTCTTGAAATCAGCCAGTGCCTTTGTCCGGGTGGATTGGCTTTTGTTGCCATGGATGGCGGCAGCACTGACACCGTCGCTTAACAATTGCTTTGTCAGCTTATTGGCACCATGCTTGGTCCGGGTAAACACCAGAACCTTATGCCAATTGCCTTCACGGATGAGGCTGGAAAGCAAGCCCCGTTTACCCGCCTGGGGCACCTGGTAAACCATCTGGGTCACGCCTTCGGCGGCTGTATTTCTCTGGGAGACTTCAATCAGGACCGGTTTTATCAACAGTCCGTCTGCCAGCCGCTTGATCTCATCAGAATATGTGGCTGAAAAAAGCATGTTCTGGCGTTTTACAGGCACAAGCTTGATCACCTTACGGATATCATGGATAAACCCCATGTCCAGCATTCGATCGCCCTCATCCAGAACCAGGACTTCGATCCGGGACAGATCAAGGGTTCGCCTGGCGGCATGGTCCAGAAGTCTTCCGGGTGTGGCCACCACAATATCCACGCCGTGTCTCAGTTTTGAAATCTGGGGATTGATATTTACCCCACCAAAGATCACCGTAGTACGAAGAGACAGATGCTTTCCGTATGTTTCAAAGCTTTCGCCCACCTGAGCCGCCAACTCCCGGGTGGGTGTCAGGACCAGGGCACGCGGATGGCGCCCTTTATTCTGGGTTTCACTCAAGCGCTGGAGAATCGGCAGGGCAAAAGCGGCTGTTTTCCCGGTACCGGTACGGGCACCGGCAAGGACATCCTTGCCTTCCAGAACCACGGGAATAGCCCGGGCCTGAATGGGGGTGGGAATAGTATACCCCTGTGCCTTCACAGCACGGAGCAGATCGGTCCGAAGACCTAATTTTTCAAATGACATATATTATAGTACTCCTGATTATAGCCCGCCCCTGTCAAAGGGGCCGATCCAGGCGGAGATGATAAATTCGTAAGGATTGAGTCAAACTAAGGAAGGAATCGACCGCAACACTTCAGGTACCGACCGGATGGTACCAAAAAAAATAGTATATCACACATTTCAACAAACACAAGCTAAAAATCATACATCCCCGCAATTCTTATGATAACACCCAACGGCTGCTGAACAATTGCTGCATCCGTTCACATCTAACACACTATTTGGTACTGCCATTTAATCGAATTTTATTGTAGTATAGTGACCACCTATTAAATTTGAAAAGGAGTTTCATGAAATACCATACCATCTCTACTTCAAAAACCGGACATGGGGCCATCTTCACAAATGCCAAAGAAGCAAAGGAATACCAGTCCGACCATCCTGGAAGTGTTTATCAGGTATTTGATGCCATACCATTAAAAATACCGGCTATTGGAATGAAGACCACTGAACCTGTTCCTTCCGCAAGGAGCCCCAAAGCAACATCAGATGAGATCATTGTCTACACAGATGGATCCGCGCTCAACAATCCCGGGCCTGGCGGATATGGTGTCGTCATGCAGATGACCAACGGCAGAACCGTGGAAATCGCCCAAGGATACACGCATACCACCAATAACCGGATGGAAATGATGGCTGTCATCACTGCCCTGGAAAACATAGAAGACCACGACAGTCCCGTAACAATCCACAGCGACTCCCAGTACACAATCAATGGGATTGTCAAGGGGTGGGCCAAAGGATGGCGGAAGCGGAACTGGAAAAAATCAGATGGAAACCCTGCTCTCAATCCTGACCTGTGGGCAATCATGCTGGATCTGGTTGAACAATTCCCAAAATTGACCTTTAAATGGGTCAAGGGACACGCAGGAAATGTCCTCAATGAACGCGCGGATGTCCTTGCCAATAGCGCTGCTTCCCAGGGGGGAAAATCCCTGCTGGTGGATGAGGGATATTTGAAAAAATAAAGGCAAATCAACCCACTTTTTTTTGATCCATATCAATGTTATTCTGCCTGGACTGTGATAAAAGCAGACAGGGTAAAAAATTATGATGTCAGGATATCAAAGGGACACAAATGGATATTGACATAAAAGAACTTAAAGATTCCAATGAATTTTTAAATATATTGCTGCAGAATATTGATGCCGCCGTTTTTATTGCAGATGAGAACCTTCAAATCCGCCAATTCAATGACAGCTTTATGACACTGTTCAACCCCACCGGTTCAAACCTTGTCGATATTTCGTTTGGCTCTGCTACCGGATGCATCAACGCTGTTAATGAGAATAAACCCTGTGGTGAAACATCGGCCTGCAAGACCTGTATATTAAAACGGTCACTGCTCAATACGCTGATAGACCAGAAAATGAATGAAAAAAAATTTCTGGAACGAATTTTTTATATCAAAGGGCTTCCGGTAAAAAAATATTTTGAATTTACATCCCGGCCCATCACGTTTCGAGACCAAAAAATGATTTTAGTGTTTGTCTATGATGTCACCAAAATAGAATTGTCAAAAATAGAATTGGAACTAAAGCAGAAACAGATCGATATAGACCTTGAAAAAGCCGGTGAAATTCAAAAAAATTTACTGCCGAAAAATCTGCCGGATATGCCGCACATCCGGGTAGACTGGTTTTTTGAACCCTGCCTGACCATTGGGGGGGATATTTTTCATATCTATAAAGAGGGGCAAACGCATATCAGTGCCTATATGCTTGATGTCTGCGGTCACGGTGTTTCAGCTGCCTTGATCGCCGTTACGGTAAAACAGTTTCTGGACCAGCTGCACGCCCAGGGATTAGCAAACAAGACCCCGTTTACCCCCCGGGAGGTCTTAACTTCCCTTGAAAAAGAATTCCCGTTTGAACGATTTGATTGTTATTTTACGATTGTCTATATATTGCTCAATGTAGAAACCGGAGAGCTGATTTATGGATGTGCAGGCCATGTTCCTCCCCTTGTGATCGGCACATCCAAAAAATTCGAAATTCTGCATCAGCACAGCACAATTATCGGCCTTGGTCAGGACCCGCCGCCATCTCAATATACAACCCGTTTAAATCCGGGAGATAAAATCGTCCTTTATACGGATGGGTTGATAGACTATTTTGGCCCAAGAGGGGCCTATTTGAACAAGGAAAATTTTTACGCCACCTTAAGGCAATTGACGGACAAACCAGCGAACCAGATTGTTGAGCAGGTCATGGCAGAACAATGGAAGCATCGGAAAAGGACCGAAGCGGAAGATGATATTACCCTTCTGGTCATCGAATATAATGGGTTTGATGATTAAACATCAATTTTTTTCTTTAAAATTTTCTTTTGAATTTGGATGGTAAATGATAAAGGTCTTTTAAAAACTCAAACTGAATGGATACAAACAATGGACACCAAAGGCATAAAGAAAAAAAACCTTATTGCACAATGGGCTTTTGATACCCGCCCGATTCTCGGCAGACTGCATTTATGGCTTGAAGATGTTAACATTGAGTGGATAAAGGGTCAAACCGAAGATGACTTAACAAATTCAATCTCTTTTGTGGACAACCGGACCGAAAAAATGCTGGCAATGACGTCGGCTGTCACTGCGCTTGGGACAAAGCTGTTTGGCCGATTTGGCCAGGGCGCGGGATTGGAAAAAACACAATTAAACCTTGTGAAAAAAGATGCAGATGCCATTTCTGCCTATGCCATGAGTGAAAGTCTCTGGTATCTCTCCCGGACATTACCTGAAAACCATGCCATCATGGTCTGTTTAGGGGAGGGACTCATGCCGAAAGCCGGCGAAACCCCTGAAATGGGTGCCAATCCTCTTTTGGGTTTCGGCAGGGTCTATGCGAGACCGGAAGTGGCCAAGTACCTGGACGTCTGTATCCTCAAACTGATCAATGACAAAGGGTATGCCTGGGAAGACTTCAGGCGCGCCCTGGCCCATCGAGACATCACGGTGTGGGGTGCGGCCATTGATACGCTGGAAAATACGTCCCGGTTTGCCAAAGGAGAAAAAACCGGCCCGTTAACCGTCTTTCACCTGTTTGATCAACCCCTGGCCATTACCGATCAATATGAAGGCTATATCGGGACCCTTGTTTTGCCCAAAGCTGTCGTTGAAACCGCGGCTGACGACTCTTTGCTGATCAATTATTTCACCCCCAGGGAAAAAGTGGTTGAGGCCATAAAAATGACCTATCCCGGTATAAAACCCGGTTTTATTCATGTATGGACGCTTCAGGGCAAACGCCGGGAACCCCGTATCGGGAAAATATGGAAAGAATGGCATGACCAGGGGGCCCATCTGGTGGATGAAAACTGGACCCTGCCCACAGGGTTTCACCCGTTTACAGATTCCGGTACCTATGCACCGACCTTTGCCGTGAAGACATGGGAAGATGAAAACAATGATACGCATCTGTTCCTGGTTGACGGCTATGCGGCATCGGCTGAGGCCATACAGGCGGCAAGCCTCTCCTCAATACTTAATATTGATGTCTCTCTGGCGGTATTGTCCTCCAAATTTGCACTGAGATTTGATAGAGATGCCGCCTGCATGAAACTGAACCCGGATACTGATAATTTTGCACAGCACTTTAAAAATGAACTTGCCAGAGAAACAGTGGATGATGCCTTGATTGAAACCTATCGGGAAAGCATTCGGCTGGCCCGCAATGCCGGGATTCCATTGAAAAAAAGAATCATTAAAGCCGATGACCTGATTGCTGAAAAAAAATGGCAGGCACTGGCCATATCCGGATACATGCTCCCGGATCCCTATTCCGGATCCCCCGGTGTCAAACAGATATCAGATGACACTTACGCGGTCACGGTTCGGATGACCTCGGAAACCGCCGATAAAAGAATCACCTTTGCCCTGCGATTGCTGGAAACCTTTGGGGAAAGCAAACTGGTTTTCAGTCCGCTGCTCAATCGATTTTTAAAAGGAGAGGATTTCAAAACCCGGGCAGTGAAGATCTCAGATTCAGGGAGGATCAGAAACGAGCTTCAAACCCTGTGTACCGATGCGTTGGAACATTTTGGAAATAAAGTCATTCTCCACTTTGCAAAAATACCGGAAGCCACCATTTCCCAAGGGGACCAGGAAAAGCTGAAAGACATTCTGGCATGGTATAAAAATAATTATCCCATCTGGTTTGAATGGCTCGAATTTAACGGATCATGAAAGGAATATCCGGTGCCGTTCCTGCTGTATGAGACAAAAGAGGAGGGGTAAAAAAAGATAGAGCGATTTCATTTATGAAAGGCAATAAGGCGGTTAAATGACCCCCAAAAAAAAAGTATCATCAGGAATAAGCGGGCTGAACCGGATGATCAACAGCTTGTTTATCGGGGACAATGTCGTCTGGTATGATGATGCCGGCAGCCTTGCCTCGGAATTCTGTACCAGGTTCATCCAGGAATCCCAGCAACAAAACAAACCCATTGTCTATGTCTCCTTTGACCGGTCCCCGAAAAATTTAATTGAAAAACTGGGGCCTTTAGCTGAGAATCAGCAACTGACCATCCTGGATTGTTTTACAAACGGCAAAGGCGATAAGGCCCGGATTTTTAATAAATTTTATGAAAAAGATGGGGCCCAATGGCCTTACCAGGTCATCAAAGTCACCCGGCCGGAACTTCCCCAGGCCGTATCCGATGCCATCTACGGACTGCATAAAACCCTGTCAGGAGATGTCCGGTTTGTCGTTGAGAGTCTCACAGGTATGGCTGATTTATGGGACGGCGAAGACCATATTTTAAAATTTTATTCCCATACCTGCCCCCAATTGTATGAACTGGATACCATTGCTTACTGGATCATTGAAAAAGGCGCGCATTCCCATAAATTAAAAGCCCATATCAATCAGGTGGCCCAGGTGGCGATTGATCTTTCCATCCAAGAGGGAAAAACCAGAATAAAACTCCTCAAGGCAGAAAACCGATCCCCCAAAGCCCTGGGAAAATCCTTATACTATACGTTTCAAGGGGACAATTTTATGCTTGAGGGCAATCAACAGCCCTCCCCCCTTTATGATCTGGGATCTGCCATTAAAGCTTTCCGGAAAACCCAGGGGATGTCACAAAAGGAGTTGTCCCGGCTTGTGGGGGTGACCCCCAGCAATATCTCCCAGATTGAAAGCAACCAGGTGTTCCCTTCCATACCGGCACTTTATAAAATTTCCAACCATCTTTCCGTTGCTGTGGGATCGTTTTTCCAGGAAAAAACACCCCTGGAAAAAACCATTTTTCGCGGTTCAGATGCCATCAAAATCCATGACCCGAACTGGGATAAAAAAAGTATGGATATCACCCAGCTCAACCCCTTTGACCTGGGCGGCAAGGCTGACCTTTTTCTGGTAACCATTTTTCCCGGTGGAAAACTGTCCACCCATTTTTTTCAGCATAAAGGAGAGGAAATCGGACATATCCTGTCCGGTGAGGTCGATATGGTTTTCCAGGATCAGACCCACCACCTTAAACCCAATGATACCGTTTACCTGAAAACCACCCCCCCCACCCAATGGCACAATCGCCATAAAGAGATGACAAAGATTTTATGGATCAAGGTCAAATAAAAGGGCCTTTCTAAAAAAAGGCCCTTTGCTGTCAAATGAACGGCTTTGTTAAGAGTTCAATATCTTTTTTGCACTTTCATTATTCACGTCCGATACGTGGGGAATGCCGGTTTCAATAGCCGTTTCCCGGTTACCGGAAAAAATCTCCTGCCGGGTAATGGTATTCAATGAAAACTTTCTTGCACCGGCCATGAGCTGCTGCAGGCCGCAAGCCAGTTTATCCGCCTGGGTAAAGAACCCGATGGCACCATAGGGAATATTTTTCATTTCATCTTTCCCCACTTTTTTCTCAAGATCATGATAACCGGCAAAAATTTCATCTGCGGTCTTGCCAACTTCCAGAACCGTTTTCGGCAATTCGTTCCAGTTACCGTTCACTGCAGCCCGTCGTTCAGGATAGATGGCACCCTCTATATTGGCCCCTAAAAATCCCGGAATCATAACCGCTCTGCCCATACAGATCAATTTCGTATATGGCGCGCCCAAGGCCAATGCCTTGAAAATATGATCTTCAAGGGCGAACCCACCGGCAAAAGACATGTCCACGACGCTTCTGCCCTTGGCAGATAGAATACTGGCATATTCATGGGCTTTTGAATGAAGATTAATGGAAGGAACGCCCCAGCTTTGCATCATATTCCAGGGACTCATCCCTGTCCCGCCACCGGACCCGTCAATGGTCAACAGATCCAACTCGGCATCGGTGGCAAACTTAATGGCCATTGCCAGCTCTTCCATCCCATAAGAACCTGTTTTTAAAGTAATTCTTTCAAACCCGATTTCCCGGAGATATGCCACACTGTTCATGAAATCTTCCTGAACCTTGCTGACCGTATCCAGGTTGGTACCGCCCAGGCGGCTGTGTCGGGCAAAAGACTTGATCGCGCCCAGCTCAAATCCCTGCTGAACTTCAGGTAGCGTCGGATCAGGGTCAACCACATAGCCCCGTTCTTTCAGGAAAATGGCATATTCAATGCTCCTGACCTGTATTTCCCCACCAATATTCTTTGCTCCCTGGCCCCATTTTAATTCAATGATGCACTTGTCCCCATACTTATCCACGACGTACTCTGCCACACCATTGCGCGTATCCTCTACATTGAGCTGGACAATGATGGCCCCATATCCGTCAAAATACCGCAAATAGGTTTCTATTCTCCGGTCAAGCTCAGGCGCTTTAACGATTTTACCCTTTTTGTCTTTCTGGGGACCGATTTCAGAATTTTGGTCCACCCCCACCACGTTTTCACCGATCACCACGGGAATACCGATCAACGAACCACCAATGGCAAAAGAATCCCAGTATTTTTCTGCAATAAAAGTTGACCCCATGGCACCGGTCATCATGGGCATACGGATCTTTGTTTTCTTTTTTTTACCGAACTCTGTTTCAAGGCTGACATTGGGAAAAATACAATCATCCGCATCATGGGTCATGTCTCCGGTGAGGCCGCTGGAACCATAGGCATACCCTTGAATTCTCAAAGAATTATAGGACACGCCCACATGGGTGGTATTGTTGGCACCGGCCGTTACCAGGCCAAAGCTTCTCGGATATAATAATTTTCTGCCAACCATGCTGGACAGCCATGTTTCACATTTCCCCTGGCAATCGGCCCGGCATAACGTACAAAGACTTGATTCGCAGGCATTCCCCCTGTTTTTAGTTCCCAGGGCATCATTTCCTTTTGAAAATCTCATTTCCATCGTTCGATCTCCTTATTTAAATTATGATACATATTTAAATTTTATGGTTGTTCATTTCCCCGTTGAAATGATCTCCTGAAAATAAAAAAAGGCGCCTTCCTGGTCAGACCAAGAACAGACACCTTTGTCATGTGAAAATTTATTTATACGCCATTGTAGAAATAAATCGAATTAAACATAAGAACTATCTTGTATTCGATTTAATGTCAACTTAATTTTTTTAAAAAAATTATAATATACTTATGTGGTTATGGTGAATTTTTTTATGCGTTTATTTTTTCAAAAAAAATAACCCCTGCTAAACCTCATCGGGTGCAAAAATAATGCACATTAAACGGATCATTTTCCATTTCAATGACATCAATGGATTTAAACCCGGCCTTGCCCAGCAGTTCAACGGCTTTTTGCCTTCCCCACATCATCCCCAGGCCCATACCGCCATCAACAAGACCCACCGGCATGCAATGCATCAGGCTGACCGTATACAAAAAAGGTCCCATGGGATGATTTAAATTCTGGGAATGGTCACTGCCCGCATCAATATCCACCATGGAAAACATGCCGTGGGGGGAAAGCATGTACCGGACCCCCTTCAATGCATCCAATGGTCTGGTTTGATCATGGATGGCATCAAACGCCATGATATAATCAAATCGTCCTTGAAATTCTGTGCTGCCCTCAATTTGAGCGGCATCCTGTATCTGGTAGACCACATTTTCCAGTCCCTGCTCAACCGCAGCTGCCCGGGCCATTCTGATGGCCGCAACATGGGTGTCCATGCCGACAAAATTTGATCGGGGAAAATGCCGGGCCATCAGGTTTAAGGCAACCCCTTCACCACACCCCAGATCACACACGTCCATCCCATTTTCGAGACGACACACAAGCCCTCCCTTATCAACCCCGGGCAAAAATTTGTTGACCAGCACCTGTTCATGTTTTGCATTGGAAAGCTCTGCCATAAACCCCTGGAATTCCGGATAACATGAAAACGGCACGCCCTGCCCGGACGAAAAACCGTTTTCAACTTCCACCAGGGCACAGCGGGTCAGCAAGGGAATTTCCTGGGCATACACCCCCAAGTTTGCATCACCGGAACCCCGGGTTAAACAGGCCGCATGTTCCCGGGGCAAATAATAGGCATTCTCTTTGGATTCTCCTGGAACAATCTCTATAATCTGTCCGGTCACCATCACGCCCAGCCATTCTGAAACATATCGCTGGTTCAGATTTGCCCGGACCGCGATTTCCGTTGCAGATGCCGGACCCGCCATTTGTGCCATCACATCAAACAGGCCTGTTTTATAGCCAATTCCCATGGCCAGGTTCAGGGCGCCATAGTTTAGGATATCCATCATTTTTTGGTTAAATGCTTTTTCTTTTTTATCTGACATTGTTCCTCCGCTGAAATTTCGGTTCGCCAGGCCGGGATCGTTACATGGATTAGTCGTTACGAAATTTTACGCCATCATCTGTTTAAGATCCCTGATCACTTCATCCGTTACACTTATAAGTCCCGTACAAAGCGCCTGGGCGCTTTGTAAATCTTTGGCCTTACCCGCAGCCTCCATTGATTCAATCTGGTGTAAAAACCGGTTTGCATCAATGCTTTTGGCCCCGGATTTAAGAGAATGGGATGTCATGACAATGGTATCAAAATCTTTATTAAGGATGGCTTTCTTTATTTTTTCAATCTCTTCGGGAAATTTCAAAATAATGGTTTTACAGATCTCCATGACAATGTCTTGGTTGTTGCCCATCAGTTTAAGGGCATACTCAAGGTTGCAGCTCCTGGGTTTCTCAGGCATTTTCGTTATGGGCCTTCTACCGTTTGACAGCTGCTCCAGCTTGATTAACAGGTCATCGCCATTGATGGGTTTTGAAACATAATCATCCATACCGGCAGCTAAAAATATTTCCCGGTCGCCTTTGATGGCATGGGCGGTAAGGGCTATAATGGGGATCATTGATATCTCAGGCTGTTGATGGGCCCTGATATGCCGGGTGGTTTCAATACCGTCCATGACCGGCATTTTTATATCCATGAGAATAAGGTCAAAGGCCTGCCCGGACAGAAGATCCAGAACCGCTTGACCGTTTTCTGCTATGACAACGGTATGGCCATGCTGTTCAAGAAAGGGAATGATTAATTTCCGGTTAACTTCAAAGTCTTCGGCCAGGAGAATTTTTAACGGGGTGTATACCGCGTTGCCCTTTGGCAGTGCCGGGGGGGGCAATGCCCGCTTCGACAGGGTATCACCCTCTTCTGACGATGCCTTTATCAGCCGGATTTTAAAATAAAAAGTACTGCCTTTCCCCTCCTGGCTTTCGACCCAGATATCCCCCCCCATCAAATGAATCAACTGCTTTGTAATGGCCAGACCCAGCCCGGTACCACCGGATGCCGTGCCATGGGCACTGCTCAACTGTGTAAAATCATTAAAAACAGCTGTAAATTTGTCAGCCGGTATGCCGATACCGGTGTCTGTTATGGAAAACAGCAGCACAACCTCATCCGGGGAAGATCTCCTGCAATCCTCGTCTTCGACATCAACTGTGATGTTGATGGACCCTTCATTGGTAAACTTGATGGCATTGCCCACAATATTGACAAGGATCTGTCGCAACCTGTGACTGTCCCCCTTTACATATCCGGGGATGCCACCGGTTGAATAGGTCAGGTCCAGCTGCTTTTTTTCTGCTTGAAAAGAAAACATGACCATCAGATCATTTAAAAGCGCATCCATGTCAAACGGTTTCTGATCCAGAACAAATTTCCCGGCTTCTATTTTAGAAAAATCAAGGATGCTGTTCAACAAGGTCAACAGGTGGTCCGAAGAGATCAAAACCGCATCAAGGTAATCTTTTTGGGCATCATCAAGATGGGTGGAAAGGGTCAGGCGCGTCATACCGATAATGGCATTCAGCGGGGTCCGTAATTCATGGCTCATGATGGTCAAAAATTCACTCTTGGCCAGACTGGCATCTTCAGCCATTTTTTTTGCCTGCTTGAAAATTTCTTCCGCCTGTTTTCTTGCTGATATATCCTCAAACGATCCCTGGATTTGGACCAGATTGCCATCCGTATCCTTGATGCCTCTCCCACAGATGGAAACCCATAACCGGGAACCGTCTTTTTTCCTCAATTGGGTTTCAAACCCGGAGACAAAATCATTTTCCCGGAGCAGTTCTAAAAACCGTTCCCGTTGTGTCGGGTCAACATACACCTGTTCTGAAAGATTTTGGATCTTGGATAAAAAGTCTTCAATGGACGTATATCCCATCATCCTGACCAGGGAAGGATTGACGCTCAGCAATCGATTGTCCCGGGAAGACTGAAAGATTCCCTGTACGGAATTATTAAAAATATCCCTGTACTTTTCTTCGGATTTGATCAATTGGTGCTGGATTTGTTTTCGTTCTCTTATTTCCAGCTGCAATTGTGTTAATGTGTTGTCCTGCTGACGGCTCTTTTCTTCCAGTTCAACGGTTCGTTCCCTGACCTTGCGCTGTAATTGTCTGGAATGGTCTTTTTCTTTGATGTTCAATTTTTTAAGCTCTGCCACCATCCCATTGAAGGTATGGGCCAAAATGCCGATTTCATCTTCCCGCTCAACAGGCACCTGCTGGGTAAGATCCCCTTCTTTAACCGATACGGCCGCTTTGATCAGCGTATCAAGGGGACGGATAAAATATTTAAACGAAAGCAGTGTAAATCCAACAATGGAGATCACCATGACCATCAAGGCAAAAAAAGCAAATTTAAACATCATGGTGTTCACCATTGATTTCAGCGCATGCCGGGTCTCTTGGACCGATTCAAGCAGGTTGGATTCCGGCACCGCAACCCCCAGCCGCCAGCCCGTGGACGGCATGATAAAAGAGGAAATCAATAGTTGCTGATCATCGATCAATATACGGTGTTGCCGGGGCGCCGTAGTGGCGGATGAATCCGTCCACAACTGCCTGACAGAAGGGCTTTCCGAGTCAGATAATCTTAAATTAAACAGGGCATTGTATTGGATGTTCTTCAGTTTTGTAACACGTTCAAATCCGAACATGGCAAGATATGCTCTGGGAAAGGCGATGATTCTGCCACCATCGTCGACAATAAAGGAAAACAGGCCCTTTGTCTGCATCAAATCTTTGTTTTTGGTGTCGGCAAGTATCTTGTCCGTAATATCGGTCAAGGTCACATCCACACCGGTGGCACCGATAAAGTCCTGCCCACGGCTGTACACCGGCGTCACGGCGGTTGTCATCAACCCCCGGCCGGCCGGGTCCTGGTAGACCTCTGACCAGCGGGTCTTGCGGTCCGGGTTGTTCTTCGGTTTTACCGCCCTGTACCAGGCAGTGTCCCTTATTTCATAGGCCGATTCAGACAGGTTGCGGATGATGGATGTAAAATTCGGATAATACCGGGTGATGGCTGTTTCAAGGGTGATAAAACAGGCTGCTGCCTCGGAATTTTCACCACTGATGGTTTTTAACAGCGGATCCATATGGGATAAGGTATTCAGCTGTCTGACAATACCGGCATCCGGTTTTTTTTCCCCCCAGTATAATACCATCACAGGGTCGGTGGGATGATTTGAATACAGACGGCTCCGGGGTGATTTTATCAACCGGTCAGACGTATTGCGGGGAACCTCTCCCAGGATATCTTCCATGCCAAGGGCCATTGATGACTGCTGGGCAAGATAGGCGGAAGAGACAGCAATTCTTTTAAAAATATTTTCATATCGCAGGGCTTTTTCCCGGGTGACCTGGGACAGAAAAAAGCTGGCCTGACTTTTAATGCTGACTTCATTTTCAACGGCAGAATACGCCCCGAACTGGGTAACAATTTGGGTGGCCGCATAGGTCAAGAATATCATCGAGGCAATAAAGATAATTGAAAACAAAATAAACAGCCGCATCCGAATCGTTAGGTTTCTTTTCATCACAAATTTAAGCTTCCTGGTGTTATACAATTTTTTTGTTATGTTTTTTGAACAGTTGATACATCCTGGATCTTGAAAGCCCGGACATCCGGCAGATTTCACTGACATTTTTAATGGGCAGGCCTGCCAGATAATCGATATATCTGGACTCCATCAAATGATTGACATATTCGCGAAACGCTTTATACGGGAGGATCTGTTTTGAACTCGTCTGGCTGATATTTAGAAATACCCTTGACCGGATATCGTCGGTATCCTGGGGTATTCCTATGTTTTTTTTAAGGATTTTAATTCGAAATGCCTTGGGCAAAAAATGTGGATAGAGCATGGGTTCGTCAAAGGCATTGGCACAGGCAATGTGCAGCAGATTGATCAGCTCCCGGATATTGCCCGGCCAGTCATACATTTCAAGGGTTTCAACAAAATCATGGGAAATGCCTTTCACATTAATGTTCATCTGCTCACATATGTGGGGGATATAATGATTCAAGATTAACCGGATATCCCCCTGTCGCTGCCTTAATGGCGGAAGGTCAATATGAAACACCACAAGCCTGTAATACAGGTCTTTACGGAAACGCCCCTGATCCACGAGTTTTGCCAGGTCTTTGTTGCTGGCGGAGATGACCCGGAAATCACATGAAATTTCCGTTTTGGCACCAATGGGTCTGAATTTTTTTTCCTGGAGCACCCTGAGCAGGGATTTTTGGACACTGGGATCAAGATCTCCCACTTCATCAAGGAAGAGCGTCCCACCGTCAGATTGACTTATCAGGCCGGATCTGTCCTGTTCCGCGCCGGTGTAAGTGCCTTTGCGGTGTCCGAAAAGAATATTCCCGGCAAGGGTTTTAGGCAGATTGGTACAGTCTACGATAATAAACGGCTGATCACGTCGATGGCTGTTGTCATGAAGCACTTTGGCAACCAGCTCTTTACCCGTGCCGGTTTCGCCGGTAATAAATACGTTTCCATTGCTCAACGACGCCTTTGCCACTGTTTTTAAAATTTTATTTAAAGGAGAACTGTTGCCAATGATCTGATCCCTCTTAAAAACCAAGGGCAGTCTCTCTTTTGTTTTTTCATTCCTGAACTGGATGATTCTCTGGATCACCAATTTAATTTTATGATATGCCGGCGGCTTGACAAGATAATCCCATGCCCCGTTATTCAGGGCCATTTCCGCCCCGTCAATATCGCCGTCACCGGTAATGATAACCACTTCAGGACTGGACCGTACGGCCTTTAAACGGTTGATGCCGGAAAGACCGTTGGCATCGGGAAGTATGACATCAAGAAAGATAATATCAAAACAAAATTGCTCTGCCATTTGAAAACCGGTTTTCATATTACCGGCAATTTTATAGTCATACCCGATCCGATCGATATAAAGGGATAGTTGCTGACTGAAGATGCTGTCATCATCAACGATTAAAATATTGGTCATTATTTGTTTTGTCCCTGGCAAAGAAAAATTATCGCTATGGGTTTCCCATGGTTATTCCATAATACTTTATGCTGAACAAATCAATAGGGTGTCAGGTCAACTGCCTATCAGACCTGACCGGTCAAGCTTGCCTGTCGTATCCCATGTGTCCAGTTTCACAGGATTTTGACCATTCAAGTTAGACAGGTATCAGATGTTCTTTCCAGAAACAAAAAACTTAAAAAAAAGTAACCTATTAAAATATAAAGAAAAAATATTTTAAACCCCATTAAAATTCCCATGGCACACTTGTTGTAATACCCCTTGGAAATGGTTTTTATTTGACAGACATAACAATACAGGAGGACGGACAAATGATTGATGAAAAAGATCTGGCCAAATTATCTTACAGCGGCGCACCCAAAATTGTGAGCAATGGATTTCCAGGGGAAAAAACCCAGGCGTATCTTGACACGGCCTTTGACAATGAATCCATGGCCAGAGGCGGCGGCCGGTTCCCCCTTGTCATGGCGGAAGGAAAAGGGGCCACCATAAAAGATGCCGACGGTAATTTAATGATTGATATTACTGCGGGTGTGGCTGTGAATGCCGTGGGGCGATGCCATCCCAGGGTCGTTAAAGCCATGAAAGACCAAATGGGGACCATGACGCATGCCATTGACTTTTCAAGCGTGCGCCGGACCGAACTGACCGAAAAGGTCGCGGGCATCATGCCCAAAGGACTGAAAGACAATTGTATCACCTATCTGACCCAGTCCGGCAGCGGGGCCGTTGAAACCGCCTTGAAATTTACAAGAAAGATAACGGGTCGCACCCAGGTAGCCGCCTTCCACGGGGCATACCATGGGGTATGGCTCGGATGCAATTCCCTTACCACCGGTGAGCAATACCGGAAAGGATATGGTCCGTTTATTCCGGGCGTTATTCATTTGCCCTATCCCTATTGTTACCGGTGCTGTTTTGGGCTGACCTACCCCACCTGTAACCTGCAGTGCGCCAAATATGTGGACCATGTTCTGAACTCACCGTATACGGGTGCGGATGATGTCGGTGCCCTGATCATCGAAGCCCAGCAGGGGGAAGGCGGATATGTTGCCCCACCGCCAGGCTATCTTGAAATCGTGAAAAAAGCCTGTGAGAAACATGGGGCATTGTATATTTCCGATGAAGTCCAGGCCGGTGCCGGCCGTACCGGCAAGATGTGGTGCATCGAACATTCCGAGGTTGAACCCGACATGATTACCTGGGGTAAAGGCATGGGCGGTGATGTGCCCATGGGCGGCTTGTCCATCCGAAAGGATCTTGCCGAAACAATTGAAGATCACTCCCAGCCCAACACATTTGCAGGAAACGGGGTATCCAGTGTGGCCTGTATGACCAATATCGATATTCTCACTGAAAATGACAATGCCCTGATCAAACGGGCCGGGGATCTGGGCGAACAGATCAAGACCTGGATTCGAGACGGCAGCAAAGATTCAAGGGTTATCGGAGATGTCCGGGGCCGGGGATTGATGATCGGCATTGAAATGGTGGAAGACAAAGAGACCCGTGCCCCCCTCAACCAGGAAGCGGTGGGGAATATTATCGGCGGGATGCTGGGCCGGGGAATGATCATGGTGCCCTGCGGCCGGTTCGGTAATGTTTTCAGGTTCATGCCGCCCCTGGTGATCACAGAAAATTATGCCCGAAAAGCGGTGGATATCCTTCTGGATACGGTCAACGAAGTATCAAAATAGATGTGCTAGAATCAAACCCATATGCGATTTACAACACGTATCCTGGCGTCACCCCCGGCTATGCCGGCCGGGGGGGGGCTCCAGGGGTGGATCCCAATTAACCATTTAACAGGAGAAAAATGATGTCCATGAAAAAATATTACAGAAAACTGACAGGTTTGATCGTCTTAAGTCTCGTGTGTTTATCGTTTATGTTTGTGACACAGGCGCCGGCCAAAGGCAAAGTGTATAGATGGAAAATTCAATCCGGATATCCCCATGGTGATCTGTCCTTTGAACTGCTCAAGGATTTTGCCAAGGATTTGGAAAAATTGAGCAATGGCAAGTTTAAGATCTCTGTTTTTGCTGATCCGGAAATCGTCCCTCTGGAACAATTATTCGATTCCACCAAAATGGGGGTGATTGATATGCTGCATGCTGCCGGCGCCTTTTGGGGAGGCATTGTACCGGTGGGGGAAGTTGAATTCGGCATCCCCTATGCGTATCGAATTGAAAGTGAAACCGATTTTGTTAAAAAAGCAGAGAAGGTCAGATCCTTCTTTTTTGAAAAAGGATTTGCCGATCTGTTAAGAGAAGAATATGGAAAACAGGGCCTGTACTGGCTTGATATGCACACCTATGGCCCGGTACCCTTTATTCTGTCAACCAAAGCCATTGAAACCAGCGCAGATCTCAAGGGCGTTAAAATCAGGGATGAGGGCATCTACACCACCTGGCAC
Source organism: Desulfobacula sp. (assembly GCF_030145145.1). GTDB lineage: Bacteria > Desulfobacterota > Desulfobacteria > Desulfobacterales > Desulfobacteraceae > Desulfobacula. The sequence goes on along the minus strand of NZ_JAQYWD010000005.1, from coordinate 9,577 downwards.
AATATGCTGGGGGCAAGAGGAGTGTATGTCTCCGGCAGTGAAGCCTATCTCGGGTTAAAAACAGGTGTCATAGACGCCTGTCAATGGGATGTCAGCGCCATTTCCGGGCTCCGGCTCCAGGAAGTGGCCAAACACTGGATTGTGGGCGAAGAGAATGATCATGCCATCGGTCACATGCTTGTAAATCAAACATCCTATGATAAGCTTCCCGACAATCTGAAACAGGTGTTGAAAACGGCGGCAAAAAATTATTGGCATACCACTGTATCCGGGTATCAAAAAGAGTTGGAAGTCGCCGAAAGAATGGTTAAAGAGGGAACATTAATCAAGAACGTTCTGGATGCGGAGAGCATTGCCCAACACAAGAAAGCCGCTGACATCCTCTGGGAAGAAGTCTCAAAGAGAGACGCTGCCAGTAAAAAGGCCATAGAGCTGTTAAGAGCCTGGGATCATTAATCATCCATTGTTTGCCTTAACTTGGACGGGAAAATGAAAAAAATAGTATATTCAATGTTTAAGACAATAGACACGTTCAGCCGGAATCTGGGGTGGAGTGCGGGCTTGCTGATCCTGGTCATCATGTTGATGACCACCTATGAAGTAACGGCAAGGTATGCCTTTAATGCACCCACCCTTTGGGTATGGCCGCTAAATCGTCAGATTTTTGGTGTTTTTATCCTGTTTGCAGGTATTTATGCCATGTCCCAGGAAGCCCATATCAGGATTGAGGTCCTGTTTGATCTTTTCCCCAAAAAGATGAAACAGATCGCAAAGATTATTGCGTTGATGGCATTTGTCTGTTTTGCCGGCGTCCTGATCTGGCAGGGCTATCGGATGGGATACAATGCCTGGATGGTAAAGGAGAAGGCCAGCGGTGCATTCAGGCTTCCCCTATATCCCCTGAAAATGTTTATTCCGGTGGCGGCGGTGATCTTCATGCTGGAAGGGATATATATCCTTTTGATAAAAACCGACAAAGACAAAGAGGATTAGAGGGAATCATGGAAATCGGATTGATCACTACATTATTGTTCGGCGGGCTTCTGGTACTGTTAATGCTTGGGGTTCCAGTGGCCTTTGCCCTGAGTGCCGTCACCATAGTCCTGACATTTATGCTCGACGGTGCAAACGGGTTATATATCGTCGTTACCACCACCTATCGGCAGATAACAGATCCGAATTTGATTACGATCCCTTTGTTTATACTGATGGGTAATTTTCTGGTCCATTCAGGTATTTCCGACAGGATTTTCAAGGCATTGGGATACTGGCTTTCCAGAATCAGGGGCGGGCTTGCCATCGTTTCCATAGGCGTGTGCGTGGCCCTTGCAATGTGCGGCGGGTTCGGGCCGGGAATTTTAACCATGGGGCTCATCGCGGTTCCGGCCATGTTAAAACAAAAATATGACAGTGCCCTGGCCCTGGGAAGCGTCATGGCAGGCGGTGTACTGGGAGAAATCATCCCCCCCTCCATTATCATGATTATTTTTGCCTATATTTCCCGGGTGTCCATTGGAAAACTCTTTTTTGCAGGCATTATCCCGGGTGTTTTGACGGCATTTTTATACATCCTGTATATCACTGTCAAATGCCGCATTCACCCAGAAACCGCACCGGTTTTAAAAGAAAAAGTGACCTGGGAAAAAAGACTGCTGGGGTTAAAGGATATACTTCCGCCTTTTTTCCTTATATTTCTGGTGCTGGGATCCATCTTTTTAGGAATGGCTACCCCGGCAGAAGCGGCTGCAATCGGTGCCTTTGGCGCATTGGTGATCTGTATCTTTTATCGAAAGCTCAGCCTTAATGTCATCAAAGAGTCCAGTCAGTATACCCTTTCTGTCAGTGGCATGGTGCTTTGGATTCTGGTCGGGGCCACCTTGTTCAGCGTGTTTTACACCAGTGCTGGTGCCCAGTCCATGGTGACGGAAATTATTGGCGGGCTGGATGTCAACAAATGGGTTATCCTGCTGGGGATGCAGATTATTTTGCTGATTTTCGGTATGTTTATGGATGACTATGCGGTGGTGACCATTTGTGCACCAATTTTCGTGCCCATTGCAAACAGTATCGGGTTTGATCCGATCTGGTTTTCCATTATCTTTATTTTAAATATGCAGGTGGCCTATCTGACACCGCCTTTTGGGTGGGCCCTGATTATGATGAAGGGTGTGGCGCCCGCAGATATCCGGACAGAACAGATCTGGAGATCTGTTCCGCCATTTGTCTGCATCCAGTTGTTTGTCTTGCTCTTAACCATGATTTTTCCAAAAATTGCCCTGTTTCTGCCGGAATTGATGTTTTGACCTTTTGCTGCAGGATACAATTTTACGGATGAGCATCACAATACCCGTTACTAATACTGAAGGTAAAACAAAATTTAATCCCATTTACATCGAGGAGATCGCGTTATGATTATAGGAATTTTAAAGGAAATCAAACCCCAGGAAAACCGGGTGTGCATGACCCCTGCCGGTGTTGACATGATGAAAGCCCACGGCCACACCGTCCATGTTGAAAAAAATGCCGGGTTAGGGTCAGGCTTTGAGGACAACCAGTATATCAAAGCCGGTGCAACGATCCTTGACACGCCGGGGGAAGTTTATGGCATTGCTGATATGGTCATGCATGTGAAAGAACCTCAGCCATCAGAATTCGGGTTCATCCGAGAAGGACAGATCGTTTTTACCTATTTACATCTTGCCGCAGATAAAGATCTGACCCAGGCGCTGTTAAAAACAGGTTCAATTGGCATTGCCTATGAAACCATTGAGGATCGAACCGGTGGACTGCCCTTGCTGGCACCGATGAGTGAGGTTGCCGGACTGCTGGCCACCCAGCAGGGCGCCAAATATCTTGAAAGAACCTTTGGCGGACGCGGATTGCTCCTGGGGGGTGTGACAGGAACGCCCTCGGCAAACGTACTGGTCATTGGCGGCGGGGTGGTGGGGGTTCATGCAGCCCAGGTGGCCTGTGGTATGGGGGCCCAAGTGACCATCCTGGATATGAATATTGATCGGCTGCGCTATCTGTCTGAAATCATGCCAGCCAATTGCCAACCCCTGATGTCTTCCCCGGCACTGATCCGGGATCTTGTAAAAACCTCTGACCTGGTAGTGGGTGCGGTTCTTGTTGCCGGCGCCAAGGCCCCCAAACTGATCACAAGAGACATGCTGTCCACCATGAAAAAAGGATCGGTCATTGTGGATGTGGCCATTGATCAGGGCGGGTGTTTTGAGACTTCCCGACCCACCACCCATGATGATCCCGTTTATGAGGTCGATGGGGTTATCCACTACAGCGTTGCCAATATGCCCGGGGCGGTTCCATTAACTTCTACCATGGCGTTGACCAATGCCACCCTGCCCTATGCATTGAAAATTGCCAATAATGGTTGGAAAGCCGTTTGTAAGGACAATGGCTTTGCAAAGGGCGTTAACTATGTGGGCAACACCCTGGTCTGCAAACCGGTCGCAGATGCGTGCAACATGGACCATACCGCTCTTGACACCCTGTTGTGATCATTAATCATTAAATACTGACGTTTCCCATACAACGCCCAGGTTAACCCCTGGGCGTTGTATCGTTTGATGCCCGCGCTAGAAAATCATACTCAATTGTTCGAGATTAATTTCATTCTCCAATGATTTTGACCAGAACCCGTTTTTTCCGTCGACCGTCAAATTCACCATAAAAAATCTGTTCCCATGTGCCGAAATCAAGTTTTCCCCCGGTAATGGCGATCACACTCTCCCTTCCCATGATCTGCCGTTTCATATGGGCATCGGCATTGTCTTCACCCCTATTATGCCGGTATTGGGAAACCGGCTCATGGGGGGCTAACTTTTCAAGCCACACGTCATAATCCCGGTGCAACCCTGATTCGTCATCATTGATAAATACAGAGGCCGTGATGTGCATGGCGTTTATAAGGACAAGCCCTTCCCTTATGCCACTTTCATCAATGCAGACCTGAACATCAGGCGTAATATTGATGAACGCCCGTCTGGTCGCAACCTCAAACCATAGTTCTTTTCGATATGTTTTCATAAAATAAATTCCATTTTTTGTTAATTCATTATAAGACTAAACCATATCGAAACATAATTTTCAAGGAAACCCGTTGCCTTGTCTGTTTTTCCCCATCATCTGACGGGAAGAAATTAAAGAGGGGTCATGCTTCTGCTGTTGAATACAACCAAGACCATGAACTTGAGCGCGCCAGTGCCACACCGCCTGGAGGTGACAGAACCGCTTCTGATGGACCAGGCCTGCCGCCTGGCCGACAAACTGGCCAAAATGAGCCGCGCCCAGCTGATGCACCTGATGTCTTTGAGCGAAAAACTGGCTGACGAAACCAGGGCCAATGCCGTGCGCTGGGGACGGGAAGGCCGACCGAAAATCCCCGCCTTGTTCGGTTTCACAGGCCTTGTCTATAAAAGCCTTGATGCGCCCAACCTTGATGCAACCCAGTGCGGTGATGCCCAAAAAAGGATTCGCATTTTATCCGGACTTTACGGTCTCTTGCGCCCCTTCGACCAAATTGAAGCCTATCGCCTGGAAATGGGCCATAAATTGGTGATGGGCAAGGCAAAAAACTGTACCGTATTTTGGAAAGACCGGTTAACCGCCACACTGAATGCGGGGTTAACCGTCGGCGAACCGATTATCAGCCTGGCTGCCCAGGAATATATGAAGGCACTGGATCTTAAAAAACTGAACGGTCCGGTCATTTCACCTGTTTTCAAAGAACGAGCCACTGACGGCACGCTCAAGACTGTTGCCGTGCATGCAAAGAAGGCCCGGGGTGAACTGGTGCGATACGCCCTGGTGCATAAGGCTCGAACGCCCCGGGACCTGCTGGAATTTAATGCACTGGGGTGGACTCCAGCGACGGACGTCCCTGAAAAGGGACCCTGGTTATTTACGCGGCCGGTGACCGCATAACAATTTGAACGCTTATACAAATCCAATCTTGCTGTTTCCATTAAGGCCCTGGCAGACATGTGGGAAAGTTACAAAAAATGGTGAACTGGTATATCATTTGATTCAGGGCCATACAAAAAAAATAATTATTGATCCGCTTATTTCAACCTATATCGGAGGATCCATTTTCGGCCAAACGAACAAGATCATGGATAAAAGGCGGGGTGTTTGAGTTGACTTTGACGAACCATGCTTTTAACAACGTTTCAAGAACTATGTGCCCAACAAACAAGGGCCAAGTATTATCTCCTTTTTCAAACAAATCATTCCGATCATCAAAGTTGAGTATGCTCCTTGGACGGACTGTTCTCATCCCTGTTCTTGGTCACCATGGTTTTTCAGGATACCTGAGCATTGCCATTAAAATTCACAACTGATATCTATGACTCTGACATGAATTCTGACACGACTTTTCTTGACTTTTCTTCTTAAAAAATAGTATGGTTTAGATTAAATAGTAGTTTTCCGTGGAATAATTATAAGTACTTATTCCAGAACCGGAATGTGAACAAGTAAATCGAGTCTATGTACCCGAGAGGGAGGCAGGTCATGATCACTTTTCGCTTTCGGTTGGTTGCTCTAATTACCCTTTTTTCCTATACCTTTTGCTTTTCAGGACTTCCTTCTTTTTTGGGTTATCCGAAACCGAAAATAGCATATGCTCAAGAGACGGCCAAACCGAGTGCCTCAACGGCGTTACCCTTTAGCCGTCTTAAATCATCCGTGTATAGGATAGCCAAGAAGGTAACCGAATACAGGGACGCTCTTTCGAGAGTCAGTAATGGCGTATCCTCCATGCCTGCCCCTGTAATGCCTCAATTGAGCGGCCTGCAGCAGGAGATCGCGGCCCTATATGCCCAGATGCAGGCTTTCTTGAACAACTGGACGTGGCAAGAGGCAGGTGGCCTCGATAAAACAGCTTTAAAAAGGGACATTCAGCAGAAGGCTTTACGTTGGTATGCCACCGTGCAAAGTTTGATCTCAAAGATTCTCAAAGAGCAGAATCCTGCAATGGCCTCCCAGCTTCTGAACGATTTACGCAATGAGCTGACATCCACAGTGGATTCCCCAGCCCCCCTGCCTCCCACAACCAAAGAAACCCTGCCGACTCCGCGGAAACCGAGAATGAATATCATTCCGGATGATACCGTTCCGGGAGTAGAGGATGCCCACAGGGCTTCTCCCGGCAGTCGTTTTCCATCGGATCAAAGGGTTCCATCCGATATGGGGGATGACCGCCAGTACGTACTATCTTTATACCAGGAGGTTCGCAACAGCCTGCGCTACGAGCCCTATTACGGATCACGCAAGGGGGGCGAGGAGACACTGGCTGAAGGCGGAGGCAATGACTTCGACATCGCCTCGGCGCTTGCCCAGCGTTTGAAGGGCGAAACTCTAAGCGACCCCAATATTCCCACCCGGTATGTATACGGAACCGTACTAATCCCGGTCGAAGCGGTCATGAATTGGGTGGGCGGGGCGGATACCCCTGAAATTGCTATTTCCATCCTGGAAAAGAGCGGTATACCTGCAGAGGGGCTTCCCGAAGGCGGACCCTACACCCACATCCGTATGGAGCACCTGTGGCTGGAGGTATGCATTAGAAATGAAGTCTTCGAATGTGAGTGGCATCCGCTGGATCCGGGCTTCAAGCTTTATGAAGATCACTCCGGGATCAATTGGGGGAATTTCAATCAGGCACATCCCATGGATGCTTTCGTCATTCCGGAAGCCATGGATTTGAATCTTCTGGAGGACTATGGATCAAGACTGAATACCACGATCTTTGCCGCGGAAATCAAGAGACACGCCGAAGCGCTGGAGTCCTATCTTCAGACTCAGGTCAAGACTGACCCCACCATGAGAGATTTGCTCGGGTATCGAGAGATTATCCAGGACAATTCCCAGGTTCTCCCGGCAGCTCTTCCCTACGAGGTCGTCTCGGTACTCTGGCGTGAAAACAGCATTCCGGCCGCCTACCGGGACAGGATGAATATCGACTGGTACAAGAGCGCTGCAGACGACTCTCCCGCTGCAAGCTATTCCCTTTACCTCGACCAGATCGGAGGAGACATATTGTGCCTCTACTATTTGGGTTTAGACGAATCCCACGAAGAAAAGCTGAGCCGTTGGGACGGCACCAATTATGGCCATATAGAGACTGTCCCGCGTCTGCGTCTTGGATACCGGGATTTTGATTTTCCCGGTACCGGTGTCGCCGGAAATGAAATGGGGTCCAAAGAAAGACTGGGGGTCACTTATGATTTTGCTGACGGTACCCAGTCAAGCAACAAGTACGAGATAAATGCCGGCAGCATATACGTCTTCGGGTTCAGCTTCGGACAGATTCCTGTGAACCGGATGCAGAATCGCATCAACGATCTCCAAAAATGGCTCTATGGTATTCAGATTTCCGAGAATAAAAGTAATTCGGTTGAGCCGTCCCGATCCTTGATGGAAAATCAAAAAAAGCTTCAGCAGTCAAGTGGGATTGGCGCTGTAAGCATAGGTCCGTATTACCGGGATATCTATTCGCCACGGATACTGGGAACTGCCATGGCGTTGTTGGCCGACGGGTATTTCCTGGAAACATCCATGTTATCTTCACACCAGGCAGCAACCGCGGGCATTATCCGGTTCAATGAATTTCAACAGGGTCTGTTTTCCTGGCAGATAAAGCCCTTTTACCTGTTTGGCGAAGTTTGGGATGTAGAGGGATTCGGCGGCCCGTCTATCGATCTAAAAGTCCATAAGAGTTATGCCGTCTCTGCCGTCGGAGATCCCCAGGGAGAATGGAGTTACAACATGTTTTGTGGTGTGGTGAGCTCCTTTATGGAGGGCAACATTATAGAGCAGTTCTTCGGCCTTCCAGCGGTTTCCACCATTCACTATTTTCAGCAAGCCAACCAATCCGGTATGAAAATACACGTGGTAGACGTCACGAACCTCACTGATAAGCTAATGCGTCTGAATCATCACCCCTCTGATATAGACCAGATCACCGAGGCCGTCAGCCAGGGCAAGATCGTCGTGATTCCGCAATCCGACATTACAATCGGCGACCTTCAATGGGCAACGGGATTTGCAATCATCGATCCGAAAACCGGGAAGTCCGATTTTTTGATCACCCATCTGCTCGGGGGAGGTAAATCGGTATTCGATGCTCAGCGAGGTGCGCTAATCAACCTGTTGTTGTCAACTATGGGCTTCAGCGCCCTTGCTATCATCGGAGCTTTTGTTTTTGTAAATTCTCCCTTACTCGGAGGGATTATTATCGCCGCGGATTTGGCCCTTACATTTTCATCGTATATCCGCGATATGCTTAAATGGGTCAAAGCGGCTACCAATGCCCTTCGAAATGCACAAGACTCGATTCAAATACCTGGCAGAGCAGCCTTGAATATGGATGAAGCTGATAAGAATCGGTTGCTATACCTGATCGACCAGACCGCCATCGGGGAGTTGATGGAGATTCAAATGCGAATGCTCGTCCACGAGGTGTCCGGATTCGGCAGACCGGATATACATCAGTTGAAATCCATGAGAGATTCTCTCGTCCAGGCCGTGGTAAATGACCCCGAGTTATTCGGCCGTTTCCTGGCAACGCTCCAACACTTTTACGGCTTTGAAGTCTTCTACACCCTGCGTCCCCTTCTGAGCGATGAGCAATTGCTGAAACTTGGTGTGAGCTTCGTCGATCTTCAGAGTTTGCTTGACTTGCTGCAATACCTTGAGGGATTTGCAGAGGGAACGGAATTTTTCAATGAGTTTGTCGCACGCGCCTGCAAGGACATGGGCTATACAGGGATCAATCAGCTCAAGAACTGGCAAGAAACCATTGACGAGGTGTTTGCTGAGTGGGTTGCCCTGAAGTATCCTTTGGCGCTTGAGGATCCTTCATCGGATTGGATTGTGTATAACGCGCGCCAGCTCACTAGCAAAGGTTACGATTTTTATCACACCGCGGGTGTTGCTGCCAGCAACAGCAATGCGATCTATGTGATCGATTCCTACCACGAAGCGATTGGGGTTTCAACCGATTCTGATTTTTTTGTGCGGCAAATCGACTTTAGATTCGGCGGCTCCGGCACCCAAAAAAAGGCCTTCAAAAATCCACACGGCATTGCGGTTTCCTCATCTGGAAAAGTGTATGTGGCAGACACAGGCAATCACAGAATTCAGGTCTTTGACGCGATGGGGAGTCTCCTGTCTGTCATAGGAGCGCCCGGGAATTCCACGGGCCAATTGCTGGCCCCGCGCGGTCTTAGTATAGACGACCAGGAAATCCTTTACGTGGCCGACACAGGCAATCACCGGATCTGCGTTTTTGACCCGGAAGGAGTCTTTTTGAAAGAGATCGGGGGCTATGGGCGGGAAGACCACCGACTGATCCGGCCGCAAGGGGTGGCGGTGGATGATCTGGGAAACGTCTATGTGGCGGATACGGGCAACCATCGTGTTGTTAAATTCAGAGCTCCTGACATTAGCCAAATTTAAATGCAGCTTATGCAGCCTTAAATATCAGTTTCAGCTCTGTCCCGGGGTATAAAAAATTTTCCTTGTTTACTATGTCACAAAGCTCCCCCAAAGACTC
>NZ_JAQYWD010000068.1 GCF_030145145.1 Desulfobacula sp. | reverse complement strand
TCAAAAGCTAAAAAAATGGAAGAAAAGAAGTAAAAGAATTAAAACCAAAGAAAATCAATGTCTTAAAAATTCACTAGAAGAAAAAAAACTGGCGACAAAACATACTCGCAACACAAATAGACATATTGTGCAGATTTCATTTCCTTACAATTTTGATAAAATGAGGCTTTATGACGTACCGGATAACAAATCATAACTAATATATTTCAGATGGAAATAAAAAAAGGGATAAATGGGGTCAGAGTAAAATTATATTGAAAATAGATTAATTTCACTCTGACCCTACATTTACGGTCTATGCAGCTAATAAAGGTTAGCTGTCATGTTTTAAGTAAGCTCTTATGTTCATTTTAAATAATTCTTGGCTATGATGAAACTTCTTTTCTTTTTCTTGAAACCGTTTATCAAATTCATCTGCTTCGTTTTGATCTATATTATACGCATCACTTTGCATAATTTTCCATTTTTTATCACCAAAGAATCCTGGCTGAAGTTCAAGAACGAGTAATCCTAATGGATATTCACCATCCATGTCACTTACTTGGTAATCAATTCCGTTTTTAAAGCCATGCTTACAATAATTGTGTGGATCGCCGTAAATAATAATTGCTGGTACTCCCATATTTGCAACTAATGATTTTGTCTTTTCAATTAATGCCGAGCCAAGACCTTTTCGTTGATAATCAGGATGAACACAGAGAGGACCAAAAGATACTGTTTGAACGGTTTCTTCATCATTATTGATCAAATAGGAGTGTGTATACATAATGGAAGCAACTATTTTACCATCAAGTTCTACTACATAATCGAGTTCACTGATAAAATCTTTATGCCCACGTAGTATGTGACATAAATAGTGCTCATTACATCCAGGAAAATATAAATTCCAAAAGGCTTCTCTTGTAAGTTCTTCAACTTGGGTGTAATCGTCTTTTGTTTCTAATCGTATATTCATATCTGTTTTTTCAAATGCGGATTTGTGAATATTTTCAATTTCTGTTTGTTCTTTTTTATTTGATATTCTAATTTTCAATTTTTTTTCCTTTTTTAAATTAATTGAACAGTGTTGAAACAACAGTATTTTGAGCAACACTATTCTGACTAAATGAAATAAATTTATATAGTGAATGAAAAGTCGTTACAAATGAAAGACAATACAGAAAGGATGAGTATAATACGAGATCCAAGCGAAAAACGTAACTACACCCTATATGAAAACCTGGAAGGGCTAAACTAAAATTTTAGGCCAATACAATTCTGATTATCTTTTATCAGTAACGACTGGCACAATATCTAATAATTTAAAAAACAAAAAAATCCTATAAAAATAAATATTAATAAATTAGACGAGTTTTTTATCACTCTATCCATATCTTTGTCAAGTCTGCAAGTTCCCAAAAAAGAGAAATCATAACAAGCGGACTTATGGTATTTATGTGTCATGAGCAAAATTTTAACTTGAGCGACAACTACCAAAAGCAGTGCTGGGTCCTTAGCATATAGGCGGCTGTGGGAACTACAAATGTAGTTCTCGCTTTTTGAAAATTCTGCCGAATACAAGTTGAGAGAAACCTGTTGCGAATTTTGAATAACTCAGGACAAACATTCATAAACTAAAACCTCATTATAATAAGGAGAAATTATTAATTCTTATCATGCTGATTTGTATTGGAGGATTCGCGGTAAGTCCAATGGCCATAGCTGGTGGGGCAAGACCGCTGTGGTCGTTGTTGATGTCCAGAAGGACTTCACGACTGCCTACAGCGGCTCGCTCGCTGTGAATGGAACCGACGATGCCTTTCTGAAGTCGGTCGCCGAAGCGACTAAGAAACTGAAAGAACTTGGGCTACCCATCTACGCGACTATGGATTGGCATCCGGCCGGTCACGTTTCCTTTGCCTCACGCCACAGCGGCAAAAAAGTCCTTGAAAGCGTCTCTATAGAGGACGGTCGGACCCAAATACTTTGGCCCGATCACTGCGTACAAGGTACTGATGGCGCAACGTTACTTTTAAACGAAAAATATATTACAGGTATAATCCGGAAGGGCGAAGATGTTGATTACGACTCCTACTCCGGCTTCCAGGATGAGGTGCCCCTGATGCAAAATAAAAGCCTCGGCGGCCGATGCTCTGGCCAAACGCCAAGGCTGGATAGACCGGGCGCAACCAGGCAGTGCCAGACAGATTTCTTCGTCTAAAACCCGAACAACGCCTTTGTCGTTCCTGCCTTTGGGATATAGCGACTCAATTCGCTTGCCCCCTGATTCATAAAGCTGTATCCACCGCTGAATGGTACCCCGGCTGATACTGCTTTAAAAGAATACGGTATCTGCCATTTTCGGGTACACTTCTCCCGTAACAGCCGTTCACGCTCACCATGATCCAGCCGGATACCGTTAACGAAATCCTGGATTACACCATACCGAAATACCGCCACTTCAATTTTTCTTTGTTCTTCCATGAATCCTCCTATTAAAAATTTAGGTGATTCGAAATACTCTTCTTAAAAGCCTATTTCAAAGGCTTATGTGCGAAGGGGTCTCTTAGCGAAAGGATTCAACGATAAATTAAACTCTTCAAAAATGGTAGGAACAAAACACTATTTACATGCATTGGTGCTGGGATAATTTCTTAATCTTATTGACATCAACTTGTTTTTAATCCTATTAAAACAGCAGTTCACATAATCATAATTCTTCTTGGAGGGAAAACAGTGAAATTTTTTTATTCTATCCTAATAACGCTTGCACTAATACTCACTTTTGCGGTATTCGCTCATGCATCAGATGTGACCATGACACCCTCTAAGGTGACTAAAAAACCAATCATTAAACAACAAAACAACATAAAAAAATCGTTTTCTGTTCCTAAAGGCATTGCCGGTGGAATTCAGGATGTTTCAATTGCAGGGATGGAAATTCGTCCGTGTACACAAGGCTATAAGGCATATGTGGCCTTTCAGAATAATGTTTTAGAAGAAGGTAAGCTGTATGTAAAGTTCCAAACTTTATTGAATAAAAATGATGAACGAGGCCAATCCTGGAAACGGTCAAATGGACTTCCAATGGAAGCGGTTCGGTCCAGTAATTTATTAGGCCAACATATAGTGAGAACTCGGGAATGTAGCTCATTGCCAGGAACTCAATATATCAAAGCGTCCATCTATCATGTTGTAAACACAAGCGTTTCTGGACTGTTAGTCGCCAATCGCGTTTTTGAAATGTCGGATATTATGTCTGACACGCCAGCCGACGAATAGCTTTGATACGCTGTAAATCCTGTACTTACTGTCCTTGTTTTTCACGACAAACATCCTTTGGAAAATGGTTAAGGATGGGTTCTGATAGTGTAAAAGTACAGATTGATGCTTAAAATATCGAACTTAGGCAGAACTTAAACTTGGATTGGATGCAGATGTTTTGAGCCAAAAAATAAAAAATTTTCTTTTCCCGCCAATCACCAGGCATTATGTTTACAGGATCGTTCTTGTAGCTATCGGGGCATACTTGTTTTTTAAATTTGTATGTCTGCCGTTTAAAATACAAGGGCAGAGCATGGAACCGACGTATAAAGATGGCGGGTTCAATTTCTGTTTTAAACAGCGCTATTTTTTTTCAGAACCCAAGAGAGGGGATGTGGTGACGGTGCGGTTGGCTGGTGAAAAGGTGATGCTGCTCAAACGCATCATTGCTGTGGAAGGGGATACTCTGGCGTTTGAAGACGGAAAGCTTTATTTAAACGGGGAACAGGTGGACGAAGCATATGTCAAATATCCGTCAGACTGGGATCTTGCCGAAAGAAGTGTTAAAAAAGGCTATGTCTATGTGGTGGGGGACAACCGAAGCGTACCGGTGTATTCACACCGTTTCGGACAAACACCTTTGAAACGAATTGTCGGGGGACCGTTGTGGTGATTAATAAATGGACCGTGACAGTTGCAATCGTACTTGTGGCAGGGTTTGCCTATTATTTTTTTGTTTACGACAGCCCTAAAAAACAAATCCGGAAGCAGTTCGCGGTTCTGGCTGGAAAACTGGAGAAACAGGCCGGGGAATCCCCGTTGATTACCGCTGGTAAAGCAAAGACTGCAGCCAATGTTTTTGCACACATCTGCACCGTTGATATCCCGGAGTACGACATTCAAAAAAAGATCACTACCAAAGAGATGGCACAGCACATCCTGGCATTTAAATCCCGGCTTGCTGCGATGTCAGTAAGGTTTTACGATCTGTCCGTTGAACTGACAGGTGAAAATAGAGCGGTCGCCGCTGTCACATTAGAGATCAGGGCAACTTACACCCGAGAGGAGACTGAAGAAGACACTAAAGAGTTTGAGTGCCTTCTTGAAAAAACAGAAGACGGCTGGAAATTTTACCATATAAAAGCCGTAGAAGTCCTTGAAAAATAAATTGGACATTCAGGCTGCTAAAGGTAAATAATAAATTGCGGATGGAAACCCCAGAGTATCCCTGTGTCTCAATAAAACAAATATCAGGATAGTAAAATTTGGACCTGTTTGGTATTTCCTGTGAGTAACGAATGTATTCAGTTGATTTTAAAGACTGGAGAACCTGTTGCGCCATCAAAATTTTTCGTGCCGGCGTCACCGCCGAATGTCCCCCAGTCAGGTTGACCCCATGGTTAGGCTTCTTTGGTTTGATTTACCCTTCCTGTTTTATTTGAACCCATATGACTAATGATATAAGGTCTGTTTGTCCCAAGAAATGCATTGGTGATGCGTGATAGAAGCCAAAAAATTCCAATCGGCAGCAAGATGACCTGAATTACGAATAGTGCCACATATAAATATGATAGCTTAAGGAGATTAGATACCATATTCCCCGTGTTTTGAATCATCTCTTTTAGGACCGTTTCTAAATCGGAGGTTTTCTCACCCACAAAGTTGAAACCGTTTTTTACAGTTCCCAACACCCCATCAATTTCTGGCATGCGCATATCCTTTAAGCGCTCCATAACGGGAGAACTCATGGCAAGCTCATCTTTTACTCTGGTGATCTCCGGCGAAAAATAATTTCCATTTAAGTAGGAGCTAATGATTGAGGAGGTCGGCAGGCATAGGCGAGCAACCGCAATCAAAACGATAGACTTTAAAATTATCTCTCTTATCGTTTTGGCTCGCACGCTCTTCAACATTGTGGCCATGACGAAGGCAATCAGAAAAATGGCAATCAGTACGGGGGCAAATGCTGCACTTAGTTCATACGCGATCTTCTGTATCCCAAGTGATACTATTGCTGTAACGAGTATATCTGATGCTCGCTCCGTCATGTCATCTAATGGATCAAGAGCTTGACCTGCCGCCAGCGACACCCCAAGGCCAGCCGGTTCTATATGAATCTGAGATTCTTTTATGACGGAGACTGATGCGTTAACAACCCGGCAAACGCTATAGGCGAGTCCGGCTTTCGTGATTGCTTCGGCGAAGTAGGTATCTGCCTGTTGATCGAGATACGGAAGCTTTAAGCCGGGAAGCATGAACAGCGTCAGGGCTATCACTGCGATAATAATCGGTTTTGCTATAGCTGGATTGATTTCCACTTTATACCTTTTTCATCAACAGCCAACCACTTATTCTAATATTGATATTAAAAAAGTGGAGACTGTCCTGCTTTGAAAAGTCAATTTCAGTTGGAGAATATCCTGACTGACGTCTTGATGGCAAGGGAGAATTTAAACTTATGGATTTTTATTTTTACAAGGCGTTACTTTGATCAGTTATTGGTGGCCTATATGAAATTTGGCAGATCAAAAATTCCCTCGAAAAGCCAAACGTAAAAAGCCCTGACCATCGCAGGGATGATCAGGGCTTTTTTAAGAATTAATCTGGCGGCGTTCTACTCTCCCAAATTACCAGTCTGATTGCCGAAGAAGTGGCTAAGCCTCACGACATATTAGTACCAGTTAGCCGAACCTTTTGCCACTTGCAAGACAGGCATAACGAGCGAGCGTTTAGTCTTCAAGGGGTCTTTAGTCTATAACCTGAAGGTCACACGTAAATAGATGGGATATCTCATCTTGAAGTTGGCTTCCCGCTTAGATGCTTTCAGCGGTTATCCGTACCCAACTTAGCTATCCAGCAATGCTCCTGGCGGAACAACTATAACACCATTGGTTGGTCCATTCCGGTCCTCTCGTACTAGGAACAGATCTCCTCAACCAAATCATATAATCGGACCTACGCCCACGAAAGATAGGGACCAAACTGTTTCACGACCCAATTATAAAATCAGGCAAACCCAGCTCACGTACCAATTTAATTGGCGAACAGCCAAACCCAAGTTTTTTCTCTTGAATAAGAACGCTCCATCTTTTCTCAGTTAAGCGGTAATAACTCCATTCAGAGGTAGAGGCCCAGTCTTCACAAGGCATTTTACGCAAAAGGCCCGGATTATTAATAATAGCCCTCCCCTTTTGATCCAACGTTGGGGGAATTTCGTTATAGACATAGTCTGCACCATATCAGAATGGATATCCCTCTTCCTTTTATCTCCAATATAGCTGAATGGAATTTTGAAAAATGTAATTATACCCCATCCCATTTAGTTTAATTTTAATTCAAAAATAAATTTGCCTAATGCTGCAATCTATACTATTATGATTTCTATCTAAATTGTGCTGAATTGCAAATGGGCCTATATTCTCCGCCTATCCTCCATTCAAACCATCCAGTGATGAAAATTTTGAAAATAATAGTGAACCTTTAAGTAGCTATCCCTAAATGTTAAAGCATGGGCGTGTCTCTTGGTCATTTTTAGTAAGGGGAGGTGCGATGCGACGTACAATATTAAAATTACCTGTAGACACGCCTCTGGTGACTGTCGGCTGACTCCTGAGGCGTGGATAGAGTGCCAGCCATCCCTGGCTATTATTTTGTTTCCTGGAGATGTTTCGCCAGCAATCATTTAAAAAAAAGAGGAGAAATCCTGATTGTGCTTCCTGAAAAACATATACGGTTAATACAAACCATGATTATCATCTTGTTTCTATGCCGTCCTTTTCTTGTCGTGTTTGCCCAAACTGGGGTCATGGTTTTAACCGATAGAGCAGAGTACCAAACCGGCGAAAAAATAAATATCAAGATGACAAACCATCAGGGTAAAATTATTTTTTCGCATATTGGTGGAGAAACCGCTGTTTTTTGTATTCAACATATAGAAAAAAAAAATACGGGTGGGAAATGGAAAAGATTGTTCGCCCAATGTCAAACACCTCATTGTATCTATGACATAGATGCTCCAAGGGAAATCAAATCCGGAAAAACAGAATCTATGATGTGGAGCCCACTGATATTTGTAAACGGGACTTCCAGGACCATGCAGCCCGTTCCTGGCGTATACAGACTTTTAATTCGTTATGAGGATAACCAGAAATCGGAATGGAAGTCGGTTTACACCAATCAATTCATAATTCATTAACGGGGAGGAATAAAAATGAAAAATCAAATTTTTCAAAAAGCCGGGATGTTCATCATCGGAATAATTGTGATGATCTTGTCGTTTGGAAGCATTATTTCGGCGGGTTTAGATGACGACACCACATACTTTCCCAGGAAACCACCCGCCAGTATCAAGCTGAAAGCACCTTCGGCACTGATAGTTCCAAAGGTTTCATCAGCACCGGGATATTGTGCATCAAACGGGGGGAGCCATCTTTACGAATATATCGAGGATGTCCAGTATACCCGGTTGACAGAAGATACCATCTCTATAACGGTTGAAATCTATATCGCCAATCCCGATGCCTGTGAATCGGGCGAGGAATGCCCGCAGTATGATGACAGCCCGGAGCATGTCAACGGCTGGATCGACTGGAACGGGGATCAGGTCTTTGAAGAAAGTGAAAGAGTATTGAATATTGATCTGACCGGTTATCTTGGCATCAATTATTCCGGGACCATGTCCACGAGCACCATCGTTAGTATCCCGGAAGATGCAGTTGACACGACCTATATGCGGGTAAACCTTGGCTGGGATCATGACCCCAATGATCCCTGTGAACTGAACTGGACATGGGGTGATATCGTTGACCGGGTTGTCTCACCCAGGATGGAAGTACCTATTATCAGTGACATCACTGTGACCGGGATTCCGGATGCGAACAACCCAATGACCAGTGACACCTCCCTTGCGGGGGTTGAAAAAGTCCGGCTGGAGGCAGTGATAACCCCGGCTGACGGTTATGCCGTCACCAATATCAGCTGGTCAGGCGATATCATGGCCGGTGACGGGAATCCCTACGAGTATGTTCCGGCATCCGGTACCCACGGCATGAAGTATGTGATGTGCGCCATTACCTACGAGGATACCTCAACATCAGAGACCTGGACAGATATCAGGGGACGCAATTTTAAACTCTTTTTCAATAAAACAGGAGATGATGATGGTGACAGTGAACCCAACTGGTTTGAGTACTGGACGTTGGATAGTGCGGTTCCCAATATCAATCAATTCCTGTATGATCCCACGGCAACCTGGTACGGGTGCTATTGTTCCGGGAGTCTCTATCTTGGCAGCAGTGCCGCAGGCCAGCATTACGGCAGTGCAATCACACTCACCACTCACTTTGGAACCGAAAGTTTTGGCGGTCCTAGCGTCAAAGGGGTTGATAGTGCGGCCGAGATAATCGGTCATGAACTTTATCACCTTTGGGTGAGGGATCAATGGCAGAGTGGGGGCGATTTTCATGGGGAAGATGATTCCGACGAAGGAGTTCCATGCACCAGCTGTGATGACAATCTGCCCGATGGTTATGAAACCAATACCTCCCATACCGATCCGGATGACAAGACTGACACCTACGACCTGGAGCATAAAAAGCACAGTGATTATGAAAGATATGGTGACAATGAGTACATGGCCATGAGAGCCGGGGACGGATCACGGGGTATTGCCATCAGGGATTGGGCCAATCCAGGAAAGCAGTCTGATCCGCCTTACGGCTGTCATTCCCTGGGAGATTTCGGTCCTGTTGAGGCCCACCTCACCGGCTACTTTACGGATACGGGTGTTGATGAGGACGGAGACTCCCTCTATGATCACCTGCGCATCCAGGCAGAGCTTGATGTTGGCGTCGGGGTCATTTTCAAAGTGCTGGCCCGGCTCCTGGATCACGGATCAAACGAGATCTCTTGGGTCCGAAAGGATTTTATTCTCTATTCCGGCACCCATTTAATTGCCCTTGACTTTGATGGCGAGACCATCCGGAAAAGTGGTATTTCCGGGCCTTACACAGTCAGCTTTGTTATTAACGATGATGAGGGTATGGATGTGGATGCCGCAACCCTTGCACATGAGACTGCGGCCTATGGTTATCTGGATTTTGAACAGCAGGATGCCGCTTTTACCGGTGCCAACACGGATGAGGGAGTAGACACCAATGCCAACGGCGTATTCGACACATTGAGGATCAAGGTAGGAGTGAATGTGAAAACGCCAAAGTCCTATATTGTTGAAGGTGCACTCTATGACAATCTTGGAAAAGCTATAGAGGTTGTCAATGTTGACGTGTTTCTGGGTGAGGGTCTTCAGACCATAGACCTTGATTTTGATGCACACGCTATCAGGAGAAACCGTGTTGCCGGGCCGTATTTTCTCAAGTATCTGAGTATAAGCGGCAGCCCCCAGGTTGATTTTTTACTGGATGCCTATACCACCGGTGCATACGGCATTTCCGAATTTGAAAAAGCAGGTGCTGGCTTTAGTGACACCTATTCTGATTCCGGCCAAGACACGGATAGCGACAGCTTGTACAATACCCTTGACGTGGCAGTTAACCTTGATGTCCAGACAGTCGGGGCATACAGCCTGACCGGGTGGCTCTACGATGCCGACGGTAAAATTGTGCAGAAAACTACATCTGCCGATCTGGGTGCCGGGGCACAGACCATGATTCTGGCGTTTGAAGGAACCAGTATCTATCTCAACGGCGAAAACGGTCCCTATTACCTGAAATATTTAACACTGTACAACAGTTCTGGCGAGCTTATGGATACGATCAACGATGCATACACAACTACAGCGTATGATTATACAGACTTTCAGCGCCCCTTGATCGGCCTGACCGGCAGCTATGTCGATTCAGGCGTGGATTCGGATGCAGACGGAAAATATGACAAACTGGTTGTGGACATCGGCGTTTTCCTTTCTGACTCCGGGTATTGTGTTGCCAAGGCCAGGCTGACAGATGAGGATCAAAAAGAAATCGCCTGGGCAGAGAAGATCGTGCAGTTTGAGTCTGACGGTGCCGGGACCATCCAGTTGGAATTTGATGGGGATGCCATTTACAACAACAGTGTTGACGGGCCGTATATCCTCAATGACATCTATATCTATCATGTAGGAGATCCAACCCGGCCTGCATACCGCCATGAGGCTTACACGACCGCTGCATATGCATATTGTGATTTCGGACCCTGTCCGCCAAAAGCGGATGCCGGACCGGACAGAACTGAACCTGTCGGGACGGCCTGCCTTGCAGCCGTTACCCTTGATGGATCCGGTTCTGATGATCCTGACGGTGGCCTGGGCCTGACTTACACCTGGACATGGTCTGTGGGCGGAGAGGCATTTTCGTCTGAGGGAATGGCGCCGGTTATTGAACTGCCCCTGGGTATTCACACCATAACCTTGGTTGTGAATAATGGTATTATGAATTCCGAACCGGATTTTATCGAAATCACAGTGATAGACAGCACTTCGCCGACAATCAGTGTTTCAGCAACACCTGATGTGTTATGGCCTCCCAACCACAAAATGGTGGCAGTCTCCCTTGCGGTGACGGTTCAGGATAATTGTGATCCGGCGCCAACTATTATTCTGACCTCAGTTGTGAGCAGTGAACCGGATGAGACTCCTTCTGGAGGCGACGGTCATACCAGCAATGATATCCAAGGGGCAGAGATCGGAACTGCAGACTATGAGATCTATCTCAGATCCGAAAGAAACGGAAAAGGAAGCGGTCGGACGTATTTGGTCGATTACATGGTAATAGACAGCTCCGGTAATACCGCCACATCAAGCGTTGAGGTTAGGGTTCCGCACAATAAATAATATTGGAAAAAGTAGGCACTCATGATTAAGAAAACTGTTTTAGACAATGGCGGCAGATGTATAGATAACGATAGCCGGATTTTTATATATTGCGAATATACTCTTGCGAGAAGATCGGGTGAAAACCGGGGGGGGCTGGATTCGATATACACTGTAAATTAAGATAACAATCAATCAAAAAGTATAGGCAGAGTCATTTTTGGCTCTGCCTATTTTATTTATACGCTCTCCCCATACACCCTGGATTTCGATTACATTATATGAACTAAAAACAGCATCCTATGCTATCCTTCCATATTCCAGTTGATAATATAAAAAGATCATTTTTCCAGAATCCCCAGATTTTGATTTTAAATAATCCTGTTACTCTCCAATAAAGAGTAAGCTAACAGGTCCTTTCTGAATCAATTATATTTTTACCTAAGTCGAGTTGTTGAAATTTCTTTACTGCTTTTGAAAATATTGTTATTAAATCTTTGTTCGGTTTCAGTCTTTTTTTGTAGAATTTTTGACATAACTACCGATAGTGAAAGGACTCATCTATGAATCCAATTCTGCTTTATATAGCATCCGCAATAACTGGTATTTGGGGGGTCGCTCATCTTTTTGCAACAAAAGGAGTGGTTGCAGGTTTCGGTAATATTTCGACAGATAATAGACGAATCATCACAATGGAATGGATTGTTGAAGGAATCGCTCTCCTTTCTATTGGTGCATTTGTCGCCACAGCAACAGTTATACAACCAGAAGCACCTACTTCCTCAGGGATATACGCAGTGGCAATTATTACGCTGGTGGTGCTTGCAATCGTTTCATTGTTCACCGGTTTTAGGATTGCATTTCTTCCGTTCAGGCTGTGTCCTTTTATTTTTAGCCTTTCAGCAGTGCTGATCGGTGCCGGTGCATGGCTATAAATTAGTAAAGGTTAATTTCCTCTACAAACATAGCAACGGTATTACAATATACCGCTATCATGGTCGATTATGCTGGGCGTTAAGCTTTATTCTCTGACAAGTTTCATACAGGGTTTCGTCCTGTACTAATCTTATTAAATATAACAAATTTATAGCTGCTGATTTTAGAATATTATTTTTCAGGGCTTGAACTGCTGTAAAGTGAATCTCCAATAAAGAATATTTCGACATATTCTTCCAGGTTAAACTATATTTTCACCTTAGTTGATTCTTTGAAATACCTTTACAGAAATTTGAAATATTGGTACGGAATTATTTTTTCTGCTTTTTTAATTCATTTGGTCAAATATCATTCAAATTTACAAGATATGCGGACCGTTGATTAACTTATTGGCATCATGAAAGAAGGGGCGCCTTTTAATGGGCGCTCCCCAATTGTTTGAACAAAAATCGCTCCACCGCCCTGTGGTACAAGGGCTGGCGCTCTAACTATTCAATTAAGATCAATCAACACAATATTCGATAAAATACCAATTACAGGCCACCTTTACACCATCTGGGTTCACCCAGTATTTGACCGAAATTTTTTCGTCCACATCGGGCATAGGGAAAGTAATAGGAGTTTTGAAAGCGTTCGTGTAGTCAAGCACGATTGTACGATAAGCTGTAGCGGTGACGCAGCCTTCCAAGATATTGACGCAGGGGTCATAAAAATCAGGCTGGCCAGCATCATCATTTTGGTTATAAGTGTTCCGTTCTTGTGCAAAAACAGCCGGCACTGCAACGAAACTCATTACGATTAATACGATCACAAACAAGCTTTTGGTAGAACTCTTCATGGTGCATCTCCTTTGGTTTTGCATTTTTCTGTTTTTCTTCAGCCTTGAATTTCTGCTGCCTTCAAGACCCTTTTGTACTAACGTTTGCACTCCAACGAGTGGAACGACGCCCATTTTATTTTATCATTGTAAACTTTTCCTCACCTCCCTTCGGTTTAATTCCATATGAACCAATAAATAAAAATCGTGAGTTTTCTTTTCGAATAACGTATGAAAGGTAAAAAGGTTACAATTTATTTTTTTTGGAGGGGATCTGCAAAACCATCGACTTTTGGAAAATCAGGGTAATTGCTGTCAAATCTTGAATTGTGAATAAAAATATAACATTCCATTAACTCAATATCTTAGCCTAACCAGAAAGTGGAGCAGACGGCAATTATCTCGCGGATCAGACAATATTCGCTTTTCTGATTTCAAAAGCAGTTTTTAGCTTTCCAACTATTAATGCCGCTGCTCACCTGCGCGTTAACCAGGACACCGGGTGCGGGGTGGACAATCGACTGATTATATGTTACCGCTTAGAGAAACAATGAAGAAAGGAGGAGGAACAAATGCCGATTCATTTCAATGACCTGGACGTCGTTTCTGAAGCTGCAGGACTGAGTTCCGCCTTGATAGTCCCCTGCTATATGTGTCCTGCAGTGTCTGTAGCCGTACGAGAGAATAAGCCTTTCATTCAGTTCTTTAGAAACTTCCTGAAGTCGGCACCTTTCGGACAATATATGACGGCACTGCAATCTCGATTAAAAGAACACGGCGTGAAAACAAAAGTGTTCAAGAGCATTCCTTCCCACGAATGGTTTATGTGCATGTGGACTTCAGGAAAACGGAAGAAGCTGCAAAAATGTGCAGGTCAGCATGATGCTGTAATAGTTTTGGGCTGCGACTCCGCTACCGAAACGGTACGCGGTGTGGTCAAATCAATTGACTGCAAAGTGATCGAAGGCATGGAAGTTGCCGGGATTATGAACGCACAGCTAAGGTTCCATCTGCCAGGGAACGTCTCGTTTGAGAACTGCAAGACAGTTCCTATATCCCAGTAGAGAAAAACTAAAACATGTCGGGGGACACGGCATCCATGTGTAAAAAGAGCTGTAATTCTCGCTTCGCAAGCTTGCTGAGGAATAGAGGAATTTTCTGGAACAGAACACTTGACGGCCTAACCAGCAGCCGAGGAGCCCCGGGCCAAGCCGATGATGCCTGACGCAAGGTTCACATCTGCAATGATTTAGGCTGGTGAAAACAGTGTCTCCTTTTGAGCAAATGTAAACTGAACAATGTCGTTTGTTGAAGTATTAAAAAGGAAAGTTTTGCAAATGGAGCAAATACGGACCCGTTATGCCAAGAACAGCGATATACACGTTGCTTATCAGGTTTTTGGTGAAGGTGATGTTGACCTTGTCTTTGTGCCAGGGTTTATCTCTCATATCGAGAATTACTGGGATGAACCGAATTTGGCACGATGGCTGCGAAGACTGGGAAGTTTTTCTCGAACAATCTTGTTCGATAAGCAGGGCACAGGTCTTTCAGACCGAGTCAGTAAACTACCAGGCTTGGATGTACGCATGGACGATGTCTGCTCAGTCATGGATGCAGAGGGAATAGAGAAAGCAGCAATATTTGGGATATCGGAAGGTGGATCACTCGCTACACTATTTGCTGCCTCGCACCCTGACCGGTCCCGGGCTTTGATTCTCTGTGGAGCATTTGCCCAATTTACGTCCTGGATTCCAACCCAGGAAGCAATGGAAAACTTTTTCCAATATATAGATAACGATTGGGGCAGAGGCGAAAGCCTGCAGATGTTTGCTCCAACCATGGAGAACGATCCGGCATTCAAACAGTGGTGGGGTAAGTTCGAGAGACTTGGCGGAAGCCCCGGAGCTGTAAAAACTCTCATTCTCATGAATAGCCAGATTGACATTGCCGATATTCTGCCATCGGTTAATGTGCCCTCTCTGGTAATTCATCGAAGAGATGACATTGCGGTAGATGTTGAAGCCGGCCGACTCCTTGCCGAATTGATGCCAAATGCAAAATATATTGAACTCTCTGGGGTTGACCATATCCCGTGGGTTGGCGAAAATTCCAATCAGATTCTCGACGAGATGTCTATATTCCTGACCGGTGATTGGCCACCAATGGAGACTGAACGTATTCTGACCACTGTCCTTTTTACAGACATTGTGGAGTCAACCAAGCGTGTAGTGGGCATGGGTGACCAGAGATGGCGAATTCTCCTTGAGCATCACCACGCCATTGTTCGTGAAGAGCTGAAACGCTTTCGGGGCCAAGAGATCGATACTGCAGGGGATGGATTTTTTGCTATTTTTGACAGGCCGGCACGCGCGATTCACTGCGCCTGTGCAATCCGAGAGGCTGTAAGGAGTCTTGGAATTTCGATCCGGGCGGGTTTACATACTGGAGAGTGTGAAGTGTCTGCCGGAAAGGTCAGTGGAATCGCAGTTCATATCGGGTCGCGCGTGATGGGGCACGCTGGTCCTGGCGAGGTTCTCGTCTCAAGTACAGTCAAAGACCTGGTGGCTGGATCCGGTCTGAGTTTCATCGATCGTGATGTGGTTACCCTGAAAGGTGTCCCGGGTGAAAGACGTCTCTGTCTTGTAGAACAATGAATTTGAGACTGCTAGTCCTTGAGAATAAGCCCAACAGCAAGGAGCCCTCTATTCCTGAGCCTATAACGAGGGCTTGCTTATGACGTCTTATAACCTCCGTTCCGGACATGGTTGGACCTAACATGGCAAATTAACTCGGATGCAAATTCCGCTGCACTCCATTTACACCGGTTATTTGCAACGTTCACGGCGGCTGCGCCGCCGTGAATCGCGGTGCTGACTTCGTCCAGCTCCTTGTTCCGTCGCTACGCGCCAGAACAAGGAGCTGGACCGGACACCGCACACCGATCAATCAAACTATCGTTTGC
>NZ_JAQYWD010000004.1 GCF_030145145.1 Desulfobacula sp. | reverse complement strand
CATTAAGCCATTTTTATTAAACTTATTTAGTCGGGTTTGTACGACTTGTTAAAAGTATAGTGGAAATCTCTATATCTGATCAAAACAATCAGGAAATTGATGCCAGAACTACGCGGCGATCAACAACGCTCCAAGGAAAACTTAAATCGAATCTGTATTTATCATCTTCGTATAATACGCGGTCGTAAAAACCTAGTTCTTTCTCTATGAATGACTTGCGAGTCAGCATATCTAAATAATACTTGCGGTGGCTTCTCAGGACCTTGCGGCCGACATGTGATAATGCCACACCAAAGGCTGGAAGGATTAATAGAATCAATAAATGGTGATAAGTGTGCATGTTACCCCTCATTAATGCGGCAAAACCAGCAAAAATAATCGCATTAAGTGCAAAAAAGAACCTGACACCATTCCAAACGTCGTTGTGCAGTTGCCTTACCATTGTGAGGGTTTCGCGCCAAAAATCAATAGCGGGCTTATCAAGGTCGGTGATAAATGATTTTAGATTTTGGTCAGACATTGTACCTCCTTATGTGTGTCGAACAAGTGAATGGATTAATCTGAATATCATTTAAGTTGGTATGATACCCAACCCAAACGATCAATTTTATACCACCCCATATCATTCCTGTAAATCCGGGTAAACCCTTAGGTTTGCATTTTTGTTCTTCCCGGGTTGGATTGCTGGGGAGGGGGTTTCTTCTTTCGTAAGGGTCTTGGAGGCCATCTCAGTCATAGATTCTGGAAATATGCTTTATCGGGATTCTTTGTGAATTGTCTTGGATAACGCAACCTAATCCCTAATCATAACCAAAATAACTTTCAATTATTGAACAGTATTATAGACAAAAATTCTTCTGGAGCTCTTTTGAACTTCCTCGTTTAGTTGGCCTACATATTTTTACAATCAATCTGTCATTAAGCAGATTTGAATTTCGTACACCAGTATATAATTTTGGTTTTTTAACATGACTTGGGTACAAGGTTTTGTCTGTTAAAAATGGAAACGCTCTTTTGTCATGAGTACAGATCAATTGGCATTTAGAAACAATCACTATTGCAATTAAATGGGGATCATCAAAGTCTTTTAAACCCCTAATTGATGCATCTTCTTCAATTTCTTTTTGAATTTCATCAACTTCATCTTTAGATAATTTTACCACTTTCCCAGCGATGTCTAATTGTAATATAATTGCACGATATTTTGCGCTAATTTCTTGGCTGTATTTCGATCCTCCTATGATCATTTTGCCTTTACCAATCATTATCCATTCTAAAACGGGAACAAATTCTTCGTGATCAGAATTCAACTTTTCAAATACAGGAGATAAAGAACAGGTATCAATTATTATGCACATTTAAAATCCTAGAATGTCGAGTTCTTCTTTAATGAAAAAATCTCTATAGCCAGTGGGTTGGTTATCTGGAAGATCTCCGTTATCATTTATTTCAAGCTGATAGGCCTTATTCCCATTATCAGATCTTTCAAAGAATAAGATTTGGGAATCAGGAAGAGATTCTTTGTTATCTATTTTTCGATAGTTAATTCGAAAACGATTAATCATGTAATCACTATGAGTTTCTATAAGGAATTTTTTCTTTTCAGTCTGTGCAATCTCAAAAAATGTATCGCCCAAAGCAGCTTGTGCTTTAGGATGTAAATGAACTTCTGGTTGTTGGATTCCAATCCAAGACCCTTTTGGACGCATGAAGGATTCTACGATGACGGGTAACGATTGAGAGACACCATATCCAACACAACAGATGCTAATTTCATTTTTCCCTATCACAACATCAAGTTCAAATGGGGCTGTATTTTTTTTCCCGAATCGATTAACTTTTATTCCCTTGTATAGCCCACTTCTTAAACCAATCCTATTTATGTAATCTAAAAATTCCTTTGACTCTTTTTTATCATCCATTATTTTATTGATTATGTAAGGTGTATGATCACCTGCACTAGAAAAATTCATCTTATATGCATCATATGTTCTTCTAGGTTTAGTCCTAATTGGAGCAATCCAAGCTATTTCAGTTCTAAAAAATGGCAAACTAAAAGAAATGCGCTGTGGCCTTTTCGGAGGTTTTTCAAGTAGAATATCCTCTATAATAGAGCTCAAAATAGGGACTGGAACTTCCATTGCTAAATCAATCTTTAATAAGCTAAAACCTGTTTTATCTGTATGATGTTCCTCTGACCAATTTAAATAGATATTTTCACAAAAATCTTCATAATTTTTAATCTTTGGAAAGTCTCTGAATTTATATTTCACAAATTTTTCTGTTAAGCGAACTCTAATAATTTTATTCCCATGATTATAAGTGTAAACTTGAAGACGAGGTAAACCATCTTTTTTAATGAAAGTCATCATGAAAGAGTTCATTTTCAGATTGTCTTTGTTCTTAATTGGACTTGTACTTATCAAACCAATAGTAAAATATTTTTTATTTTTTGAATTGACACTAACTATATCACTAAAGCGAATGAAGCCTAGATCATTAAAATCAAAGTCTTGTGACATCCAAAATTGAGATGACGATAGTAAACTTATTAAGCCCAAAATAGAGGTTTTTCCAGTGCTATTTTCACCCACAAAAAAATTCACATCTTTGATTGGTATTAGCGTTTTTGTAAATCCTCGGAAATTATCAACATAGAGACAGATCATTATTCATTCCTTTGATGAAAAAGTCTTAAACACCTTAAGTCTAAAAAAGGTCACTCGAAATTAGTGATATAACTTTTCTATTCCCATAGAATCAATACTTTATTTTAAATATATTTTGATCTTTTTAATTACATCATTTTTAAAATAGTAAACAAGATGTAATCTCAGAATTTTTATTGGTAGAATGATAAGATTTTTGAGTAAATCAATCGGCCCGGCATTCATATTATATTCTGTATGCCTCATTTGACATTATTTTAGAATCTAAAAGCGCATCGAGTGAACTCTTTTATGAAATTGTTTTTAAGGTATTTTTTTCGATATTTTGAAAATTGAGTACCTTGAAAGGGCTGGACATAACCAGTTAATCAAATCGATCTGGACATCATGTGATTTGGAATGATATCCGACCCGAAAAATTCATTCCACCCGAAAAATTCATTCCACTACCCATTAAAACTACGCCACATCCAAATAACCCGGCCAACGCATAACCGGAGCCAGTCAGATTCAACCACAAGCCGTGGTTGATACTTGTGGTTCTCGCTCAACAATAAAAATCCTTTGGCTTTTTCAAATTTTCGAACTCGCTTAACGGCCAGATTTTTAACACCGCCATCTTCTATCGCTATGGCAAAGACCTTGTTGTCTATAAATTCCCGGTCATCTTTATCGATTATAATGATCGAATTTTCAGGAATTAACGGTTCCATGGAATCTCCACCTACCCTGGCGGCCACAAGTGTGTGGTTCACTCGGTGACCAAGCTCCGGTATGTAGACCACTACTTCACTTGTTGGGGTTTCATATTCATCAAATGCCGATCCGTTTGACCAAGCCGCAAGGCGACCGGAATCTAAAAGTGGAACCCCTTTGTAATTTGCAGCATTTTCTTCAAGGAGTTTCTTCTCTTTGCTGGTATTGGTCTGGACTATGAAAGGGGTAGGTTTTTGAGAAGGTGGTTGTTTCCCTTCAAAGAGCCTTTTCCCGTGCTGGAGAAAGTCAAGGTAATCATATCCTAAAAAATTTGTGATTTTTAACCTGAAGGATTCCTTCATTGTTCGTCTTCCGGCAAGGAAGTCGTTCAAGTGTTTAATTTCAATACCAGTAGAAGTAGCTAAAAAGGTTTGGGAACCCCTTTCTTTGTCACTCAAATATTCCTGCACGGCTTTTCTAAAATAATCAGCGGTTTCCATACTTAATCCTATAAAATAAAGGATAAAATTAGACAATCCTAAAAAAAACAGGAAAAACATGTTGACTTATCCATAAAAAAACAGGATAACTATCAAAAAGGAGCCAACATGAAAAGATTACCAAATGGAATACTTCCACAATTCGAACAAAAGACCGGAATTCAGGCCAAATTTATCAGCGCTTATTTATCAGACAAAGACCCTGTCAAGCCTGGTAGAAAACGGTGCATCTTACTTGAGAAGGCCAGCACTGAACTCGGCTACAATTTCACTGCCTCCGACTGGATGTTCCACCCAGAAAGAATCAAAGCCGCCCTTCATGCCCCAGCACAACTCGAAACCAAGGAGCCGGAAACGTGTCTAAGAAGCTAAACAAATCGACAGAAAACATTTCAATCTCTCTTCCTTCATGGTTGATCGAAGTTCTTGATGAAATCATTGAAGACAAAGATTTTTCAAGATCAAGTTTCTGTAAGCGTGCGATCAAAAAATATCTCCTTTATCAAATTGAGGACCCTATCCTTTGGGGAGAAATATACAAATTGAAGGTAGAGAAGTCCAGATAGCGAATAAGTTTTTCTAATAAACAATATTAACCATTTAAAAAGGGCTTCGGCCAACTTGGGGAAGCGAACCAAAGCCCGAAAGGAAGAAAGAATGAAAAAGGCAATCACAGGAATTTTGGTTTTTATCGCACTGATCGGGCTTTCGATGCTCGGCCAGGACAGTGACGATACCATAATATTCTATACCGTTAATACTTCAGGACTGCTCATGTTCCTGGGCGGGGCTGGTTTGGCTTGCTTAGTGAGCAGGAAAAAATAAGGAGATCAAATGAACGTCCCAGAATTTAAAAACATTGAAGAGATGCAGGCCTTTCTTGATCAGGAAAAAACGGCCGGTGCAACAATTATCCAGCCGTCAGACCTAACACCGGTCAGCTATTACCGGCCGGTCGTGGAATGTGTCATGCTGGACGCGGATGATGTCTACTGTGCACAGAAAAAATTCAGGGTTAAATATTCCGGCCTGACCAAGCTTGGGAATGCTGCCGGTGTTGAATGGCTGCCTGACGATACCTGCAGGACCGACAACCGGAGTGACAAGATGTATGTATCCTTCCGCGCGGTGGGTGGGATTCGAAAGAATGACGGCCGGATATATCCCATGAAGGCTGAGTATGATCTTGATCTTGAAATCATCGCGGAAGAAATCCGAGATTCATACATGAACAAAAGGGATGATAAATACAATAAAAACAAAAGCGATAAAGAGTTCTCCGAATATGCTGAATTCTGCATAAAAAGAGACGTCATCCAAAAAAGGAAAAGAAAGCTCACCCTTGCGGAGTCTGGTGCAAAAGCCAGGGTTTTAAGATCGATTCTGGGAATTAAAAGCCAGTATGAAAACATTAACCTTGTCGTAAATATGCCATTCTATGTGGTCCGGTTTGTCCTGGATCACAATAATCCAGATATCAAGAGTCTTTTTCTCAGGGTTGCAGAGAGGTCTATGGCCGGTCTTTACGGAGAGCAGTCAACACCTAAAACCCTGCCGATTCCAAACGATGTTGCGGAAACCATAGACCTTGATCCGGAACCAGGGCCAGAACCGGATGAGCTACCGACAGAAAGAGAGCAGTTCATTGCGTACGATGCCCATACTCAGGGGTCAATATTGCTCCAGCTGTCCGGGAAAGTTGAGTATGACATTGATAATTTCTTGAAACAGTCAAAGGTCAGCAGTCCAGACCAGCTAAGTGAAACAAAGAGACTTCAATTCTATGATTTTTTAACAGAGGGAGATTAGCATGATAAAAGTGTTGCATACAGCCGATTGGCATTACCGGGATAATGACCACGACGAGATTGAAAAGTGCGTGGATGCCATGATCAGTTCCGCCCGGGAGGAACAGCCGGACGTGATTATTATCGCCGGAGATATCACAGACAGTCAGAACCTTAAGCTTGACTCCAGGTCAGCCAAAACCATTTGTCGGCAGGTATCGGAATTGGCCGACATTGCACCGGTGGCTATCATCATCGGAACACCGAGCCATGATGGGAAGTCAGCGGAGATTTTGCGGTTTATTAAAGGGAAGCATTCTATCCATGTAAGCGAAAAACCCGAGCAACTGTGTCTTTCAGGTGGGGGCCTGTACACAGAAGGATCGGGTCTTTCAGATAAGCTTATCGAAGCTGTTATCACCCAAATACCTACACCAACCAAACAATATTTTCAATCAGAATTTAGCATTGCCGAATCTGATAGAGAAATTGCCAACGCACTAAGTACCCTGTTGGGAGCATTCGGTGCCACAGCCAGCCAGTTTAACTGCCCACACATTCTATCCGGACACTTCCAAATGGGAGGGGCCTTCATCTCAGAAACACAGCAGCTGGTGGGGCGTGACATCGAGGTCAGCACCGATCAGATAGCCATGGCCAATGCCCATGTGGTTTGCCTGGGCCACATTCACAAACAGCAGGAAATGAAAGAGAATGTCTTTTATTCCGGTTCCATCTGGCGTCAGAATTTTGGGGAAATGGAAGACAAAGGGTTCTATTACCATGACCTTTGTATGAATACCCCGAGCCGCCTGTATGACTCAACCTTTGTCCAGGTCCCCACCCGCAAATTATTAAAAATATTTGAGAATTTTATTCATGCAGATATCCAGGACCTGGACATGGTGATTCAAACTTACGGGCCGGAGGATATTGAAGGGGCCTACATCAAGATTGAGTTCAAGGTATGGCAGGATGAATCAGGCAAGATCAACCAGGCCGAGCTTGAAAGGTCCTTCCTTGAGGCCGGGGCCTTGAAGGTTGATATTAATTTGATCAGGGTACCCCGGGAAACGGTGCGGTGCGCAAAAGTGCTGCAGCTCAATACCCTGAGAGAAAAGGTTTCGGAAATGGCTTCGCTCAGATTGGAAGAAATCTCAGAAGAGATTCTGGTCAAGGCGGATCTGCTTGAAAACGTTAATGAAGATGACCTTATGAAGGTTGTGGGGAGGGTAAATTAATGAAGATTCATAATATCAAAGTACGCGGTGCCATTGGTTTTAAAAAAGGCTTGGGGGTAGATGAGATTGATTTGGACCTTTCCAATCTTTCCGGGTTGATCGCCCTGGCCGGTCCCAATGGCCATGGCAAGACCACTCTCCTTGAGTCGCTTTCTCCTTTTCGGACATTTGCTTCCAGGAGCGGGGCCTTGAGACACCATTTCTTTCTTCGGGATTCTTTCCGGGACATCTCTTTTGAATATTCCGGGGACCTTTACCGGACCCTGGTTAAGATCGATGCGGATACAGATCGTTCCGAGGGATTTGTATGGAAGAACAATCAACCCCAGGTGGATGGCAAGGTGACAAACTATAATAATTACCTGGTCAATCTCCTGGGTACCGCTAACCTGTTTTACAATTCCGTTTTCTGTGCCCAGAACTCAGCCAAAATATCAGACATGACCACCGGACAGTTAAAGCAATTGTTTGTTGAATTCCTCCGCCTGGATCGGCTGGCCGGGTATGAGAAAACATCTAAACAATGTGTTGCCATCCTGGGTTCCCTTTTAGGGATCGCAGAGCGCCGGGGTAACAATCTTGAGGAGCGGTTAGAGAGATTTCAGGACACCGACAAAGAACTTGAAGACCTCCGCATGAATGAAACCGGTATCCTTTCTTCAATGGAAACCACCAAACAGTCCATCATCAAAACCGAAGTTGATATACACGTCCTTATTCAAACATCCCTTCGGAACGATGATTTAAACAAAGAACTGTCCGGGATTCGAGAAAACATAGCACTCATGCAGAATTCAGCGGATAGACAGAAAGTTCAGGGCACAGAGAAAGAAGCTTATTTCAACCGGGAGACAGGTGTTGTGGATACCGGTATCAGGGAGTGTGAAAACATCTTGAAAGACCGTGATGAGATCGAAAAGGCATCTGATACCATTGTTGATATTGACGGCAAGATCGATGCAGAAAATAAGCAACTGGATGAATTGGCAGGCCAGAGGCAACGGGCAACCAATGAATATCTGGTCATTTCTGAGCGGATTAATAAAGCCCGACTGGATATTGCGGAGAAGGGCAATTCAACAGAGATCCAGGCTATGGAAAGGGCAGGGCGAGACATGCTCCGGGATATTGATGAAAAGGTCGCCAAGATTGATCAGCTTAGAGCGTCATGTCAGAAAGCCTTGTCTACATCAGAAATGATGACGATTGAATCAGAAATCAAGTCATGCCGGAACCAAATGCTCCTGCTTGATCAGCGGGACCCGGCGTGTCAGAGCGAGACATGTTCTTTTATTCTGGCTGGCCTGGGGGCAAAGAAGCAGCTGCCGGAACTGGAGGCTGAACTCGAACGATTAACAGCAGATGGAATTAAGGCAGTAGAAGACATTGAAAAACAAATAAAGGCCCTTGAAGCTGAGGTTGTTGGTCTTAAATCGGCATACGGAAAACAGGCGGCCGATATCGTCACCGCTAAGAATACTTTGAAAACGGAATTGTCAAAGCTGCAGGCCGGTTTGAATCTGGATCAAGAAAATTTGACGGCGATAGCAATCCAGGGCCAGGGCATGAATAAAGATATTGAGGCCATTGATGCGAAAATAAAGGCGTTAAAAGAACAGAAGATTCAGACTGACATACTGGCAAAAAAGAGGCCTCAGCTTGAAGTGTCCGTTGCCAGGAATGCGGAGCTGATCCGGCAGAGGGCGGCCATTGAAGATGAGAGAAAAGCATGGTTTGCCGATCATGGGAAAAAAGCAGATGAGATTCAGGGCGCAATTAAAGACCTTCAAGGCCAGTTGGTCATTGTTGAGGGTAAGATTATTCCCAACATTGATGAGGATTTAAAGAACAAAAGAACTGATCTGGAGACTTTTAAGAAGGATCTTACGGCTTATGAAAAAGAAATAACAGACCTTAGAACTGCCATATCCAAGCATGTGGCAAGCCTGGAGGAAAGGGCAAATGCCCAAAAAGAACTGGAAGGCATCAAAGCGGAAATTGCCTCATTAAAAAAAGACATGTCAGAATGGACGTATCTCAGGAATTCTTGTGGGAAAACCGGACTCCAGGCCCTGGAGATTGATGGAGTTGCACCCATGGTTACCGGGTACGCAAACGATTTGCTCAGTCAGTCCTTTGGTCCCAACTTTTCCGTGAAGCTCGTCACCCAGGACCCGGAAACAGGCAAGGAGGTTTTGGATATAGTTGTTCTCCGGGGGGATGGATCAGAGACTTTGCTTGAAAACCTGTCGGGCGGGGAAAAGGTTTGGATTCTAAAGTCCATACGCCTTGCCATGACCTTGGTATCAAAGGAGAAGTCCGGTCGTAATTTTCAGTCGTTTTTCAGTGATGAAGAGGATGGTGCCCTGGATGGAGAAAAGGCTTTGAACTTTGTGGGGCTGTACCGGTCTCTCATGACCACCGGTGGTTTTGATACCTGCTATTACATCTCTCACAATCCGGATGTTGTGGCCATGGCTGATCATCAGATCCGGTTTTCCCGGGAAGGGATCAAGGTGGCGTAATGAAATGCTGTGAGACTTGCGATCATTATAAAAGAATGGATGATTGGTCCGGTTGTTGTCGCCAGATTTTGACGGCCATTGGAAGCAATCTGGAATCTTCGATAGAAGATATGTGTGTGCCTGCAGATTTCCGGTGCTCTGAATATGCTCCGGCAGCTGTGGAGGTCACATCGGAATGACACTCAGAAAGCATCAAGTCGAGTTTAGCAATGTGGTTGATGGTATCATTGCCGGTTCGGATGCGCGGGTTATCACTCTTTCCGTTACCCCGGGTGGTGGAAAGAGTTTTATCCCGGTGGTGGCCGGCAGGCTTATTGAAAAGCACAAGGCGGATGCCCTTGCTTGGGTGGTTCCCCGGCAGGCATTGCAGGATCAGGGCGAACGGGAATTCATAGATCCGTTTTCCAGACAGCTTTTTAATCATAATCTGACCATTCGGTCTGCAACCAATGATGTTAATCCCTGCAGGGGCACAAACGGTTTTGTGACCACTTATCAGGCCCTGGGCGTTGATACCGGGAATGTCATTTCCAGGGAATTTTTAACCAAAAGATATATTTTGATCCTGGATGAATACCATCATGTGGAGGAGGGGGGTGTCTGGCATAAAGCCTTGCTCCCCCTTTTTGCAAAGGCCGCATACATCGTTTTGATGACCGGTACTTTGGAGCGGGGGGATGGAAAACCAATCGCCTTTACTGAGTATCGGGGTAACAGGCCGTATTTGGATAATACGGATAATAGAGTCGTGATCAGATACAACCGGCAGGATGCCCTGGAAGAAAAGGCCATCCTGCCTATTTCGTTTCATCTGTCTGACGGGCAATTTGCCTGGGAGGATCAGGCAGGGGAAAGGAAGGCAGCTGACAGCTTTTCCGAAACAAAACCCGAAGACCGGGCGGCGGCTCTTTACACTGCCCTGAATACTGATTTTGCCGTTCAATTGTTACGGGAATGCCTCTATCACTGGCGGCAATCCAAAAGGACCAACCCCGGGGCAAAGTTGCTGATTGTTACCGCTGATTACAAAGGGGCCCAGTCTGTGACGGAAATGTTACAGAGGGCTATGTGTATGAAAGCCGAAATCGCCACCAGCCACAAATCAAAGGAGGCGGCCGCCGCAATTAAACGATTCAAAAGCCCTGATCTGGATATCCTTGTTACCATAGCCATGGCCTATGAAGGTTTGTCTGTCCCACCGGTCACCCATATCTGTTGTCTGACTCAAATCAGATCAGTCCCCTGGATTGAGCAGATGGTGGCCAGGGCGGTGAGGATTGATCCGGCAGCCGGTCCTTATTCCAGCCAAAGGGCTCATGTGTTTGCACCCAAAGACCCCAAGTTTATGAAGATCGTGAAGCGGATCGAACGAGAGCAGATTGCCGTATTAAAACAAAAAACGGCTTCCCCTGGGCGTATAGAGGCTCCAATACCTGGTGGTGATGGGGAGGGGGGAGGCTGTCAGGAGATCACCCCGATTGGTGGAGACATGACCGGTACGAGTGAGCATTTTGTGGGGATAGATCCTCAATTGGATATTTTCCAACCCGCTGTAACAGGTGCTCAAATAGAGACCGTAAAAGAGAAGGAAATTCGCATCAGGCAGGAAATAAGCGCCCATGTGAACCGCTTTGCTTTTGAGCACAGGTATAAGCCCCAGAAGATCAATTCAGAGCTTAAACAGAAGATGGGAAAGCCCAGGGAGTTGCTGGATCTGGCAAACCTGGAATACCTCTTACGGTACGTCAAACAGTATTACCCGATCGAATACCAAAGCACCCTTAAGGACCCGCCCCCTGGCGTGAGTCTGGGCAGGGCAAAACGGAAAAGAGTTTCTACCAAGGTGGTGCCATGGAAAGGCAGCAGAGAAGATCGAAGCATGAAGTTGGCAATGGATAGGGAGATGGAGATGATGGATAGGAAACAGGTTTTTATGATGCATAGTTCGTTCTGAGGAGAAAAATGAATAAAGATTTCAGACTTTCCGTTACGCTGCCAACGCATCCCAAGACTATTAAATTAATGCGGAAGGCGGGGGACAGGGCTTTTTATAATCTCATTAGATTGTGGACATTTGCTACCCAGAATCGGCCAGATGGCAATCTAAAAAACATGGACGTTGATGATATAGAGATTGCAGCAGATTGGCAGGGTGATGAAGGTGCTTTTGTCGGGTATCTTGTTGAGCTTCGGTTTATCGACCAAACTGATGGTGGTTATATCATCCACGATTGGGTTGAGCATAACGAATATGCTTCACATGCAGAAGACAGGTCTAAAAAGGCAAAGAAAGCTGCCCGTGTGAGATGGGAAAAAGAAGCTGAGAGGCAAGCGGATAAAGCCTTTCAGGAAGATTCCAAGACCACTGAGAATGATAATATAAATGCTAAAGCATGCCCTGAGCACATGCTAAATGATGCTAACCGCAATGCTAAATCATGCTCGGAGCTATGCCCTTCTCCTTCTCCTTCTCCTATTCCTTCTCCTTCTCCAAAAGAAGATACTTCTTGCCCGGAGCTACCCGATAGCTCCAGCCCGAAAAAAGAGGAGCCTGTTTTAAAAATTCTTTTGATTAACCGTGATGGTGAGTTTGAGGTTTTTCAGAAGGACGTTGATGAATGGCAGGATACTTTCCCTGGCGTTAATGTCCTGCCGGCACTAAAGGCAATCCGGCAGTGGAACAAAGACAATCCGAAAAACAGAAAAACATCTGGCGGTATCCGGAAGCATATAACCGGCTGGCTATCCAGGGAACAAAACAAGGCTGTCCGGGAGGGCAAGCCTATGGCCCAATCTGTCGATAAAGACAAGATTCTTAAGGGTTTTCGCAAAAAATCCAAGCAGGAACTAAAATTACTTTCAGAGGCTGGGAATATTTATGCTTTTGAAATTTTGA
Organism: Desulfobacula sp.; assembly: GCF_030145145.1. Lineage (GTDB taxonomy): Bacteria > Desulfobacterota > Desulfobacteria > Desulfobacterales > Desulfobacteraceae > Desulfobacula. The sequence continues at coordinate 171,284 of NZ_JAQYWD010000004.1, read as the reverse complement.
GAGAACGAGGTGAGGCGATTCAACCGAAGACAAAGACCATGGAGGCACGATGAATATTTTGACACTCGATTTGGCAATAAAAACAGGCTGGGCAACTTTCTTTGATCATAAAATTTCATCCGGTGTTCAGGAATTTGGATTGGCAAGGGGAGAATCTGTCGGGATGCGGTTTTTACGTTTCCGGGCCTGGCTGAAAAAAATGGCTGAGTATGCACCCGGGAAGATTGATTTGATCGTGTATGAGCAGGCCCACCACAGGGGAGGGGCAGCAACCCAATTGTGTGTCGGTTTGGTTACGGATGCCTTGGCTTTTGCTGCAGATATCGGAGCTGATACCATGCCGGTGCATACTGGGACCCTGAAAAAATATGCGACTGGAAAAGGAAATGCCGGAAAGGAGCTTATGAAGCTTGCTGCCAGGGCAAGGGGATACAAGCCGGTCGATGATAACGAGGCGGATGCCTGTATGCTGCTTGAATATGCCCTGGAAGACTTGAGGGTTGAGAGGGTTGCATGATGGAGAAGTTTTTACCAATGGCCATTATGCTTGAGAGCTTTGGCGCCTGTATCCTGTATTTCATCTGTCAGAAATGGGGAACCGGTCTTTACTGGCTGTCGGCAGGGCTATTAAATTTTACCGTAATTTTTTTAATTCCGGGAGAGTGAATTGAACATGAATGCAAATAGTGAGACAAAATCTGGAGAAAAAGTTTGTTCAAGGTGCAGTGAGAAGAAGGCTTTGAGTAAATTTTATAAGAATAAAAATTCAAAGGACGGGCATCATCCGGCATGCAAAGTGTGCATGTATCCTGGGGTAAAAAATCCACGGAAAACGAAATATGATCCGCTTGAAAGCTTAGCAGGATAGGGAAACAGCATGTCAACAGATTCGTTTGTGCGGCATAAATCGTGTGGGGAATGTGCAAAGCTCAGGACTGCGCTTTGTGTCAGGCCGGACTATTGTGTTGGTCATGGATATTCTGATTTTTCCAGGTCAAAACCTTGGAAAAAATGCGAGAAGTGCGGTGGTCCCATGCGACGGATCAGGACGGACCCGAATTTGTCTGAAACTGTAACCAAGACTGAAGTGGTTTGTGCGGATTGTGGCTGGTATGGGGATGATATGCGGGAATGGATACCGCGGGGGTATAAGAAAAAGAGGATGGATAGTGGTTGAGGATGGGGTGATATAATTTATCAAAATAAATCGTTATATGCGAAAATAAGGGTAAACCATTAGGAAAAATATTTCTAAAAGGCTAAGCAATTAGGAAAAAAATTCATCAAAATATTACATTTATTTCTGAGAAAAAAGTAAAGAAAAAGCTGTAAGTGCTATGTATGGGCTTCTTTGGTGAATTTAAGATATGGCATGAATATTGCTAAGTAGTTAAACATTAAACAAGCCAAACCTGTTATGAGGCAGGGACGGAAAGCCGATAGGGTCTCATGGGGAGATAGCCTGGTTGCAGATGAAAACGGAATTTCTGTTATATAAGAGAGGGGAAAGGATGAAAAAAATTATTACGCTGTTCTTTGTTTTATTATTTTGTTCAAGCACTGCATTCGCTGATTACATCACCGAGACGTTCAACAATGGGGACTCTTTAAGTGCCTGGGGTGTAGATCGAGAGGCACCTGAATCCTTTGGAATTGTTGGTAATGAATTACTAATGGGAATTGATGAAACAAAAACTACCGCCGGCTTTTACAGTACACAGGGAATGCAGAAAGATATCGGCCAGTCAACACTTCTGTCCATTGACATGTATATTGACAGCGCTTGGACTGACGAAGGAAGATATTCAGGTCTCTGGGGAGTAGGTTATGATACAACAGGTACTCTGTCCTCATATCCAATTCTTGAATACGCAGTAACTAATGGGGTCGGTGGAGTACAATTTTGGGATGGTTATTCTGGATGGGTTGTGCCCCCTTCAAACACCTTCTCTACAGATGCATTTAATAACTTTAAATTCATCATTACTGCAGCAGGAGTTGAGAATTACATCAACGATGTCCTTGTGTTTACAGATAATGCAACGGACACTATATACATGTCATCTGTTATTTTAAATGCAAAGAATACAGGTATCGACTACACAGCTCGTTATGACAACTTGACTTATGGCACAGCCCCAGTACCAGAGCCAGCCACCATGCTCCTCTTCGGTCTCGGCATCCTCGGTCTTGCAGGCGTTAACAGAAAGAAAAATGCATGAAATTGACAAGACGACAAAACCATTTTCGCTGGATAATGATGGTAGGCGTTTAGGAATTGAACGGCGGATATTTTCATATTTTGATTATTCTCCAGAACGAAGATCCGGTGAAGACAGAAGATCTGGTTTTGATAGACGTCTTAAATTAAGATAGCTGGTATTACAATAAAATGGGCAGGGTCATTCATTTGGCCCTGCCCATTTTATTTATGTGCTCCATACACCCTGCCTTTCGATTGTACTATATGAACCAAAACCATCATCTCAAGCCATTCTTCCTGATTAACCCATTTATATAACAAACACGATTAACAAACCGTACAAATAAGTCCATCTATCTTCTTTCTCCGTGGAATTCCCAAATCCACCGGTCAATCAATTGCCCTCCAGTATTAAATCCCGGCATAATCCCAATCATGAAATGTCCATTTTGCAAAAAATCAGACCTGAAGGTCATAGAGACAATCGGTTGGCTTGAGGATAGCGTTCTGAGAAGCAGGAAGTGCAAGATTTGCGGGTTTTCTTTTTCGACAACTGAACGAATTGACACGATTGAGGATTATCAGGAAAGGGTGCGGGAATATGAGCAAAGCCAAACAAGTTAGGGCACTGTCACCGCTTCAGCTACTATTTTGCAAAGAGTATATTATAGATTTTAATGCAACTCAGTCTGCAATCCGGGCCGGATACTCAAAGAAGACAGCCTATTCACAAGGTCAACGGCTGTTGAAAAATGTTGAGATACAAAAAGAATTGGCAAGATTGATGGCAAGCCGCTCAAAACGCTTAGATATTACAGCGGATCGTGTACTTCTGGAACGAGCGAGGTTGGCTTTTTATCAAGTAAGAGACCTATATCATGAGGATGGTACGCTTAAAGATATCCTTGAAATCGATGATGACCTGGGCGCAGCAATCAATGAGGTTTCCATCGGTGTTAAAACCGTGAAGAATGAAAAAGGTGAAGATCAGCAAAAGCATTACATCCGCAAAATCAAGATGATCCCAAAAGACAAATCCCTTGAAGCCCTTGAAAAGCATCTGGGCACCTATAAAAAAGACAACGAGCAGAAAGGCAATGCTGATCTGAAGACTAAGCAGGAATTCATGGAAGCCTTACTGCAATCCATTGCCAAGTCTGATAGAGGATTGCCGAAAGAATGATCCCGGCAACCCATCAAGCTGATCCATGGGATGATCCTTCCGATATCCTGGTCCCTCTGGATGATTTTGACCCAAGGCTTAATAAAACAGAGAAAGAAGAGAATCACCCGTTTGAAAACATGACCCCGGAAGAGCTGGTTGATGGTCTTCATAACAAATGGTGGCGCTTAAATCATCTGTATTACATCATCAACAAGTTTGGCCAGCGCGTTCTCTTCCAGCCGAACAAGGAGCAAGCCGAGTTTCATCACAATAAGTGGTTTATGAACCTGATCCTCAAGGCCAGACAGCGGGGATTCACGACACTGATTGATATCTCATACCTGGATGATGCTCTTTTTTACAATGACATTGAGGCCGGAATTATTGCTCACAACCGGGAGGATGTTTCAAAGATTTTTCGTCGGAAGATCTTATATCCGTATGAAAATCTACCTGAAATGATAAAAGGTTTTCGCCCGACAAAGTCAAAATCAAAAACGGAAATCGAATTTAATAACAATTCAATTATCAGCGTCGGTACTTCTATGAGATCAGGGACGATCAACCGGCTGCATGTTTCAGAATTCGGTAAGGTTTGCGCCAGATACCCGGAAAAAGCCCGGGAAATTGTCACCGGCGCGTTTGAAGCAATTCACACCCAGACCGGGGAATGCCTTTTTACAATAGAATCAACAGCCGAAGGAAAGGGCGGCTATTTCCATGATTACTGCAAAGATGCTCAAGACCTCCAGTTAATTGGCCGGAAGCCAAATCGGATGGAATTCAAGTTCCATTTCTTCCCCTGGTGGGACAATGATGAAAATGAATTATCCACGCCGGTACCGATTACGGCTTCAATGGTCAAATATTTTGAGGAGGTTGAGGTTAAAATAGGGGTTAAGCTCAAGCCTGAGAAAAAATACTGGTACATATCTAAATGGAAAACTCTCGGTGAGGACATGAAACGGGAGAATCCTTCCACTCCAGAAGAAGCCTTTGAACAATCTGTCAAGGGTGCGTACTTCTCTCAACAGTTTATTGCAATCAGAAAAGAAAAGAGAATTTGTTCTGTCCCATATCAGAAAGGCATCAGCGTTGACACTTGGTGGGATCTTGGGATGAACGATGTCATGGCGATATGGTTTACCCAAGACATTGGCCGAGAGGTTCACGTCATAGATTATATGGAGGATTCAGGAGAAGGCTTTGATTACTACAGGGCCGAGTTGGACAAGAAAGGATATCTTTATGGATACCACAATGGTCCTCACGATCTATCTGTCCGGGAACTGGGAAATAAAGGCAAGAGCCGATGGCAGGCTGCACGGGAAATAGGGATTTATTTCAATCTTATTCCCAGGGTTTCAGCGAAGATCGATTCAATCAATTCAGCCAGGCGCTTCTTAGCCATCTGCTGGTTTGATGAAGAACGGTGTGAGAAAGGTCTGTCCAGGCTGGAGAATTACAGGAAGGAATGGAATATACATACGGAATCCTGGAAAGATCATCCCCTACATGACATCAACAGCAACGGTGCGGACGCGTTTCAGACATTGTCTATGGGGCATGGCTTCAAGCCGTCCATGGGTGCGGCAATACAGGTACAAAAACAATCATCAGGAGGGTGGACGTAATGATAGAGTTCAAAACAAATCAGCAGCTGGACGCAGAGGAAGCCGCACAATTACAAGCAGAAAAAGACGCAAAGGACCGGCAACAAAGATCTGTCGTCACGTCCCTGGCCGGGTATGTCCGGGATTGCTGGGAGGCATCAAAAGAAGCAAAACAACCGATTGAGAAGGTGATGATTGATTCTTTGCGCCGGAAAAATGGCATTTATGATCCTACAAAGCTTGCAAAAATAAGAGAACACGGTGGATCTGAAATCTTCATGATGCTGACAGATGAAAAGTGTTCTGCCATTTCGTCCTGGTTGTCCGACATTCTGTTCCCTGCGGATGATAAGCCATGGGGAATAAAACCGACACCGGTACCTGATTTGCGGCCGGAACAAGTCATGAAAATAAAGCAGCAAATTGTTGCTGAGGCACAGTCAGACATCAAACAAGATTTAATGATCCAGATGCAGGCAGGGCAGATACAGGGAGAAGAACAGGCCCGGCAATTTATGTTGCAGGCAATGCAGGCAAGGCTTGAAGAACTCAGTGGAGAAATCAGGTCTGAAATGGAGAAGGTGGCCAAAGAAGCCCGGGATAAGATTGAAACAAAGCTCCATGACGTCGTGACAGAATCAGGGTGGAAGAAAGCCGTAAAAGAATCCCTTGACGACATTGCCACCTTTCCGGCCGGTATTGTGAAAGGGCCTGTCTTGAGACGAAAGAAGAAACTCAAATGGGTAACCCCGCAACAAGAACAAGGCCAAAGCCAGGGACAACTTGATGCAGGATTTCAGGGGAAAGAAATGCCCATGGTCCAGGTCACAAACGAGACTTGCATAGATTTCAACCGGGTGAGTCCCTTTGACATTTATCCCTTACCCAATGCGCGTACACCAGAAGACGGCATAATAGAGCGACACCGACTGACAAGACGGTTTTTGACATCATTGATTGGTGTGCAGGGATATGATGAGGATGCCATACGAATGGTTCTGGCCGAATATGGCAACTCGGGCCAGTCAACCTGGTTATCGATTGCCAATGACCTAACCCGCCAAACCCTTGAAAACAGGCCGAACGAATGGCGGTCCCCGGAAACCATGATTGATGCGCTTCAGTTCTGGGGCAATGTCCAGGGGTTAAAGCTTTTGCAATATGGCATGAGCCCGGAAGAAGTAGAGGATCCCTTTGCTGATTATTCGGTTGAGGTTTGGTTGATCGGGCACATTGTCATTAAGGCTGAAATCAACGGTGATCCCATGGGCCGGGTGCCGTATAACTTTGCATCTTTCAGGAAAAGAAATGGGTCTATCTGGGGGGCAGGAGCACCGGAAGTTTTTAAAGATGCACAGGATGCCTGCAATGCAGCTGCCAGGAATTTGATCAATAACATGGGGATAGCGTCGGGTCCCCAGGTGATGGTGGACGTGTCTCAATTGCCGGTTGGTGCGAATGTCACAGATATGTACCCCTGGAAACTCTGGCAGGTGAATAGTGAGAGAGCCATGGGTGGGTCATCCAAACCACCGTTGAGCTTCTTTGTTCCTCCATCAGTCGCCAAGGAATTGATAGAGGTTTATCAGTTTTTCAGTGCCGAGGCAGATAACAAGACGGGGATACCGAAATATTCCTATGGCGGTGAAGCCAAGGGTGGCGCCCTGGGCACTGCAACCGGATTCTCAATGATGATGGGCAATGCCGCCCGGGGAATCAAAAGTGTCGTGGGCAACATCGATGAGGGCATTATCGAACCGACGATTGAAAGAACGCATGAGTTTCAGCTGCTCTTTTTCCGGGATCCGGAATATTACATTGGTGATATCAAAATCATTGCCCGGGGATCTTCCACCATGGTTGCCAAGGAGCAGGCAGCTGTCCGGAGGAATGAACTGTTACAGATTGTTGTCAGCAGCCCGGACGTTCTGAGTGTCATCGGTGAGGTAGGCCTTGCATCGATGCTGCATGACATCTTCAAGGCGGCGGATTTCAAAGATAACGATATTGTTCCGGACAAAAAGGAAATGCTGAGGAGGGAAAAGCAAAATCAGCTCCTCATGCAGCAACAGGCCCAGATTGAACAGGATGCAGGCCAGCAACCAGGCAAAGGCAAACAGACTGACCCGGCTGGGAATGTTGCCGGTGGTCGGGATGCGAGGACGGTTTAGGATATGAGCATAAAATAAAGGAGACTGAGCAATGGCATACATCGATAAAGAAACAACCCTGGGTGATCTGAACCGGATGGACCGAGATAATTTTGCGCATGTGATGAAACGGGATGCAAAGACCTACAAGTTCCAAACGGCCAAAGCTGCCCGGCTATTCATGGGTCAATGCGTGGATAAGATTATGCGGAAATGTGGCATAAAGATCAGGCCAGGCATGGATGGAAAAAGAATTTCAAGGCTGATGGCTTCCCGTAAGGTCAAGGTTGAACATCGAGTCTATGACGAGAAAGAACCCTTGTATCAAACAGGACTGTTTATCTATGATAACCTGGAGATTGCCGGGTTTGTGTCCAGCCCATTCAAACAGGAAAGTGAAATAGATCTTATCCCGGCTTTCTATATCCGGACAACGGTAAAGGGGGTGGGGTGATGGAACTCCATGGCGGGATGAACTGCTCGGACGCGGACAACCGGACAGTCAAAGCCCTTGCCAGGTTACAATTCAATGAAGAATTTAAAACCTATACAAAATTCCTTGAATCCTCCCTGGATACATTGCGGAGGAAAAACGACACCTTGACCGGGGAACTGTTAAAATGGAATCAAGGCAAATGCCAGGCCCTGCAAATCATTCTTGATCATCCCTGTGTTGCAAGTAAAATACTAAAAAACTCGCCATAAAATCAACATCCTCCCTATATAGCCCTATGTAGGGAGGCCTTTCTTGTCCATTCCAAAAACTCCCTTTAAAGTTGCAGTTATCGGATACCTTGCACAATCGGTGCAAGACCCACCAAAACCAGTGATACCCGCAAGGGCCACGAAAGGAAACACATGACATTACCAGATGCAGTACGAAAAGCCGCTGAACGATCAGAGGCGATTCAAAAACAGCTAAGAGAAGGAAAACCCCAGGATCAGCCAGGGACACCCCCACTTGATGGGGACCCTCAGCCAGGTCAACGGGATACTTTGCCGGAACAGGTTGTTCAGCAGACACAGAAACCCGTAGATACTCCTGAACCGGAACATTACAAGGACAAATACCTCACGCTCAAGGGAAAATTTGATGCCGAGGTACCGCGACTCCACCAGGAAATCAGGAACCTGCAATCATCCGTGTCTGAGCTACAGACAAAAAACGCACAGCTTACGGAAGCTGGCAACAACCAAAATGTAAAAGATCCCACGGTTGATGAAGGGGACCCGCTTAATCCGGATGATTTCACCCAGTATGGTGATGACTTCGGAAAGCTTATCAATACTATCCAGACTCTGCAGGCACAGAACAAAGAGCTGACCGAACAAATCAGCCAGATATCCGGTGATGTGTCAAAAGACAGGGAAACGGACGCTAAAACCAAGTATGAGAATTACCTGTCCCAGGTGAAACAAGCCATTACCCAAAAGGGTGAAAGCTTTGATGCTTTGAACACGGATCAGAATTTCCTTAATTTCTTGAGGCAGTTTCCTGAACATGAGTTTGAATCGCGTCATGCAAAGCTGCAAAGGGCAGAAGCGAACCGAGACCTTCAAGCGACCATTGAGATCTTTGATGAATATTTAGGCAGTCAATCCAAAGAGAAACCACCTGATACGCCAAAGCCAAATATTCAACCAGCCCCGAACAATACCGGGACAGACCTTAATCCACCCACACAGCAGAGTGCCAGGACGTGGACACGGAAACAAATTGCACAGTTCTATACAGATAAGGCTGCAGGCAAGTTCAGGGGCAGGGATGATGAGGCAAAGGCGCTTGAGGCGGATATTTTCCTGGCCCCAACACAGGGGAGGATTGTTGCCTGATAGGAGATTTCTATCATGGTATATCCCATTGATGCGAGCTTAGGCTCATACGATACAAATTCCGGGTTATCCGGTACTTACATCCCTGAGATCTGGTCAGGGAAGCTCATTGAAAAATTTTACATGGCCACCGTGTTCGCCGCTATCAGTAACACTGATTATGAGGGTGAAATTACCGCATACGGCGATAAGGTTATTATCAGGACGGTTCCGGATATCACCATCCGGGATTATGAAATCGGTCAGTCCCTGAAATATGAAAAGCCCCGATCCGACAATGTTGAGCTGCTCATCGATCAGGGTAAATATTACGGGGTTGCCATCAACTCCGTTGAAAAGAAACAGGCTGACATCGATTACGTTTCCAAGTGGGCGGAAGACGCGTCCGAGCAGATGAAGATTGAGATTGACGGGGACATCCTGTCTGACGTTCCGTCTGATGCGAGTGCATACAACGTTGGTGCCACAGCCGGTAAAATATCCGCCAATATCGATCTTGGTGCAGCCAATACGGACGGGTCTGATGCTGAACCCCTGTCAAAGACTACCATCGTTGACAAGATGGTGGCATGCGGCCAGGTCCTCACCGAGCAGAACGTTCCCCAGACCAACCGGTGGTTTGTTATTCCGGCCTGGGCATCCACCCGGATCAAGACGTCTGAACTGTCCGAGGCCAGTTATTCCGGTGATGGCGTGTCAATGAAGCGTAATGGCCGGATAGGGGTCATTGATACGTTTGAGATTTTTGTATCCAACAATGTCCTGTCCACCCTGGAGGGATCCGTCACTTGTTACAGTTCTATTTTCGGTCATAAATCAGCACTGACCTTTGCCAGCCAGTTGACAGAGAATGAACTGATCGACAACCCGGATGACTTCGGGAAGCTCATGAGAGGGCTTCAGGTTTATGGTTATAAAGTGATCAAGCCTGAATCCATGGGCCATCTTTACTGCAAACCGGCTTGATAATTAAAGGGACCCGATTAAAACCCGGGTCCACTTAAACAGGAGAAAACGACAATGAAATTCAGGAATGTAAAGAGTCTATTATCTCAGGTTTTGGAGATCGCTGACTTTACGGACAACACGAATACCACCGGTTACATCGACTTTGACGCCCCCTTGCCCGTCGGAGCAATCCCCCTGGGCTGGAAGGCGACTGTTTCAGAAGGCTTCGCCGGAGACACAACCGCTGTTATGCAGGTGGGTATCTCTGGTGATCTGGATAAATACTCCGCCAATACAGCACAAAGTGTCCTTGCTGCCGGGGTGGTCGGGTCCCTTGCACTTGCAGCTGATGCTGTTACAGGGTTTTCAGCAGCAAAGACACCCAGGGTCACTGTAACCGGTGGGGCAGATTTTACAAGTATCGTAACCGCTGGCGGTGGTTCGATGGTTGTTGAACTGTTTTATATCGACACAAAATAAGACAAGGCCCGCTACCTTGTGGAGGGTGTAAAAAGCCCTCCTTATTCAAAAGGAGATTTGAACAATGAAGTTTTTGAAGAACGTTAAAACCGGTCAGGTTATGCACTGGAACAAAAGATTAGCAAAGAAAAAGGAGATGGTCCCCTGCGAGGCCCCTGTTTCTAAAAAGAAAGTTGTACCGGTCACAGACGATGGGCGTGACACAAAAGGAAACGGGTTGATCTCAAAAGAAAAAGGAGAGGAGCTGGTTCAGCAATGGTTTGGCCGTGATGTTTCCAAGGTAACGAAGAATGATATAAAAATTTTTGCCATTGAGAACGATGTTGATGAACTGAAGCCCGAATGGACAAAGCTTGAAATGGTCACAAGACTTGCCACCCTGCTTGGCGATAGCTTTATGCCCGCTGACAAGGAAGAATAGAAGATGACAACCACGGGGACAGCATTGTTAAGCAACCTGGGTAAAATTCTAAACGATCCGGATGGGGATATTTGGGATAGTGATCTGAAGGTTTCTTTTGTCAATGAGGCCCTTAATATGATCGCCTTATTGCGGCCTGATGCCACAGCCGTTACGGCATCCCTTGAATTAACCGCCGATACGCCAAAGCAGGTGATCCCGGCCACGGGCGTTCGATTGCTTGATGTCACCCGGAATATAGCAGGCAGACCCATCAGACGGATAACCCGTGAATTGTTAAATGATTCTGTCCCCGGGTGGACCATTGAAGAGACAGCTACGGCCATTGAACACTTCATGTTTGATGCTGAAAACCCGAAAGGCTTCTTTGTCTATCCAATGCCGTCGACCACCCTCTCCGTTGAAATTATCTATTCCGATACCCCTGCAACATTTACGGCTGCATCCGGTAACATTGGAATATCTGAAACATTTCTTTCTCCCGTAATGGATTATGTCCTGTACCGGTGTCTGTCCATGCACACGGAAGGGGCTGACTTTGGCAGGGCTGATGGCTATTTGAATGCGCTTTATACTGCCCTTGGGGTTAAAGCGAAAAATGATGCAGCGTTAATGCAGGTGCAAGGAGCGTAAAATGGACAGGTTTATAGATCATGTTATACCCCAGACCCCGGGATGTCCAAAATCGTTGATGAAAATAGAACTTTTAAGAGGCGCCATCGAATTTTGCCGGGATTCCCATATATGGCAGATCGATGCAGAAACGGAAGTCTTGGCGGATGCATCTACCATCACCCTGACCATTGCAGATGAATCAACCGTAACCGGGTGCCGGCTTTCAATCAGCAGCAAGGCGTTTAATCAGTATACCAGAAGCGGGGTAACCGTTACCCTGGACAATGCAGTAACCAGTGACACCACGTTTGAGGTGACGACGTTTCTTAAGCCTGACCGGGCCGCGACCGGTCTTCCAGATATTTTATATGATGATTGGTTTGAGGCTATTGAATCCTATGCAAAATACAGCCTCATGATGATGCCTGAAAAAACATGGTCAAACCCACAGCTGGCAAGGATCAATTATTCAAAATATTTAGAGGATCTTGGGTCTGCAAAGATTAAAGCGATGCAGACGAATGACCAAACTCGGTTAATGGTACAGCAAAGGTCTTTTGTATAATGATTGATATCAGCGGCTTTAAAGGAGAAATACCAAGGATAGCAGACAAGCTATTGCCTGTGGATCATGCAGCCAGTGCTATTAATTGTGATCTTGAATCTGGGAATATCCAACCGGTTAAAGGCGTTTCTTCCATCATGGATATTGGGGCAGCGATCACCACCATTTTTAAGATGAACAGTTCCTTTCTGCAGTGGGATGAAACCGTAAATATCGTTAAATCCCTGGTTGCAGACTCCGGGAACAGGATTGTATTGACCGGGGCCGGGTATCCCAAAGAGACAAATGCCGCCTTGGCGTTGGTTTCTTCTCCTTTCCCGACGACAACTCGGCGATTGGGTATCCCGGCGCCTACAATAGCACCGACAGTCACACTGATCGGAGAAGCGACAGATGAACTGGTTCACTCGTCTTCATATGTTTATACAATGGTGGCAAAATGGGAAGACGGAAGTGAAGTCGAGTCTGCACCGTCTCCGCCTACAGCGGTATTCGATGTTTATTCCGGTATCACTCCCAGATTGACAGAAATGGCCATGTCCTATGCCGAGGGTATCTATGCGACACACTACCGGTTTTATCGGCTGAATGCCGGGAATAATGGTTCTGAATATCAGTATGTTGATGAGATCGCCAGGTCTGAAATTACCTATGATGATACCAAAACAGATGATGACCTGGGCGAAGTCCTTTCAACCACAGATTGGACGGCACCTGTTGAAGCCTTGAGCGGTTTAATTGCCACGTCACACGGTCTTGTTTTCGGGTTCAATGGGAATACCATTTATCCGTCTGAGGTTTTTATTCCATACGCTTTCCCGGCAATATATAGCCTGACAACCGAATCTGATATTGTTGGGTTTGGATACACCGGCAGCCTTGTTGCCGTTCTGACTGAAACGGTACCATATTTACTGATCGGCCAGGACCCACTTACCCTTTCAATGAAGCGGCTTGGGTACCAACAGAAATGCGTGTCCGCAAGATCGATTGTGAATATTCCCGGTGGGGTTGTGTATGCTTCTCCGGACGGGTTGTATGCTATCGATGAAACAGGGACCGGCAGGCTGATCACAGAAAATATTTTTACCCGGGAACAATGGAAAGCCCTTTCCCCTGAGAACCTGTTTGGATTCTACTATAATGAATCCTATGTCGGTTTTTTCTCTGGTACCACCATTGGCTTTTCTCTTCACCTGGGGACCGGAGAGTATAAAACCCTTTCCATGCCTCAGAACGTATACGGCGGACATTATTCCCCTGATGCAGATTTGTTGTATTTGATTCAAACAAAAAGTGCTGTCCGGGAAATCGTTTCTTTCCGGACAGGGAATATTTCGGATTATACCTGGCTGTCAAAAATATTTGAGTTCTCTTCAAGACAGGTTTACACGGCGGGTAAGGTAGCCGGAGATTTTACGGCCGGCAGTGTTACACTCTCCTTTTATGTGGACGGCATATTGGCTGCAACCAAAGCCGTAAGCAATGACCGTATTTTCCGGGTGAAGCTTGCCGGGGGGAAGTCCTTCCAGATCAAAGCAGTAGGAAAAGCAACCATTGACCGGATCATGATCGGCAGATCGGCAATGGAAATAGTGAGGGCATAATGTCTGATCCCAATGTCCCCAATATACCGGCATCCACCTCAACTGACCAGGTGGCCTTTTTCACGGCGGTTAAATCCCTGCTCGAAACATTATCAGGCCAGGGACGGAACACGGATGAACAAAAAGCATTAAGAGTCAGTGATCTTGAAAAGCTTGGGATTAACCTGAATCAATTCAAGAACAGTTCATCAACAAAACCGTATGCCGTAATTACATCATCATCCGGATCCCTGGAAACCCCAAATCCACCGAGATCGTTAACGGTGACCAAGGGGCCATTTGTTCACACACTGACCTGGACCAATCCGATTGATACGATTGTTTCCCATATTGAAGTATGGGTGGCGGAGTCCAGCCAGGAGCGGGATGATGCCGTATTGCTCGGGATTGTAACCATGACAAGCACCACCAGGGGAGAGGCCGGGGTCTTTAAGCACTCCGGGTTCACGGTTACCCACGATTTTACCTATTGGATACGAGCGGTCAGTTATACCGGTAAAAATTCAATCTGGGCCCCACCGGATGCCCAGGGCGGATACGTGGTAACCGGTGATGAATCCGTGGGTGAAACCATTGATGGTATTATTGACATGCTGTCCGGGACAACCCCTGATTTGTATGATGCTGGTCATTCTTATGTGTTAAATGAGCTTTGCCGGACCAGCGATGGAAGGCGATGGAAAAGCATTTCCGTTGCGGCACACTCCGGGAACGAACCACCCAATACAACTTATTGGGAGCGGGCCGGAATTCTTATGCAGGGGGATGTAGATGATATCCCAACAGTGGGTATTGATGGAAATCTGGTAGTCGATAAAACCATCCTTGCCCGGCACATTCAGGCTGATTCAATTAACGCTGATCATATCGATACCAGTGAGGTCTTTATTGGTCTAAGTGTTCAGAGTTCTAATTTTATATCAGGTGTCCAGGGTTGGAAAATAGACGCAGCTGCACAAACAGCTGAGTTCAACAGTGTTGTCATGTCCTTTAACGATCTTCAAAACAAACCGGATAGTCTCGGGGATATCAATATTGATGAATTGAGGGATCTTAACGATTCGGCTGAAAATATTGTTTTCTCGGACGATACGGAAAGGACTCTGGACGCATCCACCACCTTTGCCCAAGCGGAAGAAATTGCTTTCAGCAGTGATTTTGAAGGCGGGGCCATGGTCTATATTGAAATCAATGATGACTATGCCGGTGAACTCGATTTTGCATTGAATGATGACATCCTGACCAATGAAATTTTTGGTGATGTCGATTTGCAGGACACTGATTTTCACATGGATTTTGCAGAAGAAGATAAAGACTATGAAATATAAAGGAGACTTGCAATGGCGGTAATGTTTCCCGGGTATACGACGGCGGAGACTGCGCTTTTAGTGGGAAAAGCCCGGTCTATAACCATTGATACGGATTTGAATTTATTGATTTTACATGATGGCGTTACTCCTGGAGGGGCCCCTTTTACTGGACAAACAGGTATGGTTTTTTATGGAACAGGCGATCCGCCAGAAGGCACATATCCAAATGGTTCTTTGTATTTAAAAATTGAGGAGGAGTAAGGACAAATGAAAATAACATACGATCCGGAAACAATGGAAGTTATAAGCACAAAAATCGGGCATCATATAGATTGTCCAGAAGGGCTTGAAACAGCCTGGTGTGAATGGCCTTCCTATGCAAAGAAGTGCCGGGTGTTAAGTGTGGTTGATAATCAGGCTGAAATTGAAGTCCTTGAGTGGCATTTAACACTTGATCAAATGAAAGCACAAAAACAGGTAGAGTTTGAAGCATTGATGACAGAAGAGGGTGCAGTTGTAAGTGGACAGAGATCTGTTTTTAAAAACCCTGCCTGGGGTGTTCTTTATGAAGACGCCGTTGGGATAAAAAACGGATCAATAACAGATTTCAGTAATTTGCTGATTACAAAAGTTGCTGCTCTGGAAGGTGTCTCTGTTACCACTAAAGCAATTGATGTGGCAATGCAAATTGATTCAAGCAGAGTCGAATTAACTGCAATCACTGAAAAGTATCTATCAAAAATAGCAATAATTACAGCAGCAACAGATGAATTAACTGTACTTACAACTACCTGGGAGGATTAAAATATGGCTTTAAAATGTATGGTATGGGATTTTGATTCAGATGTTACCTTGACAGAGTTTGCCACTAATATAAAAGATTGTGCCGTTGCTGCCGGTTGGACTTTATACGATACGCTGGTACAGACAGTCGGCACTATTACTAACCCACCATCTTTGAACGCAGAAGTTGCATGGGTTGTTTCAAAAGATTTTAGCCAGGTTGATGATCCGGGCGAGGGTTACACTGATGAAACACTATACGTTAAAATTAGGGCGCTGTACTACAGTTCAAACTGGTATATATTACTGACTACCTACGAAGATTGGAATACCACTACTCACACAGGAACTAACCCATGTACTCAAAGTACTTACTCTTATGGTGTATCTCACACCTACCAACTTGCCGGAACTCTCTGTGTCAGTGCCGGAGATAAGCATCTATTTGTAACCATGAAAGATATGGCAGGAACTTGGGCAACATATTCGCATATAGTAGGGGGTTTTGATAGACATTCCTATGATACTTTAGATTTAAATGCTGCCGGTGATGCGGATTTACAAAAAAGTATACGGACTTATCTATGGAATACATATAACACATCTCTATATGCAGCAAGGGTTGGGGGGTTAACCCAGCAGGCCGTATGGTATTATTCCGCTCCGACAGCAGGTATCGGGGACCATGTAAATTCAGTAATACTGAGGCCCATGGAGGGTTCTATTAATGGAAAAGATCCTGATGTATCCGCACAAACTGTAATATATGCGCTTGGATACATGTCGGGTTTAAAAAGTGTTCTGGCAGAAGGGGCAGACCAATTAATCATCACTGCCCCAGGAACACAGTTTCCAAACACAACAAGTCCTGAATGGATGGTATTTAAATCCGGTGTAGCTGTAGAGTGGTGTACGCCAAACTTCACGGTGTCAGAATAAAATGAGTGGTTTTACTACAGGAGGGGCATTTATTTTACAGGATGCTCCTACATTAACTGCTATCGGTCAAGGGCCACTTCCATCAGGATTCCAGACAGGTGGGGCATTTACTTTAAACGCACTACCTACTATTACCAGTATCGGTCAGGGTGCTCTCCCAACAGGTTTTATAGGGGAAGCCACAGCAGCAGCAAATATTGCCTGGGTTATGGTCAACGGTACATGGAAACCTGTGACAAGCTTCACATTTATAAATAGTTGATAATGGAGAACTATGTATAATGTGGGTATCACTTCCAACCAATGCGCTTAAAAAGGGCCAGAATTCCCTTAAAATATGGGCTGAGGATAGCCTTCCCGGAACCATTTCAAAAATCAAGGTGTGTCATTCTGTTGCGGCCGGCAAGTTGAGAAATGCCATTAATGCCGACGGAACATTGATTGGCGCACTTAAAGGCATCGTAAATGCACCTGCGATTTATTATACCGAAAAATGGAGCAATGAAGGCGCCACGAATGATGCAGACTTGAGGTATGCGAACAGTACACAAATAGATGGTGGTAAAATTCATGCCGGTTCTATAATCACCATTGGTGATGATATTGACGGCAACTATTGTAAAATCTATGGCGGGGACATTGAGTTTTATCAATGGCTGAATGGGGACCATAGGAAAACCAAATCTCTTAAACGGATAGAGGCTGGAACGGCTGCTAATGGCGTTACTATCACTCTTCCGGGTTATTGGGAAACAGAACCCAGAATAATTGTAAGCCCAGCCTCTCTAACGTCCTTTGACGTCAGTTATGTCAGTCAAAGTCAATCATTAAAGATAGGCGCGATCGATATAGAAGAAACCTATGAGGGATCGCATATCTACGCATTTAAGCCTGTAGCTCAATTGATTGCGGCTGATGGGACTGTCGGATCTCCAGTGAATTTAACGAATACAGGGATCACTTCGACTGTAACGACAGCAGCTTTTACCGATCTGCCCGCAAATTTAAAACAAGTGACCGTCAACGTGTCTGGTTCAGGATTCAATCGAGAATACATAGTCGGCGAATCGGATACCATCAATTATAAGAGGCTCAATATACGAATACGTCTCGAATATTATAATGGCAATTGGGTCAATGGTGACTGGTCTGATTATAAATTATCTGCAGATACAATACAGACATGGACGCTTGAATCTCCTGAGTCTGTTACGGACATTACCCAGATTCGAGTAACAATAGAAAGGGGTTCTATCAGCACCGTCTATTCGTCCAATACATGGGAAGGATCTGGGAGTTATACCTCTATGACAGCAAACCTTATTTCTTATAGTGCTGATTTGGCAGGCGCAGCAGTTCTTTGCACTGGAACCGTAAATTACATAGCGATTGGATGATATTCGAAAACATGAAAATAACATTACTTCCATATACAGAAATAGATGGAATCCGGACCATTCCTGATTCTGACATGAAAAAATTTTACGACCGAACGGTTAAGGACGGAACGGATAAAACAGTATTCTATGAGGGGACCATTTCCAACCGGGATGAATTCCTGTCTGTCATGAAGTCACCTGGTGTTCTTTTTTATGTCGTGATGATTGGAACTGAGCCCGTTGGCTTCACCTGGTTGAATCGGTTTGAAAATCATACGGCAAGGAACCATTTTTGCGGATTCTCAGAAGTGTGGGGCCAGGCCGTTGGTATCGGAAAAGAGGTTATTTCTACTCTGATCCATATGAAAGATAACGACGGGAAATTCATCTTTGATCTTTTTACCGGGTTTATCCCGGGATGGAACCAGTATGCAATAAAATTTTGCCTGCAATGTGGGGCCAAGTCTGCCGGGATAATCCCAAACGCCATATGGAATAAAGAAAAACAAAAGAGCGAAGACGCTTTTTTTATCTATTACACAAGAGGTGAAAAATGATTTTTCAAAACAACCACAATTATTTTGAAAAAAGACAGGTCTGGTTTAAAGGTGGCAGTTCAGGGGATACATTCGATGCTGCGTATAACGCCAGGATGGCAACCATTGCGGAAGCTCAACAGGGGATGGCGGAAGATTACTTCAAGTTCTGGGAAGAAAGTTACAAGCCAATGGAACAGGCCCAGATTGACGCTAACATGGAGTTGATCCCGTCTGAAACAGGCTTGAATCTTGCCCAGAACGAAGCGGCACTCTCCCTGTTGCCGCAGCAGACAGCGTTCGCCAGTGCAACCATGGCAGATCAGACGGCGGCCATGAAGGAAAAGGCCCCAGTCAGGAGCGCTTTTTACCAGGAAGCCCTTAACGGTGTTGACGTGGAAGGCCGGGCAAACAAAGCCGCGGCGGATGCAGCTCAGGCGTTCATGGGATCACAGGCAACCCTGGGCCGGGACAGTTCCCGGATGGGGATTAACCCAAATTCCGGCAGGTTTGCAGCCATGTCAAACGCAAACGCATTGAACCGGGCAAAAGCCATATCCGGAGCCAGGACAGCGGCCAGGACGAACGCTGAGCAGGAAAATTTTGGGCGATTAACCAATGCGATGGGGTATTAGCTATGTATCAAATTGAGAACCCAATGGGAAAAGCCATGAGCGGGATGAACAATGCAGCCGGAACGTATGGTGGCATGATGAAAGATATTCCAGCGAACAGGGACCCCGGGCCGAATGCCGGTGGTGCAGCCATGGCAGGTATGGGCGGAGCGGCCATGGGCGCTCAAACAGGAGCCCTTTTAGGTGCGTCGGCTGCGACAAGCACGGCGGCGGCAACGACAGCGTTAGGTTTGGGGCCAGTCGGGTGGGCCGTTGGTGGCCTTGCCCTTGGCATAGGTTCATATTTATTTTCATAGGGAGATTCTACCATGCCTGATAAATGGGGCAGAGTTGGCTACAATGATTTCATGGGGATTGCTCAGACCTTGAATGGTATCCAGGCCATGGGGCAGCGGAACACGACATTTAATCAGCAGCAACAGGATCGGAAAACAAAGCTTGATGAAAAAGGGCAGTACCAAACGGCATTAACAGGCCTGCAGGGGACGGGCGAATTGCCGGAAGGTACGCCTGCCCATGTTGGTATAGCAGCAAAACAATCATATGCCACAGGGCTTGAGGCCGACAAGTCCATAAAAGGGGCAAAAGAATCAAAAGAGTATGACTCAAAAATGGAGGCCCTATACCAATGGAGGTCGGCAAACAAGGATGCCGATTGGGAGAAAGCTCCCCTTGATTTATATTCAGGCGCCCAGGGGCACAAGGCATATGCCACCCTCATTGACCAAGAAGCCCAGAGCGAACAGGGCCGGACCCAGATTATGCAAAACCGGCTTGCCAGGACCAAACAGGCATTCGGACAATTCCAGGCGACAAAAGGGTATATTAACGAAGCCCTTAGCCAAGGGGATATTGACAAGGCTGTCAATGGTATTGAAAAGATGTCGCAAGAATTGCCGTTACCTTATCAGGTAGGGGAATATGACCCCGAAACCAAAACTTTTTCAGTCCAATATTTAGACAGCCCTTCCGGAAAATTCCAGGAAACGGGTAGAAGATCCCTACAGGAAGTTGTGTCTCAATTGAATACTACTGGAGAAAAAGAATTCGTGGGGCAATTGGCCAAGGGGTTTGAAACCACCAGGCAAGGCAACCTTGAGAAGAGGATGAATCCTATGTACGGAAAGAATGCGAAGGGTTCAAGGTATCTCATCATCCCCCAAAAGAATGTATTAAACCCGAATCAAGTAGAGATTGAGGTCCGGAACGAAAAGACCAATGAAAAGATTATGTTCTCTTCCTGGGAAGCCTTGCAGGATGCCGGGATAACCGTTGAAAATTTGAAACGGGAAAAGGCCTTGGGGGATGTCGCATTGAACACCCAGAAGATTGCAACGTCCAAGGCGGCCATGGGTGCCCATAACAGGGCCGGAGAAAAAGATCGCATTGAGACTTCCACAAAAATGACAAAGAAATTTAAAGCGGATTTGTCTTTTGTCCTTACCCCATTCGTCAAGCCCGGAACAGACATTTCAGCCATGTTTGATGGTGATGGGATGACGTCCCAGGGCAAGGGTGCCCTTGAGGCCGCTATGTCCTTTTATGAGAAAAACTCAAACGCTGAGGGGCTGTCTAAGACAGATCAGATGAAACTTGAAAAGGCAAAGTCTGCCATCCAGCTTTATAACGGGATGTCCCAAAATATTATCTCCCAATACAACCAGCAACCCGGAGAGCCTAAAAAACCTGGGCCAAACACACCACCCGTAAAAGGGGCAAAAAAGGCAAAGGACGGCGATTGGTATGTCAAGCAGGGAGATGGATGGGCAAGAATTCAGCAGTCTTACAGAGACCTTGAAGGCCTTCACAATAAAAAAGAATCGGCCATGAATGGTGGGCAGCAAGCGCAACCAGATCCGCCACCCCCACAACCCCAGCCAAACGCACCACAGCAGATAAGGCCGGAATTGCCCCAGGATATTAGTCAATGGAACGTCCAGGTTATCCCCCAGAACGGACAAAGAATTCCGGTGGTGATAACTGATCAGGGGCCTATTCCATTAACCCCGGAAGAAGTTGAAATGTATAAAGAGTTTTCGGCACAGCAAAGAACTCAGGCAATTGGCGCAGGTGTGGATTGGTTCAAAAGGAATGCCACTGGAACACAGAAGCTTTCACGATAAGGATTATAAAAAAAATATGAAAATCAATCTCGTACCTGTCAGTTATGATCCGTTCGCAGAGGATGCAATCATATCCATTGATAACCCCAGTATTAAGTTAATACCAGTTGATTATGATCCGTTCGCCGAAGAACCCGAACAACAGACAGGGGATTTTATACCAGGCATTAAAAGGGGTATCGATCAAACCCAGGCCATGGGATACGGTGCCGCGGCACTTGCCGGATCAGCCCTTGGTATGGGCTCTTTAAAACAATGGGGGATGGAAGGGTATGCCCGGAATATGGAAGAGGCCGGACAGAACCCGAAAAGCCAAACATTTAAAGATGTCTATACGGGTAAAGCCGGGATAGGCGGAACCATTGATTGGATGCAAGGCACATTTGGAGAACTGATCCCCTCTATGGTAGAGGCTGCGACGGGTGCCCTTATTGGTACTGCTTTATCTCCTGGGCCTGGAACCGCTGTAGGCGGGTTTGCTGGCAGGACGATTCTTAAAAAATCCATCGAAAAATTGACGAAAGAAGCGGTTGAATCCAAGATCAAAAAAGGAATCATCAAAGCCGGTACCCGGGAAGCTGCAGAGGCCGGGATAAAAAAAGAAGTTACCAAGCAGGCATTAAAAAAACTTGGCGGCAAGGTTGGCATGGGTGCGGCGGTCCTTCCCATGGAATCCGGTGGAAATTATGCAGGCCTGTTGGAAGAAAAAGGGATCGATGCCCCAGGGACTGCTTTGTTTTTTGGAGCGCTTGCCACTTCCCTTGAATATGCTGGTGGTAACAGCCGGCTGATTGATTCTTTAATCGATGGGGTGGCTACCGGGAAAGGCGATCTTGTAAAACGGATTGCCAAAGAGCTGATCACCAACGTACCGGCAGAAGCTTTGCAGGAAGGCGGGCAGGAGGCTTTCAGCATTTTAAACACCGTGGCCAATACGGATGAACGATTTCTGACCGGTGAAAACATGGAACAGATAATCGAATCCATGGGTGCCGGTGCTGTCGGTGGCCTTGGTGGAGCCGTTGCACAATCTGTTATGCCTGGCCCGTCAAAAGATGATAGGCAGGACCTTCTTGACCCGAACAAAGGTTTTTCAGGTGAAGATATCGGGGATACTGCGGAAGGGCAGAAAAGTGAATCATTGTATCCCGAACACGATAACGAATCCGAATGGAACCAATGGGAACAACAGATTCAGGCTCAAAGAGAAGCTCAAGCAAGGGCCGCGCAAGGTCCAGACCCCACAGATATAGCGATTCAGGGCTTATATAATGAGAACCAACAGAAGATGGCAAACATGGAGTCTGTCCCTGACTATACC
The DNA here is from genome assembly GCF_030145145.1 of Desulfobacula sp. GTDB lineage: Bacteria > Desulfobacterota > Desulfobacteria > Desulfobacterales > Desulfobacteraceae > Desulfobacula. The sequence continues at coordinate 148,658 of NZ_JAQYWD010000004.1, read as the reverse complement.
ATGAAGGGTGCCAAGAATCTCCTGGATAAGAATATTGATGAGTTCAGACGGTTAAAAAGCCAGGAGGCATCAGTTGCGGCACTTGAAAGAAGACAGCAGGCCATGGGGCAACCGAGTAACTACCTTCCCCCGGCAGCCCAGTCCGCACAATCTGCACTGCAGGGTTTTGAGAACAGATCGGAAACCCATTTGCCCGGAGAAGTTCCCATTGTCCAGGGTGCGAGGTCTCCTTTTATTCCCGTTCCGGTTGTTGCAACTCCAGATAGTGAAGTGAAATATCATCCTTTTGCTGCTCTCACTGAAAGGCTTGGAGGCAGGCTGGAACCATTAGGACCGGAACCGGTACCTGAATCACCCATTAAAATTGAAACAGCTTTGCGCGGGAGAGAAAAGGCCCCCGTGTTTGAGCATGAGGTTGAACCGGATAAAGTCAACACCGACCCATCCGATGCCCAGAAAGAGGCCGGCAACTACAAGAAAGACCATATTAAGATCGATGGCCTTGATATCTCCATTGAAAATCCGGACGGATCCACCCGAAAAGGCAAGGATGTATCCGGTAAGAAATGGGAATCCACAATGCATGGTCATTATGGATATTTCAAACGGACACTTGGAAAAGACGGGGATCAGGTTGATGTGGTTATTAAGTCCGGTACCGAGACAAGTCCAAAGGTGTTTGTGGTTGACCAGGTCGATCCGGGTACTGGAAAATTTGATGAACACAAGGTTGTCATGGGTGCAGAGTCCCAGAAAGAAGCCAAAACCCTTTACCTGTCAAATTATGAAAAAGGTTGGAAGGGGTTTGGCGAAATCACCGAAATGGGCATAGATGATTTTAAGGCATGGCTGAAAGATGGGAAGCGCACAAAGAAGCCATTGGCTGTAAGTCCGGATAATGAGATACCCCCGTCAAAAGGTCAATCCAAGGATGTTCCCGAAACAGATTCCGGGAAGACAGAACCCCAGGTAGATATACCGGAGGCGAAAACAAAAGCCATTGGTAACATAGAATCACGGATATCTCCAGATGAAGCGAGCCTCCTTAAAAGTAAGGAGCCCTCAGACATCCTCACCAAAAAAGGAACCCCGTTTAAAAACAAAAGTAACGCAACCCTTGCTATTTTCCGTGATGGTAAAAAAGACACTCATAGTGCAGTTAAACTTGATGGTGGTTGGGTTGGGCGGGAAAAAGAAAATGCCCCCCTTAACTTGGCAAGCGAGGGCAAGCAGGATGAGGTTTCAAGGGAGGCCAGTTCTCCAAGTCCCCAACCTGCTACTAAGATTAGATCTACTGAGTCAAAAAATCAAGCAGAGACTTTCGATAAAACCAAGATAAAATCAGTCCCGGTTTCAGAGGCGGTCTTGAAAGGCCTGATTACTATAGAAGAAGGGCAGGTTATTGATGGCATTATAGAAAGTTTCCCTGATGCTTATAAAGAATATTTCAGCGTAGAAATATCTGATCAGGAGTTTTCCCCAACCGATCTCCAGATGGACAAAGTTGGGATCCCTAAGAAGGAGCGATCCAAACAACGTGTTGCCAGTGTTCTGACAGCAAAAAGAAATGGCGAAGGAACTGATGCCAAACACATTGCTGTTCTGTTTAAAGGATCTGATGTTGTTGACTTCGCCCATGAGTTTGGGGAATTCGCATATGACAGGCTTTTGTCTCAAAAAGACAAAGAACTGGTAAGTAAATTTTTCAAGAAAGATTTGAAGCGACCCCGGTCGATGTATAAAAATGAATGGTTCGCCACGCAGTTTGAAAAATGGTGGGTGAAAAAATATCAAGCCCCTTCAGAGTTGCAGACAGTTTTCAGGAAGGTTTTAGGTGCCATTAAAAGTATTGCGAATAGGTTCAAAGGCCTTGGTAAGATATCTAAATCGATGGAAGGCCTTTTCAATGATATTGTCACCACAGGGAGAGATATCACCAAGAAAGAAAACTATTTTTACTCAGACGAAGAAATTGTTTTAAAATACATCCTTGGGACTGACCCGACAAAAGAAAGGATTCAGGGTCAGGGATTCTCGACAAACGCGAAAACTGGATGGAGTTATGACCCCTCCACTATCTGCCCGAAGCAAGAGAATTTTGTAAACTTCATCACAGATATTGTCAAGAAGACCCCCGGTATGAAAATTGAAGACTTGGGGAATGTCGATGTTTTAGCTGGTCTTTATGATGAGGCTTTGGCACAGGGAATTGATGTCCCATGTTCTTATTGTTATGTCGAAAAAGCCAGAAGGAAAGCGATATCCCTACACCAAAAAATAACCGCAAGAAGCACTCTAAATTATCTTGCCCAGGCAAAACACGTTTTTAAATCCGTTCCCTATAAAAACAAAATCCTTTTCATGTCCAAATCCACAATAAAGGAGATGAACGAATCTGGTGGGTTGAGGCTTTTTTCCTTCTCAGATTATGTCAGAGCATCCCATAGAGCGGAAATAGACAAGCTTTTAAGACACGCAGAACAAAGAGGGTTGTCTATAAAAGCTATTACTAAGAACCCTGACTTTGTCGAGGATTTCGGGGATACCGGAATTACAATAAACGTATCGATAGATGATAACCCTAAAGGCCTTTTTGGGGTTGATTGGGATACTGCTGCTGAATTAACCAAGAAATACCCCAATGTCCATATTCGGACTGTTGCTGTAAATCCTGAGGCAGTGGATTATTTCAGCACCCTTGAACATAGCGGGGTTAAGAATTTTGTCGAAGTCATCACCCCCTATCACCATGACGGTGATGGTGCAATACCTGCCGGTTATGTTGATATGGGTCACAAGGTCACTGGTGGCAAAGCTCTCAAAAAACACGTTGAAGAGACTGAGGGTTTAGCAGAAAAAGTTTGCTGTCAGAATGATGGGAAATGCTTCAGCAAAAAACATAAGAAAAAATGTGCCTGTAATTGTGGTGCAGGGAAAGAGTTAACCATTCCGAAGATGGGTGGCAAAAAGGCAGACAAAGGGATCGCCCTTTATTCCATTGACCAAGACACCGACACCCTACCAGGCAAGGGATTAGACCTAAAAGACATCCAGTCCCGTTTCAAAGGCCAGGAGGTTTTTATATCCAATGATGGCCAGGTGTCTATCCGCCTGAAAAACGGTCAAGGATTGCGTATAATATCCACCAACGACATGGGCAAGGGTGATACACAGTTTGCTATTGAGTCCGGTAGGATGACGAGTAAGGGAGTGATCCTGGGCAAGTATGTCAACAATACCATCACCCTGAACAAAGACCTTGCATCCAACTTCACCCGGGACCACGAGCTTTATCATTTCCTGAAAGATACGGGCATGGTTTCCCCTGGGGATGGACTTATTTTAATCGGTGAAATGAATCGTTTGAGAAAGAAGGGTGAACTGACCTTTAAAATATCCAAAGACAAAGAAGAAAATGAAGCCAATGCCTTTGCCCAGCTCCTGCAGGATAGAGAATCATACCGGGATACTGCCATTGGTAGAATTCTTCAAAGAATAGCGGATTTCATTGATGGGTTGATTTATATCGGCCGGCACTCCGCCCGCAAGCTTGCCCGCGAAGTTGAAAGCGGGAAAATTTTTTCCCGAAAACTGTCCGGGACCTCAAGGGGTGCAGCTAAACTTCAAACCTCAGATGACATCATAAAACAAAAATTCAATTCAGATCCCACCATAAAAGAGTCTGCAGGGGACCTGATCAATAAAGCCAAATCAAAGGATGAACGCAGCCTGGCAACCGACCGGTTTATCACAAAGACTCTGGACAACCTCCATTTTATAAAAACACGCTTGGGGGACCGGGCTTACAAAATGCACCGGATGCTGACCGGGGTTAAGTCCGCAACCTTTGCCATGTTCTTGGAACACGGGCCTTTATCCTGGGATGGTGATGCATTGACGGTCAAGACAAAGGATAGGGGGGTGCTGCCCTTCCTTAAATCCATTGGCCCGGATTGGCAGAACCTGCTTTATTGGGTGTCTGCCAAAAGAGCAGAACAGCTGGAAGCCGAGGGCCGGGAAAACTGGCTGGATAAATCGGCAAGGGACGCGATCTTTGCCAAGGTGGGTACCCATTCAAAGAACGGCCAGACCTGGGCGGCATTAAATTTAAGATTCCAGTCCATCAATAAGAACGTCCTGGACATTGCCGAGCAATCGGGTTTGATTGATCCGGAAGCCAGGGCGATGTGGGAGTCAAATTTTTATATTCCCTTCTACCGGATATTTGAAGATGAAACCACAAAGAATGAATTCCTGTCCGGGCCCCATCGCAGTAAACAGCATATTTCGGCACAGATCAGGAAACTGAAAGGTGGAGAAGCCAAGATAGGGGATCCCCTTGAAAATGTTTTAACAAACTGGATGCACCTGGTGGATGCGGCCGCAAGGAATAAAGCCCGAGCAGCGGCCTTTGAGGTTGGCCAGCAAATAGGGATTATCGAAGAGGTCCCCAAAAAAGAACTCGTGAAAGTCCTGGGATCCGAAACCATCACCCGGTATGCGGTGATTAAAGAAGGTGCGACCAGGGCCGCGAATATCTTAGACACAAAAGAAGAGGCCGAAGCCTGGGCCTATGACCTGACCGATCGCGGGAAAGGTGATTATAAAGTTCAACCCCGGAAAATATACAAGGTCATGTTTGGCAGCATGAAGGATTACGGCCTGCTTTCTTTCCAGAAAAATGGGGAACCCGTCTATTTTAAAACAGAGGATCAAGACCTATTTGAAAGCCTGTCAGAAATCGATACCAAGGCGTTTAATAACGTCTTTATGCGAATGATGGGTGGTGCAAAACGATTGCTTTCTTATGGCGCCACCTTCGGGCCTGCTTTTCGAATCAGGAATATGATCCGAGATACGGTCCATACAGCCGTCGTTTCAAAATCTTTTATACCGGCCATTGATACGGCAAAGGGTTTTGTAAAGGCCATGCGAGAGGACCAGGACTACATTGAATATATGTCGTCAGGGTTCGGGTTTGGATCTTCCTATGTCCACTCTGATGATCCGAAAGTAGGTTCCAAGTTCATCAAGCGCATTGTTAAAAATGAAGGGCGCGGGGCCACCGGCCGTGTCCTGGATACCCCGAAGAAGTTGTTTGGCGTGTGGGAAAAGATTGGTTCCGCTTCTGAAAATGCGGCCAGGCTTGGGCTATATACCAACTTGAAGAAAAAAGGGGCCACAACTTTTGATGCCGGGTTTGAGGGCAGAGACCTTATGGACTTCACCATGCGGGGATCTTCCCAGACAGTACAGATCGTTACCAGGATAGTCCCCTTCCTGAATGCTCGGTTCCAGGCCCTTTATAAATTGGGCCGGGCTTCCAGGGAAAACCCCAAAGCGTTCTTGTTAAAATCTGCCATGCTGACAACCGCAGCCTTGGCGTTGTGGTCACTGTATAAGGATGATGACCGATACAAAGAGCTGGAGGATTGGGATAAATGGACATACTTCCATTTCTGGTTAGGGAAGGATCATTACCGGATACCCAAACCGTTTGAAATCGGAGCTTTGTTTTGTTCTCTTCCCGAAAGTATAGCCAATGTTCAGAATGGCACAGAAGAGGGCAAGTTTGTATGGGATTGGTTTAAGTTCACATCAACCGGGGTGTTCAATGTTGATATGCCCCAGCTGGTGAAGCCGGTCATAGAAGAACGATTTAACATGAATACTTTCCGTGATAGGCCAGTGGTCCCAGACTACATGGCCAAGTTAAAACCATCAGAGCAGTATCACCCCTGGACATCTGATACCATGCGGATGGTGGGTGGGGCATTGAATGTGTCTCCAATTAAACTGCAGCATTACGTGAACGGATATCTCTCAACTATTGGCATGATGGGCCTGTCCGTTACTGATGCTATTACCCGGTACGCTATGGAATACCCGTCAAGGCCAGCTGGGTCACCCAACCCTTTTAATCTGAGGATTAAAGATTCAGCAAACCCTAGGTCAACAAAATATATTACCCGGTTTTATGAGCTTTACCAAGATATCGACAGTGCAAACCGGACATTCAACCATTACCTCAAGACTGGACAGATCGACAAAGCGGAGGGTTACCTGCAAGAAAAGAGGGCTCTTATTGACTTAAAAGCTCCTGTGAATAAAATCCGGTCTATCCTGTCTGAAACAAACGCGGAACTGAAACGGGTGCTGAGATTAAAGCTACCGCCTCTCGAAAAACAATCAAGGATTGATAAATTAAACAATCGCAAAAAAGAGATAACCCAGAAGCTTTTTGAAGCGATCCGGGCACAATAACCTATATAGTTTTATATGGGGAACAATGATTGGCATCTCCCATATAATTGTGGAAAGGTTAACTATCAAAGCAATTTTGGAATCGACTGCAAAATGGAGCCAGGATGACAACGGAATTGATATTACAAAAACTTGATGATCAGTCTGTCAGGCTATCAAACATAGAAACTGCTATGGCTTTGATGGCCGTACAGGATGAAAAAATCATAACGATTCAAAAGCAGGTCAGCATTCTGTTTAAAAATTATGATTTGGCGTTCAATCCAAAAGACGGCGTGGTTGTGAAAATTAAAGAATTCCAGAACGGATGCCCAAGAGACACGATTGAAAAAACAATCAATCGACAGTGGGCGGTCATTATGTTTTTGGTCGCAATAGTCGGCGGGAAAATAGGAGGTCTGTTTTAGAATGGCAAATTTTGAAGCATGCTATGAGAAAGTAATATTGATAGAAGGCGGGTACCGGTTGACCGAAGTCAAGGGAGATCGGGGCGGCATGACGTATGCCGGGATCGCCCGGAAGATCTGGCCTAAGTGGGAAGGGTGGGACAAAATTGATGCCGGAGAGTTTGATGCAGAACTGACCGGCATGGTCCGGACCTTTTATAGAAAAGAATTTTGGGACCGGATACTGGGGGATGACATCGGGGCCCAGGCCGTGGCCTACCACATATACGCCTTTGCGGTTAATGCCGGCTTGAAAACTTCTATCCGGATCTGCCAGCGGATCATCGGCGCAACACCGGATGGGATATTCGGGGATAAAACATTCCGGAAATTGGATGGCGCCATCCAGGATGAAAAAGACGTCCGCATTTTTACCACTACCTTCAGTCTGTTAAAGATTTTTCGATACAAAAACATTTGCATGAATGATGTCCGGCGAAAATATGACCAGGTTGAAAGCGATCAAAAGTTTTTATGTGGGTGGATCAACAGGGTTCAGGAGGGGTTTATATAATGGCGGGATTATTAAATATCGATTTGGGCAATGTTATAAAGACCGGCGGGAACCTCTTGGATGATCTTTTTACATCTGATGAAGAACGTGGAGAACTTGCCCTGCAGGAAAAGGCCATGGCAAATGATCTTGTTAAGGGTCAGATGGAAGTCAATAAAGCTGAAGCTGGACACAAATCAATTTTTGTTGCCGGGTGGCGGCCTGCGGTTGGGTGGATCGGTGCCGTTTCTCTTGCCTATCAATTCATTCTTTATCCTTTGCTGTTATGGTTCTGGAGTTTTGGCCAGGCAAAAAAATGGATACCCATCACCCTTAATCCTCCACCTATGCTCGATACTGGGGCATTGCTCATGGTTGTTACCGGGATGCTTGGTATTGGCGGTATGCGAAGCTTTGATAAGGTTAAAGGTGTGAACACCGATATGATTAAAAAGTAACCCCCGCAGGTTATTCCTTGCGGGGGTAGATGAAATAAATCAGGTTCCTTTTTGAATACGTTCAACCATTCTTCTAACGTTTTCATTCATATTAACAGGTATCAAATGGATATTGGGGTGTGCGTTCTTAAAAACCCTGAAAACCTGATCAGCAAACGCTTGGCCTATCTGCGTAACCCCTTTAAAATCGAGAACAACCTCTAAAAATTTATCAAATCTTGTTATCAGCCTTTTGGCTTGAGACCTTGATAATAACAATTCTCCCTCATGTTGCATCAATTCAACTGGAATTTTTGTCCTATGGAACCCTGGTGTTTTGTCTGGATCCGCGAATTCGTTAAAAATTTCATTCATTTTTATCTCAGAATCCTTTCGGATTTTCATCAATACTACAGTTCCATCGATATCCACATCATCAGGATCCTCAAACAACCATCCGTCTTCATTACCCTGCCCAAAGTAGCTCAATTTATGTGACAGAATATGAAAATGGTCAAACATTCTTGATGAAAAAAAAATACCTTCACCAGTATGGTTGTCCGGATCGGATGTGAACTTCCCTTTTGCAAGCTCCAAGATAGAATGCTTTGGGTCGGATAAGCCCAAATCTTGTTTGATTTTGTTAAAAATTCCAACCCCAAAATCTCTAACAGTTATACAAATTAATTTATGGTTTATTTCAAAAAAGACAGTTAAATCTTCAGATCCAGAATGATCAATAACATTGTTCACAATTTCAGTAAAACCGTATTGGCATATCTCTTTTACATTTGGCTGAACATCCTTGAGTTTATTTGATATATCATTTGCCCACAAGACGTCTTCCTGTAATTCTTTGTTCTTGTATTTAAATTCAAATTTTACCGTCTGTAGTTTGTAATTAGGATATCGACCATTTCCATGCCTTTCTATTTGTTTCTGGGATATTAATTCTCTTATATATTTTAAAATGGTCGGTTTTGAAACACGAAAATAATCAGATGCGATTTGTACTATATCATTTGGATGGGTTTCTATATTATCAAGAATAAAATTTTTTATTGTCCAAATGACTTCTTTTGTGAATTTCATTTTTTAAACCTTTACGCTAGAATAAAAACTTTTAATAGATAAAATAAAACAATAAAAATCGGTTGTAAAGAAAAAAATAAATTTCTTATAAAAATTTTACACATAGAAAGACCTGATTTTATTTCTGAAATATTGCTTGTGGGTGAGATATCATCCATGGCGCTGGTTGTATTATCTGACTGTCAGAATTGCTGGAAAAAAGTTTTTTTACTATGTGGAATCTAAAAGATATCCTGCGATATAGTTGGGTGCAAAACAGGGTGCAAAACAGGGTGCAAAACAGGGCGCGTTTTGATCGGTTTGGGGCAGTTTGAAGAGGTTTCTGGTGTATATATGAAAATTCTTAAAAAGGCTGAAAAGCTTTGGTATCAGTGGTTTTGGGTGGAGCCAATGTACGGATTCGAACCGTAGACCTGCTCATTACGAGTGAGCTGCTCTGCCACCTGAGCTACATTGGCTTGCCGGGAACCTACTATATTGAATGTAAAAATTCAAGCCATAGTTTAAAAAAATCAAAAAATAACCGGTGGTTTGAATATCGTAACGCATTTGCTCAAGGCACCAGGATTAATTTTGATGTTTGGTGTTCGTCAATGGCGGTGTCACTGAACCACCAGTAACGCTTTTCCCCGGACATAAAAGGGGCTACCTGGTCTTTTTGATGGGAACGAAATGTTCTGCCGGTGACACCGCCCGGCAGGACAGCCAGTACTTTTTCCCTGTCTGAAAGATCCGCCACCATGCGGAGTGCGGCACAATAGCTGACGGCAAAAGGGGTGTCGTAATCATATGATCCCCTGTACAAGGTCTCCCCTGATCCGCCCATGGGCATGGGGCCGGAACCCAGCAGTGCTTTTCCTATTCCCTTTCTCCGGATCGGGTTGACAAGTTCAAGGGCATGCACCTTGCCCCACTGCCATTTTTCAGGCGTATCGCCCAAGTGTGAGCTTAAGAAGGTTTTCGCGGTTACAGCCGCCTGGTGAAACAGGTCTTCAAGGGATTCCATGGTATCGGTTGTCCTCGTATCATCAATCCATGCCGCATCCCCGGTTAAAATAATGTGCTCCAGTCTTTCCTGCCAGAAATACCAGTTGTTGAGCAGGATCATGGCATTTTCTTCGCCCAGGTCATCTTCGAAGACACGCATGGCAAACAATCGATAGGTGGCTTGAAAGATGGCTGGTGCGGCTTTTTCAGGGTCATCCCTGAAGTCCCATGCAGAAAGAATGTTGCCCATGATACGGGTATCCTCATGTTTTAGAAGGGCGTTGGCCATGATCGGGGACAGGCTTTGGGCCATTAAATTTTTCGTATCTCTCTGGTACATCCACAGGTCATCAATGGTTTTTTTGTTTGAAGAGGCCATCAGTTCCTTTACTCTTCTATACCGGTAGGAGGGGGCAAAGTAGGAAGAATAATAATAGGGGTAGTCGTGTTTTATGGTTTTCTGGTTACAGGTACCGATCCAGTTTTTTTCAGGGTTCAGGGTTCCGGGCATCTGGTCCTGGGGAATCCATCCGTGCCAGTTGTCCCCGGCATTTTTTACCGGAAAGGGAAAGGTCCCATCCCCATTATGCCGGATGGGAATTTTCCCGGAAGCCTGGTGACCGATGTTGCCGCTTGTATCGGCAAACACCCAGTTAAGGCAGACCATGGGAATATTTTTTAAGACCTTCACAAGATCTGCCGCATTTTTCGCCGTTAAAATTTCAATCAGACCAATGAACGGTTCCATGGATTCAGCCGGGGCAAAGCGGAAACTGATGACCTTTTGGGTGGTTAAATCCGGCAACACCTTTGAAACAACCGGGCCTCTGCGGGTGGCCCTGATGGTTACAGGTTCCATCCGATAGCCTTTGGGGTCGTCTTTGTCCTTTATTTTAAGGGTCTCCCGGATCTGAATAAACGGTATGGTGGTTTTTCCTTCCAGATAATTGTCAGAATTTTCAGGATCAATGGTTTCGATGTACAGATCCTGCATGTCCCCATAATTGTTGGTTACCGAGAGGGCAAGATGATCGGTACGGCCGATGGCCATACCGGGTATGCCCGGAATATTAACACCCACCGCTCTTGTTTCGGGTGTTATCAGACCCAAAGGATACCAGACCCCGGGCAGTATCCGGACATCCAGATGAGGATCGCCGGCCAGCAGTGTACTGCCCGATGCAGACCGCCCCGGGGAGACGGCCCAGTTGTTGCTTCCGACGCGAAGCTGCAGGTTCCCGGTATACGCCAGAACATCTTTGATACCGGTCGGTGAGATGGACAGATGGTCTTTGGGGGGTATTTTCAGGTTGCCGGTATCGTCGGGATCATCTGCATTGATGTTCACCGGCATGAGCTGGCATGCTTTTTCATACCCCAGTGTTTCCAGCAGCATCTGGGCCGTTATTTCCGTGTTGAGATTTGCCGAGGTTGAGTATCCCATGTAATAGAGGATACCCAGGGAATCAACAACATTCCAGTTTTCAGGAGTGATGCCGGCCAGTTTGAATTCCAGGTGGATATCATCGGGACAAAGGGCAATAAAGGCATTGATCCCGTCCACATATTTCTGGAAATAGCCCTTTGTTTGATCATTCAGGATGTTGGCCTGTTTTTTTGCCATCCTGTGCAGGCCAATGGTTCTCATGCGAATATCTAAATTTTTGGCAACGGGTCCGGCCAGCTCACACACCCGTCCCTGGACAACCAGGCGGGTCAGCTGCATCTGGAAAAGCCGGTCCTGGGCCGTAACAAATCCCTGTGCCATAAATCCATCCTCAAGGTTCCGGGCATGAATATACGCCATTCCGTTCTCGTCCCGCTGAATGGTAACCCTGTCCGTGAGTCCGGGAAGGGTAAGGGTCCCTTTGGTTTTGAAGTCATTTAAAAAGGGCAGGTATAGCACCAGTATGACGATACAGGCAGCCAGGCCGATGATGAGGGTGAGAATGCGGCGGAATCCTTTCATTGATAATCATCTCCTTTGGTTGAATGATCAAACAGCCGATGTCAAAAAAAATAATCATATGCCAGGGGACAAGCGGGTGTCAACAGAAATGGCACAGCAGCCGGCAATTCTCATTATGGCGATAACTAAACCGGGTCAGGCTTGTGTTATTGTGCTTTTGATCAAAGCCTGAATAATTAAGGGAAGAAGCCGGCAAAAGTGTCAATAACGCAAGCCTGACCCATTGTTCGGGGACTATTGCCTTTTATAGGGAGAATTGCCGGCACAGCAGCCAAGCAGGGTTAAAAAAATGGTGAAGGCGAGTGCCTTCCTTTGTCAGGTGGGGTTCGGATGGTCATCCGGCGCGATGGGCATGACAACACTGTAAACCCCTTCCGCCAGGACACTCTTGAGGTGGGGGAACACTTTTTTAAACACCTTCATGATTTTGCGATTGGAAAATAATACCTCAGCCGTAAAGACGGTAATACCCCTGTCCCTGCCAAGTCTTTTCAGCAGGGTCACCATATGGGTGGCAATACCCAGACTATTGTAGGCCTCATCAACAATGATAGCGATTTCAGCTCTGTTGCCGGAGTTCTCCCGTAAATATCGGGCTTCAGCAATTAAAATCCCCTGTCCGGGTTCCCCCACCAGTCCCACCATGGACATGGCGTTGGCCCAGTCAATATTTACATACGCCTGCATCTTGGAATGGGGCATGGTGATGATGGAATGAAAATACCGGTGATAAATGGCTTCATCGGAAAAACGATAAAACAGCTGCCGCATCTGTTCCTCATCTGAAGGCTTTATGGGTCGGAACCGGACAATGACACCTGTCTTAAAGGTCTGCTGATCGTGAACGTCATGGGGATAAAGGCGGGCGCTTTTTTTTAAGAAGATCTGGTCCGGGTAGAGGATTTTTTTTTGCCTGGCCTGGTCAAACAGATCCGGGCGGTCATCCGGGTGGGCAATCTCGATCAGGGCCAGGGCCCGTTCCCGGATGGAAAGCCCGTTGAGCATGGCTGTTCCGTATTCGGTCACCACCATGTCAATGGATTCTTCAAATCCCAGCTGGTTGTAATACCGTTCAATGGAAAGTCTAATGTTGGACTGGTTGCGCAGGTTCCGGGACGGCAGGCCAAAGATGATACGGCCGTCCCTGGAAATCTGGGCCCCGAAAAAAGAGTCCATCAGCTCCATGGGACCGGAGATGACATTCCCTTTCCCGTGGTGCAGGACAATGCGGCCGGCTAAATCCACTTTTCGTGCGGGAATAATGGCGATAAACCGGGGGTTTTTCCCGATATTCACCGGATCAAACACGGTGCGTATCCCATGGAATTCTATCAAAGGGTTCCGGTCCAGCCAGGTCATGAGCCGCGGGGTTCCAAACGCATAGGATGCAATGGATTTTCCCTGGAAGATCGTCTTGTAAAGATTGGTCACCGCTCCACTTTTTATCAGGTCCATCAAGGCATCGGTAAATACCGGCGAGTGGACCCCGAGGTGGCGTTTGTTCATCAGCTGCCGGCTCAGGGATTCAAACAGGGGACCAATGGAGAAGGCAATACAGCTTTTGTCCGGGATTAAAAATGCAATGCGCCGGGCAATCCGGTCAAAGGCCGGGCTGGTTTCCCACCGGTTAAAATAAACAGGGTCTTCGGTTGAACGGACCAGCAGATTAAATTCAGATGTGGTGACAAAGGTATTGCCGAATGTCCTGGGAATTTTGGGATTGATTTCTCCCACAACCAGACGGGCCTGTCCCATGGCAGACCGTGCCACATCCAGGGAAACCCCCAGGCTTGCTTTTCCGGCATCGTCGGGCAGGGAAATCTGGACAAATGCCGCATCCACCCGGATACGCCCAACGTCAAACAGTCGATGCAGCCGGGTGAAGCGTGTGGGGATCAGGTCAACCAGTCCCTGGGCAATGGCCCGGTTCACCATATGCCCCGAACTGAAGGTTTTAAACCGGTATTTGTTGGCATCAAGGGTCTTGAGGGAAATGGCATCACTGAAATTGACCAGCTGGATCAGCTCAAGATCCACCAGGTTGTTATCATCAGCCTTCATCAGGTGTTTAACAAGGGTTCGGGGCTCGGAAATACCGGTTCCCAGGAAAATACGCATTCCCGGTTTTATTCGTTTCATGACAACATCAGGATCAACAATTTTTTGTTTCCAATTCATATTGACCCCATTTTTGCCGAAGATCCATCTGAAAGGGGGGTGGCGTTTACTTAACCAGGGCGTTAAATGCCGGGTCTGCAGGAGGATGGGTCCAGCGGTGCACTACCAGAGGATAAATCTGAAATTGACCAATGCCCCGATCAGAAGAAACAATCCTGATGCCACCACGGCATACCCGAAACAATAAAAAACAACTCGTCTCAAGGGGGCTGCCTGTGCCACCAGCATTCCTTCGAGCTCCCCGCTGTTTTTCAGGCGGTCCAGCCACGCAGCCTTTTCACTTTTTATGGTTGCCAGGTCTGAACTGCCTTCAAACATGGCACGATCCATGGGAAAATGATGGCGCCGAAGATGGGCTATGAAAAAATGGATGATAAACACATGGGCCATGGCAAGAATCGCTTCAATCCGGTGTATCCAGAAAGCGACATTTAATCCCCATCCTGGCATGTATCGCGTGGCAAAAAGAGGGAACGCCATCATCAACCCGGTAACACCAATGATGGCCATGCCCCAGAAAACAGCCCAGTAGTCAAATTTCTCCCAGTATCCCCACCGGTCAAACTCGGGAAGCTTTTTCGCACCAAAGAACCATCCGATGTGCTGGAAAAAATCAGTCATATCTTTGGGTCTGGGCAGCAGTGAATCCGGTCCGATAACACTTTTGGGGAAATTCAACCAGTTGATTTTTATCATCAGATATAAAAAATGGATCAGAAATCCGATGATCATGCAAATGCCTACATACTTATGGGCTGCAAGGCTGACGTCATATCCGCCAAAAAGGGAGCCCATCCATTTTCCCCAGGGAGTATTCATATACATGCGCGAGAGACCTGTTGCACCCATGAATATGAAACTGAGCATGAGTACGGCATGAAAAATACGCTGAACCGGGGTAAATCTTTTAAGTCTGTTTTTCATGGGGCGCCTCCACGGTTGTTTCCTTTTTGAAAAACAGTTCACGAATCCCCCATAAAATCGTATGGGGAAGGAATACAGCAAAGGTCCCCACAGCAATGCCAATCATGATCCAGAACGCATAAAACAGGACCGGAAATGATTCCTGGGTAGCCATCAGAGACGGGTTGGGTTCATGTATCACATAGGCTGAATAAGCGGCACTTGCCCCCTGGTGACATTTTGAACACACATATGCATGCCGTCTGATGGGGTTCATGGGTGAAAAATAATGATCATTGTTGGCAATGGGTTCCCCCCCATGGCATTGTCGACAGGTGAGGTTTGCCCTGATCGTATGCAGATCAAGAGTTTGGGCCATATGGCAGTCTTCGCACCGCCGGTTTTCATAAAACCGGATGCCCTGGTGGGCATCCGCCCGCCGGGCATTGAACCTGACAGCAGCCCCTGAAGGACTATAGGGAAACCGTCCGGTTCGAACACCTGGTATCTCTACAAAGGGCCGCTCGTGACGAGGCTTGACTTCGTATTGTTCATAATAACCGGAGCTCACTTCATATTGTTTATACCGCCTAATGAAGGAGGCTGTCTCCTCCTGTCCCCAGCCTATACCGGATACAATGAACACACATGTTACCATGGGGAGTGCAAAGCATATGAGGGGTTTAAAAATTATATGTTTAAGCGTCATATCAGCCCCCTGTGCGGTTACCGCGTATACCTGTATTCAACAGGATCTATGGCCTTACCCACTGGTTTCGGAAGGGTTGCCAGTTTTTTCCAGTTGGACTGAAGTTCCTGTAAATCATCATTTTTATGCTTGTGACAGGTCTGGCACGAGTTGGGCACCTTTGGGTTCTTCAGGGTATCTTCCGGCAGCAGGGTGACGAAAACATGGCTGCGAATATCCCCGGATTCAGCACTCTTGGCGATTCTTGGCATGTGGCAGCCAACACAATTGGCAAACGAGTGGATGGAATGGGCCATGTTGGTATTCACCTGTACATGACACTGAAAACATTGCATGGAACCGGATTTTGATGTTTGTGACCGGGTCTGGGGCATGCCGATCTGGTGAACATAGTGGCAGGAGGTACAAGTGACACCTTCTGTTGAATGCTTGGACTGCTGCCAGTCAATAAATTGCTGATGATGTCCTTTGGAAAATTCGTTGGCATAGACATGTTTTACATCCCCTGCCTCAAAGGAAGTTGATTCATAATAGGCGGCAAGGGCCTTGCCCGGCTCATACCCCACCGGCCATCCCCCGCCTTTTTGCATGGTTGCCTTGCCCCGGTTATGGCAGGATCCGCAGATTTGTGCAGCCACCCCCATGGTCAGTTTGGCCGGGTTGACGATGGTATTTCGTTTTTCAAACACCGCAGTTTTTGGGAGCGCTGCGTGCCATGATCCTTTTCCGTGACAGGCCTCACAGGCAACTCCGGGCTCTTTGAAGGTGCCGTTCGCAATATCCGCGCCCGTTGCGTGGCAGCCCCCGCATTTTAACAGCCAGGGTCTTTTGTCCCAGTCCTGCTCATGGTAATTGACCCACCGGTGGGTATCGGCATTGTACTGAATGGGCGAAATATACAAGATATCATTCTTTTTCACCAGGTATCGTTGCTTCCATTGACTGCCGATGGTGTAGAGGATCTCCTCTTTTTTCGGTACATAAATTTTATCGGCCGGAACCTTTAGTTTGTCACTGAGTTTAGCCAGGTCCCCGCGGATGGTTTTTTCGTCTATGGGAACAATAATGGCATCCTCGTTGGCTTTTGCATCCTGAAGCATGCGGCTGTGCAGGGTCATCTTCCAGGAATCAAAATGCTCCAGATGGCACATTTTGCATGTGTCGGAACCCACAAAGCCTTTTGGCTGGGATGTTATGGCGGCAATATCAACCACCGGCTCACTGCTGCAGGCCCAAAATCCCAATGAAAAAATGATTAGAATTAGAATTGTTGCAAATGATTTCATCTGTCTCTCCTTAAAATTATAGAGCGGATAACACTATTGTGTTTTTAAACAATGACGAATTTACACTAAATGAAAACAAATGGTCTGAAACAAATGCGAGCATATCGCACATAGAACGAAACATTAAAATCGTCAGACGGTTCAAATGAATGAGATCAATGAGAAATGAAATACAACGTTTATTATAGTTTATTGATAATTATTTCATCTGTCAAGGAATTAATGGGCCCATCAAAAAGACAGGTCATCCCAGGCGATTTTCCAGGTGACGATATTTTTTCGCTGAATATGCGAAATCTAAACCTTGTTTATTATTTGAAGCTTCTTTTCTTTTTGCTTGACAACCCATAAGCTTAAAAATAAGTAGTAATATAGATCGTTTTATCCGGCCATTGACCATAAAAGGATTGTTTTCCATGGATATGAAAAGAGAGTATTATGAGGATATACAGCTTTTGTCCTCACCGGTCGTTATTTTCTGGTTTGTTGTCTTGATAGTATCTCTTTATCTTTTTCCCTTGTTTGTAGACAATTATTATGTGTATGTGGCCAACTATATTGCCATTAATATTATCGTGGCAACCGGCCTGAACCTTCTGGTCGGCTATACCGGTCAGATTTCCCTGGGTCATGCCGGTTTTTTTGCCATTGGTGCCTATGGCACGATTATTCTGATGGCCAAGGCAGGCGTTCCTTTTCTCCTGGCCCTGCCATGTGCCGCTCTTGTTGCCGCCGGGTTTGGGTTTTTACTGGGACTGCCGGCCCTCCGGCTTGAGGGACCCTACCTGGCCATTGCCACACTGGGGTTTGGATTGACCATTACCCAGATCATCGGCCGGATGGAGATTTTCGGTGGCAGGGAAGGTCTCCATGCACCGGACATTATCATTGGTTCCTGGGTTCTGGATACGGATAAAGAGTTTTATTTTCTGTTGATTACCCTGACCATTCTGTTGCTGCTGTTCATGCGGAACCTTATCAAGACACGGGTGGGACGGGCATTTATTGCCATCCGGGACGCCGATATCGCCGCCCAGACCATGGGGGTGAATATCGTGTATTATAAAACCCTGGCCTTTGCCGTCAGTGCTTTTTATGCCGGTATGGCCGGTGGTTTGTATGCCTTTGTCTTAAAGTTTATTGAACCTGAAATTTTCACCCTGATGATGTCCATTATGTTTCTGGCCATGGTGGTGGTGGGCGGCTTAGGGTCCATGATGGGTTCCATAGCCGGTGCTGCATTGCTTTGCTGGCTGGACCTGAAATTACGGAATATTCTGGATATTCCCTATATCGGGGACTGGCTGGAAACCCTTTCTCAAAATTGGTTTTCCATCACCGGTGTCTCGAATATCCAGTTTATTGTGTTTGGGTCCATCATGGTCCTGATCATGCTGTTTGAACCCCTGGGGCTCTATGGCGTATGGATTCGAACGAAAAAATACTGGCGAACCTGGCCGTTTTAATACCGGCCATGGCAGGTCACCCTGTGACAACAAAATATGAAAGACGCTTGATGTCAAGGCGTAACCGGTTTTTCAGATAAAAGGAGCCTGAATGATAGATTTTATCCAGATGATTGTCAGCGGCATTGCCGTGGGAAGCTCCTATGCATTGATGGGACTGGCCATGGTCATTATTTATAAAACATCTGAAGTGCCGAATTTTGCCCAGGGGGAAATGGCCCTGATTTCGTCCTTTTTTGCCATGATGCTCCTCACCTCTTTTCACCTGTCAGTGTACCTGGCCTTTTTTTTCACCCTTGTGTTTGCCGTTTTACTGGGGTGTTTCCTGGAATTTGCTATCCTCCGGCGGGCAAAAGAACCCAATGTCCTTGGGATGATTGTTATCACCATTGGTATCGAGATGATCCTTTTAGGATTTGTGTCATGGAAATTCGGGGCCGAACAAAAGACCATGCCCTTTCCCATAGGGCCCTATGACAGTTTAATCATCCGGGATATCTTTATCAGTAAGCTTGAAGTCCTGACATTGGTGGCGGCATTATTGCTGATGATCGTTCTCTTCCTGTTTTTTAAATTTACCAAGCTGGGGCTGGCCATGAAAGCCACCCAGCAAAACCGTGTGGCGGCACAAATTGTGGGCATCAGGACAAATCGCATTTTGATGATAACCTGGGGGATTTCATCCCTTGTCGGGGCTGTGGCCGGGCTGTTGATTTCCCCGACCATCATGCACCCTTACATGATGTGGGATCCCATGCTCAAGGGATTTGCCGCAGCCGTCATGGGCGGGATGACCTCTTTGCCCGGTGCGGTGGTGGCGGCCTATCTGCTGGGGATTATTGAAAATCTGTTTGGCGGGTATGTCTCCATCGAGTTTAAGACCGTGGTGGCGTTTGTCATCATTGTACTGGTGCTGTGTATTAGACCCAGTGGCCTTTTTGCCAGGCATTATGTGAAAAAGGTATAGTCAGGGCCGTTTATCAGGGAATAAGGAACATGATATAAACCCATGATCATTTAAAAAGGAGGACATGATGAAAAAAAAATTATTGCTTACTTTATTTGTTTTTTTTGCCATTTTACTGAGTTTTACCCCGGATCTTTTTGCAGAAGAGGGGGTGACGGATACGGAAATTCATCTCGGGCAGTGGGGTCCCCAGAGCGGTCCTGCAGCGGCCTGGGGGAATGTGGCCAGGGGGACCGGTGATTATTTTAAATGGATCAATGACAATGGCGGTATCCATGGCCGGAAAATCGTCTATCACATGTTTGATGACGGATATAATCCGGCCAAGACAAAGGCCGGGGTGAAAGAACTCCAGGAAGGCACCGGTATATTTGCCTGGGCCTGCGGTGTGGGCACCTCTCCGGGTTTGTCGGTTCGTGATTACCTGGCCAAAAGAAATGTGCCCTGGGTCGGTCCGGCCGCAGGGTCCATGCACTGGGTAAATCCGCCCCAGAAAAATCTGTTTGCCGTATATCCGCTGTATGTGGGTGAGGCAAAGGCCCTGGTAAAATATGCCATTGAGACCATGGGCAAAAAACGGGTGGCCATTGCTTACCTCAATGATGAATATGGAAAAAACGGGCTGCGGGGGGCGCTCGCCGAATTAAAGGCCCATGGGCTGAAAGCCGTGGCCCAGGTCTCCATGGAAGCCAAGGACTCCGACCTTAAACCCCATGTCATGAAGTTGAGAAAAGCCAAACCGGACATGGTCTTAATGTGGACAACAGTGCCCCATTCTGCAAGGATTGTCGGTATCAGCAAGGCCATGAAGTTTGCCCCGCAATTCATGAGCACCAGCACCACATCGGACTTTCCCTTCATGATGCATATCACAAAAGGGCTCTGGGAAGGGGTCATTACGGCAACACTGGGCGAATTGCCGGAGTCAGGGTATCCGTTGCTCAATAAGTATAAAAAAGAAGTGTTTGATACCTATGCTGCCAAGGGCGAAAGATGGGGGGTTTTTTATTATGCGGGCATTATTTTTACTGAGCCCATGATTGAAGGATTGAAACGGTGCGGTCGGGATTTGACCCGGGAAAATTTTATTACGGCCATGGAAAGTATAAGCGGATTCAAGGGGATCGGTCCGGAAGTCAGTTACAAACCCTACAACAAGAATGATATGTATTCCCGGCAGGGGGCATCCCAGACCTTTTTGCTGCAGTGCCTGGCCGGGGGAAAAGCAAAAAGGCTCACCGATTGGATGGATATCAAGTAGAATGGGGGCGCCTTTTTTCCGGGTTGACCACCTGTCTATTTCCTTTGGCGGGATAAAGGCCCTCCAGGATATCGGTTTTACCATGAACAAGGGTGAGATTTTTTCCGTGATCGGTCCCAATGGGGCAGGAAAGACCACCCTTTTCAATTGTATCTCCGGTCTGTATCAACCGGATCAGGGAAGTATCCGGTTTAAGGAAACCGCCATTGAAAACAAAAAACCCGATGCCATTGCCCGGATGGGCATTGCCCGGACCTTCCAGAACATAGAACTTTTTTCCCACATGAACACCATGGAAAATATCCTGCTGGGCCGCCATATCCATATGAAAACAGGACTTTTCAGGGGAATGGTCATGTGGGGAAAGTCGTCATTTGCCGGCAGAGAAGAAACCCGGCATCGCGAACGGGTGGAACGGATTATCGATTTCCTTGAACTGCAGAATGTGCGGGATACGTTTGTGGGGGGGCTTCCCTATGGCACCCAGAAATTGATTGAATTGGGGAGGGCCCTGGCCCTGGAGCCGGAGCTGCTCCTGCTGGATGAACCCTGTGCGGGAATGAATTCAGAGGAAAAACAGGATATGATCTTCTGGATAAAGGATATCCAGGATGACCTGGGGGTATCCATTCTGCTCATTGAGCATGATATGAAAATGGTCATGGATATTTCAACCCGGGTTCTGGCCATTAATTTTGGAAAGCAGGTTACCCTGGGCACTCCTGAACAGGTTCAGCAGAACACGGAAGTCCTGAAAGCCTATATCGGAGAGGAAAAGCAGGTATGACAGCGTTGCTGGAAGTCAAAAATATCGAGACCTATTATGATCTGGTCTATGCCATCCGGGGGGCGTCTTTTGCGGTGGAAGAGGGCAGTATCACCGCCATCCTGGGCAATAACGGTGCAGGGAAATCAACGATTCTAAAGACCATTATGGCGTTGATAAAAGACCAGCCGGAAAAGGGCGTCATTGAATTTGACGGGGTACCCATCCAGAACCGGGATACGGATGAGATCGTCCGGAAAGGCATTGCCTACGTGCCGGAAGGCCGGGAGATTTTTGAAGAACTTACTGTCCACGAACATCTGTTGATGGGGGCGTATCTGAGGAAAGATACCCCAGGGGTGAAACAGGACATTGAAAAGGTGTTTGCGTATTTTCCGGTTTTAAAGCAGAGAACCCACCAGTGGGCCGGGACACTTTCCGGCGGGGAACAGCAGATGCTGGCCATTGGCAGGGCATTGATGCTCAGGCCCCGACTGATGATTCTGGACGAACCCTCCCTGGGCCTGTCCCCTATCCTGGTCAAAGAGATATTTGCCATTATCCGGGAGATAAATTTGACAGGCACCACCATTCTCCTGGTGGAACAGAATGCAAATATGGCGCTGTCCATATCCGGTACCGGCCTGATCCTTGAAAACGGCCGGTTTGTGATGAAAGGCAACTCAACAGATCTTCTGGAGGATAAGGATGTCAAAGAGTTTTATCTTGGCATAAAATCTGAAACATCAGCCAAAGGCTACCAGCGATGGAAAAGGAAGAAAGCATGGCGGTGAAACCGGTAGAGATCCAATTTGAGACCGTTCCCCAGGTGTTTAACCGGACGGTTGCCCAGCATGGCTCAAAGATAGCCCTGCGGAGAAAAAATATTGGACTCTGGCAGGAGATTACCTGGCAGGCATATCATGATAAGGCCAAAAAAATCGGGTGTGCCCTTGTATCCATGGGCCTTGAGCAAGGGGACTGTGTCGGTATCATTGGTGACAACAGCATGGAATGGGTGATGGCCGATCTGGGGATTCAGTGTGTGGGTGGCGTATCCGTGGGAATTTATGCCACCAACGCCTGGCAGCAGGTGGCGTATGTGGTCAATCACAGCGATGCCCGGTTTTTGTTTGTGGAAAATGAAGAGCAGCTGGACAAGTGGTTGATGTTCCGGGAGACCTCACCATTGCTGAAAAAAGTCATCGTATGGGATACCAAGGGATTGAACACCTTCACCGATCCCATGGTCATGACCTTTGATCAGTTGCTGGAAAAGGGTCACCAGGCGGATGAAGCCCATGCCACATTGTTTGTTGACCGGCAGGCCAGGGTTACCCCGGATGATCCGGCCGTGATTATTTATACCTCCGGAACCACAGGGCCGCCCAAAGGGGCCATGCTCACCCATAAAAATGTCACCTGGATGGCTGGTGCAGTGGACCAGACCATCCGGATAGACATGGCAGACAATGTCTTGTCTTTTCTGCCGTTGTGCCATATTTTTGAACGGCTTTTCACTGTGTTTATCCATATAAAATTTGTGTATACGGTTAATTTTGTGGAAAAACCGGATACGGTCATGCAAAATATGATGGAAGTCTCCCCCACCATAGGATATGCGGTTCCACGAATTTGGGAAAAATATTATTCCAATATCATGATCAAAATGGCAGATGCCACATGGTTCAAGCGGGTTGTTTTCAATATGGCCCTGGGAATTGGCGAAAAGCGGGCCGATCGGATCATGAATTCAACGTCGGTCAATCTTTTCCTCAAAGGGGCTTACGCCGTGGCCTGGCTGGTTGTCTTCAGAAAGCTGAAAGAGCGGCTGGGCTTTGAAAACATCCGGGTAGCGATTTCCGGGGCCGCACCCATTTCAAAAGAGGTGCTGCGGTTTTTCCAGTCCATTGGAATGAACCTGATCGAGGGATATGGCCAGACCGAGGGAACCGGTGTCACCACCCTTTCTCCGGAAAAAATGACGCGGTTTGGCACCGTGGGCAGGGCCCTTGACGGGGTCATGATAAAGATTGCCAAGGACGGCGAAATCCTGGTCCGGTCTCCCGGGGTGTTTAAGGGATATTATAAGGCGGATGATGCAACGGCTGAAACCATTAAGGATGGCTGGCTGTATACAGGAGATGTAGGGGAGATGGATGCGGAAGGGTTTTTAAAAATTACCGACCGCAAAAAAGACATTATCGTTACGGCAGGGGGTAAAAATATTACCCCCCAGTATATTGAAAACAAGCTCAAGGCAAGTGTTTACATCAATGATGCCGTGGTCATCGGGGACAGGCGGAAATTTTTATCCTGCCTGGTCATGATCGATGATGACAATGTAATGAAGTTTGCCCAGGATAACAAGGTCCAGTTTTCAACCTATAAGGACCTGACCGCTAACGAACAGGTGATTGCCCTGATTGACCGGGAGGTCAAAAACGTCAATGAAACCCTTGCCCGGGTGGAACAGATCAGAAAATTTACCCTTCTGCCCAAGCGGCTGTACGAAGAAGACGGGGAGGTGACCCCCACCATGAAAATCAAACGAAAATTCGTCAACAAGGCCTTTAAAGACTTGATCGAAGCCATGTATTAACTCAAGTTTGACGGGGTCAGGCTTTTTTTATTGTGCTTTTTATCACTATTTCATGACCAGACGGGTAAAAAGTGCCATAAAGAAAGCCTGACCCCAAGCATTCTTATGGGGTCAGCAGCACCCGCCCGTGCCACAGGATGCGTTTTCTTTGCCTTTTATCCAGACCTGGATAATATAGGCGGCTCAGCCCACCCCGGGACTGACGGAGAGGGCGCCTGAAGGACAATTGTTCACACAGGCACCACATTCCATGCAGGCATTGAAATCAACAATACGGGCTTTGTTGTGTTGCATTTCAAACACGCCGTGGGGGCAGACTTCGATACACAGGCCGCACCCGACGCATTTTTCATCTGTCAGCACCAGGCTTGATATGTCATCCAGATATCTGATGTCTTTCATGGTTGACTCCTTTAACGTTCGGTTTAAAAGGCAGCATATATCCACAGCCCGGTTGATATCGCAAGGCACGCCAACTGCACCGGGATGTACTGTTTCATCTCGTGTTCAACCCCGGAAGGTGAGGTGAACGGTGTTGCCCCGGTAAAGTTCATGGCCAGATACGAGCTGATGGTCACACTGAATAAAAAAAGTGCCAGGCCTCCGGCGATGCCGTTAATGGTATTTGCCATTGGCAGCAAAACAAGTACGGCAAAGATACTTCCAACAATGATCCCCTTGAGGGCAAAGGCCCTGGAGGGAATAAAGGGCAGGAGTACCGGGGTAGCAATGGCCCCGGAAATGATGCCGGCCACCAGGGCATAAACCGCCAGGACCCCTCTTTCCCAGGCCCCGGAAAAAGAAAATATACCCGGGCCAAAACCTGAAAGGATGAACAGGGCAATGATGGCGATCAAAGATGGTTTCAGCGCCATCTGAATTTCCACGGGGGTGAGAATAAACCGTTCATACAGGCTGAAGGTGATCTGTCGCATCTGTTTGTCCGCGATTCTATGGTTCTGTAAAAAAACCGGAATATCATTGGCCCGGATGGGACCATATACCACCCTGAACCCGGACTGAGTTTTCACATCCTTTGCAGACACACCCGTGGCACCCAGTTGGGGAACGATGACCCTTTTGTGATCCACAATTTTATCAAGGGACGTGGTTTTAATCCTTGTCACCAGTTCCCGGGTGGAAAAGGTTCCCTTGCCTGCCGCACACCAGACATTGACGCCGTTTGTATCCAGGACAAGGATCCATGCATTCACGTGTGCAAGTGCCTTTCTCAGGTGATCAAAGGTCAATTTAAAATTTGCTGTCACCAGTACGTCAGAAGTTTTATCCGGCTCTCCAATGCCGTAAAGTCCGGGAGCCACTGTATATTGATGTCGGTTGATGCCGCATCTGACATAAAAAGTTGAAAAAAGGTCTGCTTTTCCCAGCAGGGAGGTGATGATGGGAATATGCCCTGCATCGGTTTTGATGAATGTTTTTACATATGAACACATCCTATAGCCCGGTTTTTCATGTGCTGCCAGGGGGGCGGCACTCACGGGCAGACCGGCGGGAATTTGCCCATCCATACCCGACAGGATTGTAACGCCCGGGGTTGAGAGGGTCTGTCTGGGTTGAACCGGAGAAGCCATTGGACTACGGCCGTGATGCCGTATAACCGGCTTCATTTATCTGTTGAATAGCGGTCTCAATGCGTGCTGGCGTATCCGTATCAAACCGGGCCTGTTTCCCGTCAAGATCCACCGATACATTGGAAATACCCTCAATTGCGTCAAGGGTTCTCTGGACCATTGTCGAGCAATGGCCGCAACTCATGCCGTCAATTGTCAACGTTATCTTTTGTGTTGTCATTTCAGCCTCCTTTTGAGCAGGTTGTTGATGCTGTTTACATATTCTTTATTTTGACAGGGTTTTGATTGATGCGCAATATTGACATCCTTTTGTTTGAGACCCTTTATCGACTCCAGGAATTCGATATTGCCCGAAATAAACAGTATGGGAAGGGTTTGGTTGGTTCGTCGAATATGCTTATACACGTCCATCCCACTTGTTTTTCCTGGCAGAACATGATCTAAACTGATCAAATCATATTTATTTCGATTGAACAAATCCATGGCAACGGTTCCGTTATTGGCAATATCCACTTTATGGCTGCAGGGATCCTGGGTTAATACCGTGTATTGTACATCTGAGATAGCGGTTTCATCTTCAACCAGTAGAATATATTTTCCAGAACAGGTGATGTCTTTCCGGAGATCTGTTTTTTCCTGCCGGGTTAATCGTTTTCGAATAATCGGCAGACAGATGGTAAAGGTTGTTCCTGAGCCCGGTTTGGATTCAAATGAAAGATCACCCTTGTGCAGTTCGATATATTTTTTAACATTGGACATCCCATACCCGGTGCCGTTAATACCCCGAGCATATGAACCTGTCACGTCCTTGTTGCCCTTCAGGGTAAAAGAGGGATCAAAAATATGGGTTAAATGCTCTTTGGGGATGCCGCATCCATTGTCCTGAATTTCAAAACAGATCGTATTGTCAAGGCAATACGATCGCAGGGTGATCATCGGATCATCCGCCTTACTGGTGGCATGAATGGCGTTTTGAATCAGGTTTACAAGGGCATGTTCGATCATTCCGGGATCTGCTAGTAAATCCGGTATTCCGGGTTTGGTTTCCGTTATCAGCTCAATGCCGTCCAAATCTTTTCTCAGCAGGTTTATGACAAGATCAATTTTTTCATTTATTTTAAAAAATTCCTGCTTGGGTTCCTGGTCTTTGGCAAATGCCACCAGGTTTTTTATTAAATTTTTACCGCGTATGGTTTGCTGGTATATCAATTCGAGGGTCTGTTTTGTTTCAGCATCCTTGCAATCCAAAAGAGAGAGCTCGGCGTTCCCCATGATAATCCCCAGGACATTATTAAAATCATGGGCCATTTTTCCTGCGACCTGTCCCACCAATGCCAGTTTTTCATGTTCATTTGCAATTTTTTGCGCGTTAATTTTTTCATCTTCCATTTTTTTTCGATCTGAAATATCACGAAAAATACCAACTATCTTTAACGGGCGACCTGCTGTGTCTTTGACCAGTTCGATATTTATGGAACAGATATGTTGGGTGTTGTTTTTATCTGTAAGGTTCAGTTCATAGTCTTTGACAATTTCCTTGTCTAAAATTATCTCAATAAGGGTATCCCGATCGCCAGGATGGGTATAAATCTCATAGAGTGATTTACCGATAAGCTCTTCCCGCTTATACTGAGAAACTTTTTCAATTGAAGGGCTGATTTCTAAAAGAATCCCATCCAGGCTTGCTTCATAATAGACATCCAGAATATTATTATAAATTTGGCGGAATTTTTCTTCACTCTTCCGCAATGCCACCTCGGATTTTTTGAGTGTAGTAATGTCCCGGGTTACGGATAAAATGACCATTTCATTATTGATTTGCAAGGTCCGGGCGGACATCAAGCCCACGCCGACAGTTCTGTCTTTTCGGACAAACCGGGCCTCCAGGTTTTCCACATGGCCTGTCCGCGACAAACCATCGACCAGTCGTTTTCTGTCTTCAGGGTTTTCCCAGATGTCCAGGGAAAGGGAGGTTTTTCCAAAAATATCATCCCGGGTATACCCCGTGAGTCTGCTGAACCCCTCATTGATATCGATATACATTCCATCAGAAATCCTGTTGAGATTGATTGCATCAGGACTTGTATGGAATGCCACGCGAAACCGTTCTTCGCTTTCCCGCAGTTTATTCTCAGACTTCTCTAATTCTTGAACCCTTTGTTCCAATGCTTCATAAGTTGGTTTTACATCCATATGAGACGTCTTTTTAAATTTAAAATGAACATGAGTTAACGATAAAAGTACTGGAAAATAGTGCCTTACTCCAGTAACTTTAAATAAGCAGTTAGTTTACAATATATTGGGGTGCAAGGCAAATTAATTTTTAAATTGAGCGGTCAACTATACTGTAAAACTTATTTTTTATATGATATGATATCTATCTTAACCCATATTTTAAAGGATGCATGACTTGAAAGACTTAAAAGGATCACAACGGAAATACTTAAGGGGGCTTGCCCATAATTTGAACCCTGCTGTATTTATCGGTCAGAAGGGGGTTACCCAAGCGCTGATTGAAGAAGTTGATACAGCGCTTGAAGCCACGGAACTGATCAAAGTGAAATTTAATGATTTTAAAGAAAAAGATCAAAAAAATGCCTTGATCCAGGCGGTTGCCAAAGCTACCAAATCCCATGTCGCCGGCATGATAGGGCATGTGGCGATTTTATACCGGCAAAATCAAGTGGTGGAAAAACAAAAAATTAACTTAATTTAAGGATACCGCATACCCCATGAAGGTTGGAATTATCGGCCTGCCCCAGACAGGCAAAAAAACATTGTTTCAGATTTTAACGGGAAATGAAATCAAAGAACCGTCCAAAGCAGCTAAGCCTGTTCCCGGCGCTGCAGATATTCTTGATTCAAGATTTAATCGGCTGGTGGAGATGTACGACCCTAAAAAAAATGTCAGGGCCAGAATTGATCTTGTATTGCTGCCGAAAATGGAAGCGGAAACCATTGCCAAGGGATCCATTTTCAAGGATATCGCGGACATGGATGCCATCTGCCATGTGGTCCGGGCCTTTGAAGATGATGCCATTTACCATGCGGAAGGCTCTGTGGATGCCATAAGAGATTTTGAAATGGTCAATTCAGAACTGATCATGCATGATCAGATATTTGTTGAAAAACGCATCGACCGTCTGGAGGCAATGGTCAAAAAAATAAAAGATGAGGATCAGCAAAAAGAGCTGGTTCTGATGGGCCGCCTGAAAGAGTTCCTTGAATCGGAAACCCCGTTAAGACGGATTGAATTAACAGATGATGAAGAAAAGATGATCCGGAGTTATCCGTTTATTACCCGGAAAAAACTGGTCATCGCCGTTAATGTATCTGAAGAGGACCTGGAAAGTGGCCCGTTGCTGTCACAGTTTCAACTTCGCTGTGAAACCCAGGAGATTGAAGTCATGCTGGTGTCTGCAAAGGTTGAGGCCGAGATTGCCCTGCTGGATACCCAGGAAGAAAAAGAGGAGTTCCTCCAGGACCTTGGCATCACCCAGACAGCCCTTGAGAGTCTGACAAAGCTGTGTTTAAAATCGTTGAACCTGATTTCTTTTTTTACCGTGGGAAAAGATGAAGTCCGCCAGTGGCTGGTCAGGAAGGGCGCAAGAGCCCCCAGGGCCGCCGGGGTCATCCATTCCGATCTTGAAAGGGGCTTTATCCGGGCAGAGGTCTTTAAATATGATGACCTCATGGAAGCCGGCAGTGAGGCTGAACTCAAGAAGGCGGGCAGAATTTATGTG
This sequence comes from Desulfobacula sp., assembly GCF_030145145.1. Taxonomy (GTDB): domain Bacteria; phylum Desulfobacterota; class Desulfobacteria; order Desulfobacterales; family Desulfobacteraceae; genus Desulfobacula. The sequence continues at coordinate 119,497 of NZ_JAQYWD010000004.1, read as the reverse complement.
GAAGGCAAAGACTATACAGTTGAAGATGGCGATATCTTGAACATCCGGTTTTCAGTCTGATTCCACTGTCAGCGTCTTTTACCAGGAGTCCCTGGTGCGGACCACCGATGTTACGGCAAGGGTCTGCATTAGCATTTCAGCGGCCTTATGAGCGGCATCCTTTGTTGCATAATGGCCTGACCTGACCAGGTACCAGGTTTTGTTTTTGGCCCCTTTGAGTGTCAGTATCCTTGCATCAAAACCGTTATCCCGTAATCTGGTGTTCATTTTGTCGGCATTGGTTGGATTGAGAAATGCGCCGGCCTGAAGGGTATATTGAAGCGGATCCTCTTTTGGGTTTCCCAAAGGGGGCTTGGGCAGGTCAGGCGATTCTTTGGTGCCCATTTTTTGCTTGAGCTGCACCCGTTTTTCCCGGGCATACGTGTCTTCCGGGTCCTGGCGGATGGCGGCTTCATAGGCTTTGATGGCCTGGATATCCTGCCCGGACAGGGCAAGCAGATCCGCCTTATAGCAGAGGGCCCAGTAAAATTCAGGTTTAAGGGCCAGTGTTCTGGACAGGTCATCAAGGGCATCCGTGTTTCTGCCCAGTTCAGCAAGGCACAGGGCCCGGTTAAAATAGGCCACATGGTTTTCTGAATCCATCTGGATTTCAGTATCATAGCTTTCTATGGCTTTTTCATAGTCTTTCTTGTAATACCAGGCCACGCCAAGGTTACTATAGAGTCCTTTCAGTTCTGGAAACAATGTTTTTGCGGTTTCAAAATCCTGGATCGCAAGATCAAATTTTTCCAGTTTCATGTAGGATACCCCCCGGTTTTTGTAGGCATCTGCATGGTCGGGAGCCAGTTGGATCAACTGTGAAAACCTCTCCACCGCTTTCTGGTAGTGCCCTTGTTTGAACAGGCGAACCCCAGTTTCAAACAGGTCTTTCTGGGTGTCGGCGAACCCGGGGGCAGATAAAGATACGAGCAGTATCATCAGACATATGACTTTTTTCAACAGAAACTCCCTTTTTATTTGTTTTCAACAAATTTTATATTATATAAATGACCATGCTAAATTCAATAAAAAAATATTTTAAAAAAGCAAAAGAGCAGGTGTCCAGGGAATATGCCATTGGGTCCCCTGGTCCGGCAAGGGCGGATACGCCTGACGCGTTTGACACATCAACCCGGGAACGCCCCAGGATCTGGACCGGCGTGGACCTTGACGGAACCCTGGCCCATTATAGCCGGACAGCCGCATATGGCAAGGTGGGCGAACCGGTTCCCGCCATGCTGGCACTGGTTAAAAAAATGATCAACAACGGCATACGGGTTAAAATTTTCACGGCCCGGGTAGAGGATCCCGATCAGGTGCCGATTATTCGAAAATGGCTGCGGGACAATGGCCTGCCGGATCTTGAAATAACGAATATTAAAGACTATGGTATGCAAAGGCTCTATGATGACCGCTGCATTCAGGTGGAGAGAAATACCGGCCGACTGATTGTTGACGATTAATTTTAATTAAAGGACTCAACGTTCGGTCTTCAATAAGTTGAGGTAAAGGACAAAACAAGGATGAAGTATATTTACTACATTATTGTGATCATGATGGTGTGTTCCGGCCTGGCCGTCTATGGACTGGTGGATACCCGTGTTGAAATGTCATCACCGGTGTTATCCATAAACGACCGGATTATTTCTGAAGATGAATTTGAAACCATGCTGAAAAGAAAACCGTCCTACATGAGCCGGGCACAATTTATCGAATCGGTCATTGACCGGCAATTGCTGATCCAGGAAGCCATCCGCATGAAAATTAATACAGAAGAAAGTTTTCGGCAATCGGTTGAAAATTTCTATGAACAGTCGTTGATTAAAATTCTCCTGGACCGGAAATTGTCATCCCTGGTGGTGGCGGTCACCCCGGACGAACTGGCAGCCTACGAGAGATTGTGTCAGCAAACACTGTCATTGACCAAGCAGGTGTATCCCAGCATGAAAGATGCACAGGCAAAAACCAATGAAACCGTTGAAAAAATTAATGCTGATTTTATCGACTTGTCTGATGATTTGAAATTTATCGTATTGCCCCTTAGCCCCGGGGAATCTTCAAATCCCCGGGCGGATGCCTATGGCGTGTCTGTTTACCGGCTGGATGATATCCAAAAAAAACAGCCGGGGGATTCGGTTCAGGCGGTGGATATGAAACGCGTGTCGCTCTTTATCCAGGATAAAAAAAAAGAACAGCGGTTGGATGAATGGACCCGTGCCATAAAGGCATCAGCAGACATATGGAGGAAAAAATGACGAACCGGCTCCAGTATAAGCGACGCAATTATTTTATCAACAAAGAATTTCAAGGGCGGTATCTGTTTAATTATTTCCTGCTGACTGTAATGGGAAGCCTCCTGTTTGTGGCGGTATTCAGTTTTTTTTCTTTAAATACACTCTCGATTGTGTTTGATGATTATCATCTGCAGATTGGGTTAACCCCGGGAATACTGTTTAAAAAGATCCTCAGCACCCAGTGGCTGTTGATCGTTTTCGGGGGGGGCGGTGTACTCCTCATTACCTTATTTCTAACCCACCGGGTGGCAGGTCCGTTTTACCGGTTTGAAAAAACCGTTGATGAAATGATCGAAGGCGATATCTCTCATCCCATCCGGTTGCGAAAAAAGGATGAAGGCAAAGAACTGGCCCAAAAGATAAATGCCTTTAATTATATACTGGGTGACAAGCTGGCACTCATAGAGGGGTTTAATGCCTCAATTGCCGTGTCCTCCCTGCATTTGAAAAAGGCGCTGGAAGAGTCGGATGGGTATGCAGAGGCTGTTTTACCACTGCTAAATGATATCCGGGACAGTCAAAAAAATATTCAAACCATGATTAATGACTATACCTTTCCCAGGGAAAAGCTCTAGGAAGACTGTTTGATGAATGGTGTAAAGGATCTCTATATAATCCTTTTAACAGGAATGATGTTTTTTTTCACGGGGAATGCCGTTGCAAAGGACCTTGTGTCAAGACATGCCACCATCACCTATTCTCACAAAGATGATTTAAGGGCATTCAACAATGAATTATACATGGGGCGGCTCAGGTCAAGAATTCAAACGAACAGGGGAGATACCCTGGAGGATGAAGTGATCACAAAGATTAATTTTATTGTGGAAAAGGTGATGACCGCCCTGGACATGTCCCTGCCCCAACTGACGTTCTCCATCATGATTCATCCGGATGAACGAGCAGTCCATCAAGATTTCCGCAGGCTTTACAATGTTGATGTGGATTATATTGCCTTTTATTCCCCGTCCAGGAACAGGGTCTTCTACTCGGCCGATAATGCCCGGCTGAGGGTGGTTGCCCATGAGATCGGCCATGTGGTTGCTGAAAATTATTTTACCATCTCACCTCCCCAGAGAATTCACGAAGTCCTGGCCCAGTTTGCAGAGCAGCATGTTATGGATTGATTTTTTATTGTTGTTTGTTTTTCCCTTTTAGATAAATCCTTTCCGGCTGATGTAGATCAGGACTTGTTGCGCTGCTTCATCCGGTGTCAGGCCTGATGTATCGATTCTAAGTTCCGGGTTGGACGGATCTTCGTATGGGTCGTCCACACCGGTAAAGCCTTTTAACAGACCGGCCCTTGCTTTGGCATACATGCCTTTGCGGTCTCTTTTTTCACATTCCGTGATGGGGGTGGACACGTGGACTTCAAAGAACCCGCCATGGGCTTCGATAGATTCTCTTATCTGGGCCCTTGTTTTCTCATAGGGGGCAATGGGGGCGCAGATGGCAATGCCCCGGTTTTTGGTGATCTCTGCTGCCACAAACCCGATGCGTTTAACATTGATATCCCGGTGTTCTTTGGAAAAATTGAGTTCAGACGACAGGTTTCTCCGGACAATATCCCCGTCCAGAAGGGTAACTGGCCGGGTGCCGATTTCAAGAAATCTGGCATAGAGGATTTTGGCAATGGTGGATTTGCCCGCCCCGGATAGGCCGGTGCAAAAAACGGTCAGTCCCTGCTTGATTGGGGGGGGATAGGATTTTTGCAGTTCCTGGATCACTTCCGGGAAGGTGGCCCAGTCCGGCACCCGTTTGCCGGTCCGGATTCGTTTCTGGATGTCGGTTCCGTTAAAGGAAATGGTGTCGATCTTCTCCGGGACCTGGCCGGCAATTTTATATTCATCTTCAAAGGGCAGGTAGACCATTTCTTCAAAGGTGACGGTTTCAACGCCCAGTTCCTTGGTGGCTTTCCGGGCAACCTCGGTGGCATCGTCGTATTGGTAAAACGGGGTGTTGGTGCTATCATTGCCCGGGGAGGCATGGTCATGGCCGATGATAAAATGGGTGCAGCCAAAGTTTTTCCCGATGATCATGTGGAGAATGGCTTCCCTGGGGCCTGCCATTCTCATGGCCAGGGGCAGCAGGTTTAAGACATAGGAATCCGGGGGATAGTGGGCCGCAACTTTCTGGTAGCAGCGCATTCGGGTGAAATGATCAAAGTCGCCGGGTTTGGTGACACCGGCAATGGGCAGCAGGAGGAGATTGGCCCGGGCTTCCTGCATGGCCTGGATGGTCATTTCAAACTGGGGCCGGTGGATGGGCTGCCGGGTCTGGAACCCCACGATGCGGTTCCAGCCGAGTTTTGAAAAGATCTTTCGTACTTCCGCCGGGGTGTTCCGGATCTGTTTAAAATCCGAATGGATGGGGAGGTTCAGGGCCTGGATTTCACCGCCGATATAGGTTTTGCCGGATTTATTGTACAGGTAGTCCACACCAGGGTGGGTGATGTCCCGGGTGCCATAGATGGCCAGGGCTTCCTTTTCCAGCTCCACAGGCCATATGTCTTCGATGGTCATGGTCCCGAGAAGGAACCCTTCCGGGTCTCTTAACGCCACAGATTGACCGGTTTCAAGGGGCGCGGCAAGGCTTTCCGGGATATCCAGGCAGATGGGGACGGGCCAGAGGTCTCCGGATTCCAGGCGCATGCGGTCCAGGACGGATTCATAATCAATGTGTTTCATGAATCCGTTTAAGGGGGAGAACACCCCCGTGGCCAGCAATTCAAAATCACAGATCTGCCGGTCATTTAAAATGATATCCGGCATGGCCCCGGACAATTGTTTGAGAACAGGCTGCTGTTCTTCAGATACCAGCAGGTTGATCAGGGGATCAGGATTCATTGTATTTGTTATGCCCTTTTATTGTTTAGCCGTTTCATGGGCCTGGGACAGCCGCTGTTTCAGGTAATTGATGTCATCCGGGTCATACGCATACAGGTCAAAACAGTAGCCGTCTTCCCCCAAAAGGCCTTCGGGGATGAGGTCACCGGTTTCATCCGGGTCGGTGATCATTTCACCGTAAAAGCAGACCGACAGCCACCTGTCATTGGGATCATCATCAATGACATCCACCATGGCAAACAGGGTGCGGTTCTGCTGGTTTGTGTGCCGGGGACGCAGGGAATAGCTGACCTTGGGCCGGGCATTGAATGTAAAGGTGGTATCTGACAGGGTTTTCAAGTGGTCATACAGTTCGGTGAAGGCCTGTTTTGTTTTCGAGTCGGTTTCAGTCCAGTTGTCAATAAACGCGTCAATTTCTTTCATTATCTTATTCCTTAATATGTTTCATGAGGTGTCCCAGTTCCGGAAATATCAGGGCATTGCAGGCTAGTTTGCAGGCTTTTATACTGCCGGGCATGCAAAACAGGAGGGTTTTTTCGATGATGCCGGCCGTGGCCCGGGAGAGAATGGCCGCAGAATCAATTTCTTCAAAGCTCAGCTGGGAAAAAAGGGGGCCAAACGCGGTGAGCTCTTTAGCAAACAGGGGCTTGACCGCTTCGATGGTGACGTCCTTGGGGCTGATCCCCGTGCCGCCGGACATGATAATGACATCTGGGCAGATTTTTTCGGTGACATGCCGGGTCAATTCCCTGATGGCTGCAATATCATCGGTGACGGTCTGGTGAATGACCACTTCATGGCCTTCTTTTTTGGCCTGTTTTTTGATCCAGGCACCGGATTCGTCCTGGGACAGATTCCGTGTGGTGGACACTGAAATTATCGCAATTTTAATATGATTGGGTACGTTTTTTTTGTGTAAAAGTGTGCTCATGTGTTAATCCTGTTCGATATATACCATATCCTGGTGGTCATGTTCAGACACCAGGACGGTGATCATATCCGGGTGTTCGGTGTTAATGGAAATCCCTTTGTAATCGGCCTGGATGGGCAATTCCCGGTGCCCCCGGTCCACCAGGATGGCCAGTTCGATGCGGGACGGACGGCCGAAATCCATCAAGGCATCCATGGCCGCCCGGATGGTCCTGCCGGTGAACAGCACATCATCCACCAGGATAATGTCCATGTCATCCACGGAAAAAGGGATATTGGATGGCCGTACAATGGGTTGATGGCTGATTTTTGTCCAGTCGTCCCGGTACATATTGATATCCATACTGCCCACGGGAAGGGCCACTGTTTCAATGGTCCGGATCTGGTCGGCCAGGCGTTTGGCCAGAAAATCTCCCCGGGTCTGGATCCCGACAAGGGCAAGGTTTTGGGTGCCTTTATGCTTTTCTATGATTTCATGGGACATTCTTGTGATGATGCGCTTAAAATCCTGATCATTCAGGAGAGTCCTTTTTTTTTTCATATACCCGCCTTCCCTTGTTTAATATGTGTGTGACGCAACTTTTAAATTTGATGATGGACAGGGTCAGGCTTTTTTTTATTGTTGCTTTTATCAAAATCTTAATGACCCAGCCAGCAAAAAGCGCAATAAAGAAAGCCTGACCCCATTTACATTTACACGAAAGTTGAGTGCAGTAGAATCTGTATCATCTTTTTTTATGGTGGGCAACACCTTGATTTTAACTTTGAGTTGCTATAAGCAGTGTTAAGATGACGTATTCAACTTTTGTTGATGACAGACAGGGTCAGTTTTTTTTGTTGTTGCGGTTATCAAAACTTTAATGACCGGCCGGCAATCAGCGCAATAAAGAAAGCCGTATAAATAAAGGACAGGTGGGAATGAAATTTGATTGTACAGGTGTGATACTGGCCGGCGGGAAAAACATCCGGCTGCCGGGCAAGAAAAAGACCTTTCGAAAGATCGGGGAGGTGATGATTCTGGAAAGCATTTACAAGGTGTTCTCCACCTTGTTCAAAGAGGTCATTATCGTGGTCAATGATCCCCGGGACTTTGCCGGCTGGGACATGACCGTGGTCACCGATATTATCCCGTCACGGTGTGCCCTGGCAGGCCTTCACGCCGGGCTTTTTTATGCTGCCTGTCCGTATGCCTACGTGACCGCCTGTGATACCCCGTTTGTCAAACCGGCGGTGATTGAACATATGGTGAACCAGATCGAACCCGGGTATGAGGTGATTGTTCCCCAGACGGATGACGGGCTTGAAGCCTTGTCCGCCGTGTATTCAAAAGACTGTATTCCCTTGATAGAGGCAAACCTTGAAAAAGAAATTTTCATGATCAAAAAATTTTTCAGGGAAAAAAAAGTCAAGAAAGTGCCCGTGGATCAATTAAAGGCATTGGACCCGGACATGCGCTTTATCTTTAATGTCAACACCCCCGAAGACCTTGAAACCGCCAAACGGCTGGTGGATAGAACCAAACCCTAAGAATAAGGAGAATCCCATGAACATTACAACACTGCTGGAGCAGATCAAACAGCATCCGGATTACCACAAGGCCGGAATGATTTTATGTCACAATGGTGTGGTCAGGAAGACGTCCCGGGAAGGGGATGAAGTGACCGGGCTTGAGATTGTCGTGGACCATGACCGACTGGCGCAGATCCTGGAAGAACAGAAAAAACGGCCGGGTATCGTTGATATCCTGATTCATATCAATGAGGGCAAACCCCTTGCCGTGGGAGATGATGTCATGTTCCTGGTGGTGGCCGGGGATATCCGGGAAAATGTATTGGCTTCCCTGACGGATACACTGAACCTGGTCAAGAAAGAGGTGACCAGCAAGACCCAATATTTTAAATAGGACAAAAAATGACAGAGTTTACGCATCTCGATAAAGAGGGCCGGGTCCGGATGGTGGATGTGGGCGAGAAGGCCGAAACCAAACGGGTGGCTGTTGTGGTCGGCAGAATTTCAATGGAGGCCGCGACCCTTGACCGGATCATGGATGAAAAAGTCAAAAAGGGGAATGTGCTGGAAGCGGCCAGAATTGCCGGTGTCATGGCGGCCAAGAAAACATCGGACCTGATCCCCATGTGTCATCCATTGAATATCACCCATGCCAGGGTTGACTTTTCCTTTGATACCAGCGCCCCGGCCATTATGATTGAGGCCGAGGTATCACTGGTGGGAAAAACCGGTGTGGAAATGGAGGCCTTGACCGCTGTTTCCGTGGCTGCCTTAACCATATACGACATGTGCAAATCCTATGACCGGGCCATGCGGATTTCCGATATCTATCTGAAATCCAAATCAGGGGGAAAAAGCGGAACCTATACTGCAACATAGCGGGGTCACCCTTGAAAATCTGGCTTATCTGGGTATGGGGTTTGGTGTGGGGTTGCTGGTCTGCATGATCCTGGGACGGATCAGCGGGATGTTTATTTCAAAAAAATTGAAAACCCTGTCCAAAGAGGCCCTGTATGATAATTCAACCCGGTTTATGGCCCTGGCGGACCAGTATTTTTCGTCCTATGTGAAGGAAGCCAGGAAAGAGTTTGATATCAAGGGAAATGAGATCTTGAGAACCGTGGATCCGGTCCGGCAGACCCTTGATAAATACGAAGCCCATCTCCATCTCATGGAAAAAGACCGGGAAAAGGCCTATGGGGCCATTGCTGAACGACTCCTGGAAATGGGGCGGCATCAGAACTTGCTGCACATTGAAACCGGAAATCTTGTCAAGGCATTACGGGTGCCCCATGTCCGGGGACGATGGGGGGAGATCACCTTGAAGCGGGTGGCAGAGCTGGCCGGGATGACCGACCATTGCGACTTTCAGGAGCAGTTGGCATCCGGGGTCGGCAAAGGGGCTATCCGTCCGGACATGGTGGTGACCCTGCCGGAAAACCGCCACATTATCATTGATTCCAAGGTGCCGTTAATGGCCTACCTGGATGCCCTGGAAGCTGCCAGTGAAACCGAAAGGGAAACCCGCATGAAAGACCATGCCCGCCAGGTGCACCAGCATATTGTCAATCTGTCGTCCAAGAATTATTTTCAACAGATTTCCCCGACCCCTGAATTTGTGGTGTTGTTTATTCCTGGTGAGAATTTTTTCAGTGCCGCGTTAGCGGTTCAACCGGATTTGATTGAAACGGGCATTGAAAAGGGCGTGATCTTGGCCACCCCCACTACTTTGATTGCCCTTTTAAAGGCGGTTTCTTATTCCTGGAAACAAAAAAAAAGCTATGAAAACGCCGAAGAGATCCGAGTGCTGGGGGGGGAACTTTTTTCCCGGCTCTGCAGCATGACCGATCATGTCAACGGTCTGGGAAAGGATCTGGCAAAGTGTGTGTCAGCCTATAACCGTACCGTGGGGGTAATGGAAACCCGGGTCATGTCCACGGCAAAAAAACTGGAAACCCTTGAGGTGTCATCTAAAGCCATGGATGACCTGCACGGCATTGACTATTCAAACACCGTTACCCGGGAATTTAATACGGTGTCCAGGCGATGAAGGCAATCGTAGTAAAAATAATGGGGGGGATTTTTCTTGGGGTCATGGTCTGTTTTTTTAACGGATGTCATCCAGGGGTTAAAGAAGAGCCTGTCCCTTTCAGGTCCCTGAAAAAATTAAGACCGCAGCAGTATCCGGTGTTTATGGACCGGTTTGGTTTCCAGGATCTGGTGGTTGCCATTGATCATAGCCTTGCGTATTTTAACCGGGTTCCCCTGGATCGACAATATGCGTATGGAAACGAGCGGTACACGGCCGCGCATATGATCGTGTCGTTGGAAACCATTAAGGCCTTTTTGTTGGAAGGGCCGTCCACCGAGGCGTTGAACACGTTTGTCCGGCGCGGCTGCGCCGTGTATGCCGCCGCTGGAAACGAGGCAGGTGAGGTGCTGTTCACCGGCTATTACGAGCCCACCTATGAGGGACGGCTCACCCGGAGCGATGCCTATCCGTATTCGGTGTATTCCCGGCCCAATGATTTACTGGAGATTGATTTGTCAGCGTTTTCAGATCAGTATAAAGGTCACAAACGCCTGGTGGCACGGGTCAATGAGGCCACCAATCGGGTCGTGCCATATTATTCAAGGGCCCAAATTAATTCTTTGGACGCGTTTCATATGAAATCTGTGCCGGTGGTGTGGTTGAAAAGCCGGGTCGACCGGTTTTTCCTGGAAATCCAGGGGTCGGGGAGGATTGATCTGGGCCAGGGGGAGGTGCTGCGGGTGCATTATGCCGGCACCAATGGCAATGCTTACCGGTCCATTGGACGATACCTCATGAAAAAAAACGAAATTTTAAAAGAGAACATGTCCATGCAGGCCATCCGAACCTGGCTGGAACAGCACCCGGAAAGAATGGATGAGGTCCTACACCAGAATAAGAGTGTTGTCTTTTTTCAACGGGAACAAGGCGGCCCCTATGGCAGCCTTGGTGTTGAGGTTACGGCCCTGCGGTCCATTGCCACGGACAGCCGGCTGTTTCCCAAAGGGGCCTTGTGCTTTGCCCAGGCACAATTACCGGACGAACAAACACTACTGCCATTAAAGGCGTGGGAAAACGCTGCGTTTTTTGTGTTGAATCAAGATACAGGCGGTGCCATTAAAGGGCCGGCAAGGGCGGATCTTTTCTGTGGAAATGGGACATATGCCGAATTTACGGCCGGTCATATGAACACCTACGGGAAATTGTTTTTTCTTGTCTTAAAACCGGAGATGGCTGCCGGGGTGAAATGAACCGCCTGGTTCATATAAATTAGTACACAATGGTATTACATTTATTCCTTATTTTATAACCTTTATTATCCAGAAATGTCCTGTTTTCCTTTGTTTCATTCTGTTGAAGTCGCAAATGGAATCATTTTTTTGAGCGGGTGATACGCTTTGTTGACCAAATCAGTAGAGAATACAATCCATTCTCATTGTGATAATTGGAACAGAACTTGCAGTGTCAATTAAAAATGGAATGATGGCTGAATATTCTTAACCCGTTTGCGTTTAAAAAGGGGGGGATGGTAAGCACATTATTTTATTCAGTTGGGTGGGGCAGAAAAAGGGGACTGATATGACAGTGTCCTTTTTCGTTGTGGCTTTTTTTTTGATATGGTAATGTCCTTTTTTTTAATGGGAAGTCAGCCTTTTCAAGGAGGATAAAACCGTCAAAAAAAAAAGCATGTATTTTAAGGTTTTTTTAAAATTGGCAACAATTAAAGTAAGTTATGAAAATTTTTTTCATATTTAGGATTGATTTTTTTAAAATGGGTGGTTCAAGAAAAATCAAGTAAAAAAAAGGAAATCAAGATGAAAAGTGTTTATTTTACAAAAAGGGGAAAAGCATTTGATGACGCCCATGCACTGGTGGAAAAAGAGTACATTACGCGTAAAATGCTTGCTGAAGGAAAAACCATACCAAAACCCGATGAATATATCATTGTTTTGGATTTTTCCAAGTATGAAATTGTGGGTGTTTTGGGGATCATTGAGCAGCAAAATGGTAAATTGCCGTTTCAGGAGTCTTTTAAAGGAGTTGTCTGCGAAAAAAATTCCATTGAGTTTGTCCGGTTTGTGATTGCCCGGATGATCAGTATAGAGGAAAAGATTGAAATCGGCCGGAAATTGTTTGAGGCAGCCGTCAACTGGTATATCCTGACGTCAAGGATTTGTGGTATACAGATGGATTGTTACCTGGAAACACAGGAATATGTGATTGATTTTTTTAATAAAACAACCCAGAAAGACAATATCTTTTTCCCGATGGAAGAAGCTGTTTTTAAAAATAACAACCCCCTTTCAGCAAACAGCATGGGGTTCATAAAAGATGCCCTAGTGTATAAAGTAAATGCTGTAAACGCCATTTGTCCTAAAATGATAGAAAATCGAAGGGTTGCCGTTGCTTAGATCAAACATTATATCCATTCAACATCGGTTGAATGAAAGCCGAGCATAACGCTTTTGCCGGGATAAAGGTTAAATCGGCTGATTTGGTCGGGAGACAGCCTCGTGATCAGCGTAAGATCGTGAATAGCGACGGTGGCCATGATATGCCCGCTTTTATTTTCCAGCATCAGGGACACAATATGGCCGGACAATTGATTGTCCAATCCTTTGTCGGGGTGCTGTTCAAGGCCAATGGTGATGTTTTGTTTCCGGATAATGGCCGATCCTAACTCTTGGGCAGGCGCTTTCAGGCGGATTCTCTGGCCGTCATCAAGGGCTTTCACAATGGTTTTTTTACCTGTTTTTTCAAAAGGTCCGGTGATAATATTTTCCATGCCCGTAGCGAAAATCGTACCGTTAAAGATGGCAAGCTGTCGGTCGCTGATGGAGCCCAGCCACTGCACATCATGGCTGGCAATGACCAGGGTCGTCCCCCAATTGTCCCGGGCATTTAATGATGCCTGGCGAATCAATTTTGCGCTTTTCGTATCCACACTTGTAATGGGTTCATCCAGGAGCAGGATTTCAGGTTTCAGGATAAGCCTGGCTGCCATGGCTACCCGCTGTGCCTCTCCGCCTGACAATTCGTGCCATTTCCTGGCGGCAAACCGGTTATAGTCAAGCCCGACATTCAAAAGGGCCTTTTTTACTCTGTTTGTAAGATCATTATCGTCTCGACGGATTTTTAATCCATACACAATATTTTCAAAAACCGTGCGTTTTAGCAGATAAGGTTTCTGGGTCAAAAGGGTCACCTTTGACCGGATCGTCTGTGAAAACGGCACTTCCGGTCGCCCGTTGTAGAAAATCTGTCCCCGGGTGGGTCTCAGGGCAAAGGCCAGTATTTTCAGCAAGGTACTTTTCCCGCTGCCATTGGGCCCGATCAGGCCGGTAATCGAGCCGTTTTCAATGGTAAGATCCTGGATATCCAACACTTTTTTATCCCCATAATAGTGTTGGATATGGCGTAACTGGTATGCTGGATGGGGGGGGGTCATTGTTTCCTTAAAAAAGACAGGGAGAGATTCACGATAAACGCAATGGTGATTAACACCAGCCCCAATGCAATGCCGTCGGCAAACAGGCCTTTGTTGGTTTCCAGGGCAATGGCGGTGGTGACGGTGCGGGTGTGGTACTTGATATTGCCTCCCACCATCATGGAGATGCCGACTTCGGTTAACACCCGGCCATAGGCGGTGACGGCTGCCGCCAGGATGCCATACCGGACTTCCCAGAGACAGGTGGCGATGATATGGCGTTTGCCCGCCCCCAGGGAAACAAGGGTCAATTTAAGGTCATAGTCAATATTTTCAATGGTGGAAGCTGTAATGGCGGTTACAATGGGAAAGGCAAGGATGGTCTGGCCTATGGCAATGCCGGTCAAGGTGAACAGCAGGCCCAGTTCACCCAGCGGTCCCTGGCGTGAAATCACCGCATAAACCGCCAGGCCGACAAAAACCGTTGGTAAGGCCAGGAGTGTATCCACAAGGGTCCTTAAATGTTTTTTGCCTTTGAACTCAAAAAAACCCAGCACAAATCCGCAGGGCAACCCTGCGCCAATGCTCATGAGCATGGAGCAGGTGGACACTTTTAATGTGGCCCAGACAGCAGTCCATGTGGAGATGTCGCCGCTTATCAGAAGCTCAATGGCCTTGATAAAACCTGCAACAATAAAATCCATAATCTCCTTTAACGCAACTTTCGGATGTGACCATTTTTACATGGGTTTCATTACAGCAAAAGACCGAAAGTTGAGCCCCTTTAATTTATTTCGCGTTGGGGATAAACAGTTTTTCTCCAAGGAGCTTGAAGTCTTTTATCAGGGTCTGGGCGTTCTGTGATGCCATCCAGTCTGAGAATTTGAGGGCCAGGTCGTATTTGGCAGTGGGGCAGTTGCCGGGATCAAGGGTGAGCACACTGTATTGGTTCAACAGGATGGTATCCCCTTCCACCAGCACTTTCAACGGGGCATTGCCGCCTTGCTGGGATTGATATTTGATGTAGGTGCCCCGATCGGTCATGGTGTATCCTTTTCTTTCTTGGGCCACATTGATAGTGGCCAGCATGCCCTGTCCTGTCTGGATATACCAGTTTTCTTTGTCTGGTAAGGGGATACGGGCATCTTTCCAGAGCAGTTTTTCTTTTTTATTGGTTCCGGAATCATCTCCCCGGCTCATAAACATGGCCCCTTTGCTCTTGATCGTGCTTAAGGCATCTGATATGGTTTTGCCTTTTATACCCGCGGGATCATTTTCAGGCCCGATGATGACAAAATCATTGTACATGACCTGTCTTCTGTCTTTTCCATATCCTTTTTCAATGTAGGTTTTTTCAGCAGCCGGCGCGTGAACCAGCAACACATCCACATCACAGTTCTGGCCAAGTTTCAGAGCCTTCCCCGTTCCCGTGGCCGTCCATTTCAGGGAAATGCCGGTTTCCTTTTCAAAGTGGGGAATAAGGTACTCGAGCAGCCCGGTGTTATCGGTACTGGTGGTGGTGGCCATCATCAAACTTTTGGTTTCAGCCTGGGCACTGGTGGCCAGCACCATAAAAAAAACAGCGGATATAACGCTGATAAAAATTTTTTTGGTGTTCATTTTTGGTCTCCTTTTTTTGGTGTTTGATATTACCTGATCCGATAAAATAGGCTAAAACGGGTAAACAGTCAATAAAATAGTAATATCACAGGCTAAGAAGAAAATAATAACTCATAAAAACTTAAAATAACCATGGATGACTATCGGTCTTTTAGAAAAATCTGATGATATTCATCTTCCGAGAGATGCTGTTTGAGCTTGTCATTCACAAACAGGTAGATTTCTTCAAGTTCCTTGTCTGACAATCTGGGGACAATGGTTTTTAAAAACGTATCTTCAGAAAATTTTTGAAGATAAAACATAATGGTGTCTTCATCGGTTTCCCGGTCAAGGCCAAAAGCCCCCAGGCCTTTATATTCCTGAACAAACAGGTGGGTATCTTTTTTCATATCACTCAATCCTCTGGGCAAAACCCTTTTATCGTCATAATTTGAGGTTTTAAGATGCTTCTTTTATTCGAATTGTCAATTTTAAATAAAATCGATCATTGGCTGGTTTTCTCTCCTGAAAGGTTTACAACCGATTAAAATTTACCTATAACTCAACTGGTTTTCGGCTGTAATGGACGGGGTCAGGCTGCTGAAAAGTCCAACAACGAAAGTCCTATGTAAAGGTCTTTGCGAATGGGAAACACTTCCCCCTATAAAATTTTATCCGTTGATGATCAGCGGCTGAATTTAATACTCATAGAAAAATCCTTATCCAAAGAAGGGTATCGAACCGTGAGTGCGGAAAATGGACCAGATGCCCTGGTCATGGCCCTGAAGGAAAAACCGGATCTGATCCTGCTGGACATTGAAATGCCGGGAGAAAGCGGATTCGATGTCATAAAAAAACTGAAAGACACCCCGGAAACCAATGCCATCCCCGTTATTTTTCTTACGGGGGATACTGGCGTGGCTTCAAAGTTAAAAGGATTTGATCTGGGGGCTGTGGACTACATCACCAAACCGTTTCATCCCCTTGAGGTGCTGGCAAGAGTGCGACTCCACCTGAAGCTTTCCATTGCCACCAACTCATTGATTGCCACCCAGGCAAACCGTCTCAAACAGGTGACACAAGCCCAGGCCGCCCTGCTGACAACACCCGGGGACAAGCCTGATGCATCCTTTGGCATCTATTATAAAGCGCTTGAGGAAGCAGGGGGTGATTTTTATGACATCTTGAATATTTCAGATACCATTACCGGTTATTTTGTGGCGGATTTTTCCGGGCACGATATTACAGCCAGTTTTCTGACGGCTTCGTTAAAGGCGCTGCTGGTACAGAACTGCACCCCTGTTTACACACCTGCTGAAAGCATGAAAATGATCAATGATGTGCTGGTGGCGATTCTGCCGGCGGGTAAATACCTGACCGCCTGCTACCTGCATCTCAATCGCGCCACAAAAAAAATGATTATCATCAATGCCGGTCACCCGCCGGTGGTTTGTCTGCCCCGGGGGGCGGATCCCTATCTGATTACCACTGAAGGTGATGTCCTTGGCATCTTCAAAGATGCGCAGTTTGGTATTCAAAGCCGCACCGTATCAAAAGGGGATCGGTTCTTTATCTATTCTGACGGGCTCGTTGAGTCGGCAGAAAACAAGGTCACATGGGTCAGCGGAGCCGCCAGTCTCCTTCCGGCCTGCCGGCAACTGGCACAGGTGCCCTATGAAAATGCGCCCACCGAATTAATCCATCATCTGTTTGGCAATGATTTTTCAGCGGAAGACGATATCGTTGTCTTGTGCTTAGAGGTATAGACCGATGACGGGAAAGCAGCCTGTGTTAATGATCCGGCAGACAGCCGATTCAATTTGTTTTACATTTTCTTCAACCATGAAGAATATTGATGATGTCTGTGAACGGACCAACCAGTATATTCGGTCAAATTTAAACGATATTGACGACCTGTTGTTCTCCATCAATCTTGTGATCAGAGAAGGCCTTACCAATGCGGTCCGGCATGGGAATGGAGATGATCCGGCTAAAATGGTGCGATTTTTATTTACCATCGTTAGCAAACGCGCCATTCAGTTGATGATCCAGGATGAGGGGGACGGGTTTGACTGGAGAAAACAGCAAACATTAGGTCAGCTTGAGAACAATGACCATGGCCGGGGAATCCGTATCATTGGAACGTATTTCAATCGCTATTCGTACAATGATAAGGGCAATATCCTGTACCTTGAAAAAGATCTCTCTTCCTGATTTTAATGGGAGGGGTCATACACGAAAGCCATAGCCGATAAAAAAGGATTATCCGTACAACAGGGCGGCATTCCTTCCCAGAACAAGATCTTTTTGAACGGTGGTTAACGCTGAGTTTTCCATATCCGTGTAATACCGGGCAGGGGACAATAACGGAAAATCCGTTCCCAGCAGCACTTTATCTATCACGCCGGCATCAACGGCCAGGTCATAGACCTGGGCATCGTATAAAAACGGGGAGGCTGCCGTGTCATACCAGATGTTTTTTAAAATGTCTTTTGCCTGTTTTTTCATTCGATTGTAAAAGAAGATGCCCCCTCCCCAGTGGGCCAGGATGATCTTGTTGTCAGGGAAGGTCTGGGCCAGCGTGTAGATCTGTTCCAGGGTGATGGGGGTTTTGCCGGGGTAAATGTGTCCCACGGGCTCGTTGGTATGGATCATACAAGGCAGGTCGCCGTTGGCCCGTAAAACGGTCATGACAGGCTCAAGGCACGCCAATGCAGCAGTGTCAATCCCGGACAGATAAAAGGCCAGTTCTCCGGCCCCGCAAAGACCCGCATCAATACATCTCTGGGTCTCATGGGCGGCCCCCTCCCAAGCGGCATCAAAACAGGCCAGTCCCTTAATCCTGTCCGGGTATTGCTGAACAGATGCAATGATGGCATCATTGTTCCGGCGTGCCGTGTCGGAGTCGCGCCAGGGGAATCCGCAAATCACCGAGATATCGACCTGATGGGTATCCATGGATGCGATTAAGGTGTCAATCGTGATGATTTTTGCTTTGGGTGAATCATACAGCAGTTTGAATTCCGGCTCATTGTTAAAATAGGGGGAACGGTCCTGTTTGATCCGTTCTGGGAAAATATGGGTGTGGGTATCGATAATCATGTTACTTATCCTAAGCATTAGTTAAACATTGAAAAATATCCTGGGGCAATATATATTAAATGTTTTATGCAAACAAGGGTTGAATACAGATAACCATGAAATATTATCCCATATTCCTTGATATGAAAGGTAAGGCCTGCCTGGTTGTGGGCGGGGGAGCGGTGGGCGCAAGAAAGGCGGCAACCCTTGAAAAATGTGGTGCCCGGGTAACCGTGATCAGTGATCGGTTTTCAGCCCGGTTTGATGAATTGAGGCACTCGTCTATTTGTCTTGAGAAAAAAGCCTATGAAAAAAAGGATGTAAACGGGATGTTTCTTGTTTTTGCCGCCACCAATAACCCCGCTTTGAACCAGCAGATCAAAGCCGATGCGGCCGGGCTCAATATCCTTTGTAATGTGGCGGACGCACCGGGCAAAAGCGACTTTTTACTGCCGGCCACAGTGGACAGGGGGGACCTGATTCTGGCGGTTTCAACCTCCGGCTCAAGTCCTGCAATGGCCAAGCGGATTCGGCAGGATCTGGCGCACCAGTTCGGACCGGCGTATGCAACATTGCTGCAGCTCATGGGCAATATCCGTCAAAGACTTTTGTCATCGGGGCATGCCCCGGAAGATCATAAACAGGTATTCCACACCCTTATCGAGAAAGGAATCCTTGAAATGATCGAGGCAAAGGATGACATCAACTTAAACCGGATACTGGGGGATGTGCTTGGAAAAGGATATGTCTATCAGGATCTTGTTTCTTCAAGGAGCGATGAATGAATCCTCAAACAACCCAGATGGGGTTGCAGATAACAACTGTACTCTATTTTTTGAGCATGGCAGGGTATGTGTTGTTTTTGTTTAATCAAAAAAAAATCTATCAAAAATCAGCGTTTCGTTTGATTTCACTGGCCATTGTGGTTCATTTGATCAGCATGATGGTTTACACCATGGCCACCCGGCAGGTGCCCATACAGAATTTGTCCCAGAGTTTGTCCCTGGCGGCCCTTGCCCTGGGGGGCATGTTTTTAATTGTCCAATACAAGTTTGATCTTAAAATTCTAGGGGTATTTGTTTCCCTAATGTTGTCAGCCGTCATGCTGGCGGTGTTGATGATTCCTGATGTGCCGGTGGAACAGAATGCCGCCTTAAAGGGGTTCTGGTTTTACGCCCACATCCTTCTGGTGTTTACCGGCGAAGCCTCCCTTGCCCTGGCAGGCGGGGCCGGCATTTTATATCTTCTCCAGGAAAAAGGCATCAAGACAAAAAGTCCCGGCTTTTTTTTCAAGCGATTGCCCTCGTTGGATCTCCTGGATAATGTGGGGTATACCTGTTTGACCACTGGATTTGCCTTGCTCACCATCGGGCTTGTGGCCGGTTTTATCTATGCAAAAGCCATCTGGGGAAGATTCTGGAGCTGGGACCCCAAAGAGGTCTTTTCTGTGGGAACCTGGCTTGTTTATGCGGCCTTGCTGCACCTGCGGATGTATTCGGGATGGCGCGGTAGAAAATCAGCCATCATGACCCTTATCGGTTTTCTGATCGTCGTGTTCACCTTCCTTGGGGTCAATCTGCTGGTGGGCGGCCATCACCAGGCATTTACAAAATAAAGCAACAAGAAAATAAAGAAAGAACCATGCCAAAAATTATGTTAATCGGCGCAAATCACAAAACCGCACCTGTGGCGCTCAGGGAGAAATTGTCGTTTTCCAGTGAAGAGACCCTGGCAGCCCTTGAATTTTTAAAGCAGGATGCCGACATCCGAGAAAGCCTTGTGTTTTCCACCTGTAACCGGACAGAAATTTTATATATTCCGGAAACCGGTGAACAGATTGATAAGATCATTGGGTTTATTTCACATCATAAGCAGGTCGACACGGCTGAATTTAAAAGTGCCTTGTACGTGTATCAAGACGATGAGGCGATCCGGCACTTGTTCAAAGTGGCATCCAGCCTGGATTCCATGGTGGTGGGCGAACCCCAGATCCTGGGCCAGATCAAACAGGCCTACCGGGTCGCTGTGGCGAACAAGGCCTCCAGCGTGTTGCTGAACCGGCTGATGCACAAGTCGTTCAGTGTTGCAAAAAAAATCAGGCGGGAAACCGGCATCGGTGACAATGCGGTTTCCATCAGCTATGCTGCCACAGAGCTGGCCAATAAAATCTTTTCGGATTTATCCCAAAAGACTGTTCTGCTGCTGGGGGCCGGTGAAATGGCCGAACTGGCTGTGGAACACTTGATTTCCCACCGGGTGAAGCAGATACAAGTGGCCAATCGAACCTTTAAAAACGCTGTGGCCCTGGCGGACAAATTCAAGGGGCAGGCCATCAAGTTTGAAGAAAGGGAATCCGTGTTACCATCGGTGGATATTATTATCAGTTCCACCGGTGCCACCGACTATGTGTTAACCTGCGAACAGGTCAAACGGGCCATGAAAAAAAGGCATCATCAAACCCTTTTTTTTATTGATATTGCTGTTCCGAGGGATATTGACCCGGACATCAACTCGATTTCCAATGCGTATGTTTATGATATTGATGACTTGAAAAGTATTGTCGAGTCAAACATTGAGCAGCGGGGAAAAGAGACGGTAAAGGCGGAGAGATATGTTGATGAAGCCGTGGTAAAGTTTCGTACCTGGCTGGAAAGCCTGGCGATTGTGCCGACGATTAAGGCGATGAACGACAAAATGTCTTCTATTGTCGATATGGAATTTAAAAAAACCCTTTCCAATTTGAAGCACCTCGCACCGGAAGATATTGAGGCCATCAAACGGATGACCCAGGCCATTGCCACTCGAACGATTCATGACCCCATCCTGTTTTTGCGCCATACCGGTGATCACAGGGATGATTCCCTTTATCTCAATGTCACCCGTCAGTTGTTCAACCTGGATATACCCGAAGGAGAATAAACTTTAATGGGGTTGGGTGCCCGGCATCAGGCCTGATCCTGCTATTTAGGGCTTTACATTTTGGTAAATTTCAGTATAATATTTGCGTTCGGGTGTGCTTATAATCTTAAGATAAAGGGCGAAAAACAATGAGAAAAGAAGATTTGGAATTTTTTAAAAATCTTTTAAATGACAGGCTGACTGAGCTTCTTTCCCATGCGGATAGCACTGTAACCGGCATGACCCAGCAAAAAGAAAATTTTGCCGATCCAACGGACAGAGCGTCCCATGAAGCAGAAAGAAGCTTTGAGCTTCGTATCCGGGACCGGGAACACAAATTGATCAAGAAAATTAAGAAAGCGCTTGAGCGGTTTGACAACGGAACCTTTGGTATTTGTGAGGTGTGTGAAGAAGAGATCTCCATTGAACGACTCAAGGCACGACCGGTCACCACTCAATGCATTGAGTGCAAAACCCGGGAAGAGGATATGGAGAAAGCTCTTGGCATTTAGCCGGTGCAAGACAGTGCATTGATTGATCTTCACATACATTCCACCGCTTCGGATGGGTCCTTCTCTCCTTTAGAAATCATGGCTCTGGCGAAAAAAGCCGGAGTCACAGCCATTGCCATAACCGATCATGACACCCTGGACGGTGTCAAAGATATTTTAAAACATCCCCTGTTTACATGCCCTGAATTTATTACCGGCGTTGAAATCAGTTGTGAACCGCCCTTGGAATTTAAAGATCTGGGCAGCATTCATCTGCTGGGATATGGGTTCAGTGTTTATGATAAACAGCTCAATGCCATTCTGGATGAGGCAAAAAAGGCCCGGGCCCAAAGAAATCCGAAAATTATTGACCGCTTAAACACCCTTGGATTCGCTATTACCATGGAACAGGTTGAAACCCGGTTTGGGGTGACGCAGGCAGGCCGTCCCCATATTGCAGAATTCATGAAGGAACAGGGATATGTTCAGACCTTCAAAGAAGCCTTTGACAAGTATCTTGGCAAAGGGCAGCCTGCATATGTGGATAAATTTAAAGTCTCCTGTGAAAAGGCCATTCAAGCGATCTTTGAAGCCGGCGGGGTTTCTGTCCTGGCACATCCCGGGCTGTTGACGTTTCAACGAAGTAACCAGATGGAAATGTTTATTGATGTGCTCATGGCCTATGGCCTGGAAGGCCTGGAGGTCTATTATACGGATCATGACGCATCATTAACCGCTTTTTATCACGCACTTGCAAACCAAAAAAACCTTATGATGACCGGGGGGTCAGATTTTCACGGAGCATTTAATGACGGGGTTCTCCTGGGATCGGGGAAAGGCAATCTGAATATTGGATACGATTTATTTAAAGCATTAACAGATCGTCTGGAAGCCATCAAAGACGTCCATACACCGTTAAGTCTCCTGGAAAATAATCTCGGATACGGGTTTAATGATCCCTCCCTGTTGAGCAATGCTTTGTGTCATCGGTCTTATTTGAATGAAAATCAAACGTCCTGTTCATCAGATAATGAGCGGCTTGAATTCCTGGGTGATGCAGTTTTAGGATTATGCATCGGACAATTGTTAATGGAAAGAAGCCCTTTGAAAAAAGAAGGAGAACTGTCAAAGCTAAGGTCCAGCCTTGTCAGTGAACCGACCCTGGCGGATATGGCCAGATTTATCGATCTTGGCCGGTTTATCCGGCTGGGAAAAGGAGAAGCACTTTCCCGGGGATTTGATAAAGATTCCATATTGTCCGATACCTTTGAAGCCGTTATTGCAGCGGTTTACCTGGATGGGGGGTTTAATATGGTATACCGGCTGACATATGATCTTTTCAGTGATGGCCTGGATGCACTTCTGACCAATGAACGGGTCATTGACTATAAGAGTATGCTGCAGGAATTTGCCCAGGAACAGGGAGAAGCCCCCCCTCAATATGTCGTTTTTAATGAAACAGGTCCGGATCATGATAAAACCTTTGAGATTCGGTTGACACTTTTCGGTTCGACGTCCAAGGGCTCAGGGAAAACTAAAAAAGCAGCAGAGCAGGATGCTGCGAAAAAAGCCCTGAACCGGTTAAAAAAAAATTATTCATAAGGGCACCCCATGATCCTGCCCAGAAAACCCCTTGTTATCCCGGTATTTATTCCCCATTCAGGATGCCCCCATCAATGCGCATTTTGTAATCAAACCATCATTACTCACCACCCTTCAACCCTGCCGGATCAAGCAGCCATTCACGATATTGTAAGCCGGTATTCCCGGTATAAAGGCAAAAGAGACGGGGTGGAACTGGCTTTTTTTGGAGGAAATTTTTTAGGACTGGATCATCCAACCATTCTTCAATTGCTTGATCTGGTTCAGCCCTATGTCCAGACAAAACAGATTGATGGCATACGGTTTTCCACCCGACCGGATACGATCACCCGGCAGACGCTTGACCTTATCCGTCCCTACACGATATCCACGGTGGAACTGGGGGTTCAGTCAATGAACGATGCGGTTTTGTCCCATTCGAAAAGGGGGCATACCAGCAGCGATACTCTGACGGCCCTTCACCAATTGAAGCAAACCGCTTATAAGATCGGTGTCCAGGTCATGGTGGGGTTGCCCGGGGATACGGCCGCATCCTTATTTGAAAGTACAAAAATCGTGGCTGACCAGGCCCCTGATTTTGCAAGAATTTATCCGTTGATGGTGTTAAACGGCAGCCTGATGGCGCACTGGTATCAACAGGGAAAATATACGCCGTTGACCCTTGAACAGAGTGTCCAATGGGTGAAACAAATGGTTCATATATTTGAGGCTGAAGGGGTGAAGGTTATTCGGTTGGGGCTCCAGGCATCCGACCTGATGGAAGATGCATCCATGGTGCTGGCCGGGCCATGGCATCCGGCATTTGGCCACCTGGTGTTTTCTGCGATGGTATATGACAGGGCCTGCCGAAAGATAGAGGTATATCCGGATCACTTGAAGGCCCGGGGGCTGACCTTGACTGTTCATCCAAAATCAGAATCCCGGTTGAGGGGGGATAAAAATACCAATTTAAAAAAACTCAACCTGCGGTATCCAGGACTTGGCCTTGCCATTCGGCTGGATGAAAACATGCCCCTGGATCAGGTCGATATTGGTGAGGGCGGTGGAAACATTGCCGGGAAATGGATTTGAAGGCAGATTAAATCCCTTGTTTGAAAAGGTCTTCAACGTCAGATGCGGTATCCGGCTTTGGCGTATGCTCGGTGGGCACAGTGCCTTCCTTGAAGCATTCGAAAAGGGTTTTTTCTGACGTTTCAATGGGAAGCAATCCTGTTTTGGCATCAATTTTGGCAAAAACAATGCCCTCGGGAACATTAAACGCCCTGGCCGGTTTTCCTTCCAGGGCATTTTTCATATAGTCCAGCCAGATGGGACTGGCGGCCCGGGATCCGGTCTCTCCTTTTCCGAGAGGGGCTTCCTGGTCAAGGCCCACCCACACCCCCGTGGTATATCGGGGGGTATAGCCCAGAAACCAGGCATCAAACAGATTGTTTGTTGTACCGGTTTTTCCGGCCACCGGCCGTTTGAGCGCTTTGATTCGCCACCCGGTTCCTGATCGTACGACACTTTCCATGATATTGGTCATGATATAGGCGGTGCTCATATCAATGACTTTTTTTCGAACCAGTTTGGCGGTTTCCAGCAAAGCGCCGTTGCGGTCATAAATTTTGGTGATAAAGACCGGTTCAATCAGGTATCCCAGGTTTGAAAAGACCGAATAGGCATTGATAATTTCCAGTAGTGAAAGGCCGGATGATCCCAGTGCAATGGAGAGATCCTGGCTGATATCCGAGGTGATGCCAAGTCTTCTGGCATAGTCAATGACATAATCTATCCCCAGATCCTGGAGGATTTTAATGGTGACAATATTCCTTGATTTAACTAAAGCTTCACGGAACAGGGTCGGACCAAAAAAGGTTTCGGTATAATTCCGGGGCTTCCAGGTGAAATCCCGTTTCGTGTCTTCATAGACAACCGGAGAATCAATAATGATGGTGGCAGCTGTATACCCCTTATCAAGGGCGGCGGCATAAATAATGGGTTTAAAGGCACTTCCCGGCTGGCGCCGGGATTGATAGGCCCGGTTAAACTGACTGTTTTTGTAATCGCGCCCACCAATCATGGTTTTCACATGCCCGGTTTCCGCTTCAATACTCAACAACGCTGCCTGGGCAATGGGTTCCTGGTCCAGGGTAAATTCAATGACGTCTGCTTCGATGGTTTCATTGACCACTTTTACCCGAATGATATCCCCGGGTTTAAACACCTGGGACGGTCGGCTCACCTTGCTTTCAAAATATGCGACATCAGGGTCTGGCTTTCGGGCCCATGTCATGGTTTCCAGTTTAATAATGCCCTTAAAATTGCCCACCCGGATGGTGGTGATGTTTTTTTCATCATCAATATGTACGACAACCCCTTGATAGGCCTTCCCTTTTTCCAGCAGTCGATTGCCCATGGTTTCTGAAATTTCCTGGCAGAACGTCTCGATTTGAAGGGCAGAAATATTTTTGATTGGGCCGCGATACCCTGTCCGCCTGTCAAGTTCATTCAGGCCTTTGCTAACGGCGGCCCTCCCGATTTTCTGAAGTTCAATATTGACAGCGGTATGGATTTGAAGCCCCTGTTTGTAGAGGGCATCTTTACCATACTTTTTTTCAACATATCGTCTGACATGTTCGGTATAACACGGCACCCTTTCAATGAACCAGTTTTTTCTGGGTTTGATGTCCAGTTTCAGATCAATGGCCGCTGTGGCCTCAAGGTTCGTTATCATGCCTTCTTCTTTCATGCGGTTCAACACATAAATCTGCCGTTGTTTTGCACGATCGGGAAAACGAAAAGGGGAATACCGGCTGGGTGCCTGGGGAAGCCCTGCAAGCATTGAACATTCTGCCAGGTTAAGGTCTTTGGCATGTTTGCCAAAATAGTTCTCAGATGCCGATTCAACGCCATAGGCGCCGTGACCCAGATAGATCTGGTTCATGTAAAGAAAAAGGATTTCATCCTTGGTGAATTTTTTTTCAATCCTGTAAGCAAGGATAGCTTCTTTGAGCTTCCTTTTATAGGTCCGTTCCGGGGTCAGTAAAAAGGATTTTGTGACCTGCTGGGTGATGGTGGAGCCCCCTTGGACGATGGTGCCGGCCTTAAAATTTTTTAACGATGCCCGGAAGATAGAAACAATATCAATGCCCGGATGTTCCCGGAATCTTGAATCCTCTGCTGCTACAAATGCATGGATCAGGTTTTCCGGCATTTCGGATAAAGGGATGACAATTCTTCGTTCTTTGTAAAATTCTCCTATTTTTCTGCCATCATCTGAAAACACACTGGTCACTGTGGCCGGATGGTAATCTTTTAATGTGTTTATCTTTGGCAGCTCCTGGCTGAAATAATAGTAAAGCCCGGCAATCCCGGCACACCCCAAAATCGCCAGTAGAAAAAACAGAGCAAGGCACCATTTGAAAAACGACAGAACCCTGCCGTGTTCTTTTTTTTTACTTCTTTGTTTCAGTATTTCAGATTTACTCTTTGCCATAACACCCTGGAAACGGATTTTGTATTGATTAATTTTCAGCTAGGTATTATCAGATTCCATTTCTTATGGCAAGACTTATGGCCCTGGTACAGGAATTCTCATTATGGTTATGATTGAAATCGAATATGGACGGAAGTTCCGCCGGAATTGAAGCAGTCATCCGGGGTGTTACATGCCGGGCACAGGCGGATATCACCGGGACAGACATCCGTGTCTTTGGGGATGACGGGGCACCGGTGTGAATCAATCCATATGATAAAATGATACCGTTCAGAAAAGATTTTTATTCTCAGCAGGTCGAATCCCCTGCCGCCGGCATTAAAATCAAAGGGTTTTTTTGTCGAATAATCGATGGATTCCGGCGGGCTGAAATAATTTTCAAATATCAGGTATAGTTTCTCCTGGGTAAATCCGATGCCATAATCTTTGATAATCAGCTCGGGATCACCTCCCGTGGTGGTTAGGATAATATCAATTTTACCGTTATCCGGTGTGTATTCAAAGGCATTCCGGATAATGCCTTTTGTGATGATGCCCAGAATTTCAGGCGGCATAAAAACGGGAACGGTTTTTTCAATCCGGGGGTTCAAAATACAATTCCGATGCTGGAATTCCGGTTTGAGGTGTTCGATCTGGTGTGTCAGATGATCCTCCATGCAAAGCGATCTGGCGTGGAGCTGTTTTGGACCGAAAAGCCTTTCTATGACGTCGTGCACCCGGTTGATGATCTTTTCGTTGTCTGTTTCGGTTTCCATCAGGAGGGTCAATTCATCTTTACAGGCTTCCAGAAGCTTGTTCAGGATATTATAGGCCTTAAAATCATTTTTTCTCAACAGATCCTCAACCTCGTACTGTATGTCCAGGATTCTGTCAAGATTCCGTTGCCCCCGGTTGAATATTTTTTTAATCAAAGGGGTTTCCATGTCCAGGGCCCTGAGTTTTTTTGATAAAAGCGACATGGCAGCGCTCACCACCGAAACAGGGGTCTTTAATTCATGGGCCAGATGGTTGATGACCTTGTCCTTTGCATGGTTCAATGTTTTCAGCTCTTTGTAGGATTTTATCAATTCTTCATGGATGCGGGTGTTTTCAATGGGCAGGGCAATGGTATTGTTCACCATGCTCAGCAGTTCAATGTCCGTGGTATCAAATTCGCCATGGTGTTTGTTGACCAGAGAAACCACCCCAATGGTTCGGTCCTTAATCTTTATGGGTACGGACAACATGTTCCGTGTGACAAGATCGGTTTCATCATTGACCCGTCGCAGATAAAAAGAGCAGTTGGCGGCATCCGGAATAATAAGGGGGGTGCCGGTTTTATATACCCGTCCGGAAACCCCCTGGTCCGCTGAAAACCGGATTTTCTTAAATTTTTGTTCTGATTCAAGGTCCCGGTACTGGGCAGAGAAAAAATAGAGTTGATCCTTTGATTCGTCCGCCAGCAGAATGAAAGCCCCTTCAACGGATATCAGGGCTTGAATTTCCTTGTTGATAAAGGCGATGAGATCTCCAAGTTCCTGATACTGGTGCAAGGCCCTGGAGATCCTGAGCAGGGCCTGGTTGGTTTTGGCCATGCGCTTTTCAGCGGTCATATCCCGCAGTATCAATACCTGTCCGGCCGGGGCGCCATGCTCATCATATAAAATGGAGCCGTTGATCACGATATCAAGAATCCGGCCGTCTTTGGTGTATCTCTGGGTTTCAAAGTCATGAATGGACCGGTTTTTAAACAATTGTTTCATTCCCTGTTTTGCCTGGTCCATCAGGTGATCCGGAATGAACTTAATGGTTTTTCCTTTCACATCTTTGAGGGTCCATCCAAATACGCTTTCAAACGCGGGATTAATATATTCAATCTTTTTGTCCCGGGTGAAGGCAAACACCGGATCCGGCAGGAATTTCAGGAGTGTGCGGAGCCGTTTCTGTGCCAGTCGGCTTTTCTGATACAATTGTTTGGCTGATTTTTCTGCGTTTTGTGCCGCTTGAAGTGCTGATGGGTTGTCCGCCAATTTCATTTGTACCCCTTGAAAAAATAAGATTTTGGGTCAGGCTTTATTGGGGTGGTTTCAGCCAGCCGGGTCATGCCATATGGATAAAAACCACCATAAAAAAAGTCAGATCCTGTCCATTAAAGCTGATGTCTGAACGGTGCGTTTTTTCTGCTCAGACGATACGATTTTCCAGATATGATAGCGTAAAAAAAGTAAAGGTGCTATAAATTTTTTCAACAATTCTCATTATGGCGATACCTAAACCGGTCCAGGCTTGTGGTATTGGCGGCTGAATCTTTTATCAGGCGCCATGCCTTTGACCAACACCTGAACGATTAAGGGCAGAAGCCGGCAAAAGTGTCAATAACGCACGCCTGACCCATCGTCCAGTGGCGATTGAGTTTCATCCTAAGACGTACCGCGGTTAATTTTTACAATTTGACTTTTTGAACAATATCGGTTATTTAATTAAGTTTTGATTATTACATCCTAAAGGAGTTGTTAAGGGTTATGGTAAAACTTGATTTTGAAAAAACCAAGGGGTTGATTCCTGCCATTGCACAGGATTATAAAACCGGTGAAGTCCTGATGCTTGCCTATATGAACGAACAAGCCTTTGATGAAACACTTAAAAGTGGCACCGCCACTTACTACAGCCGATCCAGGAATACCTTATGGAAAAAAGGGGAAACATCCGGTCATGTGCAGCATGTGAAGGAAATCCGGGTGGATTGTGATAAGGACACCGTTCTTTTAAAAGTGGATCAGGTCGGCGGTGCCGCCTGTCATAAAGGATATAAAAGTTGTTTTTTTTCCCGGGTGGACGGCAATGATTTAACCATTGTAGAATCGAAAATTTTTGATCCAAAAGAGGTATATAAATAATGGAAAAAATACTGAAATTGGGCATTCCAAAGGGCAGCCTTCAGAATGCAACCATAGATCTTTTTAAACGGTCCGGGTGGAAAATTAATATTGAAGGAAGAAGCTATTTCCCGGATATTAATGATGATTCCATTGAATGCGCCCTGTGTCGTGCCCAGGAAATGTCCATCAATGTCGAAAGTGGGGTTATTGATGCGGGATTGACCGGCCTTGACTGGATTGCCGAGCATGAATCCGATGTCCACGTGGTGGCGGATCTGGTGTATTCAAAGGTCAGTGCCCGGCCTGCCAGATGGGTGGTTGCCGTGGCAAATGAGTCTCCCATGAAAACCCTTGAAGATCTTGAAGGGAAAACCATTTCCACGGAGTTGGTAAAATTTACACGGCGGTTTTTTGAGGACCGTAAGATTGATGTGAACGTGAAATTTTCCTGGGGCGCCACAGAAGCTAAAATTGTTTCAGGCCTGGCGGATGCCATTGTAGAAATTACGGAAACCGAGAGCACGATCAGGGCGCATAACTTACGGGTGATCCATGAAGTCATGGAAACCAATACACAGCTCATTGCCAATAAAGCGGCCTGGGAAATTCCTGCGAAAAGAGAGAAAATAGAACAGATCGCCCTGTTATTGCAGGCGGCCCTGGTTGCGGATCAACTGGTGGGAATAAAAATGAATGTGCCTGAAACGAAAATCGCCAAGGTTGTGTCTCTTCTCCCCAGCCTGAATGCCCCCACCATTGCATCCTTGTATCAATCCGACTGGTATTCTGTGGAAACAATCGTTGATACCGGGCTGGTAAGAGATTTGATTCCCCGGCTGCTCAAAGAAGGGGCAGAAGGCATTATTGAATATTCGTTAAACAAGGTGCTGTAAATGAAGCCCGCAGATAGATGTGAACACATAACCCCTTTCATTGTTATGGATATCCTTGAAAAAATCCATAAGATGGAAGCGGCCGGTATTGATGTTGTTCATATGGAAATCGGGGAGCCGGACTTTAATGTGCCCGAATGTGTCAACAGGGTCAGCATTGATGCTTTTTTGGGAAATGAAACGCATTATACCCACAGTCTGGGCGATATCCGCCTGAGAGAAGCCATCAGTGCGTATCATCAAACCACCTATGGCACCGCCATTGATCCGGGTCAGATCCTGGTGACGTCAGGCACCTCACCGGCCATGCTGTTATTGTTTTCCGTCCTTGTAAATCCGGGGGATGAGATCATTATATCTGATCCGCATTATGCCTGTTATGCCAATTTCATTCGTTATGTACAAGGGGTTCCGGTGACGGTTCCGGTTTATGAAGATAATGGCTTTATCTATACACCGGAAGCAATAAAAGGGAAAATTACGCCCAAAAACCGGGCGATTTTTATTAATTCCCCCTCTAATCCCACGGGAAATGTCATTCCAAAGAAACGAATGCAGCAGATTGTGGATATTGCCCAGGCCAACAATCTCTATGTGATTTCAGATGAAATTTATCATGGGCTGGTGTATGAAGGACGGGAGCATTCCATCTATGAATTTACAGACAAGGCCTTTGTGTTGAACGGGTTTTCAAAACTTTTTGCCATGACCGGCCTGCGTCTCGGATATTTGATCGCCCCTCCCTGGTTTGTCCGGGCACTGCAGATCCTGCAGCAGAATTTTTTCATTTGCGCCAATTCCGTGGCCCAGCTGGCTGGTGCCGTTGCCTTGAAAGATGCCCATAAAGAGACCCAGGCCATGCGAGAGACCTATAATAAACGTCGTATCTATGTCATTGAGCGATTAAAGCACATGGGTCTGGGCATTACGGTTGAGCCCACGGGTGCATTTTATGTGTTCGCCAATGCGAAACATATCTCAACTGATTCTTATGCCCTTGCGTTTGATATCCTGGAAAAAGCCCATGTTGGGGTTACCCCGGGAATTGATTTTGGGGCAAATGGGGAGGGATATTTGCGGTTTTCCTATGCAAATTCAATGGAAAATCTGGAAATGGGTCTTGACCGTATGGAAGGGTATTTAAAAGGGTTGTGATGATTATTAAATCGGTTCAATTTGTTAAAAGTGCGGTCAAACCGTCCCATTACCCGGAATATGATTTTCCGGAAATTGCTTTTGCAGGCCGCTCCAATGTGGGAAAATCATCTTTGATCAATACATTGATCCAGAGAAGAGATATGGTGAAAACAAGTTCAAAACCGGGATGTACCCAGCTGATCAATTTTTTTATGATCAATGAAATGTTTTCGTTTGTGGATCTTCCCGGGTATGGGTATGCCAAGGTATCCAAAAAAATTCGATCTCAATGGCAGCCAATGGTTGAACGATATCTCGCCCATCGCCAGAACCTTCTGGGGTTGATTTTACTCATTGATATTCGAAGAGATCCGGAAAAAGAAGAGTTTGATATGATGGCCTGGCTGGAATCCCATGGAATGCCGTATCTGGTGATTTTAACAAAATCTGATAAACTGTCTAAAACCCTTCAACAGAAACGGCTGACTGCTATTTGTGGCCAGTTGAACCGGGAAAAGAACGGGGTGATTCTTTTTTCAACCAAGACAAAAAAAGGCCGGGATACGGTTCTAGGAGAAATTGAAAATTTAATGGGCGGGTTAAATGAATCATAAAAATGAAAATGTGTTTCGATCAGGGTTTGTCGGTATTATCGGTGCGCCCAATGCAGGGAAATCCACTTTGCTCAACCAGGTGCTGGGTCAAAAAATTTCCATCACTTCCAGCAAACCCCAGACGACCCGGGATAGAATTCTGGGGATTGTGAACCGGCCGTTATCCCAGATTGTTTTTGTGGATACGCCGGGGATTCACAAGAGTACCACCCTGTTAAACAAACGGATTGTTGGCCAGGCCATGCTGGCACTGGAAGATGTTGATGTTATTTTGTTGATGGTGGACGTGGCCTCCAGGAATTATGCAGCAGAGAAATTGATCCTGTCCCAATTGAAAAAAAAACCCAAACCGATTGTCCTTGCGTTGAATAAAATTGATCTGGTTGATAAGGCCAGGGTCTATGGACTTGTTGAGGAATTTCAAAAATTGCATGCGTTTAACACCATTGTCCCGGTTTCGGCCCGGCGAGACATTCAAGTGACGGTGCTTCTCCAGCAAGTTGAAGCGTCGTTGCCCCCGGGTCCCCGGCTGTTCCCGGAGGAGACCTTTACGGATGTCTCTGAAAAATTTATGGTCAAAGAGATGATCAGGGAAAAGGTATTTCGATTTACAGGCATGGAGATCCCTTATTCAAGTGCGGTTACAGTGGATTCCTTTGTCGTTGAAAAAAAGTTAATTGTCATCCATGCCAGCATTCATGTCATCCGGGATTCCCAAAAGGGGATCATTATTGGGAAGAAAGGGTCCATGTTATCCAAAATAGGGTCTGCTGCCAGAAAAGACATCGAACGAATGACCGGGCAGAAAGTACTGTTAAAACTGTTTGTAAAAGTGACGAAAGACTGGATCGACAACGGACGGATGTTGAACGAGTTTGGTTACTGATGCCATGAATCCGTTTACTTGGTTCATTGATGAGGCGGTCTTAAAAAAAGAACGGGACAAAGCAAGGAAATTGCGGGGCAGTCAATGGTGGAAGCGAAAACGCGCCTTGGGAATATGTCACTATTGTAAGCATATTTTTTTGCCCAAAGACCTCACCATGGATCATGTCATTCCCCTTGCCCGGGGGGGGAAGTCGGAAAAATTTAATCTTGTGCCATGTTGCAAAGACTGTAATACGAAAAAAAAACAGCAGCTTCCGGCTGAGTGGGACGCGTATATGGCTTCCATAAAACAATAGCCAGCGGACAATTTTTTTTTGTCCGCTGGCGATTGTTAAAAAATAAGACCGGCTTATTTTTTATTGCAGAGCCTGTGAATGGTTTGTGCATGCCATTCTCCACGACCGGAGAAGGTGGGCTGTCCTAGTTCAACCAAGCGGCTTGCAACCTGATCAAATGTGGCACCCTCGGCCCGCATGGTGTGGACGATATCCATGACGGCTTCACGGCTGAGAAGTTTGGTGCCCGTTGAAACCTTGGCATCTGTCTTTTTTGCCACCACTTTTTTTCTTTTTCGAATGATCGCTTTTACCGGTTGGATTTTTTCAACAGGTGTTTCCACGGGTTCCGGGATGTCAAGTTCCGGCTGGAGATCCTGTTCCGGCTCCCGGGAGGTTACATAATGGTGTCTAAACGGTTTTTCCGTCGCACTCTCCTGTTCACGGTTTGTTTCCGGTGCCAGGGCGATATTCAGGTGACCCACGACTCTTTCAAGGGCAATGGCCTGACGTTCCAGCATATCCGCAGTTCTTTCCTGGGCATTTATCAGGTAATCCTGGTTTTTTGTCAGGGTTTCAATATGACTGGATAAGTTTTCAATGGCGTCTGCCAGCAAGGACACTGCTGGCGTATCGTCCATTGGCATCTGATTTCCCGGTTGATGTTGCATGGGGGGTCTTTTCATTTGCTGGTTTCTGTTGTTCTGGTATCCACCATGGGAAGGGAATCTGGGGGAGCTGGTATAGTGGTAAGAATTATCATAGTTTTTGCGCGTTTTCGGGGCGCGCGGTTTTTCAGCCTGACCATTTCGAAGGCTTTGTAGAAAATCGTTCATGGGGTTGTTGTCTCCTTGGGACTATATTAAATATGTCAAAAAATGGTGACACCAGATTTGACTAAAACTACTGTATTTTTTTCAACTCTTTGATTTTAAATAAAGTTGATAGATTTATATTAGCATATTATTCGACCTTTGTTAATATCTTTCTTTTTAATGTCTTTGTCAAGCTTTTCTGCGATTTTTCAAATGACCACAAAGCGGTTTGTTTTCGCTGTTCAACAATTCCCATTATGAAGATACCTGAACCATTGTCCGGCCACTATTGCGTTTTATAATGAGAATTTCTGTTCCCTGTTTTATTCGTTTGAAACATGATTGCCATTGTGATAGTAACTGTAACTTAGTCACTCAACTTTCGGAGTTGACCATTTCTATATGGGGTCAGGCTTTCATTATGGCACTTTTTATCTGTCTGGTTATGAAATAGTGATAAAAAGCACGATAAAAAAAGCCTGAGCCCGTCGATTAAGGTAACCTCTGAAAATTGAGGTACTAATTTTTTTAATGAATCGTAAGGATAATCGGAACATGATTGAAAATAAGACCTATATACCCCATTATAAAATTGAAGATCCGGGTATTGTTAAAGCGGATCTGCTGACACCCATCCCGTACGCCTATAAATCAAAACGAAGCATTGATATCACCATAAAGCAGCCTGAATATACGTCGGTATGCCCCATGACCGGGTTACCGGATAATGGTTGCATCACCATACTGTACAGACCGGATGAGACCCTTGTGGAACTTAAATCATTAAAATATTACCTGTTGCAGTTCCGAAATGTGGGCATGTTTTATGAACATGTGGTCAACAAGATTCTGGATGACCTGGTTCTGGTTTTAAAGCCCTTGAGAATGGAGGTCACCGGCGAATTTACCCCCAGGGGGGGAATCAGCTCCATTGCAACGGCTGTTTATGAAAAAAATTAAACGAGTCAACTGCTAAAGGTCGAAGCCCGAAATCGTCGCGGAAGCGATTTACGCGATACGGGTTTCAAACTCTTTGATAAGCGCCAGCGCATGTGTCTTTGAATTGATCCGGGATAATTCCTGCCTGAAGGCAGAACATCCCGGCAGGCCTTTCACAAACCATGAAAGCCGGCTCCTCAGCATTTTGCAGGCCGACAGTTCTCCAAAATAGGCCACATACATTTCCGTCAACCGCGCCATTGCTCTGAAAATGTCTTGTTCTGAGGGCGCTTGATAGGATCCGGTTTCAAGAAACGCATCGATCTGGGAACAGATAAACGGATTTCTCATGGCCCCACGCCCCACCATGACAGCATCGCACCCGGTGTGCGTGATCATTCTTGCTGCATCTTCAACACTGTTAATATCCCCATTGCCAATAACGGGGATTGCCAATTGCTGCTTCAGGTCCCGGATCAGGTTCCAGTCTGCATGGCCTTTAAATCCCTGGCCAGCGGTCCTGGGATGCATGGTAATGGCATCAATTCCTGTATCCTCAGCGATTTGCGCTATCTTAAACGCGTCTTTCCCGGAAGGGTCCCAGCCGGATCTTATTTTTATGGTCAGGGGCAGATGGGTTGCCTTCCGAACAGCTGTCAACAGCAGGCCGCTATGTCCGGGGTCTTTCATCAGGGCCACCCCGGCGCCCTGTTTTACGACCTTCTTTACACTGCAACCAAAATTAATATCAATGATGTCGGCGTTTCCCAGATCCTGCACAGCGGTTGCCGCCCTTGCCATTGTGTCTGGATCAGATCCGAATAATTGAACTGACAAGGGGGCTTCTTCTTTTTTTGAGGATAACAGGGTCAAGGTTTTTTTTGAGTTATAAAAAAGCCCTTTTGCGCTGATCATTTCAGAGCAGACAACCGCACATCCACATTCTTTTACAAGAAGCCGGAACGGCAGGTTGGTGATGCCTGCCAGGGGCGCCAAAAATGTTTTTCCATTTATTTTCAGGTGGTTTATTTTCATTGTGTCCTGGGCTTTTTCAGGCAGGCATCCATCTGGGGGTTTGCATAACAGAAAAGACAATTATGGTAACACGGATGGTCTTCATATGATCCGACATCTATGGATCGGGTGCAGTGACATCCTTTTTTTGACCGCTGGCCGTAATCTCTTTTCCTTTCAGGTGTACCCCCAAAGAGGTGCTTTAATAAATGGCCGTCAATGCATGCGTTTTCTTTTACCCTTGTATCGCCGTCAAGTGCTGAGAAGACGTCTCGTTCACAACACAGATAAAGGGTGATGTTTGTTCCGGTCAAAAGCGATGCCATTCGGCGAATCACTTGTGTTTTTTTATCCATGGACGGGTTCGTAAAAAATACAGATGGATAATTTGTTTGACATAAACGGTTCAGACGTCTTTGAATCTTGGGGTAAGTATCAAAAAAACTGGTGACGCAGCGTTGAATGCCAAGTCTTGATGCTTTTTCTGCGATGGTTGGAAAATCTGAAAGATTGTTTTTTGTCGAACCATTACCATTGTGTTGGGTGCCATAAAAACAAATGGGGTCAA
The DNA here is from genome assembly GCF_030145145.1 of Desulfobacula sp. GTDB lineage: Bacteria > Desulfobacterota > Desulfobacteria > Desulfobacterales > Desulfobacteraceae > Desulfobacula. The sequence goes on along the minus strand of NZ_JAQYWD010000004.1, from coordinate 83,273 downwards.
ACCGCCAGGAAATTTTATCCGGTCCAAACACATCGGCAAGTTCGTTTAATTGTTCAAGTCTTTGGGTTAAAGGGGGCAGCATGGGTTCAAGCAAAGCCGATTCAGAGTTAAGGGTAAAATTGAAATACAGATTGAATCCAAGTTGTGTCAGCCGTTCGCCCGCCCTGGCGTTAATAAAGGCTGCATAGTTTTTTGACCAGAAGACAATGGAATGAACGACATCCCTTGATACCGTGACGGGCTTAACGGTTCGGGTGTAGGGGTTTTTTACGTTAAAAAAACCGCGGTGGATGCGGTCCATAAACCAGTCCATATAGAAGGCCGGTATATCAGTTCTTCGGGAAGCAGACAGGATGTTAACCGGCGGTTGGGTCATGTTTCTTTTTTAAATCGGAAAAGGAAATGATGGTGGCTTGATTTTTTTCCGGGGGGGCTTCCTTTTTTAAGTCGTCCTGATCCCCGGACCCTGACCGGCTGGAATCGGGTGCAGTATCAACAGGGTGCTCAACCTTTTCCAGCTTCATTTTTTTCCCATTCATATGAAATTCCTGGCCATTGATATAATCGTCTTTTAGAATCCATGTCACGGTCTGCACCGGGATCTGGAGCATTAACAAGGTGATATCATACCAGTCTTTTTTTAGATCCGGACGGATGGTTTCCACCCTTGCAAAAGACACAGGGGTATCTTCAATATAGATTAAGACAACATCATTGACGGTGGTCATAGTCTCCTCATGTGGTTTGATTTTTCTTGTCAACTGGCTTTATATAACATAATCTTCATATAACAGCAAAGAAATGGAATGGATATATGGCACCTGTCTATGAAAAAAAATGGAAGATTTTTTTCCTTGTTGCAACGTCAATTTTTATGTCGACACTGGATTCAAGCATTGTTAATGTGGCACTTCCCCAAGTAATGCAGGAGTTGCAAACAGATATTCAAACCATTCAGTGGGTGGTATTAATTTATCTGGTAACGGTTTCCGCATTACTGTTAACCTTTGGCAGACTTTCAGATATTTACGGTAGAAAAGTTGTTTATGTGATGGGGTTTGTCCTGTTTGCGGTTGGATCTTTGTTGTGCGGAATGGCTCGAACGCCTCTGTTTTTGATCGTTTCAAGGGCCTTGCAGGGGGGAGGGGCATCCATGCTGATGGCCTGTTCTCCAGCGATGATCGTCGATGCCTTCCCGGTTCAGGAACGGGGAAAAGCCCTGGGTATGATTGGCGCTGTGGTGGCTGCCGGACTGACCACAGGACCGGTTGTGGGGGGTGTTATCCTTGAATATCTATCCTGGCGGTTTATTTTTTATATCAATATTCCCATTGGGATTGCCGCTGCCCTGGGGGGGCTGTTTGTTTTAAACAACGCGCCAGCTGCTCAAGGATGCCGGGAGCCCTTGGACAAGACGGGCAGTGTCTTATTGGTTATCATGTTGTCCACCCTGATTGTTTTTTTGACCCAGTTGTCCCGGTGGGGGATCATTTCACTCCTGTCCCTGTCCTTTGCCGTGTCTTTCATTCTGGCATGTATCGGATTTGCCGTCACTGAGGCAAGGTCTGACTATCCGTTATTTGATCTGGGGCTTTTAAAACTCAAGTTGTTTTTGTTCCCGGTGATGTCTTCGGCGCTTCTGTTTGCATCCTTGTTTGTGATTGTGTTTATGATGCCGTTTTATCTGACATATCCGTGCGGGTTTTCCCCATCAAAAACCGGATCCATAATGATTGCGCCTTTTTTGTTTCTTTTGTTTGTCAGTCCCCTGTCAGGGATGTTATATGATCGCCTCGGCTCAAGACGTCTGTGTATGATGGGAATGAGTATTTTGACCCTGTCCCTGGTGTCATTAATGATGATTCGTCCGGCCATGGGTGCGGGATCAATGTTATGGCGGATGGCCCTTGCCGGGATTGGGACAGCGCTTTTTGTGTCTCCCAATAATACCGCCGTAATGAGTTGTGTGCCATTGTCAAGGCGCGGCATCGCTTCAGGGGCTGTTGCCACGGCAAGGAATCTTGGCATGGTGATCGGGATTGCCCTGGCAGGATTGATTTTTTCCACTTCTTTTTCAACACTGACAAGTGGTTCAAGTCTTGAAGATTACACAGCGGCAATGGAACCTTTTTTTATGATCAGCTTTAAACGAGCAATGGGAATGGGTGTTATCCTCTCAATCTGGGGCATATTCGTGACCTTTGCCCGGGGCAAAGAGTCCCAGCTGAAGGATGATCCCCATGAAGGAGGCGTAAATGAGACAATGGAATAAGCTCCCCTATGCAGTACTGGATCAGCCAGAGGTTGTCAGGTCTCTTTTTCATCCCCGGGTTGAGCCGGGGTTTCGCCAGACCCGGACGAACCGGGAGGATATCCTTATCCCGGTTGATAAAGGGGTTCAATTGGCGGCATCCTTTCATTTGGCCCGGACCGATGCACCCGTCATCCTTTTTTTTCATGGCAATGGAGAAATTGTATCGGATTATGATGATGTCGGTTGTCTGTATAATGACATGGGGATCAATCTTTTTGTGGTTGATTACCGGGGATACGGAAGATCAACCGGTATACCGTCTGTCACATCAATGATGGCGGATTGTCATATCCTTTTTGATTTTGTACGGGCCTATCGATCCAACAGGGAATTGACCGGTCCTTTGTGTGTAATGGGCCGGTCTCTTGGCAGTGCGTCCGCCATTGAACTGTGTGCCACACGGGCAAATGATTTTAATTGCCTGATTATAGAAAGCGGGTTCGCCTGGGCGGCTCCTTTGCTGCAGAAATTGGGTATCAATCCACACTGCATCGGATTTAAAGAAAACCAGGGGTTTGAAAATATCGATAAAATCAAGACCTTTTCAAATCCCTGCCTGGTGATCCATGCCCAATTTGACCACATTATTCCCTTCTCAGATGGACAGGCACTATTTGATGCCTGTGCGTCGCGCAACAAAATACTGTTGGAGGTCAAAGGGGCCAATCATAATGATATTTTCTTCAAAGGCAGGGACCAATACCTGGAACAGATTAAACAGATCTGCCTTCAATAAGGCTTATTTCTCCGGAAACGGAACGATGAAAACCGGCATTTTAGACCGTTTCAACACCTTTCTGACCACATGTTCGCCCATGGCATCGGCCAGCAATCCCAATTGCTTGCACCCCATAACAATCAAATCACAGCCTTCCTCTGCCGCCGTTGATGTGATTTCATCGGCAATGGAACGCCCTTCAGCCACCAGAATTTTTTTAATCAGGGAGTTGTTCTCAGAAATCTCTTTTTCCTGTTCGGTGCCTTTGAAAAAGCCGGCAATGGCCTTGCGGATTCTCAGGGCATCAACATTTTTTCCGATGAGTATATTTCTTGCCCCGGCTCGATGATCGGCTTTCAAGTTTTGATATAATTGTTCACCAAACGCCATGCGGATCTGTTTTTCAGCATACGGGGTTTCTTCCATGACGTGAAGAACAATAATATTGGCCTGATGGCAGATCGCCAGAGTTGCAGCATGCTCAAACACTTTTTTCATATTAACAGAAAGGTCAGAAGCGAAAAGAATATTTTTTGTGGGTGGAACCATTTTAATTCCTCCAGAAGTTATCGGTATGGAGCGGTTGTCCGGCCCTCCCGTGTCTGTTTGTTATTGTTGATAAAATACGCATCAACACGCTTTTATATGGCCCTATAATAAATCAAAATGATGAATATGCAAGTGCTGATTTGAACCCGCCCGGTTTATTTTATGAATTCAGGCGCGTCTTTAAAAAAATCGGCCACCCTGTCCTGGTATTTATCAATAGAGCCGGCTTTCAGTATCGCCTTGAGCGGTTTTTTGCTTTCCTTAAACGAAGGACCCAGGTAACTCCAGAATCCTTTCATTCGCCCGGTTAAATGAGCAGGGCCTGAGAAGATGGTTTGATAGCTGTCAAAAAGGGCATCATGGAATGCGTTTAATCGTTCAATGGGGTTTTTATCCACTTGAAGTCCTTTTATTTGCTCTGCAAGAAATGGATTGGACAAAATTCCCCGGCCTATCATGAATCTGCTGATATGGGGAAATTTTTTTTGAACGGTATGAAACGTGTTTACGTTGGTGATATCACCATTATAGGTGAACGGGTGTTGACAGTTTTGGAGCGCTTCACCAAATGCATCATGATCCGATGTTCCCTCATACATCTGTATCCCGGTCCTGGGGTGAAGGATGATTTCATCCAGAGGGTATTTGTCCAAAATAGGCAGAAGCGTAAAAATTTCACGTTTTGATCGTCTGCCCAACCGGATTTTTAAGGACAGTGTGTTGGAAATTTTCGACAGCACCGTTTCCAGGAAGGCATCAATTTTATCCGGATACATTAAAAGCCCTGAGCCCCTCTTTTTTTTTGCTATTTTTGAATGGGGACAGCCCAGATTCCAGTTGATTCGGTGATACCCCATGGTATAAAGCTGATCAGCAAGAAAAATAAAATCGGTTGCAACATTCCCAAGAATTTGAGGCACCACTGGCAGCTTCCTGTTCTTTTCAGGATATAGATCTTTGATCCTGGAAGGGTGTATTCGCATCTGGCCCATGGTTGAAATAAACGGTGCCACGGCTTCATCCACGCCTGAAAAATGATCTGAATATACATTCCGATACGTCACGTCGGTAAATCCCTGAAGCGGGGCAAGAATGATGGTAATGGGAGGGGGGGGCATTAATGACGACTCCATTAAAGCGAAAAACCTGAAATTGAGATGGTAAAAATCATAAATAAGCTTTGACAAACATTAGGGTGATAAACTATACAACCAAGTGTTTTTGGTCTTAGCTTATATAACATTAAAACAGAATGCAAGGAGTGTTTTTAAAGGAATGAAAGAGCTTTTCAGAGAGGTTATCAGGATAAATACGATGGAAGACATCTCGGCCATGGAAGATGCTGCCAATAAACTGTTTGGCCAATTAAATGTCATGGAAATCCCTGAACATTTTAATTGGGCCTCAGATATTTTTGAAGCCCTTCATGTGAAAGAAACCCCAGATAAAAAAGCCTTGATATGGACCGATATCGATACCCAGAAGACCAAAACATACACGTACCGAGCCGTATCACAAAAGGCAAATCAACTGATCAATTTCTTTGCTAAATCAGGGGTGGTACAAGGGGATAACCTCTATATGATGACCCCTTTGTTACCTGAAAACTGGTTTGCCTGCCTGGCCGGTATAAAGGCCGGTATCGTCAGTGTTCCCACTGCAACGACAATGACCCAAAGAGAGTTGGAATTCAGGTTTGAAACCTATTCTCCCAAGGTGATTATTGCGGATGAAGCATCGGCCGACCTGATTGATAAAGCGCTTGAACAAAATCATAGTGACCCCAAACTCAAGCTGGTTTTAGGACAAAAATACGGTTGGACCTCCTTTGATGTGATTGACAATGAATCCCCGGAAGCCCAGGGAGCACACACAAGATCCGATGATATCCTTTTCTGCTTTTTTACCTCGGGAACAACCGGTCTGCCCAAACGGGTCGGGCACACAGCAATATCCTATCCGGTGGGGCATTTGTCAACCACGATCATGATGGGGCTTCGGCCGGATGATATTCATAACAACCTGAGTACCCCTGGATGGGCAAAATGGTCCTGGTCCAGCTTTTTTGCCCCGTTTAATGTGGGTGCCACAACCACGGGGTTTAAATATTCTTTTCTGGATGGGGAACAATACCTGGATGCAGTTTCACGGCATCGAGTCACCACCTTTTGTGGGCCGCCCACGGCCTGGAGAAGCTTTGTAAACATGAATCTCGACTCTTTTGACCTGTCAAGTTTGCGGCAGTCCATCAGTGCCGGAGAGCCGCTGAATGCCGATGTGATAAACAAATGGAACACACACACACACACAGAAATAAGAGACGTTTACGGCCAGACGGAATCCACTGCCATGATAGGGAATCCGCCCTGGATAAAAGGGAAAATGCGATCCGGGTCTTTTGGATATCCGTCTGGGATGTATGATATGGCTTTGGCCGACAATGAAGGTAACGAGATCACCCAGGCAGACCAGGTGGGGCATATTGTGATAAAACTCGACAAATGGCGGGCCATTGGACTTTTTTCAGAATATATCGGCAGTCCTGAAAAAATGAGTTCCGTATTTGTGGATCACTATTATTATACGGGTGATCGGGCATCTTTTGACGCGGATGGGTATTGGTGGTTCGTGGGAAGAGCAGATGATGTGATTAAATCTTCGGATTACAGGATCGGTCCCTTTGAAGTTGAAAGTGCCCTTGTGGAACACCCTAGTGTGGCAGAGGCGGCTGTCATTGGTTCTCCCGATGCGAACCGGTATCAGCTGGTGAAAGCCTATGTGATTTTAAATCCAAGTTATGAGGCTTCCCGGGAACTGGCACTGGAATTGTTTAAACATACCCTTACCATTTTACCCAAATTTAAGATTCCCAGAATCATTGAGTTTGTTCCTGAAGTTCCAAAAACCATCAGTGGTAAGATCAGACGAATTGAATTAAGACAAATTGAGGTGACCAAACAGGACACAGATCTTGAAGATGGTATTAAAGAATATTTTTACTGGGATTTTCCGGAATTGAGTTCAAAGCAGAGACAACGGTGACCGTTAGGGAGTCTCCTGTGGTTTGAATGCCATTTCAACCTCCACTTCACCGCTGCCGCTTCTTAAGAATTTTGCAGCCGGATATTTTTTCTGGAAGACTTTGATCATTTTTCGATTATCGGCCAGAACGGTTGCAACAAACTGTTTATAATTGTTTTCCTTTGCAATGGTTTCAAGAATTTTAAGCAGGTAGGACGCAATTCCCATTCCATGGAGCCGTTCCTTAACAAGAAAGGCCACTTCAGCAGAATCCACACCGGCTTCCGCATAAGAGCCAATGGCCACAATCTGTTTACGTTTACCCAGCTGCATCAACCCGATAATGGTCATATTTCTTCGATAATCCACTTCTGCCCATTGTTTTTGAAGCATGTTCCTGGAAAAAACCTTTCGTTTGTTAAAAAACCGGTAGTAAATGGAATCTTCCTGCAGAGAATAGTAAAAATGCCTGGATTCAAACTCATCAGACGGTAAAAGGGGCCTGAAATCGACGTTTTTCCCATTGGCAAGTTTGAATGAGTAGTGGTATCGATCCAGGAACAAAAGATCCTGGGTGGTCGGGGGAAGCTGATCCGGAAAGATATAATGTCTTTTTTTGGCTTCTTCGATCAGGTCTTTTCTAAATTTTGGATGGGCAATCCGGGCCAGTTCCATTACCCGTTGATAGATACTTTTCCGGCGCATTTCAGCGATGCCGTACTCGGTGACAATAATATCAATATCCCCCCTGGTGGTTGCCACACCCGCCCCTTCACTTAAATGGGGGACAATTCTTGAAATCTCACCATTTTGGGCTGTCGACGGAAGGATAATAATGGAAAATCCCCCCTTTGACATGGCAGAGCCCCGGATAAAATCGACCTGGTCTCCAATGCCGCTGTAAAAAAGATATCCCTTTGAATCAGTGCAGACCTGGCCGGTCAGGTCCACCTCCAGGGCAGAGCTGATGGAAATAAAATTATCATTATTCGCAATGATATTGGGATCATTTACAAATTCCGAAGATTTAAAGTAAAAAATAGGATTGTTATCAACATAGTCATATAATTCTTTGGAGCCCATGCACAATGACGCAATAACCCTGTCCGGGAGGTAGGATTTCTTTTTGTTGGTAATGGCTTTCTTTTTAAAGAGCGGTAAAAGTCCGTTGGTGATCACCTGGGTGTGGATACCCAGGTCTTTTTTGTCGGAAAGATATCCCACCACCGCATCGGGCAGATGACCAAATCCAATTTGAAGGGTTGCCCCGTCATCTACCAGCATATTGACATAATGCCCGATTCGTTCAATGACTTTCTGGTTCTTTATTCCCGGAAGGGATTCAAGAATGGGCTCTGTATACTCTACCAGATAATCAATTTCATCAATATGGACAAGGCCATCCCCCCAGGTTCTAGGCATCTCGGGATTGACCTGGGCAATGACAATGGCCGCATTTTTCATCCCGGAAAGGGTAATGTCAACGGAAATACCCAGGCTGCAATATCCATGATGATCCGGCGGGCTGACCTGAATCAGTGCAATATCAAGGCCGATCTCGTGGTTTTCAAAAATTTCAGGGATCTGTGACAGATAAACCGGAATATAGTCGATTTTTCCTTCAAACGCAGATTGCCGCATTAAGGCGGAAATAAAAAACAGTTTAATGGAGAATCTTGAAAGAAAATTTTCATCATTGACATATTTTGACAGCGTAAGAGAAAGCATCTGGTAAATAACAATATCCTGAATGGAAAAATCTTCGATCATGGCTTTGATTAATTGCTGGGGTTCACCACATCCGGTTCCGATAAAAACCCGGGAGCCATTTTTAATTTTTTTGACACTTTCTTGCGCTGTAAGGACTTTTCCAGGATAAATTTCCCTAAGATTCATTCAATGTCTCCTGCTGAGGCTAAAGGATAATTTGACATACTAAGTATTAAATAATTTTCAATTAAAGTACAGGGAAAATAAGCGATTCAATATAATTTAATCAAAAGAGATCAGGCACCCGCCGGTGCCGGGCTGTCGGCATCTTACCCACTGATCTGATCCGGAGTGGCTTCGTCCATCCAGTCTAAGAATTCATCTGATCCGTCCGTTATGGGGATCTGAACAATTTGAGGGACATCATAGGAATGATTTTTTTTAATAAATTGTTCAACAGATTCATAGCGCCGGGCCCGTGTCTTGATGACTAGTCTGATCTCTGGATCTGCATGTGTAATGCCTTTCCAGTTATAATAGCTGGTGATAGAACTGAGTTGAACACAGGCGGCGAGATTTTTTTCAAGGAGCTTTGACGCAAGGGTTTTGGCTTCTTCATCATTGGGGCAGGTTGTCAGAACAATGCAGTATTCCATAATTTTTATATTTCTTTTAATGAACGGTTACGGTTGAATTACGCGTCTTTTAAGGTTAATGTCCGGGGCTCAAAATGGAGGGTTGAAAAATAATCTTCCATGGTTTCAGCCCTTCTGATCAATTCAACACTTGAATCTGCCTTGAACAATAATTCTTTGGGTCTTAATTGGCCGTTGTAATTAAATCCCATGGCATGACCATGGGCCCCGGTGTCGTGGATGACCAGTATATCCCCTTCCACCGTCACCGGTAATTGCCTTTGAACGGCAAATTTGTCTATGTTTTCACATAAAGCGCCCACCACATCCACTTTTTCCAACCGGGTTGCGTCCTCTTTCCCATGGATATGGATATGATGGTAGGCCTCATACATGCCCGGTCGCATGAGAGCTGACATGGATGCATCCACACCAACATATTTCCGATAAATATTTTTATGGTTAATGACGGATGTGACCAGTGCACCGTGAGGGCCCGTGATGTATCTGCCACTTTCCATGTATAGTCTGGGTGACCAGCCATGGATGCTTTTGAACGTATGAAAAAGCTGGGTAATCTCATGGGCCATGGCATCCAGATCAAATGGCAGTGCATCCGGAGTATAAGGAATACCGAGCCCTCCGCCGATATTGATAAATTCAAAGGTGATGTGGAGTTTTTCACTTACCCGTTCTATGATATCCAACAGCATCCGGGCGGTTTCGACCATGTATTCGTAATTGAGTTCATTGGATGCCAGCATGGTGTGAATACCAAATCGTTTAACGCCAAGTTGAATGGATTTCCGGTAGGCATCCATAATTTGATCATGGCTGACACCGTATTTTGATTCTACAGGGTTTCCAATGATATTATTGCCATTTCGCCGGGCCCCGGGATTGTATCTGAAACAGATAAGATCGGGAATGTCGGTTAATTTTGAAATCAGGGAAATATCATCCAGATTCAGAATGCATCCACCATTTTCCATGGCAGTTTCAAACTGGGAAGAACTGGTATTGTTGGAGGTAAACATGATATCCTCATTAACGCTGCCGATCTGACGGGACAGGTGTATCTCAGGTGTGGAACTGCAGTCAAATCCAAAGCCCATTTTCTGCACAATTCGCATGATGGAGGGGTTGGGCAGTGCTTTGACGGCAAAAAATTCTTTGAACCCGTCAATATCCTTAAAAGCAGTGGTCAGCTTGCTGCAGGTCTCTTTGATGCCTTGTTCATCATAAATATGAAATGGCGTTTTAAAGGTCTTTATAATTTGGGGCAGACTTCTGGCGAGTCTTTCTTTATATGTGTCTGACATTGGCATGGGTGAACAATTCCTTATGCGATGGTTTCGGGCAACATTATTTTGGCGCTTTCCTTGTAAGTTGAAAGTGCGATGAACGTTTTGGTGGCCTTAATCACGTCCCGATTGATTATTTTTTCTCTTAAAATGGTTTCAAGCTCAGTGTTGTCTGACACCCTCAGTTTAATCATCAGACAGTCTTCGCCTGCCAGATAATGAACTTCCTGAATTTGTTCTATGGCTGAAAGCATTTCACCGGTTTCCGCCAGCCGGCCCGGGGTCGCCACCTTGATTTGGACAAATGCGATCATTGAACACTTGAACATATCCGGATTTAAACGAACTTCATATCCTTCAATCACGCCCTGGGCCTCTAACTTCTTTATTCGCTCGAGCACTGCAGAGGGCGCCATTCCGATCTTTCTGGCGACTTCCACATTGGGTACCCGGGCTTTTTTCTGCAAGATTTGCAAGATGTGAAGATCTGTATTATCCATTGTATTTAATATCTCTGTTTTATATTTTTTAAATCCCTCAATAAGATATAATATTCTTAGTTTTTCTTCTTGTAAAGAATATTTTTTCTAAAAATATATATTTTTGCGAATTATATCCATTTGGGATTCGGGAATGGGTAAAATTTTGATTTTTGTTGATAAAATAAAATGTTTAAGATACATTTGGCCAATAAAATTTATATATTCCAAATGAAGGTATAGTCTTAGCGATGCTGAATGACCCAATCAAAATTTTAGTGGTTGATGATGAGGAAGGTATTCTTGATGTAACGGAAGGGTATTTTCAAAGAAAGGGTTATGAGGTTTATACCGCCGGCAACGGGATTGAAGCCCTTGAAGTTTTGGACAGGGTAAAAATTGGATGTGTTTTTACGGATATTAATATGCCAATAATGGACGGTCTGGAGTTGGCTGAAAAGATCCGGGAAACAGAGAGTACCCTCCCGGTGGTTATCATGACGGGATGTCCTTCCCTGGAGAATACCATACAGACGTTGAAAAATGGTGTTGTGGATTACTTGATCAAACCGGTTAACCTTGAGCAAATGGAGTTAACGCTCAAAAGAATTTTAAGGGAACGCGAGCTGTTTGTTGAGAATCTTATTTTAAAAGAAGAGTTGGAACGGCAGGAACGGTTAAAAAAACTCAACAATGAATTACTTGAACGAATTGAAGAAGTGAATACCTTGAACCGGGTGATGGAGGACTTTTCTTCAACAGACTCAAGTTATGGTATTTTTAATAAAGTCGTTGATTTGGGTGTGGAGGAATTAAAAGCGGATAAAGTTTTTTTTCATATCTATTCGGATCAGGATAAATCTCTGGTACTTGTGGCCAGTTCAGATTATAGTATTGAAAATGAAACCGTCCATTCACTGTTTGGGAAGGATCTTTCAAAATCGGCCAATGACTTCATTCTTGATCTTTTGAGCACGGATCACAACCCCTGCCTGATTTCAGGTGCCGGGAAAATTGACCGGTTAGATGATGTGGTTCATTCATTAATGGTGGTACCGTTGAAAATCCGGGATAAAATTTTTGGTATTGCCAGCGCCTTTTCATTTCAGGCAGATAAGCGGTTTAATGAAAAAGATATCTATTATATGAGTTTTATCACCCAGAAGGCCGCTGCCGCCATTGAAAATATTGCCCTGTATGAAAATATTTATGACAACCTTTTTTCAACACTTTACGCATTTGTAACCGCCCTTGAGGTAAGAGATCTGTATACGCGAAAACATTCCACACGAGTGGCAAAATATGCACAGATGGCGGCCGAAGAAATGGGGTGCACAGAAGAAGAACTGGATATTATCAGTTTTGCAGGCAGCCTTCACGATATCGGTAAAATCGGCATCCGGGATGACATTCTTCTAAAACCAGGTCGCCTCACCGATGACGAATATGAGAAAATCAAGGAACATCCTGTGATTGGGGCAGATATTATCAGTCGGTTGGGGTTGTGGGATCGGGAAATGAAGATTATCCGGCATCACCATGAACGATATGATGGTAAAGGCTACCCCGATGGGTTAAAAGGAGAGGCAATTCCAAAGTTGTCAAGGATTTTATGTGTTGCCGATTCATATGATGCCATGGCTTCGGACAGGGCCTATCGAAATAAGATGGAGAAACAGAAAGTCCTTGATATCATAAAGGAGAACTCTGGTTCACAGTTTGATCCCGTGGCTGTTCGAGCGTTTTTAGCCATTGCAGACCAAGACTTGCCGGACGATTTTTAACGGCTTGAAAAAAAACCTCAGGAGGGCATCTATCATGGCTGTCTCTAACACAGATGAACGGCGCAGGAATTCCAGAGTGGGGTTTACAACGCCAATCCAGATACTGATTGAAGCCAATGGCAGACAGATCTGCTTGCACGGGACTTCCATGAATTTAAGCCTTAAGGGCATATTTATCAGGACGTCGGAAACCTTAACGTTCGGAGCAGAATGTGTGATTAAAATTCAACTGACCTGCGGGACGGATAAAATTGAATTGCTGATAAATGGGACAGTTGTCAGGGTAGTTGATACCGGCATGGGAATAGGGTTTGATTCCATGGATGTGGGGTCTTATTCTCATCTTAAAAATATTGTGTGCTATAATCGTATGGATGACGCTTATTGAATTTTGACGTATGGTATGAAACAGGGACAGATTATGGATGTTAGACTTATAAATCCGTTTATCAATGCAACCATAAATGTGTTGGAAACCATGGCATTTATGAAGGTGACTGCGGGTAACCCCTACCTGAAGAAAAATAGTGTTGCAGTGGGAGATGTGTCAGGTGTTTTGGGGCTTACCGGGGCTGCAAACGGAACCATTTCGGTAACATTTGAAGAGAAATGTATTCTGTCAGTGGTGTCCAATATGTTTGGTGAAACCATGAAAGAACTGAATAATGAAATAACAGATGCTGTGGGCGAGCTGACAAACATGATTTCAGGCCAGGCCAGGCGGGAACTGGAAGAAACAGGGAAAATATTTAAATCGGCAATTCCGTCAGTGATAACCGGAAAAAATCATAGTGTCGTTCAATATACAAGAGGACCTAAAATTGCGATCCCCTTTAGTACTGAAAATGGAGAGTTTACAATTGAAGTGTGCTTTGAAAAATAGAAGGAGGAAAATGTGGCAATGGACACATCCATTAAGATTTTGATTGTTGACGATTTTGCTACCATGCGCCGTATCCTTAAGAATATTTTAAAACAGCTGGGGTTTAAGGATTTTGTTGAAGCCGATGATGGTTCAACTGCCTGGGATGAACTCCAGGGCCAGAAAATAGATCTGATTATATCAGATTGGAATATGCCCAAAATGACGGGGATTGAATTCCTAAAGAAGGTCCGGGCCAGTGATGTGTATAAAACAACGCCTTTTTTGATGGTGACGGCGGAAGCGCAAAAACAAAATGTGATTGAGGCGGTTCAGGCAGGGGTGTCAAATTATATTGTTAAACCATTTACAGCAGAAGCGATTTCTGAGAAACTTGAAAAGATTTTAAAATGACCATGGTTCCGATTTGCGATGCAAAAGAAGGACCTGGGATCAATCCAAAGCGAGATGTCAAAGAAATGGAATTTGACCGGGTAGGAATAGCCGGTGTCAGCAAAGGACTCCGACAAGTCCTTGATACGGTAAAAAAGGTGTCTAAATCTGATTCTACCGTATTGATAACCGGGGAAAGCGGCACGGGCAAAGAATTGATAGCAAAGGCAATTCATAATAACAGTTCCCGGCGGAATGGCCCCCTGGTGGTCATCAATTGTGGTGCCATTCCCGGTGAACTGCTGGAAAGTGAATTGTTCGGACATGAAAAAGGTGCCTTCACCGGCGCCCATCGTTCCAGGATCGGACGGTTTGAAATTGCAGATCAGGGAACGATTTTTCTGGATGAAATTGGTGATATGAGTCCTGACCTGCAGGTTAAATTATTAAGGGCGATCCAGGAGAGACGATTTGAACGCGTGGGGGGAACCCATACCATCAAGGTGGATATCCGGGTGATTTCAGCAACACATAAAGATTTGCCCGCTGCCATTGCCCAGGGAGCCTTCAGAGAAGATCTTTTTTATCGGTTGAACGTTATCCCCATTCAAATTCTTCCGTTGCGGGAACGAAAAGAAGATATTTTTTCATTAACGGATCATTTCCAACATTATCTGACCAAACGGGTGAAGGGCTATCAGGTGAAAATTTTTTCCGAAAAAGCCAAACAAGCATTGCTGCGCTATGATTGGCCTGGAAATATCCGGGAGCTTGAGAATTTAATCGAACGGATATCTGTTCTGGTTGAAAATCAAACCATTGAACTGGCGGATTTACCGGACTATATTACTCATAATACACGGCAAAGCACATCTGTTTCTGTGTCATCGGTCCTTAACAACAGGATCGGATTTAATGAAGCAGTGGATCAGTATCAACGGTCGTTGATACGGCATGCTCTGGATGAAACCGGATGGGTCAAAGCAAGGGCTGCCGAACGTCTGAAAATGAACAGAACCACGCTTGTGGAAAAAATTAAAAAAATGAATATTGAGCCGGAAAGCCCGGAACCATTTTTTTGAACAGAAGAGCCTGTCATTTTTTTGACATTTTCGGAACCGCTTGACTGTCAACTGCTCTGCTCGAAAAATACGGTTATCCATACGACATGCCCTGTTTTCTTGATTTGAGCGGTTAAGAGGGGAAAACGGATCGAAGCATGGCATACTCCTTGCTTAACTCTGTCTTGAAATGATATACATCCATAAGGCAAAGTAACGATGATGAGCAAATCAACCCATAAAGTGACAAACGCGTTCAGCATATGGACCGTCCTGATCCTGTTGATCCTTGTGTTGTGTTTTGTTCCGCATATGGCTGTGGCAAAGCAGGCAGTGATGGCGAAAATACACATCCAGCATGATCCGCTGGTTGTGACATTTTTTTTGAGCCAAAAGGTCCCGGTTAAAGTCATTCAGGTTGAAAAAAGAGAACTTCTGGTGGCGTTGAAAAATGTCAAACTAGACAAAGGGTTTAAGATAACAGGGAAGGCAGGGTCATCAATCCAGACCGTTGCCCTGGAAGATCTGCAGGGCAATGTGCTGGCGGTGATGTTAACCAGTCGTCGTCCGTATGGGAACATCCAATCCGAATTCAATCCATCAGATTCAAGTTTTACGATTACCCTTGAAACAGCACAGCACCTTCAACATAAGATCAACGCACCCCCCGGGAATGTTGTAAAAAAAACACTGCCTGAGCCGAAAAAGAAAACAATTCCGGAAACGGTTTCCGCTCCACCGGAAAAAAAAGATAAAGATCCTCAGACATCTTCACCAACGGCAATACCCCAGGAACCATCCGGAAAAATTTCAACGCCCCCCCATAATCGAGCCCCCCGGAAATCCGTCAACGTATCACCATTGGCTGTTTATGTACCGGTCAAAAGAGTGCAAAGTGAATACAAAGGGGACATCAGTGACCTTATCCGGAGTATTGATGGGTTTCAATGTGAGTCACCAGCGGTTGTCCATGCGATTCTGCTGTTGAAAAAAGCAGCATACAAGGCGGCGTTTGAGGGGCTGGAGCAATATGCTTCCCAGGAGAATGTCCTGTGCCTTGAGCCGGTTTCTTTTTTAAAGGCGTATGCATTTTATAACACGGTGAAAGCGAATGATTTTGCCCTGTTGATCAAGGCGGAAAGATTGTTTCAAGATGCCTTGGTATCCTTTCCTGAATCATCATTGCGCCCCTATGGATATTCCGCCATTGGATTGATTCAAAAAAAAATGAATAATATATCGGCTGCCGAGGGGTATTTTAATATTGTTAAACAAGACTATCCGGCCTATCCAGGACGTGTCGAGATTCTGTACCATCTGGCGGATATATATTACCAGAAAGGATATCCGAATAAAGCACTGCGGTATTATCGACAGGTTTTCGAAGATCCGAACCAGAACGCTTATATCCCGGATGCCGGCATCGGATATGGGCGAGTTTTGTTTGACAACCAGCAATATCTTGATGCATTAACAATCCTGAATTCGATTGTGGTATCACACCCCAAAAAAGTGTACGCCTCCCATGAATTATTACTGAAGATCGGAAATGCCAATTTCGAGGTGGGGCAGAGCAAGGCGGCACGACAAACCCTGACCCGGGCATTGAATTTGTTTCCCCAAATTAAGAATCGGGATGTTATTTTAAGTAAAATCGGTGACACCTATGGGTTGGAAAATAATAATGAAAAGGCCATGAAAATTTATGAGCTGGTCAGGGAAAAATTCCCTGGTTCCGAAGGCTATATTGCCAGTTCCATGGGGATTGCCCGATATTTGAAAAAAGATCAGGAAAAAATTGATATTTACCAGATGATTAAAACAGACTTTCCTGAAAATAAATTTGCCAGAATCGCCATGATGCGTCTGGCAGAGATTTATCAGGCAAAGGGTGAATACCATAACTGCATTAAAGAAATAGAGTCATTGTTATCAACCCATCCCAGAGGATTACAGTATGAAGCGGTGAAGCTCATGCAAAGAGCCTATGAAGCCCTGTTTGAGCAACAGTTAAAGTCAGATGATTATACACAGGTGTTAAACCTGTATGAACTTGAACACGAAAAAATTGACAGGATGGGAAGCGGGAAGATTGCGTTAAGTGTCGGGCTTGCCTATCTTAAGGCAAACTTGTATGAAGAATCATTTAACCATTTGATGACGGCATATAAACAATCTAAAAAATCTTTAAGATCAATGGAACTGCTGCTGGGACTGGGAATTGCCATGGATGAGTCCGGAAGGGATGATGATGCCCTTAAATTGTTTGATGCCGTTTCAAAACGGTTCCCGAAAGATGCCCGTCAGGTGGAAGCGCTTTGTCGGTCAGGGGGAATCTATTTTGAAAAAAAAAAATATGCCTTATCTTCTGAAAAATTTAATGCCGCATACGGAATTTCAAATCGCCCCCTTGAAAAAGGGAATATTTTAACTTTGAATTCAGCCGTTTATGAAGAAAAGGGGGATATGGTAACCGCTTCTGATCTT
This sequence comes from Desulfobacula sp., assembly GCF_030145145.1. Taxonomy (GTDB): domain Bacteria; phylum Desulfobacterota; class Desulfobacteria; order Desulfobacterales; family Desulfobacteraceae; genus Desulfobacula. The sequence continues at coordinate 65,956 of NZ_JAQYWD010000004.1, read as the reverse complement.
CGTGAGCGAGCCATAAAAGAGATTGCCCTGGCATCGGGTGAAAATTATGAGGTGTTAACCAGCGCTTATAAAGAATTGGGACGAACCTATATATCGCTTAAAAAATATATCAAATCCGCAGACGCCTATCTAAAAGCATTAAGCTTTTCAACGAATGATCGGGAAAAGGCAACGCTTGGGTTCTTAATGGGGGATGCCTATCAAAAGGGAAATAGTATTTCGGCGGCTAAAAAAGCCTTCAAGCAGGTGGTCACATCATACGATTCCGTATGGGCACGGCTTGCCCAGCAGCGGCTGAATACGCTTGAATTGGCGGAGATGGTTGAAAACTCTTAAGCGGTCGGGGACGTAAAAAAAAATATGCCGGGACATAGAATTTTTATTATACTTGAAAATCACAAGGAGAGAATGGCATATGTCCGGTTTTTTGAGAATCTTGGTTTTTTGGTGGATGCGATTCCGGACGGATCCAATGCCCTATCACATCTTATCGAAAAAAAATTTGACATGGTCATTGCCGATGTGGCCACTCCTGGATTTTCCGCCACTGACTTTTTGAAAAAAGTCGTTAAAGCCAATCTTTCCTGCCAGACCCTGTTGCTTGCCACAGACCCTGTTGTTGAGCATGCGGTACATCTGATGAAACTGGGTGCCCTGGATTATCTGGTCAAGCCGGTTGAAATGGAACAGCTTGAGCTGAGTGCCAGACGAGCCCTGGCAGCAGTGAGGCAGACGTCCCCCCCCAAACACATCTCTTCTTCACATCGGAAACGGGTCAAAATTATTACCCGGGACAACGGCATCCAAATGCTGCTTACGCTGGCTTCAAGGGTTGCCAGATCAAGTGCTTCTGTCTTCATCCAGGGTGAAAGCGGGACGGGAAAGGAGCTGTTTGCAAAGTATATCCATGAAAAGAGCGACAGATGTGATAAGCCGTTTGTCGCTGTGAACTGTGCTGCCCTGCCGGAAAATCTTTTGGAAAGTGAGCTGTTCGGCCATGAAAAAGGGTCTTTCACCGGTGCTATATCCAGAAAAATAGGGAAATTTGAACTGGCTCACAACGGGACATTGTTTCTGGATGAAATTACTGAAATGCAATTTCATCTTCAATCAAAGCTCTTAAGGGTTCTCCAGGAACGGGTGGTGGACCGGGTGGGCGGGACAGAACCGGTTGATGTGAATGTTCGGGTCATTGCCACAACCAATCGGGATGCACGGCAAGCCGTAGAAAGCGGTGATTTTAGAGAAGATCTGTTTTACAGACTCAATACCATTCCCCTGGTGATTCCACCGTTGAGAGATCGCAGGAAAGATATTGACGTATTGTGTGATTTTTTTATTCAAAGATATTGTAAAATTGACGGCCGCCATGTCAAAGGAATGACAAAACAGGCTGTTTCCCTTCTGAATTGCCATCCGTTCCCGGGGAATGTGCGGGAACTTGAAAATATAATTCACAGAGCCGTTCTTCTTGCCGATTCTGACCGGATCGAGGCGAAAGACCTGATGATTGAGGGGGCATCCACCAACGATCTGCCAGAGCCGGAAGGGGATCAGGCCGTTGCATCTGAACCCAATTCATTAAAAGAAATGGAACAGAAAATGATTTTTAAAACCCTTGATCAAACCGAGGGTAACCGAACCCATGCTGCAAAAATTCTGGGCATCAGTGTCCGAACCCTTCGAAATAAACTCAACGAGTATAAAGAGAACAATTGATTCGAGTTTAGGTATATAACTTGCATTAAGAAATCAGAGAATCAGAGAATAGTTTTGGTATCGGAGTTTGTTTTTAACGCATATAGAGAGGAAAAGCGGTGAGCTCGAGAATTTTTGGCCACACAGCAAAGGTGATTGAAACAGCACTCAATGTTTCTGCCAGACGTCATACCCTGATTGCCGGCAATATTGCGAATATGGATACCATCGGGTATAAACCGTCAGACCTTGATTTTAACAGAACGCTTGATCGGGCAATGGGGGAAACCGAGCCTGATGGTCTGGACAAGACTCACCCCGGGCATTTGTCAACAGAGGATGGAGATGACGTTGCCATGCGCGGTAACCCTAGTGAAGATGTGGATATCTATCACCTGGATTCCGTGAATATTGATACGGAGATGATGAACCTTATGGAAAATAATTTAAAATATCGGACAACAACAGAATTGTTATTGAGAAAAATGAAAATCTTGCATTATTCCATTGATGAGGGAGGGAAATAAGGGATGGATCTTTTAACGGCATCAAAAATAAGCGGCACCGCTCTTTCGGCCCACCGAACCAAGATGAATGTCATTGCAGAAAATCTTGCCAATGTGGATACCACAAGAACCAGAGAGGGGGGCCCCTATAGAAGAAAAATGGTTGTGTTTAAAGGCCAGGATATTGATTCGTTTAAAAGCGTGATGGAGACACAGCAATTAAAAACACAGTCGTCAGGAATACGGTTTTCTCCCATTGAATTTGATGCTGGAAAAAAACAGAATACCGCTACGGGTGTAAGTGTTGACCAGATTGTAAACTCCCAGGAAAATTTCAGGCTGGTTCATAATCCGGCGCACCCGGATGCGGATCCGGATACGGGTTATGTGCGAATGCCCAATGTGGATCACTTGACGGAGATTGCCGACATGCTGGTGGCCAAACGGAGTTATGAGGCGAGTGCCACAGCCCTTTCCGCCACAAAGGATATGGTGATGAAAGCACTTGAAATCGGTAAATAATACAAGGAGATCATCATGAATGGGATAAAGGCTATCCATAAAATTTCTTTACATACTGAGCCGCTGCCCGATAGAATCAGCAGGCGTACCCCTGAGTTTGCCATGCGTATGGAAGCGGCTATCAAAGATGTGAATACAAAACAGCAGGTGGCAGATGATGCCATTGAACATGTGATCAAGGGGGAAATGGGGATTCATGAGGGGATGATGACCATTGGAAAGGCTGAGACATCTTTAAAAATTCTAGCCCAGGTCAGAAATAAGGTCATGGCTGCATATAATGAAATCATGCGCATGCAGGTATGATTTTTGTAAGGGTCAAATGGAGTGATATAAGGTTATGAATCCCGTCTTCGACAGAATAATTACCACATTTAAATCCGTGCCGCTTTCCAGAAAAATTGGCCTGGGTCTTTTCGCAATGGTCATGGTTGCCGGCTTTACCACCCTGTTTATCTGGACCAACAAGACCCAGTTCAAGGCAGCCTACAGCGGGCTTTCAAAAGAAGATGCCGCAATGGTGGTTGACAAACTCAAGGAGTCTAATACGTCCTATCAATTGACCGGGGATGGTACCACCATTTTGGTTCCCGAGGCCATTGTTTATGATGTCAGGCTTTCAATGGCAAAAGAGGGAATCCCCAAAGGGGGACATGTCGGATTTGAAATCTTTGATAAGACAGAATTCGGCACCACCGAGTTTGTGCAGAAGATTAATAAAAAAAGGGCCCTTCAAGGAGAGCTGGCAAGAACCATCTCTGCCTTTGATGAAGTGAAAACGGCCCGTGTAATGATTGTACTGCCCAAAGATTCTGTGTTTGTGGAAGAAGTGAAAAAACCGTCTGCCTCTATTTTGCTGGAGTTAAATTCGGATCTTGAACGCGATAAAGTCACGGCCATTGCCCATTTGGTGGCCAGTTCCATTCAGGATTTACTTCCGGAACTGGTGACCATCGTTGATACGGCCGGTAGAATTCTGTTTGAGGGGAAATCCGAAGAAGAAGATGCCAAGATACAGGCCCAGAACCTGGCGGATGTACAATATCAGCATAAAGTCCGGTTTGAAAAAAATCTTACCCAAAGAATCCAGACCATGCTGGAGAGAATTGTTGGAAAGGATAAGGCCATTGTCCGGGTGACATCTGAAATGGATTTTTCGAAAAACGATATGAATGAGGAAATTTATGATCCGTTTGAACGGGGAGGAGAGTTTATCCGGAGCCGGAAAAATCGGGCAGAAAAACTCACAGCCACTGCCGAGGAAATCCCGACACCATCCAGTGTGAATCCCATTATGGGAGAAGAAGGCCTCTCCGGTCGACAGAACAATGAATTGACCGATAAAAGGGATGATACCTTTAATTATGAAATCAGCAAACGGATTCGGGAGACCAGAAAGCCCATGGCGGTTTTAACCCGTCTTTCGGTTGCTGCGGTCATTGACGGGAAATATGAAATCAAGACCGATGAAACGGGTAATCAACAAAAAGTGTATGTACCAAGGTCAATGGAAGAAATGAAACAATTTGAAAATATCGTTATCAAGTCCATGGGGTATAATGAAGAAAGAAATGATCAGGTGTCCATGGAGTGTTTCCCGTTTGCCTCTATTGCGGACATCCAGTCACAGCCGGTTGTCGCAGGATGGAAAAAGGTTCAGAAAGAGTATGGCAGAACCATCGCGAACCTGCTTCTGGTATTGTTATTGTTCTTTTTTATCATCCGGCCCATCATTAAAACCGTGAAAGAAATCAAGACAACGGTTGAGCAGGAGGCCTTACCCGGACCTGAAGAAATGGCTTTGCTTGAAGAAGAGGAAAAAGAGCTCGCATTCATTGAAATGGATGAAAAACAGCAAAAAGAATACCTGTCCTTGATGACGGAAGAACAAAAAGAAACTTTTGTAATGAACATGAGTGCCCCTGAGCGGGTATCTTATCTGAAGAACCTGCCAGTGAATGAAAAAGCAAAATATTATGCCCAAAAAGATATTTACAGGACAGTCAATATCCTTAAAAACTGGATAAGCGAAGAAGAGGAGGAAGAATGATGGCTGATGGTGCAGCGCTTGCGCGCATCTCCGGTCCCCGGAAAGCCGCGATTTTCCTGATGGCCATGGGAGAGGAATATACCACACGGGTGTTTGAAAAAATGAATGAACAGGAAATTGGTGACCTGGCATTTGAAATGTCTTTGATTGATCAGATTACCCCGGAAATATTAAAATCGATTTCCCTGGAATTTGTGGGACACTTTGAAGGGGAGTCAAAAATGATCATTGAGAGTGATTCATTTGTTAAAAATGTGGTTAACCGGACATTAAAAGAGAATAAAGCCATAGCCATTCTTGAGAACCTTGAGCGGAAAAAACGGGACAGACCCTTTGTGTGGAGTCGGAATGTGAATGTGGGCACCCTGGCCGGCTACGTGGTGGGCGAGCATCCCCAAACCATTGCCATGATCCTTGCCCATATGCCCCCTGAAATATCATCCGAAATATTGATGACCCTCCCTGATGAGTTAAAAGGGGAGATTGCCATGAGAATTGTAAAATTAGGCCAGATTTCCGAAGATGTTGTCAGGGAAGTTGACAAGGCCTTGAGACTTGAACTCAGCGGTGCTGTGGGACCGGGGGGAAAAGCGGGCGGATTGAAGGTGCTCGTGGATATTATCAATGGGGTGGACAAGACAACAGAAGATTCCGTCATGGAATTTGTCGAAGAGGGCAACCCTGAAATGGCCAATGATATTCGGAAGTTAATGTTTGTGTTTGAAGATCTGGCCGGGATTGATGATATGGCAATGAGAGAAATTCTCAAAAAGATCGAGGGACGTCAGTTGACCTATGCCCTCAAGACTGCAACAGATGAAATGAAAGAAAAGATTTTTTCCAATCTTTCCAAGAGAGCCGGTGAAATGCTTAAAGATGATCTTGATGCCATGGGGCCTGTCCGCCTGGCAGAAGTCGAGGAAGCACAACAGGCGGTTGTGCGTGCAGCAAAGGAGCTTGAAGCAGACGGAACGGTAACCCTTGGCAAAGGAAAAGATGATGTCCTTGTCTGATACGGATCAGTTTCAGCCGCTGGTGTTGACCTCTTTACAGAATTTTGGTGAAGAACATTCCAATAAAACCGATACATCTAAGCCGGATTTTGATCGGTTTCAGCTGTTGTATGAAAAACCCCGGTTTGAGAAAGAAGCATTCACTGAATTCGACATCCGTCATGATGCTGAACGAGAAAATGGAAAAACCGGTTTCAACGCCATAAATAAAGAAAAGGTGATGCCTTCTAAAAAAAAGGAGGTAAACAAAGCGCTGAAAAATTCGGGAAAATCGCGCTCTAATGAAAAAGTGGTGCCTTCTGAAAAAAAAGACGGGAGCAAAGGACTGCACGACCCGGAAAAGCCTCCTGCCCAAGAAAAAGTCCTGCCTTCTCAAGAAAATGCGGTGGGCAAAGAATTGCAGGACATGGAAAGTCTGCCACCATTTGATCCCCCACCACCGTTAACGTCTGGGGAAATATCTGAAGAAAAAGGGTATCTGGAGGGGGTTGAACAAGGCCTTGAAACGGGGATGGCCCAGGGACAAAAGAAGGGCTACGATGAAGGATTCAAGACCGGAGAGATCACCGGTTTTGAACGGGGGGACCGGCAGGGGCGTGAGAAAGGTCATCAGCAGGGTCTTGAGCAGGGTCTTAAGCAGGGGTTTGACGAGGGAGTCGCCAAAGAGACGGAGAAAAGCCGGGAAAGGGTTGACACTATTTTTGAACCCCTTGAAGCATCTTTAAAGGCCGTCGATCAGACGTTGGATCTACTGGTTGAAAAATATGAAAAACGGATTATTTCTTTGATTCAACAGATTACCAGAAAAGTTATCATGGCCCAGGTGGACATTGATAATGAAATTGTCAGGCCCATGATCCTGGAAGCGTTAAAAATGCTTGTTCAACCGGAGGAAGTGGTTTTAAGCGTGTCTTTAGATGATTATGAATATATTGAAATGATAAAGGATGATTTTTTTGAACAAATTGATTCTTTAAACAAAGTGACCATAAAATCAGATTCTTCCGTTAAAAAGGGCGGCTGTAAAATTGAGACCAATACGGCTTGTGTTTCAGCAGATGTCGAATCCAGGCTTGACGTCATCTTCGAAGCCATTAAAGCCGCAGGCACTGCAGGATGAAAGACCGTTTACATATTGATTTTGATAAATATGCTGGGGCAGTGGATCAATGTGTCCCGATGCAGCCCACAGGACGGATTTCCCAGGTTGTCGGCCTGATTGCGGAAGGGGATAGTTTAGGACTGGGCATTGGCGGTCTCTGCCGTATCGTCAATGATTATGGTCAGGAAATAACAGCTGAAGTTGTGGGATTTAAAAAGGAAAAAGCCCTGTTTATGCCCTATGGTGATATCCGTGGTATCCGTCTGGGCAGCAGGGTCATTCCCGTTGCAGCATCTCAGACGGTGGGGGTTTCAGACCTTTTGCTGGGAAGAGTGGTTGATGGCATGGGAACCCCCATAGACGGCAAGGGCCGGATCGAACACACCCAGGCGTATAATCTGTATGGAAAACCCATCAGTCCCCTGGAAAGAGAACAGATTAAAGAACCGCTGGATGTGGGGGTGGCAGCCATCAACAGTATGATAACCCTGGGCAAAGGTCAGCGGGTTGCCATCATGGCCGGTTCAGGGGTGGGTAAAAGTGTTTTAATGGGAATGATGACCAAACATACCAGTGCGGACGTGGTCGTCATTGGTTTGATCGGAGAAAGGGGCCGTGAGGTAAAGGATTTTGTCAAGGATACCCTGGGAGAAGAAGGATTAAAAAGAGCGGTGGTGGTTGCGGCAACGTCAGATTCTCCCCCGCTGGTGAGGATGAGAGGGGCGTATCTGGCCACGACCATTGCTGAATATTTCAGGGACCAGGGGAAAAATGTCTTATTGATGGTGGACTCCATCACCCGGTTTGCCATGTCTTCGAGGGATGTAGGGCTTGCAGCAGGCGAGCCGCCCACATCCAGGGGGTATACCCCGTCATTTTTCGTGCAGATTCCCATTCTCCTTGAACGCGCCGGGAATATGGAAAACGGGGGATCCATTACAGGGATATATACGGTTCTGGTGGAGGGAGATGATTTAAATGATCCGGTGGGGGATACGGTTCGATCCATTGTTGACGGGCATATTGTTCTGTCAAGGGACCTGGCTAACAGGGGTCATTATCCGGCCATTGATGTTTTGGCCAGTGTCTCAAGAGTGATGCGGGATGTCAGTCACAAAGAGCATGTGGTGTTAAGGGATAAAGCGGTGAGCATCTTGTCCGCCTATAGAAATGCGGAAGATATGATTACCATCGGGGCGTATATAGACGGGTCAGACCCGGATGTTGATGAAGCCAAGCACTTGATGCCGGGGGTCATTCAATTTTTACGGCAGGACATGGTGCGAAAAGTCGATATGTCGTCCAGTATCAGCGGGTTAAAAAAAGCCCTGGGCATAAAAAAAGCATAATCAATGAAGCGATTTGAATTTAAACTGCAGCCGCTGCTGAATTACAGAGAATATCTGGAACGGATTGCCCAGCAGAATACAGCCCGGGCAAACATGGCGGTTAAAGCGTGTGAGGAGCAAATCACCCATTTAAAACAGACCTATGATCAAAAAGCAAAAAAGATTGATGCCCTGGTGACAAAAGGGGTGGGTGCGTCTGAATTCAGGCAGCACCATTATTATCTGGATATGGTTGAAAGCAGGATAAAAGAGGAAACATCAAGAAAAATTGAATTAGACAAAGGCCTCAAAGAAAAATTATTGGAATTAAAGAAAAAAAGTGTGGATAAAAAGGTAATGGAGCTTTACCGTGAACGATTGAAAACTGAATACACTCAGGATGTTATGAAAATAGAACAAAAAGAATTAGATGAAATTTCATTCATAAAAACAGCAAGGACTCGATCCGATGAAATATGACAAAAAGACCCTTGTGGTTTTGGCTGCCTGCCTGCTGGGGGCGGCGTGTTTCAGTATTTTTTATCCAACCGATGCGGCCCGGGTGATCAGTGGTAGCACGGCCTTTGCAGAGGAAGATAACCCCCAGGGAAATGAACCGGCTCCAAACGGGGACGGATCGACTGGGGAACAGCCATGCCCTGAATGTCCGGAGTGTCCTGACCCTGCCAAGGTGGTTTTGCGGGGCCTTGAAGACAAACGCATCATGATCGAAAAACAGCAAAAAATTCAATTACAGGAAAAAAAAGAACTTGAAATATATGAAGAACAGATTGATGAAAAACTTGAACGTCTGAAAAACTTAAAACAGCAAATTGAATCGGACCTGGCAGCTCTTACGAAAACGAAAACCCTGAAAGAGCAGGAAAAAGAAGCGGCATATGAGGCCAAGATCGGTAGACTTGTCAAAATGTATGCCGGTATGAAACCTAAAAATGCCGCCCAGATTGTTGACAAAATGAACATTGAGGTCGCCCAGGAAATTTTTTTAAGAATGCGGGAGGCATCCGCCGCCCAGATTTTGGCCTTTGTGGACAGTGAAAGAGCAGCTAAAATAAGTGAACGCCTTGCCTTCAAAAAAAAATAATGCGCATCTGCCCCTCCCCCGATTTTTTCCTTTTCCCATGATATGGTAAAATTTTCCCATGCGGATTGATTCGTTGGGAAATAACTTCCAAAAGCCCATCAAATAACCAGAAGCTTTTATTTTAAAAAAACATAACCAATTGAAATCAAATCCGAATCCTTTGCTATCAAGTCCATGGCATGATCATTGCTTTTCTATTTGGCCACAAAGAAAATTATGGATAGGGGGGAGTATGAATTTTACGGTCGCAGACGTTGGTTGTTCGCTTCTAAGCAGGGTTCAACCGGATGATTCCAGGGGAATCCTGTTAGATCGTCAGGGTGCGGATTCGCGAAAGCAGATGGGGGATGAACGGTTCATCGAAATGCTTGAGAAAGCTGAGGCGCTGGGAGAAGAATCGCGGTTTTGTCCCCCGCTTAATCCGGCCACAGATGCATATGATAAACAGAGCAATCGACTGTCAGAAGAATTGAGCCGGGAAAAAGGGGTTGGGTTTGTGTCTGCATTGAAAAACATTTTATTAACGGCCTCTGGTGGAAATTTAAGCAATATTTCAATAGATGCCCAGGGGCTTGATACACTGAAAAAATTGTTGCTGAAAGCCGGGTTTGCCCAGACGGATATCAATGACCTCATCACCGACATTTCCGGGGAATTGGCAGCCGGGGACCTGACGTTGGATGTGCTTTTTGATAAGCTGTTTGAGCTTTCCCTTGAAGAATTGTCCCCTTCCGGGACCGGGCAGGAAAATTATCTGGAATCCTCTGCCATTCCATTTATAGAATCCATCCTCAGTTCACTGGGCATCCCCCGGGAAAGAATTCAGGAGATCCTGGTTGAAGCAGACAAAGGGCATAACGGCATCAGCCTTGATAGCGTTATCAAACATCTTCAATCCCTTCAGAAACAGTCGTTTTATACCCAGCATCAGTATCAAACCCCGGAAGGGGATGATACGTTCAGGCTGGTGGCCAGGCAACTGGGTATAGAACAGGGTGGATCCGGGATATCCCCCCTCACACTTGATGACGTCGTTCGTTCTCTGGAAAACCTGCGAGAAAAGATATCCCAGCAGCAACCGATGGCTGAAGGGAAAAATCATAACGATCAAAAGCCCATTGCCAATGAAAAATCCCTGGACCTTGTGAATGCTCTATTTAAAGGATTGAAAATAGAGAACAAAACAGCAGATACAAGTCTAAAATTCAGGGTCAAAGAAATGGAAAGCCTGCTGGATGGAAAGAAAAGTGAAACCAACGACATGGTCAGGCAAATCAAACCTGCCGGCAAACCATTTTCTGATCACAGCCAGATGTCACCGGTGGAGACAAAACCAGCGGCTTCCCCTTCTGGTAAAGAAAAATCAACATCATCTTTTAAAAATTTGCCGACCTATGTGACTCACCAGGTGGGGAAAAGCCTTGTCAGGGCACTCAATCAGGGTGAGAGTACCTTAAGGATTCAATTAAAGCCCCGGGAACTGGGACGGCTTGTGATGACCATCGACAACACCGGAAACAGCCTGAAGGTCAATATCATGACGGAAAATCCGGTAGCAAAGGACCTTTTAACATCAAATGTAAATGAACTTCGGACTGTCCTTACAACTTCCGGTGTGACTCTTGAACGGTTTGATGTTGATATGAACAGTGATTTCAGGCAATCCATGGCAGATGCCGGGAATCAGGCCGGAAATTCCGGCAGGCGGTATCGAAACAAAAAAAAAATAGCGTTTGACGCTGTGAATGGTGAAGGCGTGAATGGGCCCGCCGGCCTTCTTGATGCCTTCAGCCAGGATGGCGCACTTCATTGTGTCGCATGAAAGGAGATAACCATGTCCATCATATCCTCGGGAAATAGTTCGCTGGATACCATTTCCAATGCCTATCAATCCACTGAGCAGGAAAAAGCCCAAAAAGATGACGTCCTTGGAATGGATAGTTTTCTAACCATGCTGGTGGCCCAGCTTCAGAATCAGGATCCCTTAAATCCAATGGAAGGATCGGATTTTTCAGCCCAGCTGGCCCAGTTTTCTCAACTTGAACAATTGATTAACCTGAATGACACCCTGGAAACGGTTGCCACATCTTCGAACCAGCCGACGGAAGGGGACTTTTTGAACTATATTGGGAAACAGGTTACGGGCAAAGTTGATACCATGACGGTGGATGAAGGAACGGTGTCCAGCGGGTTTTATACACTTTCCCAACCGGCAGATGTCATGATTGCCGTCACAGATACGGATGGGCATACCATCAAAACCCTCTATGACGGGCAGCAGAATGCCGGTTCGCACATGATTTCATGGGATGGCACGAATACTGCCGGTGAAGCGGTTACGGACGGATCCTACACCTATAGTGTCATGGCCAACACCGGCCATGGGTATGTTAACGTGCCGTCAACGGTCACCGGAACAGTCGACGGGATTACCTATACGGATGGAAAACCTTACCTGTTTGTCCAGGGGGTTCTGCTTGACCCCGACGCATTGACTGCTGTGGTTGATACCGGGGTGGGCATTGGATCCGGGTCAGTGGATTCTGCTTTAAGCTATCTGGGCAAAACCGTCAGTTCCACTTCCCCCATTGTCCTGGTTGAAGAGGGCGGTGTTTCGGGAACAGCATTAACCTTCAACCTGGAGGATCAGGCGGATATCACCCTGACCGTGTATGATGCCTTTAATGAAAAGGTCAAGACCATATCATTGGCTGCCAATGATACGGTTGAAGGAGAAAATATGGTTCCGTGGGATGGGGGCAGCGATTCCGGATATAAGACGTCCGACGGGGTATATTATTATACGGTAAAAGCAGACTCCGGATTTGTACGAACACCCGTATCTGAAGAAGTTTCAGGCATTAAAGTCATGAATGGGTCGCAATATCTTGTATTGAAGGATACCGGAAGACTGGTTGCCCCATCGTCGGTTATTGGAATTAATTAACCGTTCAGCATCAATTCGCATACGGATCAACTCTGTTGAGTTTAAATAAATAGGAGAGAGATTATGTCTTTATCAAGTTCACTTTTTACCGGTACCAGCGGTTTGAAAAATATGGGAAACGCATTACAGGTGGTGGGTAATAATATTTCCAATTTAAATACCGTTGGGTTTAAAAAAGGAAGGTCCATTTTTGCCGATACCCTGTATGAGAGTCTGGCGACCCAGGCGGGTACGGGACAGGTGGGACGGGGCATGTCCATCGGCGACGTGACCCAGAATTTTGGGCAGGGATCGTTCGAGTCCACCGGTAACACCACGGACCTCTCCATTGGTGGAGATGGCTTCTTCATCATGCGTCAGTCAAATTCTGAAAATAAGCTGTATTCCCGGGCAGGTAATTTCTTTTTTGATAAGACAGGACAATTGGTCAATCCAGAAGGATACATTGTCCAGGGGTGGGATCTGGATGAAGAAACGTCGGAGGATATGGGCGCCATAAAAGACCTTGTGTTAAATGCCTTTACCAGTCCGCCTAAAAAAAGTTCCAGTATGACGGTGATAACCAATCTGGATGCGGATACGGAAAGAAATGCAGTGGTGCTGTCCAACAATTGGGACAGCAGTGCTGAGACCTATATGGAGGCAAATAATTATGAGTATCAGACCGTTACAAAAGTGTATGATGCCTTGGGAAGTGCCCATGATATTACCTTGTTTTATGATAAAAAGTCAGGAACCGAGTGGGAATATACGGTCACCTGTAATCCTGAAGAGGATAACCGAAATTCTGTCCAGGGGACGGACAGTAAGGGGTTGTTAGCAAGGGGAACCATCACCTTCAACCAGAGCAGCGGAGATATCCTTAACTTAACAATGAGTGAATTCACCGGACGGCTTGGGAATTTCCAAGCCAATGGGCTGAATACAACGGAAAATATTCATTACCAGATTGTTAACCATGACGAAATGCCGCTGGATGGATATGGGTTTGAGTTTGTGTTTGATGGGTCGTCATGGGATTTTGTGGATGTCAATCAGGATGGTATCATCGATGCCGGTGAAAAACCGGAAAATTATGCCAATGCCACCATTGTGTATTCCGATAACCAGGAAATTCATATAGTGATGAACCAGGAAGTTCCTACTCAGATAGATCCGGATATTAAAATAAAACTTGATCAGCCGCCTGTGGTAACAGATGTGTTTGGGTTTGATATTAATGGAAAAAATAATCTTCATGTACAGAATATTTCCGGAACTCAATATTATGGGGATACGGCAAATGATAATACAACCCTGGAAATTAATGACCCCAGTGTGATAACCCATGATGCCAACGATTTGGCCATGGTATGGAATCCCAATGCCGGTGGGACGGGAAAGTGGTCCTGGAGCAATCCAACAATTGCAGAGGCCGCTGGTACGCTGGTATCCGGCATAACACTGGATGGAACATCGGTTACCCCAGCGGCCACAACGGTTATTAACAATGCTGAAGACCTGATCATGGTGGCAACGGACATACAACTGCGGTTTGATGGGACGTCTGCCTGGGATTGGAATGATGCCATAAAAGAAGAAGATTTTATCAGTACCTATAACTTTGTGCCATCAAATGACCCGTCTCTGAAGATTACAAATCCGGGAGCCGAGGGGGCTATGGCCACAACCCTCTCACCGACATTGGTTTGGACGGGAACCGAATGGACGCTGCCATCAGGGCTGTACACGGATACCATCGGCAATGCAACCCTGACCATTGATACGGCAAACAGCAATTCCATGGGCGTGGCGTTTGACATTTTTTTTAACGATATCACCGCTGCCACAACCGCACGATATACCTTTGGGTCCGCCTTGACAAGTGATGCCGGACAATCCCTTTCCTTTGCAATGGATCCAACACCGCCCCGGGAGTATGCGGATGCAACACTTATCACATCCGGCACGATCCCCACGAATGGATTTGCTCTTGATTTTGATGGAGATAATACCAGGGATATCACCTTCGATCCGGCAGCCGGGGGCACGTTGAATGGGGGGTCTAAATTCGTTTTTAGTGTGAACCCGGATGTGCCGCCCACAGGGTATGGGAATGCCACATTAAGGGGCGATCAAGATGAAGTGATCATTGATCTTGACGGATCGGGGAATGAGGCAGACAATGAAGATATTCGATTTGTATTTGAGGATTCCCTGAGATTTGGCAGCAACACTCATCCGTATAACGATAGAAGTAAAATCGATTTTGATATCGTCGGCTCTACTGCATGGACTGAGATTTCTACCAGTGATATCGAAAAGACCGGATATTTCAGCTTTACAACTGATTTTCTGGAGGGGGAATTCGGCACCACTGAAAATAAAATCGCCCTTGATCTGGGAGCCGCTTATAAGGGAACTAATTTTGTAAATAATTCATTGTCAACAACACAGTACTCAAAGTCTTCATCAACCGTATTTCAAGATTCTGACGGGTATTCAGCCAGCGATCTCCAGAGTGTAGACGTCGCATCTGACGGCATCCTCACCGGTATTTATTCCAATGGAGAGTTGATTCCGCTGTTTCGTGTGGGCCTTGCCAAATTTTTAAATAATTATGGCCTGTCCAATCAAGGGGGCAACCTGTTCAGTGAAACCCGGGACAGTGGCAATGCCATCACAAACATACCCGGTGAAAATGGGTTGGGCACCATTGCACCCAACTCCCTTGAACTCTCAAATGTGGATATTTCCGAAGAGTTTGTTTCGCTTATCACCAACCAGAGAGGATTTGAGGCCAACTCAAAAACCATTACAACCGTTGATGCAATGATGCAGACGGTCATTCAAATGAAACGGTAACCACGGGATTCACCAGCAGTTGTCTTTCAACGGGAACAAAGCGGTGCACGCTTTGTTCCCGTTGTCATATTTATGACGGTTTGGCCTGTCACTTGACGGTTTTTTTTGTTTGACCCTGTTATTACATCTAAAGCCCCCCACTCTTTTTAAGCCCCCTTGAAAAAATAAAATACTTTGCAAATTGGAAACGATTTATTTATCCTTGTGGTTAAGGTGTCTGTGGTCACAGAAATACGGGGAAATATGAAAACAGAACACGCTTGGCACAAGGATTGCTTTTCAAGGTATCAAACATGTTGAATCATTAAAAAACCCTCAACAGACAAGGGACTCTTTACCATAAAAATAAATCTAAAAAAGAGATTCAAATCTCCCAAAGTAATGATCATGGCAGCATCCCTGGTCCTGTTGATCGGTCTTACCAGTGGAACCTGGCACGTCTTTTTTAACGACATGGCCCAAGGGGTGCCAAAAGTTAATGAGATCCTTTCCAACCCGGGAAATCCTCAAGCCATATTGACCCATGAAGCGGAGAGTGTATTTGAAGATGTGATTGATCTTGACCCGTTTGATCATCTCCCCCTCAGGCCCGGTTCAACAATGAGCCGGGTCAGCATGAACCTGTCCCTGGAATTAATCGACATCCGGTTCAAGGAGCCGGTGAATGCAATGGCGGACCGGATCAGGGAAATTATTTCAGGGCAGGTACAACAGATGACCTGGCTTTCGTTGAGAACCCCGGAAGGAAAAATCATGTTCAAGTATATGGTACTCAAACGGATTAATTCGCTTTTTCCCAAGGCCACGGTTAGAAATATTTATTTTACATTCTTTATAATGCAGTGATGAACTTATGAGTGAAATATTATCCCAGGAAGAGGTTGACAGTCTATTAGACGGGCTGGATTCAGGTGATGTGGAAACCGAAACAGATGTTGCCTCGCCACCATTGGTTGAGGGGGTTGTTACCTATGATTTTACCAGTCAGGATAAGGTTGTCCGGGCAAGAATGCCCACCTTTGATGTTATAAACGAAAGACTTTCCAGGGAAGTTCGGGCTACATTTTCTTCGTTGCTTCAAACCAACGTCGATGTCAGTGCCAGTCCGTTTGATACATTGAAATTTTCTGAATTTGTAAGGAGTTTGCCGGTCCCCACAAGTTTGCATGTTTTCCGGATGGAGCCCTTAAGGGGACATGGGCTGATTGTGTTTGAAAGTCAGCTTGTTTACAATCTGATCGATACGTTTTTCGGTGGTGAAGCCCTTGGCAAAGCCCGGGTAGAGGGACGGGAATTTACCTCCATCGAAGAAGTGATGATTAAAAAGTCGGTTGTGGCAGTCCTTAAAAATATTGAATCGTCCTGGGCGCCCATTGAGCCCATCAAAACCTCCCTGATCCGGTCGGAAATGAATCCCCAGTTTGCCGCCATTGCTTTGCCCACGGATTTTGTGCTGGTTACCCGGTTCGAGATTGAGCTTGAACAGTCCGCAGGTAACCTTATTGTCTGTTATCCGTATTCCATGATTGAACCCATTCGAAACAAATTGTCCTCAGGGGTTCAGGCTGAAGTTGAAGAAATTGATACAAACTGGCGCCGAATGATCCGGGAAGTTATCCTGGAATCTCAGATTGATCTCAGGATTCAATTGGGCAAAACTGAAATTACGGGGGAACGGTTGATCTATTTGCAAAAGGGCGATGTCATTCAGCTGGATAATGATGCTGATGAACCACTCGTCTGTTATGTGGACGGGTTAAAAAAACTCACGGGATATGCGGGGGTTCAACGAGGGCTTCAGGCGTTTAAGGTGAAAGATATAATATCAACAGATTTTGAGAGATAAACATGACAGAAGAAACAGAGACCACAGGCAGTGAAGAGACAATTGAACGCGGAGAAAGGGAACTGGATTTTATTCTTGATATCCCTTTGGAGCTTTCTGTTGAACTTGGCAAGACAAAAATGCTGGTGAACGATCTATTGCAACTGGGGCAGGGGTCCATTATCGAGTTAAACAAACTCGCAGGGGAGCCACTGGAAGTTTATATCAATAAGAAATTGATTGCCCGGGGAGAGGTGGTGGTGGTGAATGAAAAATTCGGTGTGAGGCTTACAGATGTTATCACGCCCGTTGACAGGGTCAAGTCCCTGGCATCAGAAGCATGAATACCTCTTCCGAGATATGGGTGGCCTTTGCCAGAACGTTTTCCATGCTGTTTCTGGTTCTGGCGGTGGCGCTGATTGCCGTTTACCTGATGAAGAAAATGGCCACATCAAAAGGGACAAAAGGGGGAAAGCAATTTATTAAAGTCCTTGCGGTGCATCACCTTTCTCCCAAAGAAAAACTGGTGCTGCTGGATGTTCTGGGAGACATTCTTCTGGTCGGTGTTACCCCGGCAGCGATTTCTAAACTATCCTCCTTTGACCGGGAGATGGACCTGCCAAGCGATGTGGCTGAATCCGGGTTTAAATTTTCGGATTTTTTAACTCAAAAATTAGGCCATTCATTTCACCATAAGGCATCCGGTGTGCTGGAAAAAAAGGAAGGCGAATGAATATTCGAAGAATTTGCCTGATTTTTTTTCTGGTATTATGGGCAAGCGGGGCCGCCCATGCTGTGACGTTTCCCATTCCTTCTCTGCAATTGAATCTTGATACCGCTAAAACACCTGAAGAGGTTGCCGTAGTCCTGGAAATTATTGCCCTGCTGACGGTTTTGGCCCTGGCCCCGGCCATTTTAATTTTAATGACCCCTTTTACCCGGCTGATCGTTGTGTTTCATTTTTTGCGCCAGGCCATTGGCACACAGTCAAGCCCCCCCAACCAGGTGATCGTGGGACTGGCATTGTTCATGACTTTTTTTATCATCAAACCCGTGGCCCAGGATATTTATCAGCAGTCCTTAAATCCTTATCTGGAACGGCAGATAAGTTATGACGAAGCATTTGAATCGGCCCAAGTGCCGATTCGAAAATTCCTGCTGCTCAATACAAGGGAAAGTGATATTGCTCTTTTTGTGCGCGGGGCGGATATGAAAAAGCCTGAAACCCGGGAGGATGTGTCCTTATTGGTTCTGATCCCGGCCTATGTGATCAGTGAGCTGAAGACGGCGTTTATCATTGGATTTGTTCTGTACATCCCGTTTCTTGTGATTGACATGGTGGTGGCTTCGGTCCTTCTGGCCATGGGCATGATGATGCTTCCCCCGGTCATGATTTCATTGCCGTTTAAACTCATGCTGTTTGTCCTGGTAGATGGATGGCATTTGATATCCAGTTCCCTGTTAAAAAGTTTTGGAGTGTAATCATGACACCTGAATTTATTGTTGAATTTGCCACCCAGGCCATTACGCTGACCATATATCTTTCCATGCCCATGCTGGGTCTCGGCCTCATCGTCGGACTCATGGTCAGTATCTTTCAAGCGGTCACCCAGATTCAGGAAATGACCCTGACCTTTGTCCCCAAAATTATTGCCGTTTTTTTAGGGCTTTTATTTGCAGCGCCCTGGATGCTGGAGAAAATCACCATTTTTACCACCCGTATATTTGAAAATATTCCCATGTATATCCGGTAACCCGCATCGCCCATGGATATCCTCAATGTCATCGATCCCATGGAGTTCAGAACGTATCTGCTGGTTTTGTTACGGGTCAGTATCCTTTTTTTCATGTTTCCTGTTTTTTCTTCAAATGTTTTTCCCAATACCCTTAAAATGGGGTTTGCCATGGTGGTCTCCCTGCTGTTTTATTCCGTGGTAGCCGTGGATGTGGGGCGGTTTCCCATGAGTGCTGCGGCAACCGGACTGTTGATTCTTGCTGAAGGCCTGGTCGGGATGACAATGGGGCTGTGTCTGCGAATGTTTTTTGGCGCGGTGCAGTTGGCAGGACAGATCATTGGATTTCAAATGGGATTTTCCATGATCAATGTTCTGGACCCCCAAACCGGATCAAACGTGTCCATTATGGATCAGCTGGGGTACTGGGTCTGCCTGTTGGTTTTTCTTTCCGTAAATGGTCATCATATTATGTTTCTGGCAGTGATTGAAAGTTTTAAACTGGTCCCCATCGGGTTTTTTATGCTGCATGACGCCCTGATGGCAAAATATATCGATCTGGGGGCTCAGATCTTTTTCCTGGCCCTGAAAATCGGTGCACCAGTGATTGCCTCATTGGCATTTGTCAGTGTCGGATTTGGGTTGATGGCGAAATTCTCACCCCAGATGAATGTGATGATTGTGGCCTTCCCGTTAAAGATAGTGGCCGGACTGGTTCTTTTTGGTTTGACACTCCAGATCATTGCCATTCTGACTAAAAATTATGTGACTGATTTTAAAGGGTTATTGATGCAGTTGCTTTTCTTTGCAGGTGGGGGATAAGGGGCTATGGCCGAAGATGCTGAAAGTGGCGGAGAGAAAACAGAAGATGCGTCGTCCAAGAAACTTTCCAAGGCAAGAGAAGAGGGGCAGGTGGCTAAAAGTACGGAAATTTCTTCCGTATTTGTCCTTCTTGCCGGTGTTATTGCGTTATCAGCCACTGCCGCGTATATGTATAATAATCTGCTGGCCGTGCTTTATTTCCATTTTAATTTTGAAAAAATTCCATTGTTAACCCCTCTTGAAGCGGTCAGATTGCTGGCGTTTGATACCGAGAAAATAATATTTATCTGTATTCCTGCCATGCTGGCAATGATGGTGATGGCATTGCTAGCAAATGTTGCCCAGGTCGGATTTGCCATATCATGGAAAGCCCTTGAACCCAAATTTTCCAGGCTTGACCCGATTAATGGATTTAAACAGAAATTTTCATCCCGGGCAGTTGTGGAATTTGTTAAATCCATAATAAAAATCAGTGTGATTACAATGGTGGCGTATTATTCAATCAAAGGGGAACTGACTGAGATATCCGTGTTGTATGATTATGGTATCGGCCAACTTCTTTTGTTTATCTTAAAAGTGGCGTTCTGGATCTTTATTAAGGTCTGCCTGATCATGATTGTTGTGGCCATGCTGGATTATGCCTATCAGAAATGGAAATTTCTGGAAGATCAGAAAATGACCAAAAAAGAAGTTAAAGATGAAGCCAAACAGACCGATGGTGATCCCCAGGTGAAATCAAGGATCCGGCAGCTCCAGCATGATGCAGCCAGGAAGAGAATGATGGCGGATGTTCCGGATGCAGATGTGGTGGTCACCAATCCGACCCGCCTGGCCATTGCGATAAAATATGATGGCAGCAAGATGGAAGCCCCCCAGGTACTTGCCAAGGGAGCCGGGCGGGTTGCAGAAAATATCAGAAAAATTGCAAGGGAAAATGATGTTCCCCTGGTTGAAGATAAACCCTTGGCCCGAAATTTGTATGGTAGTGTGGATATCGGCCAGGAAGTGCCCATGGAGTTGTTCCAGGCCGTTGCGGAAGTGCTGGCATATGTGTACAAATTAAAGGGAAGAACAAGATAAGAACATGACAATAATTTGGCGCTTTGTGTCAAAGTTTTTATCGTATAAGTGGGAGAATTAATGGCAGTAAGTGAAACCGGAATTATTGCAGGGTTAAAAAGAGAGTCGTCAGATATTCTGATGGTCGTGGCCTTTATTGGTATTCTAATGGCAATGATTTTACCCCTGCATCCCATTATCCTGGATTTTTTTCTGGCATTGAACATCTCCTTTGCCATTGTTGTACTGATCACCACCATGTATACGACAACTCCCCTGGAGTTTGCCATTTTTCCGTCACTTCTGCTGGTGTTGACCTTGTTTCGACTTTCTTTAAATGTGGCGTCCACCCGGTTGATTCTCTTGCACGGCAGTGAAGGTCCCCGGGCAGCCGGGGGGGTTATTCAATCTTTCGGCAGCTTTGTTGTGGGGGGGAATTATGTGGTGGGCCTGGTTGTTTTTATTATCCTTGTGCTGATTAATTTTTTGGTTATCACCAAGGGTGCCGGCCGAATTGCAGAAGTGGCCGCCCGATTCACTCTGGATGCCATGCCCGGAAAACAGATGGCCATTGACGCGGATATGAATGCCGGCATGATTGATGAAATAGAAGCCGGGGAACGGCGGCTGGCCATTGCCCGGGAATCCCAGTTCCATGGTGCCATGGATGGGGCCTCAAAATTTGTCCGGGGAGATGCTGTTGCAGGGATTGTCATCACCTTGATCAATATCGTGGGCGGGTTTGTCATCGGTGTCCTCCAGCAGGGCATGGAAATGGGGGAAGCATTAACGGTCTATACGCTTCTGACGGTGGGGGATGGTCTGGTCTCACAGATTCCGGCCCTTTTGATTTCAGCTGCCGCAGGCCTTCTGGTGTCCAGATCAGGATCTGACATGAAAATGGGCAAAGAGTTTGCAAAGCACCTTTTCGCCAGTTCTACCCCGGTGTTTATCGGATCGGTGATTGTGTTCTGCATGGGGTTGATACCGGGGTTACCGTCTCTCCCGTTTATGACTCTGGGACTGATCCTGGGGACCTTTGCCTGGTATTTTTTAAGGGGAGAAGAGGCGGAAGGAGACGACGGTCAGGTCGATGCCCAGGCAGACACAGAAGAGGAGGCAACCGGTGCCCCGGAAGATGTGGATCACCTGTTAAATCTGGATACCATTGAATTGGAGGTGGGGTATGGATTGATCCCCCTGGTGGATAAACAGCAGGATGGTACCTTACTGGGCAGGATCAGGGCGATCAGAAGACAATTTGCCACAGAAATGGGTATTATCATTCCCCCCATCCATATCCGGGATAACCTGAACTTAAGCCCGGCACAGTATCGATTGTTGATTAAAGGCGTAGAAGCAGCAGGAACCGAGTTGATGGTCAATCATTATCTGGCCATGGATCCCGGTGGGACGGCCCGGAAAATCGAGGGAATAGACACCATTGAACCGGCTTTTGGCTTACCGGCCGTATGGATTCCCATGGATCGTGAAGAAGAAGCAAAGTTTGCCGGATATACAGTGGTGGACAATTCAACGGTCATTGCCACTCATTTGACGGAGATTGTCAGAAAAAATGCCTATGATCTTCTGGGCAGGCAGGAAGTGCAACATCTGATGGATAACCTTGCCAAGACAAGTCCCAAGGCGGTGGAAGAATTGATTCCCAACCTGTTGAGTCTCGGGGTTGTTCAGAAAGTACTCCAGAATCTGTTGCGGGAAAGGATCTCCATCCGGGATCTGCTCACCATTGTAGAAACCCTGGCGGATTTTTCGCCCAAGGGAAAAGACCCGGATCTTTTGACCGAATATGTCCGGCAAAGAATTTCAAAAGGGATGCTGGCACCCTATCTGCAGGAAGGCAAGATGTTACAGGTGATGACCCTTGATCGAAATTTGGAAGAAATTTTGTCTAAAAATATAAAACATACGGAACATGGATCCTATCTTGCACTGGACCCCCGGTTGATCGAAGAAATTGTTCAAGCGGTGTCAAAAGAAGTGGAGAAACAGGTGGCGTTCAATACGCAACCGGTCATCATGACATCGCCAATGTTGCGCCGGCATTTCAGGAAACTGATTGAACCGTCGCTGCCCACTGTTTTTGTTGTATCCCACGCAGAAATAGTGGATGATATTAATTTACAGGCAAGTGGAAAGGTAAGTTTGAAGAATGAATAGGAAAATTTTTAAGGCTGAGAATATTCAATTGGCCATTGCCACCATCAAAGAAGAACTGGGATCAGATGCCATGATCTTAAGCACTCGAAAAATTCCTAAAAAACCCCTTGATCCTTATGCAAAAACAATGTTTGCAGTTGAAGCCGCCCTGCCGGAAAAGTCGGATGTAAAAATAGGGAAAGATCATATGATCCATGGCATAAAAAATGACATTGCCGAGATTAAAGATATGATTTCCATTGCCGGTTTTGGAAATGGGATGCGCCATATGGTCTGTAATCATGTTGAGTCAGTGGGCGTTCTCGCGGCCCTTTTACGGGCTGGTGTCAGTGAAACACTGGCCGGCGACATGATCCAAAAGGCCAGCGGGTTAATGGCGGACGTCCGGGATCCGGATGCCAAAATTAAATCTTTGAGAAAGGGGGTGATGCGTCAATGTCTGCATCACCTGATGACCCAGGATTTTTTTGATCGGGACAGACGGTCGGGAGTCCCCCATGTGGCCGCTTTTGTTGGTCCTACAGGGGTGGGCAAAACAACCACCATCGCAAAACTTTCGGCCCTGCTGCGGTTTCAAAAAAAAATGAAAATCGGCCTGATTTCCATCGACAATTACCGGGTGGGGGCATTTGAACAACTCAAAGCATATGCCTCGATCATGGGATTGTTATGTGTTCCTGCGTTTAGTTCCCAGGATTTGTCCAGTGCTTTGGATAGAATGAAATCAATGGATATGGTATTAATTGATACGGCCGGGCACAGCCAGTTTGACAAGCCGAAAATTGATGAGATATTGCAGTTGATGCGGACGGATTTTAAGATTTCAACTCATTTGGTCTTGAGTGTTACATCTGAATCGACTATTATGAAGGATGCAGCAGCAGCTTTTTCAGTATTTAATCCGGTTACGGTTGTCTTTACGAAGATAGACGAAACAAAACGGTGCGGTAAAATATTGGATCAGGTAAAGCATATACAATTGCCTGTTTCTTTGATTGCAAATGGGCAAAGGGTCCCTGAGGATTTGATGGTGCCGGATAAGCGGCAGTTGTTAAACATTATCCTGGGCAAGGGGTCAAAGGAGACATATTAAGTTGGATCAGGCAAAAGGACTTCGAAGCGTTGTTAAAAATCAAGGGCTTTCAAGGAGCCAGGCTGGTATGGCATCGGATAAAAAAAATCTGCCAAGGGTCATCGCAGTAACCAGCGGAAAGGGCGGGGTTGGCAAAACCAATATCGTTGGAAATCTGGCCGTTTCTCTGAGCCGGATGGGCTGGCGGGTGGTGATCGTTGACGCGGATGTCGGACTGGCAAACATTGATATTATTTTTAATTTAAGACCGGAGTATAATATCCGGCATGTGATTCGTTCGGAGAAAACCTTGAGCCAGGTCATGGTCGAATCAGACCATGGGATTAAAATTTTGCCCGGCGGATCGGGGTTTGCTGATTTAACACAACTCAATGACGGTGAAAAACTCAACCTTTTAAGTGAGTTCGAAGGGTTGTCGGATCAGGCGGATATTATTTTTGTGGACACGGGTGCCGGTATCTCTTCAAACGTCCTGTATTTTAATGCCGCTTGTGATGAATGTATTGTCATTGCCACAAGAGAGCCCACCTCCATTACAGATGCTTATGCCATGATGAAGGTCATGTCCCGGGAATATGGGACAAGACATTTTAAACTGATTGTCAATATGGTGGATTCGGATACTGAGGCTAAAAAAGTATATGCGTCCTTAAGCGGGGCCCTGGATAAATTCCTGAAAAATGTTGTGCTGGAATACGTGGGGTGTATTCCGTTTGACAAACAATTGCAGCAGGCGGTTCAGAAAAGGGGATTGATCATGGACACGGCCCCGGACTCACTGTCGGCAAAAGCCCTGGACGAAATTGCAAAGACCGTGGGGAACAGCCCTGCAAGAACCGATTTTAATGGCAGCTTGACGTTTTTTATGCAAAAGGCGTTTCAGGCTGCAACCTAGAGGGGATATTGTGTCTCTATATGAAAAATAAGGTTCAACCCCAAAAAACAGATAAGGACCTGTGGCGTGAAAAAAGCATTATTGAGTATGCATATCTTGTAAAGCATATCGCGGCAAGATTTGCCCTGCGCCTTCCGTCCAGTGTCTTTTTTGATGAATTGGTTTCTGCAGGATCTCTGGGCCTGATTGATGCCGTGGATAAGTTTGATACATCCAAACATGTCAGTTTAAAGACCTATGCCCAGTACCGGATAAAAGGGGCGATTCTTGATGAACTCAGAAGCATGGATACCTATTCAAGGTCCATGAGAAAAAAAATCCAGGATATTACCCGGGCAGTAAAGGCCATTGAAGATCAGAACGGGTCCCCGGCAACGGATGAAGAGATATGTAAGGAACTGGGGGTTTCCCTTGAGGGATATTATGATATGCTGACCCAGATTCACGGGGCATCCGTTTTAAGCCTGGATGAATTCATCCGGACAAAGAAAAATGATACCTATTCAAAGATAAGTTTTCAAGCCGGTATTCAAGGGCAGCAGAATCCTGCCGATTGTTTTGACAGGGAGGAACTCAAGTTTGTTCTGGCAAAGGCCATTAAAACCTTAACGCAAAAAGAACAACTGGTGGTGTCCCTTTATTATTATGACGAATTGACATTAAAAGAGATCGGTGAAGTCCTCACCTTGACGGAATCCCGAATCTGCCAGATTCATACCGCGGTTCTGGTGAAGTTAAAAACCAGACTTCAAGATTACTTTAATTAAAAGAGGTCATCAAATGTCAGATCCAGGTTTAGAACAAGACAATTTATTATCCCAGGATGAGTTAGATCAGTTTTTCGCTTCTTCTTCCACTGACGGCACTGAAGAAAAGCAATCAAGCGATGATGACGAATCACTGGATATGCTGGGCACGCTTTCCCGGGAAGACAAGGCCCTTTTTTCGAATTCAGATGTGTCCGAAGGAAAAGACTTGCTGGATGAGGGTGACCTTGACCCGGAGGATATGGAACTTATTTCCCAGGATGATATTGACAGCCTCATGAATGCCTCGGCTGATGAAGACTTTGAAATGCTTTCCTTGGATGACCTTGACGATCTGATTGCCGGAGAAACGGCAGAGACTGAAGTTGAAGGGGATACGGTGGACCCTGACCCCCAGGACGACCGGCTGATAGAAACAGACAGTATGGATCAGATGGTCCAGACCCCAGGGGGTGAGGAAACAGCGGAACCAGGGGAAGGCAGTAACAGCCAAACGGATGAGGATATCATTGCGGCATCCGAAGCCGTGGATATCCAGGGGAGCCTGATTGCCCAGGAAACACTGGATGCGTTGATGCAACCGGCAGATGATGAGATGTCTTCCCTGCCTGACATTCTGGATGAAGCAGACCCGGCGGTCAGTCAGGACGATATTGACGCGCTTCTGTATGTGTCCGAGGACGACAAAGAACAAGCGGGTGCGGCGGAAGAGGATGATGAGGATATTCTCATATCCCAGGATGATATTGATACGTTATTAAGGGCAGCCGATCAGGAGGATGAAGATGTCCTTGGCGATTTAATGGACAATGCTGGTGATGACAGTCTGGATGACGCAGTTGCGGACGAAGATATATTGGGAAATGAGGATTTTGACGCGGATGAAACTTCGGATGAGACACATCCGGTTGTCCTGGAAGGAGACGATCAAGAAACTGCTGTACCCCCACTGGGGGAAAAAATACCGGCAGGGTCCCCATGGGTTCGATCAAAGCGTGTGATAGTCTGTGCGTCGGTACTGATTGTTCTGGGAATTACGGTTCCAGCGGCGTATTTTTTCTTTTCATCAGGTGAATCCCGTGAAACAGGACAATCTGAGTCCATTTTACAATTTGCCGTGAAGGGACAAACGAACAGTGAACGTGCCACCGTGGATCTCCCGGCCAAATCCCAAGGCGATATGAAAAAGCCGGGAAATATAGTTTTAACGGATTTTATCATATTATCATCGGATCAATCAACCGACATGGTCTATATCGCGGCGGATATCTCCATCGATTATGCAGATCAACGCGTGTATCATGAAATTCAGAATAATTTATCCTTTTATCGGGATTTAATCTATGATTCTCTGAATAAAAATCTTGTTTTCGAAAAAAGAGAGCTGATGACCGAAGCAGATCTTTTACTGAGTATCGAAACCACGTTGAAAAAAGTGTTGCCCGGGTCGGACATTGCCCGGGTCAGTTTTAAATCTTTCAGCGCCACTTAGAAAGGGGGGTAACATGACAACCGTACCGGGGCATAATATTGTGATCCAGCAGTCCGTGGCGGTCCAGGAATTGGCACATCAGACCCATACGCCCAAACCTTCCCCGGAACAGGTCCTGGCGCAGCAGGAAGCCACTGCACGGGTTAAAAACACAACCGTGCAGGAGTTTGATGCATCTGAAAAGCTAACCGCCAAAAAAGAGAAAGACGCGTTAAAAAAAAAGCGCAACGAAAAAAAAAGAACAACAACGGATCAGGAGCCTGGGGCAACGGGCAGACTCCTGGATACGATGATATGATAGACATCTTTTCAATCGAATTCTGGATGGGGATTCTTTTTTTTGTCAATTTTTTCCTGATTATTTTTTTATTTGTTTTTGTGAAAAAGATCAATCGCCTGAATTTGGGGGAAGCACCCCCCCCCCATACCCATGAGGATGATGGGCAGGTAGCGGCCGGGCAGGCCGGCAGATCTGCCGGGGATATTATCCGCCTGCTCGAACCGTTGGTTCAGGAATCCAGAAATGCGGCCATCAGTTTTGATCAACAGATAACAGAGAAAAAACGGGTATTAAAAGAATTAAATACAGCATTGGATTCCCGGATTATCAGCCTGAATCTTGTGCTATCCCGGGCAGAGACATTAAAAACAAAATTGGAAGAACGGCAGGGTCAATTCATTCCAGACACCTCTTCATACGCGGTACTGGACCATCAGAACCAGATTATTGGGATGTATAACCAAAACCTTGATATCAATGCCATTGCCGACCGACTGGCCATTCCAAAAGGAGAAGTGCAGCTGGTGATTGATCTTAAAAAAAAGTTTATGGCAATGGAAAAGAAGGGGTGATGATTACCGGTATCCATCTGTCGTCCTCGGAAATGATCCTTACCCGGGACGAGGGTAAAAAACCCCCATTGCCCTTGTTTGTGAAAAATCAGAAGGTCCGGGCAACGGTATTGAAGATGATGCCCCCGGGGAATGCCCAGCTCCTGATAAACGGTCAAAAAGTCGTGGCAAAAACATCCATGCTGCTGAAACCCGGTGAGGAAGTACAATTGAAAGTTCTTGCCCAAAAGGATGCGGTTGTCTTAAAGCTCATTGCCCCGGTTCAAAAAATGACCCGTCAACAGATATCTTCCCTTGTCCGGTTTATTTCGAAAAATGACCCCCTGTCTGATGTCACCGGGATAAAGCAATCCGTTGTGAAAGACCTGCTATATGACATGGCATTAAAATCAGGTGAACCAGAGGAACGGTTTTTGCCGAAATTAATGGACAAAAGCGGTCTGCTGTGGGAAAAGAAAGTGGCCCAAACCTTGCTGGGCAAGACATCTGCTTCCGATATCAACGTCCAATTGGACAGGATGTTCAAACAGGATATGAAGGGTCATATCCTTAAAGAATTGTTGATGGCAGATGCCGGGAAATTTGAAACAATGAAAAGTGCTGTTGGTTTTTCTGAAACCCTGGAAAACTTTCAATTGCTCAATCACCACAGTTCGGACACCGGACGATGGCTGCTGCCCTTCCCCATTTTCAATGAATCCGTATTCCGTTTCGGGCAATTATTCATAGATACAGGGCGTAAAAGAAAAAAACAGAACAAGACGGTAGACACCCTGATTCGGATTTCGTTTTTACTGGACATGACACGTCTGGGGCCCTTGAGAGGGGATTTTTCAATATTGAAAAACGAAATTACCGGACGATTTTTATTCAAGGACGAAGTGTCCTGTGCCTATGTTCGATCCATGATCCCGGATCTGGAAACCCGTCTGGCAACGGTTGACTACCAGGTTCGCAAGATAGAATGTGTCATGGCCAAAGCAGAAGATATCCAGCAAACCTGCTTTATTGAAGCACTGGTAAACGACCATGATGATTCAATATTCAATATTGTGATTTAAAATAGAATGGATTCCCCTTACCCCAAAAAAGCGGTGGCATTAAAATATGATCGTAAAACAGACAGTTCACCCAAAGTAACGGCCAAGGGGCAAGGCAAGGTGGCCCGGAAAATTATTGAGTTGGCCCAAAAACATGGTGTTCCCTTAAAAGATGATCCCGACCTGATTGAGGTGTTGTCAGCCCTTGACATTGATGAAGAAATTCCTTCAGAAATTTATGTGGCCGTGGCAGAGCTTCTGGCCTTTGTCTATTCCATGAATTCCCGCCGATCTCCCAAATGAAAAATGGTTAAAAAATAAGGGATGTAACTTGGATCATCCTTGTGTATTTCAAAAAAAGTTATGACGGGGAGGTGTTTTTTGATGGGGAATGCCCCTGCTAGGAAAATATTGCTTTGTCCTGTCAAAACCCGGGCCTTTTCGGTGTCGGATTTTTGGCGATGGTTCTGTTTAAGTTCGGGTTCCTCGATCTTGGAAGTCGTGCCAATCGGTTCGCCTTAAGCTTCAAAACCTCTGCCATTAAAGGGTTTGAAATAAATTTTTTCTGATTTGGAATGTCCCGGGGAATTTTTTTGGCCCATTGTAAGGGTCAAGATAGGGTGTGAACATTAATGGCATTCATATTGCAAGTCATTCTTTATGAAGCAATTATTTTACAGGAGATGTCACCCCCATGCTGCTTGAAATGACCCGGCCGGTCCAAGGTGGATTGAGGCAGGAAAGAAAGTTGGAAACCGTATCAAACAATCTCGCCAATACCGATACCACCGGTTTTAAGAAAGATACCATCAGTTTTGATGCGACATTCAAAGCCCAGTTAAACAAAGATTTTTCCCAGGGTGCCCTGCTGACAACCGGGAATACCCTTGATATGGCCCTTTCCGGGGAAGGCTTTTTTAAAATAGAGACACCTGAAGGGATCCGGTATACCCGGAATGGAAATTTTTCCCGGGATATGAACAGCATCCTGGTGGATCAGGCGGGGAACCCGGTAATGGGTCAGAATGGGGCCATTCTCATTGAGAACGAGGACCTGGAGCAGGGACTGTCCATCAATCAAAATGGTGAAATACTGTTGGCCGGTGAAATTCTTGATACGCTTGATATCGTCACCTTTAAGGACCTGAACAGGCTGGAAAGGGAGGGGCAGAATTTGTTGAACTACACCGGGGACACCCGGGATGAACTCCAGGCACAAGGGGTGGTTGTGCAGCACAAAGCCCTGGAAAAATCAAATATTCGCGTTGTCGATGAAATGGTTCGCATGATCGATTACCACCGGATGTTTGAAACCTTTACAAAATCCATGATGACATTTGATGACATTGATAACAAGGCCATCAATGATGTTGGAAAACTCAGATAAACGAACAGGAGATAAAATATGATACGATCCCTCTGGTCCGCGGCCACCGGTATGAATGCACAGCAGGTGCAGATAGATGTTATTGCCAATAACCTGGCCAACTCCAGTACCACCGGATTTAAAAAATCCAGGGCAAATTTTGAGGATCTCATGTATAGAACCATGCAGGTCGCCGGTCAGACCACCCCGGGCGGCGGTCAGGTCCCCACGGGGATACAGATCGGTATGGGCGTCAGGCCGACCAGTGTGCAAAAACTTTTTTCCCAGGGGGATTATATCCAGACCGATAATCAATTGGACATGGCGGTCCAGGGAGCAGGCTTTTTCAAGGTACGTCACGGGGATGAAGATTTATATACCCGGGCCGGCAACTTCACCCTGGACAGTGAGGGGTTCTTGACCACACCTGCTGGTGATCGGTTGCAGCCGGAAATATCGTTGCCCACTGAAACCATAACGGTTACCCTCCAGGATAATGGAACGTTGAGCGCCCATGGGGCAGATGAAGCCATACTGGCAACGGAAAACATTCTGATCAATACCTTTATCAACCCGGCCGGTCTTTTTGCCGTGGGCAACAACCTTTTCCGGCCCACAGAAGGGTCTGGTGATGCCACAGAAAGAACACCGGGCGAAGACGGATCAGGAACAGTGGCCAATAATTTTCTCGAAGGCTCAAATGTCAGTGTCATTGAAGAAATGGTGGCCATGATTGCCGGGCAAAGAACCTATGAAGCCAATTCAAAGTCAATCCAGACCGCTGACAGCATGCTCACCACTGCCAATGGACTGAAAAGATAGATGACGGGTATGTGGATGTTCCGTGCCAATGGGAAAGCCATTATTCTGTTTCTTGTAGGTATCACGGCACTTCAGCAGGTCTGGGTAAATGGCCTGGGTGCAGGGGATGACCCGGATCCCAAAGCTGACATACGGATTACCATAAAAGAGACCAGCCTTGTGGTGCCGGCTCATATTTTTCTGGGGGACATCGCCGACATACAGGCCAATGGCCTGTTAAAGGAAGCTCTGGAGAAAGTCGTCCTGGGATCCTCCCCAAAACCGGATCAGATCAAGTCTTTTGATAGAAAGAAAATACTCTCTGTTATCCAGGGACAAAGATACCTGCCGGAAAACATAACGATCCGTTCGCCGGAACGGGTCTATGTGAAACGACGGGGTCAGGTGATTTCCAAACAGGATATCCGCCAGGTGATGGATCAATATCTTGCCCGGGTTTTCAACAACAAAGACTGTCAATTGACGTCCTTTGATGTTAGAGGCCTGGAAGTTTATCCCCGGGGAAAGACAAGGCTTTTGGTGGACCCGGATGGCAGTATCAGCAAAAAGGGACGACTGTCCTTTTTCCTGGATGTGATCATTGAGGGGGAAAAAGAGGACCGGGTGAGCATTTCCGGTGTTGTGGCCGTATATGAAACCGTGCTGCATACCACAAGGGCTTACGCAAAAGGCGAAACCATATCCCCGGAGACCGTATACCCGGAAAAGAAAAATATGTTTGAGCTGACCGAGAAGGGGATAACGACATTTGAACAAATTGATCAAAAAATTTTAAAATCCAGTATCCGGAAAGGTGATGTTTTAAAACAAAGCCTTCTCATTGATCCGCCGTTAATCCAAAAAGGGGATATGATTCAGCTGATTGCCAAAAATGAAACCCTGTCGATTGTTACCTCGGGAATTTCCAGGGAAGACGGGTTTAAAAATAAGGTAATAACCGTTGAAAATATTTCTTCCGGTAAGCTTGTCCGGGGAATTGTTAAAGGAAAATCAAAAGTGGAGGTTGTGTATTAAAAAAATGACACTAAAACACAGGGGTCGCCTCATCAATGGCATGATGGTGTTTCTATTTTTGACCGGGTTTTGGGGCTGCCTTTCAGGGTCTCCAGAAAAGACGTCAGGGCTTGTGATGCCCGAAGGCGCTTCCCCTCAACCCAGTCTTCAACCGGAATTCGCATCAGCCCGTCCCCAGGAAGGGTCTTTATGGATGAATAAAAACGCCTCTTTGTTTGAAGATTCAAAAGCCGCGCATATGGGCGATACGGTGATTGTGGATATCATTGAAAATTCAACCTCCAGCATGGATGTGAATACGGATGCTTCCCGGAAAACAGGGATGAACATCGGGGTGCCCAAGATCAACATCTTGGGTAAAACAACCAATTTTGGGGCTGCTTTGGGTGATACCAGTCTGATCAGTACCGATTTTTCAAACACGTTTGAAGGAGAGGCCACGAGCGACCGTTCAGCCCAGGTGACGGCGTCCATTGCCGCCAGGATTACAGAAGTGCTGCCCAATGGAAACTTGAGCCTGTTTGGCAGGCGGGCCATGAAAGTGAACAATGAAGTCCAGTTTATCACCGTGGCCGGGGTCATCAGGCCCCAGGATATTTCTGCTGCCAACCGGGTGAAATCCACCAGTCTTGCCGATTCGAGAATCGAATATTATGGTAAGGGTGCCCTTGCAGACAAGCAGCGGCCAGGCTGGGGAACCCGGATTATTGATAACCTGTGGCCCTGGTAGGAAGGAGAGTATCATGCCTGTAAACAGATGGTTTCATTGTTTTGTCTGGGGGCTCCTGTTCCTCATGGGGGGGGGCTTGGTTGCCACCACCCATGCGGCAAGGATTAAAGACCTTGCAGCCATACAGGGAATCCGTTCCAATCAGCTCACGGGTTACGGGCTCGTGGTCGGTTTGAACGGCACCGGCGATAAAGATGGGGTGAACTTTACCAAACAGGCCCTTGCCAACATGATGGAAAAGATGAACATCTATGTGGATAAGGCCGATTTAACGGTAAAAAATGTTGCTGCGGTGATGGTCACGGCAAATATCCCGCCTTTTGCCAGGATCGGTGATCGAATTGATGTGATGGCGTCTTCCCTGGGGGATGCCAAAAGTCTTAAAGGTGGGACATTGCTGGTAACCCCTTTAAAAGGGGTGGATGGCCAGGTGTATGCATTGGCCCAGGGACCGGTTTCCCTTGCCATCCCCAGTGGTTCCGGGGACCGGGACAGTCATCTCCAGGTGGCACGGCTTGTGAGCGGGGCCTCTGTTGAACAGGAGATTCCCTTTAAACTGGATGGTAAAAGAGACCTGATCCTGTCCCTGTTCCGGCCGGATTTTACCACGGCCAAACGGATGACAGATACCATTAACGCCTCCATTGGCGACGGTGTTGCCAAGACCATTGATGCCAGTGCCTTGCGCTTAAAGGTTCCGGAGAGTATGTGGCAAAAGAATGTGGCGGAATTTATAGCCGATATTGAAACCCTTACCGTGATACCGGACACCGTGGCAAAAGTGGTGATCAATGAACGGACCGGCACCATCGTTATGGGAAGTGATGTCACTATTTCCAGTGTGGCCATTGCCCATGGGAATCTTTCCGTCATCATTAATGATACCGGTCAAAATCCCAAGAGTGTCATGCCGCTGCCCGGCACCTCCACCATTGGAGAACTGGTCAGGGGGCTGAACTCCCTGGGGGTAAAACCCCGGGATTTGATCAGTATCCTGCAAAGCATGAAGGCCGCCGGCGCACTCCAGGCAGAACTTGACATTATATAACTCAACCGTCGGGGTTGGCCATTTCTGCCTGGGGTCAGGCTTTCTTTATGGCACTTTTTACCCGTATAGTCATGAAATAATGATAAAAAGCACAATAAAAAAAGCCTGACCCCGTCCATTAAAGCTGAAGACCGAAAGTTGAGTTATATAACGCAACCGTCGGGGGTGGCCATTAAAACTGAAGACCGAAGATTGAGTATATCATACGCATAAGGGAGGTATTATGGATATTGACAGGGTCATCAACCAGAACCCGGCAACAGCGGGTCTGGAAAAGATAAAAAGCCACACATCGGATGGCGGTTTTGGCACCCTCAAGGAAAAAGAGCTGAAAGAAGCCTGTGCCGGATTTGAAGCGATTTTTTTAAATACAATGATCTCTTCCATGCGGGAATCCTTACCCGGGAATGCCATTTTTCCGGAATCCAACGGAATGGAGATTTATCAGTCCATGTATGATCAGTATCTTGCCGATGACCTGTCAAACAGCAAAACATCCATTGGGGTCAAGGAATTTCTGGCTGCCCAGTTAAAAGATAAAATTTAACTCCCCCCCCTCTTTAACCGTATTGCTTTTTTTTTCCATTGCTCAAATATGGCATACTTGTTGCTATTTTTAATCTCCAGGGACAAAAACAGCCATAACCGGGAAAATATTGCCTGGCGCTAATTCGGGGATATCTACCCTGGTCAATGACGACCATTGCTGCATTTGCCTGGAAAATTATCCAGGAATCGTGGTCTTGGACCGATAGAATAATGGATGTTAAAAACAACGAGGAGTCAACATGGAAAAACGTGCCGATAAAATTGAAAACCTGCTGGGGGAGACACTTTTTTTGTACAAGGAACTTATCGATGTCCTTGAGCAGGAAAAAAAGCACATTGTTGATATGGATGTTGACTCTTTGTGGGAAACAATTGCCCACAAACGACAGATGGCGGCGGCCTTATCGGAATTGACCCGGCAGTTGCAGCATCTGGTTGAACAAAACGCCCCAGGCCTGGGCAGGGACAGCACGGCCGTTAACCTGTCTGATTTCATTAAACAGCTGCCGGTTTCTCCGGGGGTTAAATCCCGCCTTCGCAGGGACCAGATGGCCCTGGAAGCTTGCAAGAAAGAAGTCTCCCTGATGGCGGTTGCAAATAAAGCGTATATCCAACACCGGCTGGGCGTGATTGGTGATATTTTTGCTACGGTTGTGGAAACCGTTAACAAGAATCAATACAATCACACCGGGTCCTATTCCGGGAGCAAAGAAAAAAAACGTTTGATAAACGCTGAGGTTTAAGTTATGGCAGGCATCATCTCCACCCTGAGTATCGCTAAGACGGCAATCGCTTCACAGCAGTATGGATTGAATATCACCGGCCAGAATATCGCCAATGTGAACAATCCCGATTACAGTGTCCAGAATGCCGATCAAAAGAGTATGAAGCCGGCACTTTATAGCGGATTCCTTTTTGGCACCGGTGTTGACACTTACCAGGTCCGCCAGAGCGTTGATCAGCTCATTGAAGATCAACTGACAAATGAGCTGTCAACCCAGGCCTCTTTTGAGGAGCAGGAATCCTATATGCGGATTCTGGAAGGGTATTTTGACGAAAGCGCTGACACCAGCCTTTCAAATGTCATGACCGAATTCTGGAATTCCTGGCACGATCTGTCAAATAACCCCAAGGGGTCTGCAGAACGGGCCGCGGTGCTGGAAAACGGAAACATTCTGGCCACGACATTTCAATCCACTGTGTCTGAAATGGATGGACTGGTACAGGACATTACGTCGGATATAGATGCGGCCATTGTTCAAATAAATACAGTGACATCCCAGATTGCAGCCTTGAACCAGGATATCATGTCCTCTGAAATCGGTAGAAACGCAAATGATTTAAGGGATGAACGGAATCGATTGACCGATGAATTGGGACAGCTGATTAATATTAATTCCTTTGAACAGTCCAATGGGTCGCTGATTGTGAATGTGGCGAATGGGCTGAGCATTGTCAACGGGGTGGAAGCCCATACACTGGCCCATGTGGATAAAAAAATTGTCTGGAATGGTTCTACGGGTTCCCAGACCGATATATCCGATAAAATTGACGGGGGAAGAATCAGCGGGTTCCTGGAAATGCGGGATGACATTATTCCCACCTACCGGTCAGAAATAAACGACTTGTCCCGGGAAATGATCTGGGCCATGAATTATCAGGCATCCCAAGGCGTTGGGCTGGCGTATTTTTCAGAGCCGGTTATCGGGGATTATGCCACTGACGATACCGGATGGTTTTCCAGCTTTGAATTCGGTGACAAGATTGACACGGCCCAGGATTTTGTCATGTGGATGGAAGACAAAACTGATGCCCAGGCCCAGTATACAAAGATCAGTATGGATATGGATATCTCCCAGGCCACGATTTCCAATTGGCAAGGGGGCACCCCCGGGGCGGTTCAGTCGATTTACAGCCTCACCGTGGTGGAGGATGCGGTCCTGGGTGACCAGGTGGTCACTGAATCCGATGGAGACGGCCTTGCTATAGTCCAGGGCCTTGTCCTTGGGTCAGGCGCTGCCACAACTGTGAGTATGGCCCTTGATACGGCCATTGCTGAACAAACCCTGACGGTTTATGACGGCCCTTCCGGTACCGGTATCGTGACGGTGGCGGATGCCGGCGGTGATGCAAAGCGGTCTGCCGCATCCATTGCCGCGGCATTGAACCGGCTTGACGGGGTGGAGGCCCATGCATCCGACACCACGGCATCTTTTGATACCGCCGGTATCGTGAATGCGCAAGAGGGGGATACGGTCAGCTTTTCCCTTTATGTGGACGGCATTGTTCTCCAGCAGACCTTCACCAGGGACCCTGCCAGGGGAACCCTGCAGAAGCAGTTTGAAGAGGCCCTTTTGTCTGCCGGTGAAGCCATCAACACCATCAATGAAGATGATGATCTGTTTGTGGACGGGCTGTCCATTACCAGTCAGTCAGGGCGGACCCTGGGGGTTCAGGATTTTGCGGTGCAGGCGAATGCCGGGGTGTCGCTCACTGATTTTTTTAATTTTGATGGCGGAGATACTGTTTCCTTTACCATGGATGCCATGGCCGGCTCATCCGTTACAGATAGCATTGCCGTGTCTGTCAACCTTCTTGGCGTGGATCCGTCGGACCAGGCACAGATGGCCCTGGCATTCAGCGATGCCTTGTCAACGGCCCTGGAGGGGAAATCCTTTACCGTGGAAAATGATCTGTCCACCAACACTGTCCTTGTCCGAACAACGGATGGCTCCGACATCCGGTTAAGGGATGCGGGCAATGAAATTGGGAATGATGCCACCATTACCCTTGCTGAAGTGGCCGGCACCACTGCGGATGCCGGAAATGCCGGCGGAACAACCCTTGATTTTACAGTTGCAGCAACGGATACTGCCAGATACAATGCCACCCCCACCACCACGGATACCCTTGGTTTTTCCGGCAATGGAACCGGGGTGACCCTCCATGAATCCGCTGCAGGGGCTGTCAATAAAACCGGGGTGATCACCGGAACGGTGACGGTGCTGCTGGAACCCGGTATGTCTGTCCAGTCCACTGTTTTCGGTGCAGGATCCGGCGGGCTCTTTGACAGCCAGCTGGCCAAAAAAGGCAGTTCCATCCTGACCCTGGGCGGGGAGGGCGGATTTTCAAATTTTACGGCTGGTGAAACCCTTTCTTTTGACCTGGACGGGACCCCCATTGATTTTACCATCGGGTCTGCAGCCGGCAGTACCACCGACATTGAACTGGCCAAGGCCCTTGAAACGGCCTTGAATAATGATCTTGCAGCGGGCGGGGTGGGGGCGGATTATCAGGTCATCCGGACAGGAACCGCTGTTTCCGTCATAAAAGATGTCTCGTTGGAAGATCCCATCCGGATTACCGATTTTACAGAAACAAACGGGCTGGGGGAGGGGAATAATGCGACCCTGGCGGTGAGAACCGGCACCGGGCAATCGGCCCATCCACCGGAAACAGATCTGCTGGAGTCGGGCAATCCTGCCCGGAATTTTACCACCTCTTCTCTTTACCATGACCAGGGAACCCTCCTGTGGGAGCGGCTGGATAAAGATGGGATCCGGACCGGGGCATCCGGTCTGGTCACGCTTGAGGATGAAGGCCGGGTGACCCTTGTTGAAGATGGCCTGGAGACCCTGTCCTTTGATATCTCAAAGGGCAGCCTTGTGGCGGGAAATACCTTAACGGTGAACACCGATATCTCTGGAAACCCTGATCCCCTGGAGTTACAGATCACCGGCCATGCCAACACCATTAATGATATCTATCAGTTCACGGTTGTTTCCGGTGGCAAAGTCGGGCACCTGCCCGGACCCAATGAAGCGTCCCTTGTGATTGAGTGGCGCAATGGGGTGAAAAACGGGTCCTTTACCATTGAAGGGCATGACCCGCCAACCACCCCTGGAATGCCCGTGGAGGTGGCGGTGGATGGGATGAACCTGGCGTTTCATAACGGGACCTTGTTGGCCAAGGACGTCTTCACCATCACCACCGGTGAGACGGGCAGTCCTGTTTTTTTAGACAGTTCAAACCCGTCCCCGGGCGGAAAATCCTCTGACTGGCACTGGACCCTTGATTCCTTTGCAGACCAGTTCAACCGGCAGGCACCCGGACTGAAAGCATCTGCCACTTTCGACAATCGATTGAAATTCGAGACTTCAGATACCTATTATACCCTGGAGAATATTCAATACTCCCAGGCGAACGGCTTTAATGAAGTTAATTGTTCTCTGGACGTCAACGACTGGGGCGCCATTGATTTTGCCGTGGATGATCTTCGGTTTGTCCGCTCCCAGGGCGGGTGGGGTGTAGTGAATGACCCGACTGGCGGCACTGTGCAACTGCTGCCGGCCGGGGGTGATGATGACGGATTCGGTGTGGATCTTACCGGGGACGGGCTAGCCGATATGGACATTTGTTTTACCCAGCGGGTCAGTGGTGACGGATTTGTACAGTTTGACCTTCGCAAACAAAGTGCCAATGACATTGGTTTTGCTTTTTCCGATGATGCCGCTGCTTCATCCGGTCTGGTGGCCGCAGCCGGCGTCAATACGTTTTTCAAGGGGGTGGATGCCCAGACCATGGCAGTGTCAGAGGACCTGCACAACACCAATTTGATCACATCAGCCACCATTGACAGCCAAACCGGACACATCAGCCAAGGAGACAATACCAATGCCCTGGCCATGGCCGATGTCCAGTACAAGGAAATGACGCTGCGGGTGTGGGACTACACCCGGGGAAACCAGTCCCAGTCCAGCACCACCACTGTCACCCTGGATGACTATTATAACCAGATGGTCAGTTCCATGGGAATTGATTCCAGAAGTATTAAGAATTCAAAAGCATTTGCCGATATTATGGTAAACAATATCAGGGAGCAGAGAGATTCCATTTCTGCTGTCTCCCTGGATGAGGAGATGATCAAGCTGATCAAATATCAACATGCTTTTTCCGCTGCTTCAAAATTGCTGACCATATCCAATGAAATGCTGAACACGCTGATATCCATGAGATAACAGGAGAGACAACCATGAGGGTTCCCACCATTACAACCTATACCACATCCACCTACCTGCTGGGTAACCTGAGCAGTGGGTTAAAAGATGCCAACGAGGTGGTCAGCACCCAGAAAAGGATCATTGAGATTTCCGATGACCCCGTGGGATTCAATCAGGTATTGACATTGAAAGATACCATGGGCAATCTTGAACAGATCGAGCAGAATGTGGCCATGGGTCAGTCATGGCTGGACACGGGGGAAACAGCCCTTGACAGTATTCATAATTTAATGCTTGAGGTCAAAACAGAGGTGACCCGCCTGGCCAACGATTCCACCACCGCTGATGAACGTGCCAATGCCATTGAACGGATCAACGGCGTTATTGAGCAGATGGTCACCCTGGGCAATACCAGGGTGAACGGGAATTATGTTTTTGGGGGTACGGATTCAAATATTATTCCGTTTGCTTATGACAAGGATGGACAGCCGGAACAGGTGGTGTATAACGGCAATCATACACCCTTTGAAATCCGGACGGATAAAAATGTGGGGGTGGCTGTTGGCAGGGACGGTGAAGAAACGTTCTGGGATCAAACGATCCAGATTAATGCCTCGAACAATACCCTTGTGTTTCAAGAAGACATCGGCCGGGGAAGTGCCTTTGAAAAAAGGCTGACAGCGGTTGTTCCGGATGGGGTGTATACGGCTAAAACCCTGGAACAGGCGGTTGAGAACGTCTTGAACAGCGCCTCTGAAACATCGGGATACCAGGTCAATTATCAGGTGGCCTTTGATGCCGACCAAAAAAAATATACCCTGCAGACAGACGGCAGGTATCCGGGATTTATCCAGACCACTTTTCTGTGGGAGGATGGCAAGGATGCCCATCTGGATCAGATGACCGTGGGCAACGGCATTGATCCTGATAATCTGGATATCCAGGTCCTGAATTCTTCGGCATTGACCCTGGAGACCACGGAACAGACCGGGCCCCTGCGCTTTGTCTGGGACGGTTATGAAAACTGGCGGGTTGAGAACAATCCCGGCTATATTATCCCGGCTAAAATACCGGGAACCGCCCACGGGTTTGCCCTGGAACTGACTGAATCCGGCGCGCCGGATATCAGCGTGAAACTGGGACAACCGGCAGCGGTTGAAGGGGCATATGTTGCCTTTGAGATTATGCTTGAAAAAGGGGATCACAGTATCGGCCACGAGATGGGTTTTTCAGGGGTGAACAGCCTGTACACCCTTCCGGTGTCTGAGGTTCCGGCAACGGCTATCACAGATCTAACCATTGTCAGCGGTGTGAACGATACCATTGATTTTATAGAGAAAAGTCCCCTCTCCCCCATGGGTGGCGGCACCAGTGCGGAACTGACCGCGGTCATTACCGCCGGCAATTATACGGATATGGATGCCCTGTGTCTGGAAATCCAAACCCGAATGGCCGAGCAAAGTGTTAACACCGTGGACTATGCGGTTTCCTATGATCCCGAAACCAGCCGGTTCAATATCCGGGAGGATGGGTCCTCTCTGGATGAACTGGATCTGCTCTGGAAAAGCGGTACCCACAGCAATGCCAGTATCGGGTCCACCCTGGGGTACTATCAAACGGATGATGAATTAACCTATCCCGGGACTGATAATACCCCGGTTCAGTGTGCCATTACCATTGATGAAACAAACGACATCCTGGATTTTGAAGAGGTGAACAATGCCGGGGTCTCCAGTGGGACCCTGAGGGCCTTTATCTCCCATGGCACCTATACCAGCATGACCGATTTGTTGAATACTGTTGAAACTGCCATGGCTGCGGTTTCCGCCAATGGGGTGGGGTATACCGTGGCCTATGACAACGCTGTTTCCGAACTGACCATCCAGAGTGCGCCGGGGGCGCTGAATGAATTGCGGCTTTTTGCAGACAGTGATGTGGATTCCATAAAACAGACCCTGGGATTTGACCTGGCCGCCACCGGCGATACCACCCATACCAGCGACACGCGGCCCGTGCTGATGACCTTTGGCAGTGACAACAACTGGATTGATTTCCAGGAAACGAGCAGTGCCGGCCTCATGTCCGACCCGGTCAGCATTGAGATTCCCAAGGGCGACTACACCAACCTGGATGCGGTGGCCCAGGAAATCCAGACCGCCTTGAGAGCGGCATCCCCCCTTCAGATTGCCTATGATGTGGGCTATGATTTTGACACGGGGAAATTTTTGATCAAGGGAAGTGACCAGGACCTGTCCTCGTTCAGCCTATTGTGGAAGACCGGTAATCATTCAGACAGCAATGCGGCTCAGCTGCTGGGGTTTGACCCGGCCCGGGACGATGTCATGGCGTTTGCCGAATCCGATCAAACCGTGATTCAGCTGAATATTGACGAAACAAACAATACACTTGATTTCCAGGAGACGGTCCAGGGCAGCAAGGGGAAAATCGTTGACACGCTTACGGCGTTAATTGAACCCGGCACCTATACCACGTATCCTGACCTGGCCCGGGAAATTGAACAGGCCCTGGAGCAGGAATCCCATAACAAGGGAAATGATATAGATTATGCCGTATCCTGGGATGACCACACCCAGCGATTTACCATTAAAGAAGCCGGGACCCGGCTGGAAGAATTCCGTCTGCTGTGGCAATCGGGTGAGAATGCACCCACGGATCAGGGGGGGACCGGATTGGGTATCGGAGCCCTCCTGGGATTTGACGGCACATCCGATGATATCAAAACGCCCCTGTCCGGGACCGATACGGTGAGCTGGGGAATTTTTGATACGTTGATTGATTTAAAAACGTATCTGGCGGATAATGACAGGGATGGGATAGAAAGAACACTGGGGCGGCTGGGAACCCATTATGATAATATGACATCCAGAATTGTGGATACGGGGATGAAATACAATCATCTCGAGGTCAGGCAAACCATCACTACCCAGATGGGCCTGAGCCTCATGCAACGAAAATCCACCATCGAGGATGCCGATCTGGTGGAATCCATTATGGCCCTTCAGAATTTACAAACCGCCTATGAGGCCGCCATGAGTTCAACGGCAAAGGTAATGAGCTTAAGCCTGCTGGATTATTTATAAAAGGATAGACAATGCTTGTTTTGACTCGAAAATTAGGAGAGAAAGTAAAGATTGGTGATCATGTTTACATCAGCATTCTTGAAATCGAATCAGGAAGTGTCAAGATCGGTATTGATGCTCCCAGAGAAGTGACCATCCTGAGGATGGAGCTGCTTGAGCAGGTGAAAAATAAGAATATTGAGTCTGTTGTAAAAGAGGTGTCCGATATTGCCCAGGCAGCGGCTTTTGTTAAACATAAATTTCCCAAGGAGTGAAAAACCGTGAAAATTGAGACCAGAAAATTTGGTAAGATTGAAATTGACGAGACAAAAATTATTACCATGCCCGAAGGCCTGCCGGGATTTGCCGGCTTTGACCGGTTTGTGCTGCTTGAAGATGAAAAGATCGCCCCGTTCAGCTGGTTTCAGTCCATTACAGAGCCGGATCTGGCGCTGGTGATCATGAATCCGCTGCTCTTTAAGCCCGATTATAAGGTCAATGGACTGAATGAATTTAGTGTCACCCGGGGATGGAAGGATACCCAGGTGTCGGATTTTCTGATTTATGTAGTAGTGAATATTTCCAATGGAAAGGAAGAACAGAAGATAACGGCCAATCTTATGGGACCGTTGATCATCAATTCTAAAAATAACGAGGCGGTACAGGTTGTTATGTCAGACAGTTCATATTCCCATCAGCACAATGTCCTTGGGTAAAGGGAGGGGCTGCTTTAAACCCTCCCGCCAGATCCGTTGATCAAATTCGTCGATCAAAGATCAAGCCGGACAATTCTTCCATTTTCTCCATTATATTCAGCAGTTCTTCCGATGGGATCTGCCGGATCAATTCATCTGTTCGCCGGTTTTTTACCTCTACAATTACCTGGTTGTCCAGGTCTTCCCGGATGGAAAAACCCAGGTTCGTTCCCATGTCCCCCATGATGTCGTTCAAGGCTTCGGTCATTTCCCTGGTTTTTTCAACCTGGGTGTCTTTTCCGGATTCCAGGGCTGCCTGACTCGCCTGCCGTTTTTCCGGTTCGGACACGCTTTTGACGGTTGTCGGGGAAGCAATAAAGGTGTCAGATGATTTGCTGATATTGGTGGTATCCATGATACCCTCCTTATTATTCTGTATGGCTGATTACTCTGGGATGGTTTGCTGTCATTGCCGGTGATCCGTATGAGTGGATGATTTTTTTGCCGGTTGCCAGGGTTTTTAAACTGTTCTCAATGCCGTCTTTATGGGTTCGGACCTTTTTTTCCAATACCCTGTTTTGTTTTAACAGACCCGATATCCGGGTCATCAAAAAAACGAGGGTTTCATTGGATTCTTCTGTCTGATCCAGTTTCGCTTTCCCGGTCAGGATATGGATGTCTGTTTCAAGCTGTTCAATGGCCAGATGCCGTTCCCGGCATTGCGTCTCCAGGTCCGGTAAGAGGTCATGGTCAAAAGAATCGATATGACGTGCCTGGAGATGGTCCAGATTGTCGATCACCCGGGTGATATGCTTGTATTCCATGGTCATGGTTACACCGATATGGATCCCAGTCTGGAAGGGGCATTTCCCTGGGCATACCCATTGCCGGAACTGCTGATCGCCATGGGTTTGGGTCTGGTTGGAGCCGGTGTGCGCCGGCCTTTTCCCATGACATCGGTTTCCCAGATGTCCCGTAATTTTGAGATATACAATTCGGTTCGCGTAATGATCTGGATATCGTTGTTGAGGGATACCATGGGCAGCTGGGTTAACATTTCCGTGTAAAGCCCCCGTAAAAAAAGGGTGCTATCATCCTTCATTGTCGGGTCAACCGACCGGTTCAGTTCGGA
This sequence comes from Desulfobacula sp., assembly GCF_030145145.1. Lineage (GTDB taxonomy): Bacteria > Desulfobacterota > Desulfobacteria > Desulfobacterales > Desulfobacteraceae > Desulfobacula. The sequence goes on along the minus strand of NZ_JAQYWD010000004.1, from coordinate 21,646 downwards.
AATGATGGCAATGACCTTGCTCAAATTTTCCCCGCGTTTTTGAATGTTTTTTTCTTCAATCCCCTGTTTGACCAGCTTGAGCCGCTCCTGGGCCCCCTTGAACAGCATCAGGATCAGTTGTTCCGGTGACATCCCGTCATAATGCGTGTTCAGGTATGAATTGAGTTGCGCCGCCAGTGCCATTACCACCTCCTGGAAATTGTTTGTATATGAATGTATGTGTACATCTATCGACCGGTTCCGTTGTCTACTTTAGGTATTCTTTGCATCGTTGAAAGAATCAATGATGGAGGTTAACAGTGCGGCCTCATTATTGAGCTGGTTGATATAGGAATCCAGTCGCGCAAATTCAGAGGTCATGATTGCATATCGTTTGGTCAACCGCTCAGTGGCGGTGGCAATATCCTTGTCCAGCCGTTCCATTTTCTGTTCTGCTGCATCGATTTGCGTGGTGACACTTCCGGAAATACTGATCATATTGGTAATACCGTCATTGATCGTATCCCCCAGGCCTTTTATGTCATCGTCCGCCTGGCCCAGGAACAGCGTTTTAACCCCTTCCGGATCAGCGGCAATGGCCTGGTCCAGTTCGGTTTCATCCATGTGGATGATGCCGTCCCGGTCAATGGTCATGCCCAGGTCATACAGGCTTGAATAGTCCCCCCCTGTCGAAATGGTGGACCCGATAAGGGTGTACAGGTCGGCAATGGTTTTTTTGGCCGCATACACGTCTTTGAGGGGGGCCTCGGTTTCCGCCTCCGCTGTTTCCGTAACCGTTTCCGGGGTTGTTCCCTTTATCTCTCCGACCAGCGCATTAAATTCTTCAACAAGGTCAAGGATGTGTTGTTTTACACTGTCCATATCATTCTGGACACTGATGGTGGCCTCCCCGGTTTTTTTCAGGGTCAGGGTGGCCCCGGTGAGGATATCATCAATACCGTCATTGGATTGACGCTGAAAGGTAATGCCGTTGACGGTCAAGGCGGCATTCAGCGAGTCGCCGTTCTGGCCGGTGACCTCTGTCATGGGCAGGTTCTGGATGGAGATCCGGTTGTCCTCCCCGGTGGATGTGGCAGTGAGGATCAGTTTGTAAGGGGTCTCTGCGCTGCCGTCATCAATGATGGCGGCCATCACTCCCGGGTTGTCCGATGCCCCGTTAATGGCATCTGCGGCCGCCTGGTAGGTGGTACCTGGCGCAATGCTGATGTAGGCGGACTGGGTGGTGTCGCTGGCTTTGGCAATGGCAATGGTGGCATCGCTTTTTACATACTCAAATCCGGATATGCTGATCTGGGAGTCCGCAGTATTGCCCCCGTTTGTTGCCTTAAGCCGGATATAATACAATCCGTCTGAGTTTTTTTCCACGGATGCGGTCACCAGCTGGTTACCGGCTGTATCCCGGTTGTTCGCCGAGGCATTGACCGCATCTGCCATCTCATTGAGGCTCATGTCAATACCAAGGCTGATATGAATGTCTTTCTGCGCGCCTTCCGCACCATATTTTATGGTCATGGTATCCGGCTGGTCTGTAATACCAACATCAGCTCCGGCAATGGCAATGCCGGGTGCCGGGTATATCATGGCACTCTTGCTGGCAACCCCCGGGGACTGCCAGGAATTTGCCCTGGCCTTCTGGGTGACGTCAATGCGGGTGGCAGATTCGGAAATGCCGTCATCCACCCTGCCGGTCACGACATCTTCATCGGACACGGTTATTTTGTTCTTTAAAAAATCGGATTCCAGGGACAGGGACAGGGCATGGGATTTCATTGAAAACAGCCGGGCATTCACGCTGTTAAAAGCCGTGATGGTTTTTTGAAGGGTTTCTTTCTGGGTTTCCTGAGCCCTGATGGGGGCGGTTTCAACATCTTTGAGCTGGTCCAGTATGCTTTGAAGTTCCAGTCCCGAACCCAGTCCCAAGCTTGAAATTGATCCTGTTGCCATGATAGTGACTCCCTTAAGGCGTATGCTTTAATATTCTACTTATCGGATCATGCCATAGAAAACTCAAGAAAAAAAGCCCTGGAAAAATTTTCCAGGGCTTTTCGATTCAAGGCCGAGGCCTTTATGGGTTAAAAGATGATGCCATCCCTTACTGGAGCAGGCTCAATACGGCCTGAGCACTGGCATTTGCCTGGCTCATGGCAAAGGTGCCTGCCTGCTGCAATACCTGCATCTTGGTAAAGTTGGAGGATTCTTCCGCAAAGTCAACGTCTCGGATGGAGGATTCAGCAGACTGAACATTTGTCCGGGTGGTTGAAATATTGGAGATGGTGGATGACAACTGGTTCTGGATGGACCCCAGGTTTGCCCGGTTCTGGTCCAGGGATTTCAAGGCGGCATCGGCAATGGAGATGGCTGTCTGGGCGCCTTCCTGGGTCAGGACATTCAGGTCTGAGAGCCGGTTGATTACGCCTTCACCGGCAACAGCGTCGGCAAAGGTGGTATTCTCATTGTTGGCCGCCAGCGTACTGCCTTTGGCCAGCATGGAACCGTTCTGCAGGGTCATGTCATTGGTGATGGCAGTTGACCCCTTCGTGGTAATGTCAGCTTGCAGAATGCTGCCGACCGTATACACTGTGCCGTCAGAACCCGTGACATCGTTTGTGAGGTAGGTATTTTGGGCAATCATACTGCCGGCGGCAAGACTGGAGCCGGCTTTCATGAGCAGATCCGTGGTGTCATCAACGGTTTCATCATTGGCCAGGGTCATGGTGCCACCAATGGTGGAACCGTCCGTGAGGACAGAATTGTCTGCAATGACGGAATCCTTGGCAATATTAAAATCAGCCGTGACGGCAACATTTTTGTCAAGGGTAACCCCCCCCCCGATGGTCGAGCCGGCAGCCACCGAGAAGTTATCTGACACCTTGAGGGTGGAATTCGTGGCAATGGTTCCAGCTTTTTCCATTGTCAGATCATTTTTGATCTGTACCTCTGCTGCCACTTTTGACCCGGCTTCCAGGGTCGAGTTGTTGATCAGTTTTGATCCGGTTTCCAGGGTCATCCCCTGGGTCAGGGTCAAATTACTGGCACTTGCCAGTGTCAACTTGGCATCAAAAGAAGACCCGGCCCTTAAGGTGCTGCCACTGGCAAGGAGAGAACCTGCATTCATGGTCATATTTTTTTCAAGGCTGCCTGTGGTCTCCGTAAGGGTTAAATCTGCTTCAACCCGGCTTCCGGTGGTCAGTGTCGATCCGCTGGCCAGCCTGGAGTCGGTTGCCAGGGTCATATTATCCGTCATGGTGGACGTACCGCTTGAGGTGATATCCGCATCAAAAAAGGATCCATTGGCAAGACTGGACCCTGCAGTCAGCCGTGAACCGGCCTGCAGTGTCATGTCATCGATGATGGCATTGGTTCCGCTGACCACAATTTTGGAATCCAGGTAGGATCCATTGGTCAGCTTGGTGCCATCCATCAGTTTGGACCCTGCCCTTAAGGTCATGTCATCGGTCAGGGTGGTTGCATAGTTGGCTCCCCCTGTCTGGTCGGTGATGGCTGCACCAAATGTGGAGTCGGCTATAAGTATTGAGCCAGCCGTAAGCATTGAACCGGCAGCCAGCGTCGTGGTGCCGGTAGTTGGTGTGATAGCACTTGCATTCAGGGTATAATCACCCCCAAATGTGGAGCCCGAACCGAGTATCGACCCTGAGACAAGGGCTGTTCCTGCAGCAAGATCCATAGATGATCCAAGGGCACTAAGTGTTGCGAGCGTGACAGCTGCGCTGATGGATGATCCGCTTCCAAGAACGGTCCCGGATGCAAGGGCTGTGGTACCGGCTAGGGTTGTTGTGCCGGCAACGTCCATGGCTGCTCCATGCAGTGTGGCTCCACCGGCGCCAAGAACACTGTCTCCGACCAGTGTGAGCACCGCATCAGATCCAAGAGTGGCCCCGGCGCCGGCCAATGTGGCACCGCTTCCGATAACGGCATTGGCCCCACCCAATGTGGCACCGCTTCCAATAGTCGCTCCTGCGCCATGCAATACAGCGCCACTTGCGATTGTTGCTCCTGCCCCACCCAATGTGGCACCGCTCCCAATAATCGCTCCTGCGCCATGCAATGTAGCGCCACTTGCGATTGTCGCCCCTGCCCCATGCAATACAGCGCCGCTTCCAATGGTGGCACCGGCGCCGTGCAATGTGGCCCCGGTTCCAAGAGTAGTCCCGTTGCTTAGCGTGGCCCCGGTTCCAATGGTGCTGTCCCCAACCAATGTGAGGGTGGCATTTGCTATAAGTGTAAGATCAGCCCCATGTATTACGGCACCGCTGCCGATAATGGCATTGGCCCCTGCCAGTAGGGCACCACTTCCAATCGTCGTTGCCGCGCCTGCCAATAAGGCTCCGGAACCAATTGCAGAATCGTCGCCTCTCAATTCGGCACCACTTGCGATTAAAGCACCGCCGCCTTTCAGGGTTAAAGACTGATTGTTATCAAGGGTAAGGGCTGTCTGGAGGTTGATATTATTCTCTGATAAAGTTGAGCCTGATTCAAGTGTTGAACCACTTACAAGAATGGCACCCGCAGCTAAACCCGTTATATTTCCTGAAGACAGGGTCGTATCAGCGGTAAGACGATAAACTGCATCGTTCCCAATAGTACCAAGTGCGGCGGCCAATGCCCTTAATGTAGTAGCTCCGTCACCACTGACTTGCGCACTACCGGTAGTACCGGAAATTGTAAATTGTTCTCCATTACCAATAACAGCGCCACTGTTGAGCCAACTGCCGGCAAGAAGTTCTGAATTATCACCAATTGTACCAGTAGCAGTTCCTGCAAGCGTCTCATCTCCTGACGTGACAACGGCTGCATTGAAAACCGTACCGGAACCGATGAGTGTACCGGCTCCCAGGACTGATCCGGAACCCAGCACAGTGCCTGAACCTAAGGTTGTACCGACCCCCAGAGTCGTACCGGAACCCACAGTTGTGCCGGCTCCCAAATTTGTGCCGCTTCCCAGAACCGTACCGGAACCCAGCGTCATGGTTGCCACAAGTGTAGTGCCTGCACCCAGAGAAGTACCGGAGCCAAGGACTGAACCCGATCCTATGATGGTACCGGAACCCAGCACAGTGGCAGCACCCACGGTTGTACCGGAACCCAGGACCGTACCGGCCCCCAGAGTCGTACCGGAACCCAGGGCAGTTGTGTCACCCATGGTCGTACCGGACCCCAGGACAGTCGTAGTGCCCAGAGTCGTACCGGAACCCAGGACGGTTAAGGCCCCCAGAGTCGTACCGGAACCCAGGGCAGTCGTAGTGCCCAGAGTCGTACCGGAACCCAGGGCGGTATCTGCTCCCAATGTGGCACCGGACGCTAGGTTTGTGCCTGCGCCTAATGTCGTACCGGAACCCAGGACCGTACCGGAACCCAGGGTCGTACCGGAAGTTAATGTTATTCCTGCTCCCAGGGTTGAACCTGATGCAACTAAGGTGGTGCCTGTTAGGGTCCCGGCTGTAACACCTGCTGTGGCCGTAACGGTCATGTCACCATTCATTTCTGTGGTGGCGCCCAAAGTGGTGCCGGCTCCCAAAGAAGACGAGGCAGTCAGGGTAGAGGTTGTGTAGGTTGCATTGGTGGTGCTCTCAAGGGTGATGGCTGTTTCGGCAAAAGAAGATCCCTGGCCAATGACAGATCCTGAGCCCAGTGTTGATCCTGAGATCAGGCTGGAATCGATGGTGGTATAACTGGAGTTTTCATTCAGGGTAATGTTACCGGTTAAAACCTTACCGGCACTGATAACATTTCCCCATTTATTGACAATGGCCTTTGAAAAATAAGAGTCTGTTTCAAGGGCAGAATCTGCCTTTAAAGTAGACCCGGCTTTCATGGTCATGTCTTCAGTCAGGGTTACGCTTGCGCCTGTGATCGCATTGGCGCCAAGGTATGAACCTTGTGCCAGGGTTGATCCACTGGCAAGACTCGATCCCATGGCAAGGGATTTGATGCCGCCATTTGAAAGCACCGTAAAGGTATCGGTCGTGTAATCTTTGGTAAGAATACCAGAAGCCATGCCGCTGGTTGTTGAAACATACTGGCCATCGGCAAGCTCTGTGCCGGCTTTCAGGACAGTTCCTGCGGCAATTTTTGACCCGTCAGCCAAGAAACTCTCTGCTGTTGTTGCATCAGTTTCACTTGTTCTGGCCAGCAAAAAGTCGCCGCCCACTATAGTACCAGCGCCCAGTATAGATCCTGCCGCAATATCTGAGCCCGTTTTTATAAAGCTATCGGTTAAGGTTGTATCAACGTCGGCATTTAGTACCACTCTTCCCCCAAGAACAGTTTCAGCGCCAATGGTAGAACCGCTTCCCAGTATGGAGTCAGTTTTGATCAGACTGTTGGAGATGGTTGTGGTTGCATCTGCCGCAAGTGTGAAATCTGCGCCAAGAACCGCTTTGGCGCCAATGGTGGATCCATTGGCAATACTGGAACCGGTCTTCAAAAGACTGCTTGAATTTGTCTGACTTGTGGTGGTCCTCAGGTTAACCGTTCCACCCACTACTGAGTTTGAGGCGATCAGTGAGCCGGCTGCCAGGGTTGAATCTGCTACAACAACGCTTTGGGCATCTGTTTTGCTGGTTTTCGCAACAGTTACTTCCACGCCAAGTGTAGAACCGTTTCCAATAATTGAGCCGGCTGTTAACGTGGACGATTCCTTCAGAAGGCTTGTCGCTGCAGTTTTTGTTGTTTTTGAATCGTTCAAGAGAAACGTACCGCCAAGAATCGTACCTGCTCCGATTTCAGTGCCTCCCTGGAGAATGGAACCCTTGGCAATCGTACTTTGACCCGTGGTCGTGTTTGTCGATTGAATCTGGACAGATCCGGTGATATCAGAATTGGCTCCAAGAGTACTACCGGTGACGATTACAGAGCCGGCAGCAAAACTGGAATCCTGGGTTGTGGTGATGGTGGAGTTGTTGAAGGCATCACCTCCCAGGGTCTGGTTTGTGGTCCAGCCTGCTGCCAGAGTGGAGTTCTCAGCAAGGGTGGAGCCTGCCGCCATGGTGGATGCCATGGTGGTGGTGGTATTGCCGTCAGTTTCCAGATCCGTGGCTAAGGCAACTGCATCTCCGCCGCCCACATTGTTGACCGTGATCTCGCTGGCGCCATACTGAATTAGGGAGACATGTCCCACAGTGGTCATGTCGGAATTCCTGAGAACAGCTTCCGTTTCAGCCCCCCCGGTTTCCACCTTGATCGTCCGGCCGTCAAAGGAGGATAAGGTCAGTTTGCCCTGGGTGTCAACAGCGGCCATGACCCCGTGGGAAGAAGATTTCGAGTTGATGGCGTTTACCAGGGCCCCATCTGCATCATTGGTTTGTACGGCCACCTGGCCGATGCCCACTCCGTTAATGCTGAACCCTTTGCTGGTGGAGCCGCCCTGGATATTCAAATCCGAGGTGGAGGAGACCTGGGCGGTGGCAAAAACGCCCAAGGTGTCACTCATCCGGTTGATGGCATCGGCAACAGCTGACATGGAGTGCTGGCTTGAATTATCAAAGGCCACTTCCACGGATTCAACATTATAGGTCTGGTTTTGAACATTACTGAAAATACTCAGGTCAACGGTTCCGGCCTCACCATTTTTAAGGGTCAGCTGGGACGTGGTGACATGCCCTATTTTATTGGCTTCTGCTGATCCAATGGTGATATTGGTGGTTTCTCCGGTGTAAGCGCCGGTCTGGAATTGTTTGTTGGTAAAGGCACCGGACAACAGCTTCTGATTGTTAAAGGATGTCGTCTTTGCAATGGTATCCAGTTCCTGCATGAGTTTGTCGATATCCGCCTGGATGGCAGCCCTGGATTCAGTGGTCTGACCGTCCTGGGCGGCTTGGATGGATTTTGTTTTAACGGTGTTGATGATATTGATGGATTCTTCCAGCGCCGCATCTGCTGTCTGGACAATATTGATGCCATCATTGGCATTTTTAATGGCCTGGCCCAGTCCCATGGACTGGGATCTTAATGAATCGGCAATAGACATACCGGCTGCATCATCAGCCGCTTTATTGATTCGGAGACCAGAAGAGAGTCTTTCCAGGGAGCTTGACAATGCATTGTCATTTTTGATCATGTTTCTGTGGGCATTTAATGCAGCCACATTGGTGTTTATTCGAAGTGCCATGTTTGTTCCTCCATGTTTTTTGTTAATCGGGAATCCTTTCCCTGATAGTGCCTAAATTAAATTACTTTTGTTTTTTTAATCCAAAACTATTCGTTGAATTCTTACCTCCTTATTGTTAAAGTTTCACAAACGTTTCGTACGGGTGAATATTGATTAGTATCGGTGTTCCTCGCAAAAACTTGATGAAAAGTTTTTTTATTTAGACAAAAAAGTTAATTCAAACATGGCATACAAAATGCGTCTTTTACCAGAAGAGAAAAATTGAAACTGCGATCATCGCATGTGACAAGGAGAGGGTATGACGATCGAATTTCAGGAATTTTATGAATCAAATATTAAACTGTTAAAAAAAAACCAACCCAATGCCTGGAAGACAATACAATCTGTCAATTCTATGCCTGTTGGAAAGATTGTAATGGCGAAGAATGGGAAACCAAATTTAAAAGTTGAAACCCAAGACGGACAGGTATTGTTTTTCCATGATATCCATGATCCTGGAAAAGATGCACAGGATTTTTTAAGAATTGTGCCTGAAACTGCAAAAGGGACCGTCATCTTTCAAGGCATGGGGCTTGGATTCGGGCCCTTAGCAATTATAGAAAAAAGAAAAGATATCCAGCATCTCATTGTTTTTGAACTCTGTGTGGGTATTTTTCTTCAGGCACTCAGGGTTACGGATCTTTCCCGTTTATTGGATGATCCAAAAGTCATTATCTGTCTGGGCCCAGATCCTGAGGTCGAACAAATACTGTCTGCTGCATTACAGTCTATGCGTCTTGAAGAGATCAGCATGTTGACCCACAACCCTTCTTGTCTTTTAGATAAAGACGGATATGAAAAACTGGGGAAAACCATCTACAGCATTGCCAATCAATTGAATATTTCATCAAATACCTTTAAGTCACATGGGGCTACCTTTATTTCCAACAGACTCAGCGCTTTGAGCATGATTCATCACACCTCATTGATAGACAGCTTAAAGGGCAGGTTTAAGGATATCCCTGCGATACTGGTTGCTGCCGGCCCTTCTCTGGATAAGAATATTCAACGGATACGTGAATTTAAGGAAAAGGCGGTTATCATAAGTGTTGATGCCGCACTGCCGGCGTTGCAGGCAAATGGGGTGACCCCTGATTTTGTCACCTCAATAGATTATCAGAATATTACCTATGAAAAAATTGCATCCTGTGCACCAAAATCACAAAATATTTCCTTGATCTGCTCAAGCTGGGTTGGACAAAAAGTTGCCAAGGTTTTTCCGGCCCGGAACATATACTGGACATTTACGGGCGGGGCAATGGAGAATTGGATAAACAAAGGCTTGGGGGGTAATCTCGTGTCCCCGGGGGCGGGGACTGTGGCGCATCTTAATTTTGTGGCCGCCGTTATCATGGGATGCTCTCCCATTGTTTTTACAGGCCAGGACCTTGCCTTTTCAGAAAAAGAAGGCGCGAATGATCATGTCAAACATACCGTGCTTAAATCCGATGACCAGACAGCTATATTTCTTAAAAATAGAGACGGTTTGATATGGGTAGACGGAAATAATGGTGGGAAAGTACCAACCTCAAGGGCATTTGTTAATTATATTGATCAGTTTGAAAAAATGATCCACTCCACACCCGGTGAATATATTAATGCCTCCGAGGGTGGCGCATTCATAAAAGGTACAAATGTGATGCGCTTAAAAGAAGTGTTGGATCAATTTTGTACAAAAGAGTTTAATATTTCAAAAAGCCTGGAAACCTGTAACAAGGAAAGCAAAATAGGCGACCTGGATGCGTTTCTTACCAGCATCAAGTCGGTTTTAAAAACGGTCAATGAGATGAATATGCTTATCAAAAAAGCGGATAATCTATCGTCTTTTTTGAGCAAGCAGTTGTTAAAATTGAAAGCGTCCCCTAAAAAGTATGCAGCATTCGATGCTTTGCCACAAAATATTCAAAAAAAGGTGGGGGACATTGATAGATATCACAAGAAAATAGATAAAAAAAAATGGTTCTGGGGTCTTTTTGATGAAGCAACAGTGACTGCACTTCAAGCAACACAGAGAATGAAGTATGAGATAAACAAACTTCAGGATATCCCTGACAGATATATTGAGTGGCTGTTGGAGAATTTAAAAAGATTAGAGGAGGTGAATCGGGTAAGAAAAAATTTGATTAAAGGGTTTAAAACGATTCTTTCCAATGTAGTGGAGCACCATAAAAAAGAAAGGTCACTTTTAAAATCAATACATCAATCGGAAGAAAATTTTGATCAGATAATGGATCTTGCCCGGCTGTATTGTGAATCAGGTGACTTTGTCCTCGCAAAGCCAGTTTTGACGAAACTGTTTGCCTCTGATCCAGATAATGCTGAGGTTAATTTTTATCTTGGAAAAATTTCAGCGCTGCATACCGAGTATGAAAAAGCAGACCTGTATTTTAAAACAGCAGCGGATAAAGATCCAGAGTTCAAAGAAAAAATCAATGGGTTTAAGATTGAGCTTGGCAATGAATACTTGGCTTATGCAACCCAGTTTTGGCAAAAGGATAAAAGCAGTGCCAAAAACATGATTTTAAAAGGGTTAAGGTTTTGCCCAGATCACCCAAGGTTAAACGTCGAATTATCCGAGATCTTGAAAAAAGATATGGAAGGGGTTGATTTTCGGTTTGAATCTGGAAAATTTGCAGATATTTCGCCTGTTATGGATCAATGGCTGCAGATATTTCAAAATCAGCCGGACTTGTACAATAATTTGAACAGCCAGGCCATGGGCAGTTTTTACAAAAACGGTGGAAAATTTTTCCAAGTTTCAAATGAGTTGCTAAAGGCTTTTGAATATTTTCATAAGGCACTTGTCTGCTCTAAGGATAATCCCGAATATTATCTGTTATTGTCGGAAGTGCTCTTTGATATGGGGAAAAATGATATAGCGGTTTCCCATTATAAAAAAGCATTTGAAATTGATAAAGCGTTTGCTCAATCTTTTGAAGATCAAAAAAAGATCAAAGGTCCCCTCCGAGATAGATACAACAAGACAGATGAAATAAAGAAGACTGAAGCGTGTATGAAATTAACCGGGGAGGGGGATCGGTTTTTTCATCAGGGCAAATTTGAAGATGCTGCTAAAAAATATGAAAAAGCATTGTTGCTGGATGCTGCTAACCCATATGTCATTCATAATCTGGGGACTGCATTAAAAGAACTGGGAGCACTGAGCAGGGCAATTTCATGTTATGAACAAACCCTGTTAATCGTTCCTGAATATTATCCGGCGTATTATAATTTGGGGATAGTGCTGCAGGATCAAGGAAAAATTGATGAGGCGATTGCTTTATATAAAAGGGCGGTTGAAATCAAACCTGACTTTTTAAATGCATTAAACAACCTTGGCAATGCCTATCATTTATCAAACAGATTTTTTGAAGCAATGGATTCATATAAAAAGATCCTTGAAATCGATCCTGGTTACGCAGACGCATTAAATAATCTTGGGGCTGCCTGCCAAGAAGTTGGTATGCTTGATGAAGCCATTTTATATTATAAGCAATTTCTTGAACTCAAGCCGGATAATTTTCAAGCCAGGGCGAATTTGAACAGTCTGCTTTAAAATTATATTTTTTTTTATGGATGCTGATGCTATTTGATTTATTCTAATGGCAATCGGAAATGCTACAGACAGGCTGAGATTTTCCATTATATGAAATTGTATATTTTTGTGCGTCACATTTAAAATGAATTGAATGCTCAAAATCAATGTCTATCATTTGATCTTTTTTTATATCCTTTTGGGTACTGCCGTAATAATTTGAAAAGAATTTTCTCATGGAAAGCCCCATTCCATGATCGGCTGTTTTTATATAAACCCCGTCAATATCAGCTTTGGAGTATACCTTGATCTGGACATTGAATCCTGATTTTTTTAATTTTTCCGCAAATGCAACCTTTTGGCTTGTGTTTGCAATAGGATCATTTTCAGCATGAACAAAACGGTAAATTGTTTTTTGTTTTCCGATGTCACTCATAATATCTATATGATTTTCGGGAAAAGATCGAATGAGTACTTTATTTTTGCAAAAAGCATTGGGCATGAATGGAAGATGAGACCAGGGGGATATAACATTCAATTCGAGTATAATGTTGGGAGAATGCACTTGGGAATACTCTGGATATCCAAGTTCATGTCCAATAAGATATCTACCATTGGGTGAAGCCCAGGAAGAATTGTCAAATACTGCATTCAGCGTGGAAGGAGCGAATTTGGATACTAAATTGGCTATATATCCACCATAAGAGCTTCCAATGGCATAAATTTTTATAGGGATAGTGGGATATTTTTTGAAGACATCGTTTATGGCATAAATATTATCCAGGGCCGGAAGAATACCAAAATTTTGATACTCGTTTTTTTTAGGGTATATGGTTCCCGGAATCGTGAGAGGTTTTGTGGGGTTGGCTTTTATTTTACTTAATTTTAAAAGAACCTCCTCAACCGTCTCATCAGTCATGCAGTCCGTGATTGAACGTAGAAGTTTCATGATATTTGGTTCTATACTGACAGTTGCACCATTTTGGGGCCGTGCAAACAAACAATGGTAATCAACAGCTAGACAGGCCAATGGATAGTTGCTGGAGATGTGTTTTTGAAAATTCTCACGGTAGGATCCGGCATCGGCTCCGAATCCTGCAATATAAACAACAAGGCCTTCTGTTTTTTGGGGGGGAATGGTAATCGAATAATTTAATTTTCTTTGACTGGTACTGCAAAATTCAAAATCACCATGAGCATCAATCTCATGGTTAAATATTTGCATTATCATTTCCAGGGAGCGCTTTTTTTTCCAGTAAAAACCAGTTAATATCATCTTGAGGGTAGTTTTTGTCTCTTTTATAAATAAATCCATAATCTATAAGGCTAAGATCATGGTATTTTTCCATCATTTCGCCTGCAAAATCTCTTTTAAAGAGCTTGCCCTTATGTCCTCTATACGTTACCTCAACAGGCGTTGGATTGTAATATTCAGCTATTAAAATATATTTTTTACTGGATTGATACAATATATCATATGCTTTTGGAAGAAAATCGGGATTGATATGAATGAGTACTGTTTTGATAAGCGCTAAATCAAATTGGTTTTCAATTTTATAATCAAAAATGGAGCTATTTATAGCGGTTATATAAGAATTTTTGCTTAATTCATTAAACGCATTTTTATTGATTTCAATTCCTTCCGCTATCATTTCAGGCAAAAGCATCTTTATTGCCTTTAAATTCATCCCTACATTAGCGCCAAATTCTATTACAGAAGAAATATTTTCTGTTTTGTTAATTATTTTTGAAAACATCGCAATATTCGCGGCAAGATATTTTATGCTTTTGTTTCTTTCGATATAATTATTACCAAATTCACCAGCCCAAAAGTCTTCTTGAGCAGTATTGAATTTTTGCATTATATAACTCCTTTCAAAATCTTATACTTCATTTCTGCAATTTTCCAATCTTCATCATCATCTATGTCTTGAACTTCGCTTTCTGGAACAATTAACGGCAAAGTGTTTTCAGGAAACAATACCAGCTGCTCTAAAAAACTATTTGTCTTTAAGCAGTAAAATTGCCCTGTATCATGATAAATGGATTCCAGATCCTGTGATCTTTTTGAATAATTTTCCGGCCACAGCATTTTCGCCCTGTTATTTTCTATTTTCAGAGACCGCTGAATCGGATAGCTGTATTTTACAACGGGAAGAACGCACTCAACATTATTTTCAATTAAAATTTTTGTTGCTTTCTTTAGTTTTTCTGCTGTGACAAATGGTGCTGTCGGATAAATACAGCATAAATATTCAAAGGACTGATTTTTTTTTTGATATTCGAGAATAACTTCTTTTATAACATCACTTGTCATTGCATAATCATCAGAATTTTTTTGCGACCTGAGAAAAGGGATTTTAGCTCCGAAGGAAGTCGCAATCTTCGCTATTTCTTCATCCTCTGTCGATACCATAACTTCGTCAAAAATATCAGATGTGATTGCGGCCTCAATTGAATAAGCGATAATAGGCTTGCCACAAAATTCTTTTATGTTTTTTCTTGGAATCCTTTTACTTCCACCTCTTGCCGTAATGATTGCAACTTTTTTTGACATCTTATTTCCTTCGAAGATTGATGGGTTACAATATCAATCACTTATTTCTGCCAGCTTAATTAATAGCTTTTTCTTATCAATTGTTTTGTAGAATGCATTCGGGTATGGATCTTCGAGCATTCTGATTTTATTAAAAAGGTATTCTCCGGTTTTAGTTTGGAGCTCATCTAGTGTTATCTCACTATCTTGAGGCGTTCTTCTCTTGAATACGGTTTTGTTTTTTTCCTGTTGTTTTATTAATGTGTAATCCCCATCTAATAATTTTTGTGTAAGATCAATTCCAATAGTGGTAATTCGTTCAAAAATTTCCACTAAATGACCTTCTAATGAAAATTTTTTTTGACAAATTATATCGCCGGAATCCATACCCGTATCCATCAAGAAGAGTGTAACAGCTGATTCTTTTTCATTATTGATTATTTGGTTCTGTATGGGACTTCCACCTCTGTATTTTGGCAGGGGGGAAGGGTGAAGCATAATACATTTATAAGTGTTTATCATTTCATCACTTACAATCCAACTCCAACCATAATATAAGATTAAGTCCGGTTTGAAATCTTTGATGGCTTGCTCATGGTATTGATTGGTCGACCGGATTATTAATATAGTATGGTCAGTATTCTGGACAATCGTGTCATAAATTTTTAATGCCCAATTTCTATAACTTACACATACGATTCTCATTATATAATCTCCCTTATTAATTGAAATGCTTCTGCATAATGGCTTGCTGATTGCATTCCTCTCCTTTTGGCAAGCGTTAAAATCCCCTCGCTGGATCTAGGAAAAGGAAAATCTTTGATTTCTGTAGTGTATTCATTTAATGCATTTGTTTTTGCCGTTACATGTTCTAAGTCCAATGAGACAAAAAAATTGGGTTTGAAATTTTTAATAAAGCCCCATTCACTGGATGATAATATCTCAAAAGAATATACCCTTTTGACCAAATTCTGTGCGCCGGGCCGGGTAGCTTGCAATACTGCCTGAAAAACTAATTTATGGTCGTTATTAACATCACGATGGCTATGAGTGAAGATGGTGTCAGGCTGGTATGCCTTGATTTCATTTTCAACTATTTTACCTAAATCAATTAAAGGGGTTTTATCAAGTCTGCCGCAGGGCAAATTATAAAATTTATAGTCTGAAATATTTAAAACGGCCAAAGAGCTTTTTGCACAAGTGTTTCTTTTTTTAATTTCTTTTAATGCTTCAATGGACTCAATCTTGTCGTATGAATATCTGCATGTGCTTCCCTCTGCGATGAAAATTATTCTGAAATGAATATCTTGTTGGCTTGAATATTTTGCAATGGTTCCCCCACATCCCAATATATCGTCATCTGGATGGGCTGCAACAATCAATATTTTTTTAAAATTCATATTGTTAATCCCCAGGGATGAAATTCATTTGTTTGATAACCTGAAAGATTAAACTTGATAGCAAGTTTTTTTCCATAGGCAATGATATCCTTCTTCCTTTTAATCGACAAATTGGTATTATGCTGCCGGTAGTAAAATAATTTTTGATGAATACACAATCCATTGCAGTTATTGGACAACAAGTTCAAAATAAGTTCATAGTTTTCAAGGCCACAGTTTTTTACCGCTTCATTGTACAACCCAACTTTTGCTATTTGCTTTTTGTTATATAAGGTTCCGGTTGCCAAAAAATCGCCTCTTTTTTTAATTTCCACGTCATTAAAATCCGGCAATTTTACGTCTGAAATAATTTCATCTTGTTCATTTATTAAAGAATATTCAGGATAAACAAATGCATACTTAGAACCATGGATCTTCGGATAGGTGAGATTAAGAAAACGCTTATCGAGTTTGTCATCTGCATCAACCCTTACGATATAGTCCCCATCCGCTTTTCTTATGGCATAATTTAATTCATATTCCAGTCCATGATTTGAGTTCTTGAAAAGCCGGATGAGATGGGCATATTTTTTTAAAATTTCAAGACTAGCATCCTGGCTTCCATCGTCAACAACTATAACTTCAAAATTATCAAAACCCTCCTGATTCAAACAGGATAAGACACAAGATTCAATATATTTTTCATAATTGTACGAACTTATTATTATCGAAATTTTTTTCACGGTTTACCAATCGAAATTTTCGTATTTAAGATAGTCGCCTTTTTTAATATCATGTTTTAGGCGCTTTTTATTTAATTTGTCAAAATCATTGGGGCTAAAGCAATCAGACGGTGCGGGGCGTTGAAATTCTATGTTCTGTCTGGAGATGACTGTCCCTTTTGATAGATCTTTTATAACTCTAATAGCCCTTCTCTGTAAAATTAGGGTTTCTTTTTCATTTTCTTCAACTTTTTTTACACTATCCCCCAGTGATTGTTCCAATATTTTAACATTTTTAACCATTTCTGCCCAACTTTTAGGGTTCATGGAAAATTTATGATCAGGCCCTTGTCTATCATTGTCATCAGTGAAATGTTTCTCAATGACCCTGGCACCAAGCGCAACGGACCCAAGCGCAGTAATACTTCCAGGGGTGTGATCGCTTAATCCTAAAATCAAGTCGGGAAATAGTTTTTTAAATGAGTTTAACACATTTAAATTAATATACTTAAAGTTTTCAATACTGGCCGTGTAGTTCGTATTACATTGCATTAAAACGATTTTAGGGGTATGGACGCTTAACGTATTGACGGCATGCTTTACTTCATCCATGGTAGATGCTCCGCAAGCAAATAATACCGGCTTATCCGTTAATGCCATCTTGATTAACATATCATCTCTGTTGATATCCCCTGAACCCACTTTGAAGGCCGACACATAAGGATTCAGGTGATCTATCATATCAAGGTCATAGGGCGTTGAGAAAAAACTGATACCAATTTCATCGCAATATTTTTTTAATATTGGTGTCCATTCTACAGGCACCTCTGCATCCTTATAAACTTCAAAAATAGTTTTATTCCAGCTTTTTTGGTGACTAAATTTGTTTCCAAGGCTTTTGAACCCTAAGTCACTGACATATTTTTCTACATTATGATGCTGGAATTTAACGGCATCACCCCCCATCTCTTTTACCAGATAAATCAAGCTTTTAGCTCTTTCGATATCTCCATCATGATTAGCTGCAATATCAGCAATAAAGTAGGTTGGGGAATTAAATCCTATTTTTCTGTCATTAATAAATATTTCCTTTTGAAATTTCATTTCTTTCTCCTGTCAAAGCGCGATAAATATTCATTAAAAAGACTGTCTATAACCTCGTCTAAATTGGGTAACGGATAACCCAATATTTTTTCAGCTTTGCTTGTGTCTAATCCCAACGAATCTCCCTTTTTTTTACTATCTTTAAAATTTTTGCAGCTTCCTGTTAGGGTGTTTTTTAATGATAATTCAAATTTGGATGCAAATTTTTCAATAAATTTTTTTTTGCTCACAACTTCAGATGAGGCAATATTTAAAATGCCTGGGATGCGCTTTGAAATAATTTTTTTTAATATTTTTGCCAATTGCACAGTATGAATGCTGGAAGTGTAAAAATCATCAAAAAGAGTAATCTGTTTGTGGTTGCTCAGACTGTCAAAAACCCAATCTACAAAACTTGCCTGGGTAAAGTTTCTTTTAAAGCCGACTATGTTTGTCCTTAAAACCAAACTTTTTGAGTTAAGCAGTGTTAATTGTTCTGCTAAAAATTTTGTTTTTGAATATTCACTTGTTAGAACGACGGGGTGACGTTCGGTATGTTTTTTTTTTAAATCGTTTTTATAATAATGGTCTGTTGAAATTTGAATAAAATAACAGTCTGAGTTTTTGATGTAATCATTAATTATCGTAATGGGTCTCGTGTTAACCATATAAGCTTCAGCTGGATTGCTTTCACAATAAGAATGATCTACTATTGCAACAGTATTGATAATTATTGTAGGAGAAACCTTTTTGAGAACTTTAATTAGAGCATTATCATCAGTGATATCAATATTAAAATCAGCACTTTTATGGGCCATTCCATAAACCTCAAAATCTTCTGACAATACCTTGATTAGAGATCGCCCCAATAATCCTGTTGATCCTAAAACTAAAAGTTTTTGTTTCCCCATCAGTTAGTTTCCTCACATCTTAATTTTTAGCAGTCCACCATCGGGCATCATTTTTGTCCAACTTTATTATAGTCAAGGATTTCAGCTATGGTCAAAAAGCGTTGATTTGTATTTGAATTATATTCAAACCCCTGTCTGACAGGAATCCCTTTCTCTCTAAGGTTGTTCGTGGTTGGATCTGTTTTCCTGCCATGAAAGGTGATGGACGGCAGGATAATAAAATGATCTTCAAATTCAATGGTAAGATGAGAATCATCCCCGGGGCACATGGTTTCATGGAGTTTTTCCCCTGGTCGAATGCCCACAATCTTCTGAGTAATTTCCGGTGCCATTGCTGTTGCCAGGTCTGTGATTTTTACAGAAGGGATTTTCGGTACATAAATTTCACCTCCAGACATGCGTTGGAAGTTTTTGATCACAAAATCCACACCCTGTTGAAGGGTTATCCAGAAACGGGTCATCCGTTCATCGGTGATGGGCAAGTGGTCTTTTTTTTCATCAATTAGGGTTTGAAAGAAAGGGACGACAGACCCTCTGGAACCGACAACATTGCCATAGCGGACAACTGAAAATATAGTCTTTTTAGCGCCTGCAAAATTGTTGGCTGCGACAAAGAGTTTGTCGGAGCAAAGTTTGGTGGCACCATACAGGTTTATGGGGCTTGCTGCCTTGTCTGTGGAAAGGGCAATGACATTGCCGACATTATTATATAGAGCTGAATAGATAACGTTTTCGGCACCATTAATGTTGGTTTTAATGCATTCTGTGGGGTTGTATTCTGCCGCAGGGACCTGTTTGAGTGCTGCGGCATGGATCACATAGTCTATGCCGTTCATGGCCATGGTTAGGCGCTCTTTATCCCTTACATCTCCAATGAAATATCTCATGCAGGGCTGATTGAACTTTTGCTGCATTTCAAATTGCTTCAGCTCATCTCTTGAAAAAATGACAATTCGTTTTGGCTGGTGGTTTTTCAGCAGGGTCTCGGTAAATTTTTTACCAAAAGAGCCGGTGCCGCCAGTGATGAGTATCGATTTATTGTCAAACATTGTATCTAATTCCTTATGTTAAGTGTCCGCAGGTTCCTGTGAACCATGAAGAGCATCTTTGAAATATGATTTTATTTGCATGCTCATATTATGTGCCCAAAGAAAACGAAGTTCAAGTTTTAAAGGTATGGTGCCGAAAAAAATAGTCTATTGTCAAGCAGCATATATTCTAAAGAGTGTTTAAAATGTATATTAAAAAGAACGTTTTCTTTTTACCGGTGATATGGAATGAAAAAGTCCCCAGTCTTGACAAATTTGAGAATGAATCTGTTTTAACGTATCCTGATTTGTGCCCAGGGAAAGCAACACCTCGGGGATTGTCTTGCTGTTACGCAGCGCAAGACAATCAGGGTCTTGAAAAATCTGGGGCTCCGCGTCAAAAAACCAGAACGGATAAATCCTGCAGAAATGGGGCCGAACGTCTTTCGGTAACCTACATCCGTCCTTTCCTAAAAGGATGCAGGCATTATTGATTGTTTTAAGCTCAAAGTGCTTTTTATTTTCAGGGTATGCTTTAAGGACTGATTTTTCCATATCCGGAAAAATATTCAGCATCTGATGGATGAAAAAGCTTGAATTATCTTTGACTACAAAGAATTTGTTTCTTCTTTTATACCCTGAAAAATTGAGTATTCGCTCTATCTCAGCGTCTGAAACCGGCGGTATCAGCATTTTACCCTTGTTGTCGGATTCCAGTGTACAACATGAAGTATGGTTTGAATGACATTTGCGGCATATGTTTATTGTTGTCAAGATTCCGTCCCCCCTTTCATTATGTCTTTGACTATTTTATATACAACCCGGAAAAAAAGGCTATCCTTTGGCCTTAATTCGGCATCTTTAACCAAAAAAAGCAATATCCATGCCAGTATATTTTTCAGTAGGTTTTTGTTTTATGGGCAACGATTGCCGTTGCTTTTGTGATTTGGGAAGAATTGTTTATATCTGCCATAGAGACACCAATGGTTTTTATAAAAAGATAATCAAACTTATTTATAATATGGATGGATATCCCTTTGTAGAAAGATAGTATCAAAAAACCTATTATACTCGCTTTATTCCCAGCAATGGGAGCTTAGCGAGGGTGTTTATGGGTCGTAAAATGGACAAAAGATTATAGGGGATATTCATGGGGTTTAAAAAAACTATTGACATTGTTTTTCAAATCATATAGATATCCCTTGTTTTTGATTGGCCTTGGGCCGTTAACTCAGTTGGCAGAGTATCTGCCTTTTAAGCAGAGAGTCGCTGGTTCGAGCCCAGCACGGCCCACCACCAATAAAAACACTGCGTCCCCATCGTCTAGCCTGGTCCAGGACACCGGCCTTTCACGCCGGCGACAGGGGTTCGAATCCCCTTGGGGACGCCACCTTAATAACAAGGCTTTCAGAGATTCTCTGAGGGCTTTTTTATTTTGGGGTTTCTGACTTTCTTTTTTGACTTTTCATCATCTGCTAAAAGTTTATCCAATACAGAGAAAACAATCTCAAAGCGTTCATCTGTTCGTTCCCGCAATTCGTCAACAGCCAAGTTTTGCGTTTAAGTGAGATGGTGAATAGTGACCTCCAATTTATTCTGGGTTCTGGATAGTCACAATTTTTTTTTCTGAGCAGCCTCTTTTTGCTGATGAAAAATATCATGGCGGCAGTAAAAAAAAAAGGGGGGGTAGGGTAGGAAAGGCTCACCCTGCAGGGGTCTGTCAGGCGTAAGTGTTGATTTCCAGGGCCTGTTTTTTTTGATTCAGTTCTCTTTCCAGCTTGTTTTTTTCCAGGTGATAGGCTCTTTCCAGTTGTTGCTTGTCACTGGTGTAATTTTGTTCCACAATGGTTTTTTTTTTCTGATAGTCTTGTTGAAGATCTTTTGCTTTGCGGGAGATATTGACTGTGTCATCGGTTTCCTGGCGGTTTGAAAAAGGGGGTTGTGTGGTTGATGGGGGGCGGCTGGTGGATGTATCAAGTTGAATCTGGTATCCAGTTACAGAAGGTATGCCGGATGTCGTGGTCAACATGTTTTACCCCATTAACGTCTAGTGTCGGCTCATTGTGTCAATGATTTGACATTTTTCTATCCCAAGGATCTGCTTATATTGAAATACCCCCTTATCAAGGAGGTGTCAATAAATTTATTGGCACTGAAAATCAGGGCAATCGCATGTAACTTTTTATGAATATCCCATACCCGTTCAGACCAGATTACCTTTCCTTCGCTGGATGGGCTATGTTGACAGGCTCTATGCCGGGCTACACTTGTGGCGGAAAAACTCG
>NZ_JAQYWD010000043.1 GCF_030145145.1 Desulfobacula sp. | reverse complement strand
AACGAAAAGATTGAATGCAGCTTTAGACCCGAAATATCTGGAGGAAGTCATGTTCGGCTGACCATTGCCAGTTACCAAGACCATAGGGACCTTATAATATTTACTTGCGTTGGCCCTGGGTAAATATCGACTTTTATTGTATATCTATGATTCGCCTGCTATATTGACACAAGTCCAAACACCGCTGGGTGTGATAAAAACCATATAAGGCCTTGAAGGGCCTGTATTCAATAAAAAAAGGGTTTCATGAGTGCCTTTACCGCTATACCATTAACCAAATCAATGATTGAAAATCTGGGGTCCCTGGGATACAAGGAGATGACTCCGGTCCAGGCGGGGAGTTTGCCCCATGTGCTTAAAGGCGAGGACCTTCTGGCCCAGGCCAAGACAGGAAGCGGGAAGACCGCAGCTTTTGGTATCGGCTTGCTGCACACCCTGAATGTGAAGCGCTTCAGGGTGCAGGCCCTGGTGATGTGTCCCACCCGCGAGCTGGCAGAGCAGGTGGCCGGTGAGCTGCGGCGCATCGCCCGGTTCAAACACAATATCAAGATTGTAACCATCTGTGGTGGGGTGCCCTTCCTGCCCCAGCAGATCTCCCTGGAGCATCAGGGACATATTGTGGTGGGAACTCCCGGGCGTATTGAACAGCATTTAAAGCGCGGGACAATGAACCTTGATCATGTCACCACCCTTGTTCTGGATGAGGCGGACCGAATGCTGGATATTGGTTTTGCCGACAGCATTGAAGTGATTATGGGGTATGTTCCTAAAGCTCGCCAGACCCTTCTTTTTTCCGCTACATTTCCCGAGTCGATCCTTGAACTGAGCACGCGGTTTCAGAAGAATGCCCACCGGGTGATGGTGGATGTTGCCCACGAAGAAAACGTTATTCACCAATATTTTTACGAGTCCGGGTGGGAGTGGAAGCCCGCTGTTGCGGCTCAGATTTTAGAGGCATATAAGCTTGCATCGACACTGATTTTCTGTAACACCAAGCTGCAGTGCAAGTCTCTTTCTAAGTTCCTTGAGGCGAAAGGGTTTTCATCTCTGGCCATTCACGGTGACCTTGAGCAGAAGGATCGGACCGAAATACTGGTGCGTTTTTCCAACGGCAGCACCCCGATCCTGGTGGCCACGGATGTGGCAGCAAGGGGCCTTGATATCTCAGGGCTCAGTGCGGTAATCAACTTTGACCTCCCCTTTGAGCCAGAGGTATATATACACCGTATCGGCCGGACAGGCCGGGCCGGGAAAGAGGGGTTGGCGTTTTCCCTTATGACGTCCAAAGAGCGCTTCAGGCTGGAAGAGATAAACGCCCTGATGGGCACCGCTTTTGAAGTGTCTGATATCGCAGCGCTTGAGCCCGCAGCCGATGAGAGTACCACACCTCGCATGGTGACCTTCTCCATCAACGGTGGGCGAAAGGCCAAGCTTCGGCCTGGAGATATCCTGGGTGCGCTGACCAAGGATGGGGGAATCGACGGAGGCTGCGTGGGCAAGATCAACTGCTTTGAGTTTTATTCCTACGTTGCCATTGAACGAACCATAGCCGACATAGCCGAAAAAGTGCTCTCCAAAAACAAGATCAAGGGGCGGCACTTTATTGTCCACAGACATGAGTAATTGCCGGCTGCCGGATACGGCTCTACCAATTCAACCTGCGCCATCATACGAACGCATTATTCTACTCTAAACCTTTGATCACAAAACAGGAAAAATTATGAACCAAGACATGAATGAGCCTGTTCACAGAGAATTGGCTGGTCAATATGATAGAGACGTCAAGGCGTATAGCAGTTACGGACATGAAGTTATTTTTGGCATGAGTGTCGAGTTTGTCAAGGCAGAAGAAAAATTGCTTGATATCGGCATAGGCACAGGCTTGGCCTCAATACACTTTTCTGAAATTGGGCTGAAAGTTTACGGATTGGATGACTCACAGGAAATGATGGCTGCTTGCCAATCGAAATCATTCACTGAAGAGTTGAAACGATGCAATATCATCCAAGAACCAATACCATATAATAATCAATATTTTAATCATGTTGTCTGTTGTGGGGTCTTACATTTTATAAAAGATTTAACGGCTCTATTTTCTGAAATAAAAAGAGTGATCAAAAGTGGAGGGATTTTTTCTTTCACTTTTGCACCCCATGAGACATCAGCCGATTCTATTAAAGAACCAACAGCTTGGGGGGTGCCTATATTCAAACATGCCCCGCGTTACATCATGGCGTTGCTAAGAACAAACGGAATGGGAGTGCTAAAAGAGCAAAGATTATTGATTAAAGGTGCGGATAAAGTTAATTTTGATATGCTGTTTTCTGTATTGATTTGCAGATGTGGGTAAGGGGGATGGGCTAGGGCGGAACCAATTAATTGAAATAGGACCGCAGATGAAATAAATTGGACATAAATAGCGCAGAATTTTGGTTCATCTGCAAGGCGCATTAAAGTTTTAATAGCAGGCCTATTTAGGCGTTGATGCAACGCAGTAGATGGGCCAAAAGGCAAGCTATTATGTTCAATTTATAAAATTTGCGGTCCATAAAAAAAGATAAAATTAAAAAATTCCCTCAAAGGCCAGATCCCAAACCCCCACCCCACATCGACGACAACCAATTGCATAAAAAAAGGAGACCGTGATGATTGATATATCAGTGAGTAATCAGTGGAGACAGGCATTTCCGGGGGCACATATCGGTATGTTATTAATGGGAAACATGGATAATAGAAAACGCTCAACCCCTCTTGACGAACTGAAGAAAGACTTGGTATTTGCGCTTCGCAGCAAGTATGACGGGTATAGCCGGGCAGATTTGCTCAAAACACAAGTGTTACGAGCCTATAAGGCGTATTACAGAAATTTTGGCAAAACCTATCATATACAACTCCAACTGGAATCAATTCTTCATAAGGGAAAATCCCTTCCAAACGTGAGTCCTTTGGTTGATGCCAATTTTGCAGCTGAAATGGAAACCTTTCTTCTCAGCGCCGGACACGATGCAGACCGTTTATGTTCTCCGGTTAGGATTGGCAAAAGTCATGGGACTGAAGCGTTTATCCAAATAAATGGCAGCAAAAAGACGCTCAAGGCAAATGACATGGTGATGACGGACGCGAAAGGGGTTGTTTGCACCGTCATCTATGGCCAGGACCAGCGGACTCCGATTTCTCCAAACACCCGGCGGGCGTTATATGTAACATATGTGCCGCCTGGTATAGAGACAGCGTCAGTGGCGACTCATTTGGAGACGATTAAAAAAAATATTATCCTTTTTGCACCTGATGCAGCGGTGGAGTTCCAGCAGGTGTATTCAGCCGATGGGCCTTAGCGGCTATTGATGGAACGCTGGAAGGTTCTGGACCGACCGGTTGATCAGGTCTTCCAGGGCAGGTCACATCATTCCCGCGTCCACGGTTATGGTCTGGTTGGATTTATTTTTCAGGGTATCCTGTGATTTTTTGAATCTTCCTGTACAGTGGGGAGAGTACCTTGTACATCTTTTGATAGACCTGCTGGTACAGGTCCTTGTAAACAGCCGCACACACGGGATCAGGCTCAAACCGGGTGGCTATCCGGCTCATCCGGGATGCAGCGTCTCTGACGCTGGAATAAAGCCCAAGCCCCCTGGCCGTAAGAATCGCAGCACCAAGGCCCGAGGTTTCATGGGTGGCAGACCGTACCATGGGCAAATTGAAAATATTCGCAGCGATCTGGCAGATGGCATCACTCTGGGATGCCCCACCAGACAAGGCTGCCTGTTTAACCCTTATTTTTCCCCGGGCCTGGACCTTTTCCATCCCTTCCAGCAGGGCAAAACAAAGGCCTTCAATCACGGCCCGATACACATGGTCCCGGGTATGGACATCCCCAAACCCGATCATGGCTCCCTTGGCATTGGGATGATCCAGTCCCGGAGCCCAATAGGGCTGGACCATGAGACCCATGGCGCCGGGCTGGGTTCGTTCCAGGCAATTATTGAGCAGTGCTTCCGGGGCAACCCCCAAAGTCCTGGCCGTTTCCACCTCTTTATGGGCAAACTGTTTTTTAAACCAGGATATCATCCAGAATCCCCGGAAGATCTCAACCTCCGGGTTAAAACACCCGGGAATGGGGGCCGGATAAGGCGGCATCATGGGAATGGCCTCAAAATAGCGGGGCGAAGTGGTTTGAACCGTGGCGGTTGTTCCAAAACTCAAGGAAACCATGGTCTGGTCAATGACGCCGGATCCCAGGGTTTCGCATCCCTTGTCAGATCCGCAGGCCACCACCGGTGTTTGGAAAGACAGGCCGGTCAGGGCTGCAGCCTGTTCAGTCACGTGACCCAGGACATTGCCGGGCTGGACCAGGTCAGGCAGTTTATCGGTCTGGACCGGGAAAAGCAGCCGGGTTAAGGAGAGGGGACCGGCCCAGTCCTGGCGTTTATAATCAAAGGGTAGATGCCCGATCTGGGATGCTGTGGAATCTGCAAACCTGCCCGTGAGCCGATGGTTTAAAAATCCTGAAACCTGGAGGTATTTATAGGTCTTTTCCCAGATGTCCGGCTGGTTCTGGATGATCCAGTTGCATTTGCCCTGGGCCTGGACATCCATGATTTTTTTTTCAAGTTTGCTGACCATGCCCGCAAGTTTCAACCCTATCTTTACAGGACCGGAGGTCCCAAATACCGGCCGGGCGGTTCGCCGATCCAGCCAGACAATGGCCGGTCTAAGCACCTGACCGTCCTTATCCACATTAACCATGGTGGCCCGTTGGGAAGTGACACCCACCCCGCAAATCTTTTCAAACAGCACAGGTTCATTTATTTTTAGGGTTTTACAGGTATCAATCAGGCTGGACCAGTATATATCAGGATCCTTTTCTGCCAGACCCGGCCCCGGGCTGACATAGGGGGCATACTCTTTTTGCGCCCTGGCCAGAAGGGAACCATCCGGACTGAAAATCAGGGCTCTCAGGCTCTGGGTCCCGCAGTCAATGGACAACAGTGTTTTTTGGGTCATGGCATGGTCACCTCGAAAGGTTTAAGTTCCAGTCAACCCCTTAAAAATAAAGAGAATATGTTTTTTTATCACACCCATTCCTGGTAAGAGGTCATACCAGTTTAATCTTCATATATCAATATTCAAGCAGGTTATTCCATTATATTGTTACTGGATTTATCGGCGTGCGACATACAAAAGGCGGCTAATCCAAAAACGCGGAACAATTAATTCTAAAGCACAAAATAGCGTTCTTAATATACGCCAGGAATGATTTGCCAAGTAGTTGTTAATCGGGGTAAGCGTTAATTTAAAAAGTGCCTGATAAGCAGGCAACCCAGATATAAAATGACCCCAAGACCTAAAATTGAATAAACCGTTGCAGCAATCTCAGGCCCTGTCCTGAGGCAGGATATGGTATGATTATTTGGATTATAAAAAACATCAACATTACGATGCAATTCATATCTGCTGATAATATCAGCGGCCCATTGTTTTCCATAAAAAAACACAGAAAATGATATTTTTTCATTGGTATATTCTTTATTCTTAACTGAATAAGTATATTTGACTACCGGCCGCCATATTCCTTTTTTCCAGGCCGCTTTTTCGGATATGGATTTTGAAATAACAATGCCGTGGGTTTTTGGCCATGTCATGCTGAAAACGCCATTTAAAAATTCTGGGAACGATTTAAAACTCAACCAGATGATGGGACATAAAAATACAATTACAAAAACGACGAAAATTATTTTTTTTATTTTCCCTGTTATTTTCAAATTTAACTCCCTTCCCGGCATTGATCTTTTGTTTAAAGATTATAAAAAGATAGCTTTTGCCCGGTTAATTCCTGCAGAGATGAATTCAAGCTCTGATACTCAAAAAGATAGTATAGATATTTTTGTTCTCCAGATATTCGATCATCCTGGATATCATAAACTATTTTCAAGTCAATTAATCTTTCTTTGAATGCTTTCAATGCCAAATCCATACGGTCTTTAAGGATTTTGATCTGTCTGCTTTGGGCAGATATTTTTTTTTCAACCAATTGAATCTGGTTGTAAAACATATTGACCTGATTCGAGATTCTCAATTCGGCTTCCCTGAGTTGTATCTTTATTTTATCAAGGGTTTTTTTGGCCTGAAAATATTTTTCTTTTGGGTCTGTTGGATAGAACGGATATGTGAAAACAATTCCTGCCTTATACTCTGTTTCTTCAAGATCGTTTGCGTTTCCAAAAGAAGTTCCCTGATCTTTTTTGTTGATATTAACATATAGATCAACCTGAGGCAGATATTGGTTTTTGGCAACGGCAACCAACAGTTCTTCTTTCTTTAGACTTGTTTTGAGTTGCGCGACTTCCTTATTCATCGCCATTGCCAGGGAGAGCAATTTATCCAAATCCCCTAAAAAATTATGACTTGAAGAGAACTGATCAATCACTTTTATCCGATCTTCTATGTTCAGTAATGTTTTAAGTTTTTGAACGCTGTGTTCAAAAGAAATCTTTGAGGAGATGACTTGTGTAATGGCCTCATTTACTTTGATTCGCGCTGACATCACATCTATTTCCGGGATCATGCCTAATTTCTGCTTTGATTCTATATCTTTAAGCAACTGTTTGTTAATCTCCAGGATTTCCTGATAAATTTTAATTTCTCTCTGTCTCAACGTGGTCTGGTAAAATGATGTCTCAACCAATCGTATGAGTATTATTCGGGATTGGTTTAACCGTTCCTTTTGGATATCATGATTAAACCCGGTCTCTTTAATCGGGATAAAGGCAGGGCCAAGAATGCCGTCTTTTAACAAATGCTGTCGATAAAATAGATTCAGTTCTGTATAATAGTTGTCTTTGGATGCAACCGCCAGGGTATCTGAAAAGGATTCAACAGAAAAATCCGGGCCTAATCGGAAATTCGTAACGTCGGTCTGGTAGGCAGAATAATCGGATCTTCCATAATTAACAAACAATGAAAGTTCACCACCCAAAGGAATTTTTTGGATAATGCGCGCCTGATAATTTTGATTTTTCGTCTTTAGTTCGGAAGTATCCGGGTCATCTTCGAAATTAGTGGTTGAAGTGTCCAAATTTAAAACTGGAATGTATTCTGCCAGTTTTCTTTTTATTTCAGACTTTTTAATATCAAGTTCCAGGGTATTTATCCGGACATCGGAATTGTTTTTCAATGCCAGTGTCACCGCTTCATGAAGCGTTAATTCCATGGGAAAGCCGGTGAAAGGCCAAAGAAACAAAAAAATAAGCATGCTATAGCGGTTTGACTTTTTTAACATCACAGGTGAATATTATCCCAGATCATTTTTCCTTTAATTCGAAGGACTCTTTTAAACAGAAATGTCGCAATACGTTCGTCTTCTACGATTATTTGGGCTTCAGCCGAAAACCCGGGTTTAACCTCATATCGGTTTCCAAAAACAAGCATGTGATAGGGCCGTTCAAGCTTGAGTGTTACCGGGTAATAATTTTCTTTTAAAACCAGTGGGCCATTTATCAGCGTATTTATTTTTTCTTCTATTCCAATTTTTGCAGAAGGCCCTCCTGCCTTGCTGTCAATACCCGTTGTGGCGACGGTTGCAGAAAAAAGTTTATATTCCCCTTTGGGAAATGGTTTCATTGTTACACGGGCATTTTGCCCGGGTTTCACCAAAGGGAAATCTTTTTCAGAAATCTGACACTCAATAAGATACGCATCTGTTCCTCCGATTTTCAAAACGACCTCACCTCTGGAAACTGCTTTTCCTTCAAGATGTTTAGTGTCATAGGTCATGATGATCCCGGAGATGGGTGCGGTAACCTGGGTCAGCAGCAGCTTGTCCGTCAGTGCTTCCAGGCGGTTTTCCTCTGTAACAAGCGCTTTTTGAGCAGAGACAAGTTCTTGCTTGAAAATATCCATCTCTTTTTGCCGCACGAACGCTTTTGCAAGAACCACTCGCTGCCGCTTCAATCTTGCCCGGGCCGTATCCAACTGATCCTTGTCATATTTATTCATTAAAAGGGCCAATCGATCTTTAGAAAGCGCCAGGTCTGTTAATGCCATCGTCTTTATGTGAGAACTATTGTCCAGATCCTGCCGGGAAATCAGTTTCAGTGAAAAGGCCTTCTCCATTCTGTCAAAATCAAGGGTTGCCTTTTCAACTTGTTGTCCGGCGCGTTTAATATTGCGTTTCGCAAGGTTGATCTCTTCGTTTTTCGGCCCTTTTTTCATGATTCGGAAGCCTGCTTCCGCTTCACTCAAAGATGCTTTTGCCTCTTCAATGGTGCTCGACACATCCTTTTTTCTGATGGCAAAATTTTGTCGTATATTGGCTATGTTTTTTCTAAACTCAACTATTTTTTGTAAACTTGATTGAGTTTCAAGTTTTTTTTCTCTGTCTTCCAGGACAAACAGCAAGTCCCCCTTTCTGATTTTCTCTCCTTCATTAACGTCCATGCGTTTAATAATACCATCAATTTCAGGTTTGACATCCATCCACTCAGCGCAAATAACCTTCCCTTCCCCGGTTGCAGTGATATCCATTCTTAAAAACCAGAATACGATAAAAATCAGGGTAAATAATAATGCCAGCAATAATAAAAATATGCGTAAAATATGATCAATAAAAACAAATTGAAGCCGGATTCTCATTTGTTTACCCTTTGTGGGGATTTAAAATATAAGAGACCATAACAAAACACTGAAGATCGCTGTCCTTTGCATTTAATCCTCTGGTTGTAATATGCTTTTACACAGGTTGTAATATGCAGCTTTTTTACTGGACAGTTCCTGGTGAGAGCCCTGTTCAACAATCTTTCCCTTATCAAGAACAAGAATGATATCTGCATCCCTTACCATTTCCATCCTGTGGGTCACCATAAAAACAGTACGACCAATAAATACCTTTTTTAATGCAGTCTGAATTAATTTTTGCGTGGTTTGATCTACGCTGCTCAATGCTTCATCCAGAATCAATATCGGTCGATCCAGTAAAATTATTCTTGCAAGCGCGATCCGTTGTCTTTCTCCACCCGACAAGGTTTCTCCCTTTTCACCCACCCGGGTTTCATACCCATCCGGCAGTTTTGTTACAAAATCATGCACATTTGCTGCTTTAGATGCCTCAATAACCTCTCTTTGGGAGAATCCTTTTTTCCAACAGGTGATGTTGTCTAAAATCGTTCCGGTAAATATAAATGGTGTCTGCATCATCACCGCGATGTGAGAGCGCAGAGAATCAAGGGATATATCTTTAATATCGATTCCATCAATACGGATATTTCCTTTCCCAGGGTCATAAAACCTGGGAATAAGTCGGGCCAGAGTAGATTTACCGGATCCTGTCTGACCGATTATTGCCACCACGGCACCCGCAGGGATATCCACGTTAATATTTGTTAATGAAAGCTGATTAGACGGTTTATATCCAAAACAGACATTTGAAATCGTAACATTGCCTTTAACCTTTTCAATGGTCATGGGTTTTGTTGAATTTCGGATTTCAGGTGTAATATCGTATATTTCATAAAATCGTTTTGTATAGGCCTTCACTTCCTGTATTGGAACTAAAAGTCCCACCATATCCGTCAAAGGATTATAAAGGTAACCGATAAACGTTGTAAAAGCGATTAACTCTCCAACCGTCATTTCCCCTTTTATGACAAGTGTCGCACCAAACCAGGTGTAAAGCAGTGTCCCGGAAGCGGTTGCCATACTGCCAAGCAGCCCCTGGATATTGCTGATCACTCTCATTTCCATGTCTTTTTTCCGGAACTTAAGAAACAGTATCCTGATACGATTTAAAATCCGGTTCTGTATATTCAGTGCATGGATTTCCCTGATGCCAACAAATGATTCATAATTTTTTGCTAAAATTTCGGCCTTTTTTTCTGCTACAATGCGAGTGTATTTTCGGACGATTTTTGACAGCACAAAAAATGAGAATGCCAGCCATGGCAATGTCACGCCGGCAATTAATGCCAATTTCCAATTCATCAAAAACACAATTAACGGTACGATACTTAAATACAGCAGGTTAGTTACAGTTCTATTCAGAATATCGATAAGGAGTTCTCTGGATTGGGAGGCATCTGAAAACCGAGAGAGAACTTCTGCGATTTCCCTGGAATCAAAAAAGGAAAAAGTCATTTTTTGTAAATGCTTAAAGAATTTAAGCTCTATATCATAGGACATCGCATGTTGAATATATGACATATAATATTCTCGTACTGATGTGAGAACAGACCGGAAAACAGTCAATATAAAAGTTGAAAAAACGATCACAATCAGCAGAGAATTGTCTTGTCTTAACATGACATCATCAATCATTATTTTCGTAAGCCAAGGGTAGGGTAATGAAAGAATTGTCAATACGATTCCAGTGAAAATAAAGATAAGTATGTTTTTCCAGTATGGTTTTATGAGGGATAAAAATTTAAATAGATCATTATATTTTAAGGGAATTACCTGCTCTTTCATCGTTAATACAGCCTATTTTGTTGAGTTTTTTCTGGCATTTGGATAGCCAATCAATAAAACCTTGCAGGAGATTTTTAGTCTCACAACAACAACAGCCGTCCTGTAATATTGATTAAATTGATGATTGAATGAATTAAAATACAATTATATAAGTTTTTATTTTTTTCATAGTATAATGTAATGAAAATACTATAGATGATGATTGAAATACTCGAAAAATTATAATAATGGTATAGCACAAACAGGAAAGTTGAAACGATAAGCCCGGTGGGTAACCCGCATTCTTTTTTTATCCCGCGATAAAAAAAACTGCGAAACCATATTTCTTCCGTCACAGGTGCAATGATAATGGGGTATACAATAAAAAGAGAGAACGTGTACGGAACTGGTTTTGAAAGCAGGCCCCGAAAAAGAAACGGCGAAACATAATGGTCAATCAGCAGCATTGCCAAACCCGTGACAGCGGCAATCCCTATAGATGGAACCAAGTTTGTAAAAAACACGTCTTTTCCTGATAAAAGCGAACGCCAACCATTGGCATATTTTTTTAGAATTACGTTTAAAATTCCAAAACATATAATAAGACTGAAAATATCAACCAAAATGAAAACATAATATCTTATGTTTAAGGGAATCATAGGAAGATAGGTCTTAATAAGCCACCCCCCACCCACCATATATATTATCAATATATTGGAAAAAAAGATCAAATCCTTAACTGTCCAAGGTACTGTGTTGTTGTAAAAGAGATCGGTCGTTTTCAAATTTTATTTCCAATCACAATTGTTCAAAATAAATTTAAAATTCGATGCTATTTCATTGTCAAAATTGATCGTTTGTTTTTTTCAGTTTCTTTCATGGCCTTTTGATAGCGATTAAAAATTTTGGAAGAAATCTTTCCTATTTCACAAGGAGAAAGCTCAAAGGTACCATCATTGTGGATCATTATCATATTTTTTCTCCCAATTATTGTTTGTATATTTTTTCTTTTTACCTTTTCCATATTTGAGGCCATTACTTCGAGAGTTATTGATGTTTGTCTGGCAAAATCTATGAAATCAACACAATCTTCACTCAAACCGATATCTTTCCATGGTTCTTTATCGATATAGTGCCCTGCATTTTGGAACTTTTGAAGAATGAATTTTTCTCTTAATTTGGTGTATTGTGAGGCATATTTACTATCTTCCAGAAGAATAAAAGTAACCTGTGCCATAAGGATATTATGTGAATATACTGAAAAAAACTGATAATGTTTTACCTTTGAAATTAACAAATTCTTTTGTGGAAAATTTACATTTCTAAACATTATGTTCAGATCCAGTCGACTAAGGCTTGTATTCTCATATATAAATTTTTCATTTTCATAATGCTTGTTGTAATTATAGAGCTTTTCTAAAATGCTTTTATAATCTAAATAATCATATGGTTTTGGAGAATAAGTTTTTGGATCATTGATCATAGCTGTATTAATTGGGGGGTTCTCCAATATCTCCCAGATTAATTTATGTCCACCTTTTTCATAATAATAGTTTATGAATCTTTCGCCTTGAGAGTAAATACTTTTCAAAGGAAGCCCTGAAGTCATCATTTTGATTACTTTTGGATTATTGAATTTGATATTTATCGAATTAGCTAATGGAAATAAATTAATGATAACATCATCCACACCCAATTGCCTTCCTATTTTTTTTTCAA
The DNA here is from genome assembly GCF_030145145.1 of Desulfobacula sp. GTDB lineage: Bacteria > Desulfobacterota > Desulfobacteria > Desulfobacterales > Desulfobacteraceae > Desulfobacula. Next base: position 46,524 of record NZ_JAQYWD010000043.1, on the reverse strand, counting down.
TTAAAACTGCATGCCCCTCAATTGCTGCAGAAAATGCATGTATTTCTTCCCTGCCTGGTAGTTTGCTTCTTCTATCAAATAAATTCAAATATTGATCTTGAAGAGCATGGGTCAATTCATGTGCAATGGTAATTCGAACAATATCCATCCCATATTTTTCATCTATGTTTAATAATTTTAAAATCGAAGGAATCCGTTTCGGCAACAAATAGACAATTTGATCACGTGATCCATATGCCCCATAAAACATTTTTAACATCATCTGTAAGAATTTTTTTTCATTTTTCATCGGAGTAACTGAATCGTTTAAAACCACTATGTCAGTTTCACGAATGATAACATCTTTAAACTCTTCTGAATTAATTAGTTTAATTACAGGATTTTTTTTAAATTTTCTTCCAGTAGTCTTCTCAATCATCGGAATTAATTCATTGGCTATTTTGTTTGCCTGCTCGTATGTATAAAAAGGGTTTCCGTCCTCAAGCAAACTATGGAATTCTTTTATTTCCCTTTCAAACACTCTGTCATCTAACTTTTCAGACCTCTCAAATCCAATTAAGCAGAATGCCAAAAGACCTAAAATACCAATCAAAATAAGTTGTTTGCTCTTATTTATCATCATATAGCGCTTTCATAATTTTATTTTTAAAAATTTTTGGTTTTGTAAAGGCTTTTACAGATAAAGACATCATTTGCTGATCAGACCATATAGTGTGTTTTTCTGAAAAGCCTTTATTTTAAAGTTATATTATAGGATTAAACATAAGGTCTATCGGTCGAAAGGCCCGTGGCAACCTATACATGAGGCTGCCGCACCAGTAGAAGCGCCAACAGCTGCCCCTACAAATCCGCCAGTTGTGCCACCGCCAACGGCACCACCAATTGCAGCGGCAGCAATCGCATTATTACCAGCATGACCACCCCCACACGCACCACCGCAGGCGCCACCATACATACCGCTGGATTGAAGTTTTTTATTAATTTTAACTTCTTCAATTTTTATGTTCAATTTTCTTTTCATAATTTTTTCCTTTTTTTTAAAAGGTTATAAATTAAATGGTCAGGGTATCTTTTTATTGTGTCCATTGGACTCACCTCCTTTTTTTAAAATGGGTGGTTTATTCAATTTCCTGGCAAAAAATCGAAGCAATCTAAAAGGATCATTCAAGCACTTCATTTAAATAATCCATTACGATTGACTTAAAAAAGAGTTGCTCAAATTGACAATTTTTCGTAGGAAAAAAAATATTACCCCCGTCCTGGAACGCATCTGCAGCGCAGCCACCTGCACAGAAAGCCTCGATATCGCATCCGTTGCAGGTTGGAATATTACCTGCAACCCTTTTAACTAAATTTAAGTAGTCTTTGGTTTTGAATATGGCATCAAAATTTTCTATATTCCCCATTTTTATTTTCAACGTTCCACAGGGATATATATCTCCATTTGGAAATATGCATATCTCCTCTCCTGCGACAGCATTGCAATAGGCTCCCATGGTTTTTACACCCAAAAGTGCGTTCAAAGGAAACATGAGCATTCCAAAACCAACATTCACGCCGATTTCTATAGCATATAAAACTGCTTCTCTTATCACTTTGACCTTCTCGTCAACCGGGACAGTATCCAGGCCCTGTTTTGATTCCATACACATACTTTGAAGCGATAAAGAAATCGATGCGTTATGTTCATTATTTTTATCTGCGATATACGTTATCAGTTCTTTCAAATGGTTATAATTATGATCTCCAATTGTTGCTGATATGGCTACCTCGCACCCTGACGAAACCAGAATATCTATATTTTTGTTAATTACAGAAAATGTCCCTTTGCCCGATTTAAATGTCCGGAACGTGTCATGGACTTTACGCAATCCATCTAAGCTAACGGATATATTCACATTGTTTAAAGCCAATTTCCGGGCGATTTTTTCTGTTACAATGGTCCCATTGGTATTAAGAATATATTCAACCCTGATGCCATTTTTCAAATATTTCAAATACTCAAAAATCTTTTCGATCACAGGCCAGTTCAGCATCGCCTCCCCTCCAAAAAATCTAATTTGGCAATGGTTTCGGTTAAATCTTTTTTGCAGATCGAAAAATAAGGTCAATGCCTTTTTAGCGGTATGCCAATCCATTTGCTCCTTTTGACAAGGATCAATATAACAATAATCACACGCCATATTGCACAAATTGGATATATTAAGACGTAACTTGTTTATCAACTTCCCTTTTGTGATGTGCTCCTGGTCAAAATTTCGATAATTTTGATTCGTTTCCAGTCCACAATCAAATACAAGTAGGCGTTTGTCATATAGTGCTGTAATGATAGGATAAAAATTCTTAATGTCATAGTTTTCAGATATTTCATTTAGTGTTGCACCGTTTTTAAACGCTTCTATTAAAAATAAAATATCTGGACTCGATTTCAGACTCTGCCCATAAAATGCGTTGTATAATAAAACGATAGATGCATTTTTAATGATCCGCAGGTTTTTTGATGGTTTAAGTCCTGCAACTTGGATTTGTGGATATTTTTTCTGCCACTCTTGTTCCACATCCTCGATTGAGCGGTGATACAATTTTTGGAACCGGATTTTAAACGTACTGTCCAGCCCAATGGACGAGACACAGTCCATAAAATATGTTTCCCCTTTCAAACGAATAAGATATGAAACAAAACTATGGGACTGCCGGTAACAAATGTTTTCTTTTACCGTTGAATCATCCAAATCAAGCAGGCTTTGTCTCGATAGCATTTCTATCTCATTGAACCCATAAATTTTTTTGTGACGGCAAAGTAAAAGGAAAGATCTTTCTAAATCTGGTTTGCTGAAATATTCGCACAGCCCCTCTTCAAGCCATATCGGAAGTTGACAAGCCATTTGTCCAAGAAAAATATGGGATAGCTCATGCGCCATCCCTTTAAATGACCCTTTTTTTTCGGAATCTAATTGTCTGATTTTTTGTGGATCTATAATCAAAAGGTTACTGCTGAAAACAAATGCATCCGGCCAGTCAGGCATGGCGGAAGGTCCCCAGAATTCTTGAAATTCTTCACGATTTTTACAGGTATAAACGGTTATTTTTTGATCAATGGGTGAGAGGAATTTCAACGATAGTGACTGGTATACATCTTCCATAAAATCGGAAAAATTTCGGAACAGATAATCACTATTACCTGAATAAAGTATTAGAAAATGTTTTGTTTCGAATTGTTTGATATTTTTCAAGTCAATTTTGTTTTTCAGCCATTCAAGATCCTCATTGGTCCCATGGGGGATCAGAAAATTGATCTTTAACAGGTGCATGATGGATTGGTACAAATCGTTTCCATTATATTCGGCAAGTACAGTCGATAAGGGAACTGGTTTATTCCTCAAATTGTTTAAAAACCGTAAAAGCGGTTTAGAAGAATTAATGGCCACGGATGACAGCCGGTTAATCAAAATCTCCCCTTCTTCACCATTTTTTCTTAAAACCAGATTTCTTGACAGCGAAATCATTTGATTTACAATTTCGGGAAGGCAGGGTTTATCATCCGTTTTTAACCAATTGTTTTCACACAATAACTTTTCCATGGGTCATCCGATCGCCTTGTTGTTGCCTTGAGACGCAGCTAAATATTTTTGTCCTTTGGGTAATTTTAATATATTTTCAAATTCCCTGTCCAACAGACCATAAAGCAGGGCATCTCGGTATTTTCCTCGCTGAAAATATCTCTTCTTGAGAACTGCTTCTCTTGTAAAACCCATTTCTTTTTGCAAAGATTCCGCTTCTTTGGCATATTCCAATACACGGCCATAGACCTTATGCATACCAAGTCGATGAAAGGCATGTAACAGCATCAGGAATGCAGCCTCAGCTCCAAAAAACATATTTCGCCTGTTTTTTTTCCCAACCATTATGTGAATCTCAAGGTTCCTGTCTTCCCGGTTAATTCTGCTTAAAAAAACTCTGCCAATGGGATCTTTTTTTTTGGTTTCAATGATATAATCAATTCTATCCATTGCAGATATATTCTGCCGTAATATATGCTCCATCTCCGAAGGCGAGTTGACTGGCAATTCATCATAGTATTTCATTAATTCTCTATCCTGCCACCATTCAATTACCATGGGTAGATCTGATACGGTTATGCGCCTTAGATTAACAGTCCTTCCCTTAATCATCGTTATCAACATCCTTTCTGAATAATGAAAAAATAAGCATATCCAGGTACCTGTTATCCCGGAATACATGTTCACGCAGTCGACCCTCCTGTTCGAAACCTGCTTTTTTAATCGTTTGAATTTCAAATTCTGAAATTTGAAGAATGGATGAATCAATTTTAATTAGATTTAACTCGTTAAAAACAATGGAAGCTAAAACTTGAACCGCCTCCACTGAAAAATGAAGATTTAAACTATCCGCTTTCATTTTAAATGAGATTGAGCATGAACGGTTTTTCCAATTTATATTATGATAGGAACATATTCCGAGAATCCGGTTCCCCTTACTCTCAATGACAAAGTCCCCTTTCCAGGCAAAATGATCGTTAAAATTCTCATGAATTTCATCCCATGAAACAAAGGATCTAATGGTATTAAACAGGTATAATTCATCCATTTCGTGCCATTCCCACAAGTGATATAGGTCTGCTTTCTCTAACCGCCTTAACCTTACGTCCTCTCCGATGATCATCAGGCGCCCCTTACCGTATAACCGTTGAAAGCCTTTTGACGATATCTCCCACTGTGTTGAATTCGGTTAATGTGTCTTCGTCGATTTCGATATTGAATTTGTTTTCTATACTCATCACAATATTGATGACATCCAGAGAATCTGCACCTAAATCTTCCTGGATTGAGGTGTGATCTTTTATAGATCGTGGTGATACATCAAGTTCTTTCCCGATAATTTTAATGATTGTTTTTTTTAATTTTTCCATTTTTTCACCACTAAAACCGCATTGCTGCCACCAAATCCAAATGAATTTGATATGGCATGGTTTATTATTTTATTCCTGGCCTTTCCGGGAACATAATCTAAATCGCAATCAGGATCAGGGTCTTGATAATTCAAGGTGGGGTGGATAAGATCATTTTTCGCACTCAAGACTGTGGCGACGACTTCCAGGGCGGATGACGCCCCCATGGCATGGCCGATAATAGACTTTGTTGAACTGATGGCGATGTCATGGGCGGTTTTTCCAAATACGGCTTTAATCGCATCCGTTTCAACCCGGTCATTAATTCGGGTTGCTGTTCCGTGCGCATTGATGTAATCAATTTTTTCAGCCGCAATATTTGCATCATTCAAAGCGAGTTGAATGGCTTTTGCCTGACCCTCTTTTGAAGGGGATGTCAGATGATGGGCATCACAATTCGACCCAAAACCAATTATTTCAGCATAAATTTGCCGGTGATGTCGGATCGCAGCATCCAGGGATTCTACCACTAGTGCCGCCGCTCCTTCTGCCAGGACAAATCCGGTTCTGTTTTTATCAAAAGACTTGACAGCCCTAGACGTGTTTTCCCTTGAAAGAACCCCTAAAATATCCCAGGCCTTTAAAATTTTCGGTGTAACCGGCGCTTCTGTTCCACCACAAATAATAGACTCAAAATTTTCAGCCTTGATTTCCTGAAAGGCCATGCCTATGGCATTGGCACCTGAGGAACAGGCTGTATTCACTGTAAGGTTCATGCCGGTGATATTTAATTGCATGGCGATTTGGGCCGCGGCGGCATTGTTCATAATGCGGGGAATTGTAAATGCATTCATACGTGTGTCATCTTTAGAACCCGAATTTGTTTTTAGTGGATTATCCCAGGTAGAAATACCCCCAATTCCCGTTCCAAAGATTACACCAATATTTTCATCCGGGTGTTCGTTTAAATCCCGCCCACTGTCATGCCACGCATGTTTCGCTGCAATAGTGGCAAATTGGGAAAAGCGATCCATGCGCCGCAATTCTCTTGTGTTGAAAAAGGTATTTGTATCTAAATTCCGGACTTGACCTGCAAACTTACACTTCAGTTGGTTTGTGCAGCAACCATCAATGTATTCCAAGCCGGATTGGCCGGAAATCAAAGATTGCCAATAGGTCTCCAAATCATTTCCAACTGGTGATATTATTCCCATTCCGGTAATAACTACTCGCATAGCTTTCATCTCAAGTTGACGATTTGTTTGAAGTGTCTTTTTTTTATATAATATAGGATTTTTTTCAAGTCAATCAGGGTAAACCCTGAAAAATGCAAAAAAGTGCTATCTTTTTTAAATTTTTTTTATGCTGCTGGTGTGGGGGGTCTAATTCGGGATGAAACTGTCCTGGCCCGTATCAGAATAGCCGGGACTGAACAGCACCTGGTTCTGAAAAAGCGCGGCAAACAGTTTAAGATCTTCCTGGGACAAGTCACTGGAAACCGTTTCCAGGGTTGAAAGCTCTTCTGCTATTTTTGCCTGGAGCACTTCACGGTTTTCAACGGTCTGCCCCGGCTCAGCTGCCTGATACGCCCGGGTGCCAATACGTCGGACGATATCGGTTATTTCACGAACCAAACCTTCTGGAAGCTGATGGATTGAAACAGCAGGTGCAGGATGTTGTGAGGCCGGTTCAACCCCATTTGTAAGCGGGTCCCGTGTCGGTGATGATGCCGGTATTACCGGTTTGTTCTGGAACCGGTAGTTTGATATCGGAAAACCATTGATTGAATTTAAGGGTGTCATTGGTATCCTTTCGTTTACACACTATAGTCAAGAATAAGCCCCATACCGCTGTGGATTTGTCGCGACAGGTTTCCCATATCGTCATGGGTGATGGTCCGGTTGAAAAGCCGGTCGATTTTCCTGGTTTCGTCCAAAGTAACAATATCCATGACAATTTCTTTCTTTTTCCGATATACGCAGAGCCGGACGGGTGATTCCTTTAAAACTATAAACTATACAATAACCATCATTTTTGTTTAAACAAACTTAAAGTTATCAATTTGTTGAGAAACACCACCAGGCCATTGATAGAAATTGTTAATTGCGGCAGTGCCGGAGATCTCTTTGTCAAACATTGCTATTTCTGATATTATACGGCTTTCAAAAAAAGTGTGAAGGATGATATACATAATGGAAGTCGACAATTCCAAAGAGAGTACAACAGAACAAAATTTCAAAAAAAACCTTAATATCATTTTAGAAATCCTGGCTGTACAGGTTTCCGAATTCCGACAGACAGACTTGATTGACTGCATGAACCGCCTGGGATACCGGGATGAATACAATCAGCGGGTTTCATATAGAACCATCCGACCGCTTTTAGCTGCGCTGAAGAAAAATGCTGCCATCAGCCAAAATGAAAAAGGGATTGCCTGCAGGGACGATTTAGGGTTGGAAATCATTGAGCAACTAGTGCTGGAGGATCGGTATAAGGCTGTTGCAGCAGAGATTTTAGCTTCTGTCCCCTTGTTTAAACCTGCCCTGGAAACGGTGTATGTCTTTAATGATATCAAGGCGTTTTACCGGGCCATATGGATAGCGGTCTTTACCGGCGAGGCATATGCCGATCTGGACCTTGTCTGTCGATCCGGCAGGAGAAATAAAAAATTCCAGACCGGAAAGATCCCCCCCGTATTAAGACTTTTTGCCCATCCGTTCCGTCCCGGCCTGATAGAAAGGATACCCTTACCGCTAAGATGGAAGGTACTGGGATACATTCTGGATGATGCGCAAAAAAAAATGATACCTGTTCCGGAAATCCTGGCCCATGGGATATCTCTTTTATCTGAATTTTCAGGAGCAGATGAGGAATACCGGTTCCTGGATCATCTGTTTTTGACGGGCCGGATGCGGTTGCACACAGAATTATTGTCTGAATTTGCAAATGTAGAAACGGTGAATCACCTTGTCCAGTTGGGAAAATCAGCATTGGTGTGTGAAAATAATGAGGCAGCATTGATTTTTTTTAAACATGCCGTGACAACCCTGGAAAAAGAGGGCCGGGAACAACACAATTTTCTAAAAGGAGACAACTTCTTTTTTTTACTGCTTGGCCTGTTGGGAAGTGAAGATGAAAAAGATCTGTATTCAGGCATACACTGTATCCTTAATTTGCCCGATGATGGTAAAACTTGTGATGAGCCTTTTCTGGTGATACTTTTAAAGGCCATGCTGCCCCTGTTCCATGCGCAAATTGGAAAAAAATCTGACCTAAAGATTTTTCCGGAATATATCATCTCCATGCAGGACCCCAAGATCGCTTTTTTTTCTATCCTGGTTTTGAGCTGGTATCAGGAAATCCGGGTAACGCCTTATATCTATTTATTGGAAAAAATTCGGGAACAAACAGTGGATTGCGGGTACGAGTGGCTGACGGCTGAAATATGTGCCTTGCTTGCCCGGCTGGGAAGAGAGACGGAGATCAATGCCGCCCGAGCACAAACCCTTCATGAAACCATGGGAACAAAAACCATTGTGAACCTGTTTCAGCCTTTTTCCAATTGGAAAAAGGCGCTTTTGACAATGGTTCACATGGGAGAACATACAGGAAATGAAACATTTCAGCCTGACGACACCCTGTCGGAACAACGACTGATCTGGCAACTGAAATATGATGAAAAATCAAAGTCCTGCGATCTTACACCCCGTATTCAGAAGCGTAACAAAAAAGGCACCTGGACAAAGGGGAAACCCATTCACCTGGAAACGCTTCAAGACACTTACCTTAAGCTGGATTGGCTTACGGCACAAGATCGTAGTGTCTGTGCTGCCATTGGAGAAAATAGAGATCATCGCAGATTTAGATTTTATAATGAAATTGAGGTTCGGTTAGATATGGAAAAGGCATTGCCTGCCCTTGTGGGGCATCCGATGATTTTTCTTGAAAATGATTTATATAACCCGGTGGAATTTGTCGAGGGAGCACCGGAGCTTCGGTTACGGTCCCTTGACAGGAAAATTCATGTGTGCATGGAACCCAGGCCAGCCGATTCCCTGCATTTTGTCACCCTTTTAAGGGAAACCGCCACCCGGTTTAAAGTGGTCCGTTTTTCCACAGACCATATCAACCTTTCCCGCCTTATCGGGGAAAAAGGGTTGATCATACCCAAAAAAGAAAGCAAACGGATTGGCCAGGCCATTACGTCTGTTTCATCATTTGTCACCGTTGTTTCTGATATGGAAGCAGAAGGGATACAGACGATTGAGACGATTGTGCCCATGGTGGCAGATCCTAAACCGCATGTTCACCTGACTCCCTGGTATGCAGGGATTAAAATGGAAATTCTGGTCAGGCCCTTTGGACAGATGGGATCCTATTTCAGGCCGGGAAAGGGGGGGAGCCATGTGCTGGACGAGATTGACGGAAAAAAAATCAGGGTTGTCCGGGATATGGAACTGGAAGAAAATAATGAGAAAAAAATTATTGATGCCTGCCCAACGCTGAAACACATTGAAGCCGTTGGCGGCGAATGGGTGGTGAAAGAACCGGAACACGCCCTTGAGCTCCTGCTGGAATTAAAAACCTGTACAGAACAACCCATATTAAAATGGCCCCGGGGAAAAAAAATAAAGCTTCGGCACAGGGGAGCTTTTTCGGATTTTGCCCTGACCTTGAAAAAAGACCGGGAATGGTTCAAGGCCACGGGAAAACTGCTGGTGGATGATGATATGACGGTTGATCTGTTTCGGCTGATGGCACTTCTGGAATCTTCCACCGGCCGGTTTATCACCCTGGATGACGGTACTTTTTTAGCCATTACCCACTCTTTAAAATCCCGCCTGGAGGAATTAAAAGCCTATTCGACCCCCCATGGAAATGGGCTGCGGTTTTCACCCCTGGCTGCCCCGGCCATGGCGGATCTCATGGATCAGGCAGGATCACTGGAAAGTGATGATGCCTGGAAATCCCATTGCAGAAAGCTAAAGGAAACCATACAGCCAAAAATTCCGGTTACGCTCCAGGCCAGGCTCCGGGATTACCAGATCATCGGGTTTAACTGGCTGTGCCAGTTGGCCCACTGGCATGTGGGGGGCTGCCTGGCAGATGATATGGGCCTTGGAAAAACCGTTCAATCCCTGGCGGCTATTCTTGTCCATGCCGCCAAAGGCCCTGCCCTGGTGGTGGCACCCTTGTCGGTCATGAACAACTGGACGGAAGAGTGCCGAAAATTTGCGCCCCGCCTCAATCCTTTGATTCTTGGCGGCAAAAACCGGCAGCAAATTCTGGAGGGCCTTGAGCCCTATGACCTTGTTATCTGCAGCTATAGTCTTCTTCCGATTGAGAGAGAAAAACTGTCAGGCATTGACTGGCAAACGGTTGTCCTGGACGAAGCCCAGGCCATTAAAAACAGAAAAACCAAACGGTCTAAAGCGGCCATGCGGTTAAACGCCAGATTCCGTTTAATCACCACGGGAACCCCTGTGGAAAACTGCCTGGATGAATTGTGGACCCTTTTTAATTTCCTGAATCCCGGACTTTTGGGAACGTATAACCGGTTCAGGCAGATGTTTGTTGTGCCCATTGAAGGGAATCAGGACAAAGCGGCATCCCAACACTTACGAAAACTGATTCGCCCCTTTATTCTCCGTCGCCTGAAAACAGAAGTCCTCAGGGAACTGCCGGAAAAGACCGAGATCACCCTTCAGGTGGAAATGAGCCGTGATGAAGCGCTCCTCTATGAAGCCCAGCGCCTCAAGTCCCTGGAAAGTATTCATACGGCAGAGGATTCTCCCGGGCAAAAGCAATTCCGGATACTGGCGGAATTAACCCGGTTGCGGCAATTGTGCTGCAATCCTTCCCTGGTCTTGCCGGATGCCCATATTGAAAGTTCAAAATTAAAGGTCTTCATGGATACGGTGAGAGAATTGCTGGAAAATCAGCATAAGGCACTGGTCTTCAGCCAGTTTGTAGGGCATCTGGCTATTTTACGCAAATCACTGGATCAAGAAAACATCTCCTACCAGTATCTGGATGGTTCCACTTCGGTAAAAAATCGCAAAAAACGGATCAATGATTTTCAAAATGGCTGCGGAGATTTTTTCCTCATCAGCTTAAAAGCCGGTGGTACAGGGCTCAATCTCACTGCTGCGGATTATGTTATCCACATGGATCCCTGGTGGAACCCGGCAGTGGAAGACCAGGCATCGGACCGTGCCCACCGCATCGGACAGACCCGGCCGGTGACGGTTTACCGCCTAGTGGTGAAGGACACCATTGAAGAGCGGATTGTCGATCTCCACCAGGAAAAACGGGATCTTGCCGAAAGCCTGCTGGCAGGTAGCGAAACCGCAGGGAAATTGTCGGCATCAGAATTGCTGGCATTGATGCAGGGAAAAAAGGCAGATCAATAAGCCATAGAAAGGCGCTAACTCCCCTATGAAAAAAAAATAGCAAAAATCAACAAATATGTTATGATGGATCGGAAAAATCGAATTGAAAATTCGGTTGTTATTTTTCAGATTTGGAGTTTTGGCATTATGGAATTACTGAACTATCACCATTTGTTTTTTTTCTGGATTATCATGAATACCGGGAGTATAAAAGCAGCAAGTGTTCGGTTGAAATTGGCCCAATCCACCATCAGCACTCAATTGAGTGCTTTTGAAAAAACGCTGGGAGGAAAACTCTTTAACCGGGTCGGACGAAATCTTGAGCCCACTGATTTAGGGCACATGGTGTTTGGTTATGCCGATAAAATTTTTACGCTTGGCCAGGAAATGATGAACTCGGTCCATAGCCTTCCAGCCGAGACGCCTTTATCCTTGCGGGTTGGCATCGTGGAGGTTGTGCCGCATCTGTTGATACGTAAGTTTCTCCTGCCGGCCATGGAGCTTTCTGAAAATATTCATCTGGTTTGTCAACAGGGAAAGCAGGACAGCCTGTTATCAGAACTTGCCGTTCATAACCTTGATGTGGTGTTCACCGATGCACCGATTCGTTCCGGTTTAAGTGTTAAAGCATACAGCCATCTGTTAATTGAATGTGGGATTACTTTTTTGGGTCATGATAAATTTTTACCTTCCCTTAAAGAAAAATTTCCCTATTCGCTTGATAAATGTCCCATGCTTCTTCCAATGGGGAATACCGCATTGCGCGGTCGACTGGATCAATGGTTTGCCCGGCTTAATATTTTGCCCCATATCATTGGAGAGTTTGATGACAGCACCTTGTTAAAAATGTTCGGTCATGCCGGGGATGGCGTTTTTGTCGCACCCCAGGTCATTGAAGAAGAAATTCAACAGCAATATGACGTTAAGATTATTGGCAGATCAAATGAGATTATTGAAAGATTCTATGCGATTTCAATAGAGCGAATTATCAAACATCCTGCCATTGCAGCTATTACCAAAGCCACACGTCATGGATTATTTTTTTTAGAACCGCAATTTAAAAAATAAATCAATTATCGGGTATCCTGGCAGCAGGATTTGTTTGATTCGGTATATACGAATCGTATCGTTATACTATTAGTCTTGACCGAATCATGTTTTTGATTTATTATAGATGACTGGATTAATTAATTTGGCGTTGCTCGTTCAAAAGGTGTAAAAGCAATAAAAAATTATGAAAGAGGGAACACTAAAATGAATCAATTGGCGCAACTTAACAATCGAATAGTCAATCGTGTTAATGCGAATCTGGCAGAGTTTGATTTTGATACGCAGAGTTTTGTAAACAATTCTCTTGACCATGACAAGATGTTGAAGTTTTATGCATTTTATGGCATCACGTCCCGTCATCCACTCTATTTTCACTTTAAAAAATCCAATATTGCCGGCAGTTATTTCCTTGGAAAATGTTATGTGGGAAGATCTGCTATTTATAAGAGTGATGTTAGAGGCGATGAATTAAAAAGAGAAGGGGATACCATCCTTGGTGCAAAGAATATCCCCCTGGTTGACGACGAAATGATAGTGATCAGGGACAGTCTACTGTATAAAACACTGGTTCACAGTAACTCCCATAACCCGGAGAGTCCTGAAGAATTCGGCATTCGAAACACGATTGCCGCACATTATGTCAATATCCATGGATCTACCTGTGAAGGATGCTTTTTAGGACCATTTGCAACCGTTGATTTGATGAACCTTCATTCCTGCATTGTCGGTGAATTTTCATATGTCCAGGTGGGGGAACTTTTTCATCGAAAAGTTGATCCCGGAACAGTTTGGATAAAAAATCAGAATTTTGAATTTAAATATAAATTCCAAAAAGAGGTGTTGGATCATTATGCCGGGGTGAATGCTTTATACCAGCCCCGGGGCATCATCTATGATTTTGTTAAGGAGCGGGAGCAGGATTATGAGAAATTATTTGATGTCATGAATCTTGAACCGATATACGCACCTGCCAGCTCTGCTGTTAATCGATATGCGGTGACCCAGGGAAAAACAAGAATCGGTGAAAATGTTCTTGTCTCTCAACGGGCGTTTCTGGAGAATGCGGTTATGGGAGATGGCTCTAATGCCCAGGAAAACTCATTTATCATTGATTCCACCCTGCACGGCTTGAATGTGACAGCCCATGGCGGGAAAATAATTCATGCAGATGTCGGGCGGGGGTCTTTTGTGGGATTCAATTCGTTCTTGAATGGAAAAGCCAAGGCACCCATCGAAATCGGAGAAGATTGTATTGTCATGCCGCATACCATTATTGATGCGGAGGTGCAAATTAAAATCCCTGATGAACATTTGGTATGGGGGTTTATCGGTTCGGCAAGTGACATTGAAAATCATTCGATTTCCCTTGATGATCTTGCTGCCATACGGGAAAGCCTTACCATGGGTAAAATGACGTTTATGGGTAAGGGATCGGTTTTTATTGAGGCATTCCGTAAAAGAATAAATCAGATTCTGTCGACAAATGGTGCCTTGTTTCAAGATGGGGAAACCCGGGGCCATGCCCAGGATGATCAAAACATTTCCTTTAATCTCATTCAACCGTATAGTACAGGAGAACTCAAGGGATTGTATCCTTCTATCAGAATCAAACCTTAGAGGATCACCCGTTCATATTGGCGCATCAAACTGATTTTGAAGCGTATTGTTGCGAGGCTTTGCAGGTAACTGATTATTGATTGAAAAGATTTTCCAACCATTTTAAATCCTGTTTTATCCAGTCTGGCCTGCAGTCTCGCATCCCTCTGAATGGGATGGTGATTTTTTGTTTGCAAAGCGCTTTATGAAACTCTTTCATGAAAACGCCGGAATTTTCTGCCAGGGACTCACAACCCGTATTGGGTGATACCGAATGTATGGCACATCCTGGACTTTCAGGATTGCCACCCAGAATAGCCAGGATTTTATTGTTGTTGTTGATATAATCCTGGATTCTCAGGGTTATATCAATGCTTAAGTTTCGGCAACACTCACGGCCGGCTGCTGTATCCAGGGCATCCCGAATCGATTGTCCCGGCTTTCTTTTTCTCAAAAACCCCAGAAATGTTATTTCAGGGCATGGAATCTGAAAAAGTCCGATATCGTATTGCATGCAGAGCCTGAGGATTTCCTTGTTCATTGACGGATAATTTGCTGCCCCCAGATCCCGTGAATTTTGATTTAGAATACAATCGATCACCATAATAAATCTATGGCTTCTTCGATCTGATGGGTGTTTGAAAAATCGTTTTAACGGGTTTAATTTGTTTAAAACGTTCATTTCCATATCCAGTTTAAGACGTCTTTCGCCTTGTCATTGTCGTTTGTTGTTCGTGCCGCTTCCAGACCACCATGTCATCGAGGCTCACCCCGGCCAGGCCAGCCACCATCTGGCATTTGGCTTTGAACAGAAAAAAGATCCGATCATCATCATGGGGTAATGTCTCATAGTTGCCCTGGCCCTTGGAGATGATCAGGTCGGCCTGGTCAAACGCTTGCAGGAAGGATTCGGAACATTCACCAAGGACGGTTCCCGGGATGGCTGCCCCGGAGTCGATGGTGGTTACCAGATCGCTGATACCGGTCTCGGCGGCATCTTCAAGGGTGGCATCGTTGAGCACAGCACCGCCCCGGACCACAAAGATGACCCGTGACAGATCGATCCGTTCCAGCACCAGGCGGTCGAACACAATTTCACCGGCATTGTCAGCGATCCAGAGGATTCGTTCAGGCCTGGCCAATGCTTGGATTAACCCTTGCAGATCGCCCTTAACCTCGTGGGTCATGGCATGGTCTATGGTGTCAAACACGGTTGCCTTGTCCAGGTTTGATACCGCACCGAAATCGATGATATTGCCGGCAATGGCCAGTTGAATAGCGGTCTTAAGCGGGGTGGCAGATTTGTCTACCATGGCTTTGAGATCGGGATAGAGTTCCAGGGAAAATCGGTTGAATTGTTTTTTGAGTTCCCTGTAAGGGTCTTTGTTGCCGGTTACTCCGGCAATGGTTTGCTGGATTTTGCGGGCCATCATTGGGGGAGACTGTTTCATATCCATGTCGGCCATGTCGGCCAGTACCAGTTTGAGCACCCTGCTGTGGTCATCTTCCTTATCGGTCACAAGTCTTGCCGCCCCAAGGGCCTGTCGAACAAGGCAGGGGATGCAGTCGTTATAGGTTTTCATTATTACCCTTTCTTTTTTTTGGTCATTTGATCATTATTTTCATTGACAGCTCATCATATCATATCTATAATTATAGTCAAATGATCAATTCAACCATTTAACAGCCTCAAAGGAGAGATCATGCCAAGGCCCAAACGACCCAGAACCGTAGAATCTCATCCAGAGACAAAAGGATTCAGTCCCGACGGGATGCCCCACAGCGGAGAGACGATTCTTTCCATCGAAGAATACGAAGCGATTCGGCTCAGTGATTATCTGGGGTTGGATCAGTCCATGGCATCCGAACAGATGAATGTGTCACGGCAGACCTTTGGAAGGATTTTAAGGCAAGCCCGGTACAATCTCTCAGAAGCCCTGGTGACAGGCAAGCGCCTCAGGGTCACCGGCGGATGTTATCAAATGCAGGGCAGGGGGCGCAGGAGGCGGGGGCATTCACCCATAAATACCATAAAGGAGGAAATCATGACGGAAGCATATAAAAATGAAGACAGCCAGGATACTGGAACCCGTAATGGCCAAGGTCAAGGCAGAGGTCGCGGTCAAGGCCAGGGAAATTGCCAAGGCAGAGGCCAGGGCCGGGGTAGAGGTCAAGGTCAAGGCAGAGGCCAGGGAACTGGCGGCTCCAGACGGGGCAATCGTTAACCCGATACAAATCAATTATAAATTAAGGAGGTATCTTATGCCGGGATTTAATCAACAAGGGCCCATGAATCAGGGACCCATGACAGGCAGAGGCAGAGGCAATTGCGTCAATGGTCCCATGGCCGGATCAACCGGGTTTGGAAACCCACCATCCGGTGGCCTTGGATATGGATTCAGAAGGGGCAGGGGATTTGGTCAGGGACCGGGACCTGGATGGGGACGGGGATATGCCCCGGTCCAGGGACCTGCAGCCGCCCAGGCACCCATTAGCAAGGAGGGCCTGCGGCAACGGGCAGATATCCTTGAATCCGAGCTCAATGCCATCAAAGCGGCATTGGCGGATCTTTCTGATGACTAATTAATACATTAACCCATACCCTTCGTTTATCAGCAGCAAATGATCCACCTGCTGCTGATAAACGGTGGTTGGGCATGGGTTTTTTCTTACAATTTCACTGATTTGGGTTCAGTGGCAAGTGAGGGAAACGCAATGGCTTTGGTTAAATGGTAAGCCGCCTGTAAATACGATGTGGGGCACAGGGGGAAGCATTCCTTGCAGTCCCAGCACTCTTTGGCAGCTAATTCCGGGATAAAACTAATCTCCCGTTTTGCGCCCTGGTCAACAAACCCGATAACATTTTTCTTTTTAACTTCAGCACAATACCGGACACATAACCCGCAAAGAACGCAAAACGACGATTCTTTTTCAAACCGGTCTTTTTTGGCACCATATTCCTTGGCCAACATTTGTAATTGCGGCGAATCAGGGGCATGGGCCAGCAAAAATTCTAAAATCAACCGGCGGACTCGATCGATCATCTCAGACCGGGTTCTGACCACCAGATCCTGTTCCACAGGGTAGAGGCATCCGACAACAAATTTTGTTCTGCCCCGGGATTCTACTTCTACCGTGCAAAGTCGACACCCGCCATAGGGTTCTAACAGCTCATGGTGACAAAGTGTAGGGATATATATATCAGCACTTTGGGCGGCTTCCAGGACGGTCATGCCTTCTTTTGCTATAACTTTTTTTCCATCGATCTGTAAAATGATGTCACTCATCGTTTCTATACTCTCTCTGGGGTTAATTCTTGTTCATTCACGGGCGCTATTTCATCGCTAATGCCAGCCTCATATTCATCTCTGAAGTAGCGCAGCGAGCTTTTGAGGGGATCACAAGCCGTTTTCCCCAAAGAACACAGGGAGGCCACACCCATTACCTCGGATATCTCTTCCAACAATTCGATATCGCCTTTTCTTCCGTTTCCTTTGCTCATACGGGTCATAATCTTGAGCAGCTGGCGGATGCCTTCACGACAGGGCACGCATTTGCCGCAGGACTCATTGGTGAGAAAGTTCAGGAAAAATCGGGTGACATCCACCATATTGTTATCTTCATCCATTACCATCAGCGCACCGGCTCCCATGGGGGCACCCACTTTTTTAAGGGCATCGAAATCCAAAGGGGTATCAATGAGTCTCGCGGGAATGGATCCTCCCATGGCGCCACCAAAGTGAACAGCTTTAAGTTTCTTGCCGTTGGGAATCCCCCCGCCGATATCGTAGATGATTTGCCTGAGCGTTGTCCCAAACGGAACTTCCACCACCCCTGAATTAACGATATTACCGGATAAGGATATCAGTTTTGTGCCCTTGCTGCGCTCTGTCCCGATGCTGGTATACCATTGGGAGCCCTTGTTGATGATCTGGGGCACATTGGCCCAGGTCTCCACATTGTTCAGGTTACTGGGCTTATCCCAGACACCACTGACCGACGTGCGGATATATTTGGGTCTGGGTTCTGGATTCCGCCCTTCAATGGACCGCATTAAAGCGCTGGATTCACCTGATACAAAGATACCGACATCGAAATGCACCTCAACATTAAAGTTAAAGCCGGACCCTAAAATATTTTCACCCAGGAGTCCATATTCCCTGGCCTGCTCAAGGGCACGATAAATATTATCTTTTAGCTGGGGAGAATCATGACGGGTATAGATAAATCCCTGGCTGGCACCAATGGCATAGGCACCGATGATCAGGCCTTCAAGGACGCTGTGCGGATTTCCCGTAAAGATGGCCCTGTCCATGGTCGCGCCGGGTTCCCCTTCATGACCATTGACGATGACATACTTTTGTTTTTCCGGGGCATTGCGGGTGGTTTCCCATTTCAAGCCGGCAGGAAATCCACCGCCGCCACGGCCACGCAAGTTGGCTTTCTTTACCTCTTCAAGAACCTGGGCAGGAGTCATTTCAAATAGGGCTTTGGACAAAGCCGAATACCCTCCAATTCCCATATAGTCATTGATGCGCCGGGAATCGATTTTCGTGTTATTGCTGATCAGTTGCCGCATCTGTGCCTTGTAAAAAGGGATATCAGACTGATAAGCTGATTTTTCACCGGTATTTGGATCCTCATAAATCAAACGGTCAATCACCTGTTTCCCCAGCACGGTCTGAGACACTATCTCAGGGACATCCTCGGGCGTTACCTGGATATAGTAGATCTCTTCCGGATAGATAACAACATTGGGTCCTCGTTCACAAAAACCATGACACCCGGTAACCCTGATGTCCACCTGGGTCTCAAGAGAGAGGCGCTTGATTTCTTGTTCAAAGGCTGTGATCACCCTGTCGTTACCGAGGCCGAGACAACCCGTACCCGAACATATCGCAATATAAGATTTGTCAGGGTCTCTTTTTGATAAGAGTCCCTTCCTTAATTCTTCCAATTCAGTAGCTGAATTTATCCTTGGCATAATCTTTGTTCCCTACGCATAATTTTTTAAGACTTCTTCTGCCATGGCGGGTGTTACCCTGCCGTGATGTTTTCCATCGACGATGATCTCCGGCCCTAACGAACAACAGCCGAGGCAGTTGCCATTCCCCAGGCTGAATTTGGCATCCGAGTCTGTTTCCCCGGGTCTGATTCCCATGAGGTCCTGAACCGATTCCATAAGATGAGACGCACCCCGAAGATGACAGGAGGTCCCCGTACAGACATGAACTTCATGACGTCCTTTGGGACTCAAACTGAAAGTTTTATAAAAAGTAGCGATTTGCATGACGCGACTTAATGGTACGTCCAGTTTTTCACTGATCCTGTCTAAAATTTCTTTGGAAAGCCAATGGTTTTCGCTCTGAATCTCCATTAAGACATGGATCAAAGAACCGGGTTTGCCCTGGTGTTCATGGATGATTTGATCAATGGTGTCGTTATCCGGAGCCGCTGTAACGGCACTGTCGCTGCTGTCACTTGTGGTGGTGTTCCCGTTTTCATCACAGGCGGCTGCAATGAGGTTCCTGCTTTCATCAACCCGGCCCAGTCCTTGCCGTGCGGCCGTATTCAGGTGTCGGGATACTTCAGACGGGCTGATACCCAACACCTCTGACAGTTCTTTATTTGAACAGGGTTTTTTCCGCAACAGTGCCATGATTCGGGTGATTTGAAATTTGTCACCAATCAATTCCTGAAATAATTGATCAAACTCATCACTGGCGAAAAATTCATTGTATTCTTCCACTGATTTTAAAGTGACTCTCAGTCTTTCTCTTTCGACCAGCTTGATGTAAGGAATTAAATTCTGGACAGCTTCCAGTCTAAGGTTTAATTCCTCAGGATCAATGCCTTCGCCCTTGCCAATGGGTCCTGAGGCTTTCATCTTTTTGGAAAAATCATTCATCACTTCGGCATAACGGCTTCCTTCAGATGCTGAAATCCATTCAAGCCTCAGCCGTTCGGGATCCAACCCGATCATTTCCAATAATTTTCTGCCGATATGCATGGTGCTCAATGCCAGGTAATTTCCTTCTGTAATATAATGGCATTCACCCGGCCAGCAACCGCCGACAAACACCCCGTCTTTCCCATTGGAAAACGCACGGAAAATAAATGCCAGGTCGACTCTACCGGTGCACATGACACGAATAATTTTAATATCAGAGGTATATTGTTGTCTGGAAACTCCAGCCAGGTCAGCAGCGGAGTACCCTCACCAATTACATAAAAATCCTAGGATCCCTGGTTTAAACTCAAGTCCTGTACTCATTCTTATCTCACTCCTAGTGCAGTTATCACTGCCTTGTTCATTCGTGGATCTTTAGAAGGGGCGGCATGCCTTATACATTCAGATACCGCCACTCCAAAATTAGGTCTCTTTAAGCCGCGTCAATCTGGCTTAAGATCTCTTTATCGGTAAAGTGTTTGAGAAAAATAGCCCCTGTGGGACATCTGGTGTTACACAGACCGTCTCCTTTGCAGAGAATAGGATTCACCCGGGCTTTTTTGCCTTTTGGTGTCTCATGAAACTCTATGGCATTATAATTACAAACAGAAATACAGGCCCCACAGGATTCACACGCGCTTTCATTTACTTCGCAAACAGCACCCGAGGCAATGACGGATTCCTTTGTGAGAATGGTGATGGCCCGACCGGCAGCGCCGTAAGCCTGGCTGATAGTTTCTGTTATATGCTTGGGATAGTGTGCAATCCCGCAAAGGAAAACACCTTCTGCAGCAAAGTCCACGGGCCTTAATTTTACATGGGCTTCCTGGAAAAATCCATCCGGGTTCTGGGCAACCTTGAATAATCGTGCTGCTTCATTGCTGCCTGCCGAAGGGATGACCGCAGCAGACAGTGTCAGATAATCGGCATCTAATTCAAGCCTCTGACCCAGAACGGGATCCGGAACCGTGACCCGAAGAACCGACTTGCCACCTTCTTTAACGGCTTCCACAACAGGCTTGTCACTGGGCTCCCAGCGGATAAACATGACCCCGTTATCTGCTGCTTCGCGGTAATAATCCTCTCTAAATCCATAGGTTCTCATGTCCCTGAAAAGAATGTAGATCTCCATTTCAGGGTTTATTTTCTTCAGGCTCAAAGCATTCTTTACAGCATGACTGCAGCAGATCCGGGAGCAGTAATTCCTGTCTTCCTGTCTGCACCCCACACATTGAATCATCACCAGTCTCTGGGAGTTGATCAGTTGTTCTTCACGCCTGGCGATGTGATCCTCCAGTTCCAACTGGGTGAAAACCTGATCGTTTTCGCCATAAAGGTATTCCGTGGGTTTGTATTCATCCGCTCCCGTGGCAAGAATGGCAGCGCCATGTTTGATAACCTTGACCCTTCCTTCCGTCTTCACCGTGGTGATAAAATTCCCCACGTAACCGGAAACATCCGTGATGGCAGCCTCATGGGATACCTGGATCAAGGGGTGCTCGTAGACTTTGCGGATCAGGTCATTTAAATACGGTTGAACATCTACCCCTTCCAGGGTAGTGTGAATCCTCCGGGCCATACCGCCCAGGTCTTTATTTTTTTCCAGCAGACACACCTTAAAGCCCTGTTCTGCCATGCTCAGGGCACTGGTCATTCCGGCCAGGCCACCGCCGACAACCAATCCTGTTTTATTGACCGGCAGCTCAAATTCCTGCAACGGTTCTAAAAGAGTCGCGCGGCCCACGGACATGCGAACGATTTCCTTTGCCTTCTGGGTGGCTTTCTCCGGCTCTTTAGAGTGAACCCAGGAACAATGTTCTCTAATATTGGCCATTTCATAGAAATATTGATTGATCCCGCCTTCACGGCAGGTGTCCCGAAATAACGGTTCATGTGTCCTGGGGGTACAGGCGGCCACAACCACGCGATTGAGTCCTTTTTCCTTGATCATATCGGCTATTTGCTGGGCATTGTCAGTGGAACACGCAAACAGGCTTTCCTGGGCATGAACCACATGGTTCAGGGTGGATGCATATTCAACCACTGACGGCACATTCACCACTCTGCCGATATTTGCGCCGCAATGACACACAAAGACTCCCACCCGGGGGTCTTCTCCAGTGACATCCCTTTCCGGTGGATAGACCCTTTCCTGGGCCAGGTCCCCCCGCCGGTAAGCAAGAAGTTGACTGCAAAGGGCATCCGCACCGCTGGCACCCATAACAGACTCAGGAATATCGATGGGTCCCTGGAACGCGCCACTGACAAAGATTCCCGGGCGGGTGGTTTCCATGGGATTCACCGGATTGGTTTGACAGAATTGATGAGCGTTCAGTTCAATGCCGAATTTCTCCGCCATGTTTTTCACATCAGCCGGCGGGTTCATTCCCACGGATAAAACCACCAGATCGAATTCTTCTTCTTTTACGCCATCCTCAAATGTTGAATATCGGATGGTGACATTCTTGGTTTCTGGAATTTCTCGTCCAATGGAAACATAACTTCTTAAAAACCGGACACCGGGCAGGTTTTCCGTTCTTTGGTAAAACCGTTCAAAATCCTTGCCAAAGGCCCGGATATCATTATGGAATATCGTGGCCTCAAGCCCGGCATCATGGTCTTTGGCCAGAATAACCTGCTTTTGTGTATAGGCGCAGCAAACGCCTGAACAATAGCTGTTACCGCCCTCGATGACCTGTCTGGATCCCACACACTGGATCCAGGCAATCTTATGGGGATGCTGCATGTCGGAAGGCCGTCTGATCTCGCCTTCATAGGGGCCGGTGGAACATAATATCCGTTCAAAATCAAGGCTGGTGACCACATTCTCCATGGTGCCGTAGCCATAGTCGCCCCTCAGTTTGGGGTCAAACACCTCAAACCCGGGAGACATGATGATGGCACCGACCTCGACGATGACCGTCTCTTCCTTCTGGTTCAGGTC
The DNA here is from genome assembly GCF_030145145.1 of Desulfobacula sp. Taxonomy (GTDB): domain Bacteria; phylum Desulfobacterota; class Desulfobacteria; order Desulfobacterales; family Desulfobacteraceae; genus Desulfobacula. The sequence goes on along the minus strand of NZ_JAQYWD010000043.1, from coordinate 23,683 downwards.
AATGGCTTCATTCTTACAGACCCCCACGCAAATGTTGCATTTTTCATCTTGAAGATACAGACAGGTGTCCGGGTCCACATAGGTGATCAGCGGAACAGCCTGGGAAAAGTATATATGGATGGCTTTGTTCAACGATAAGCTTTGATTATATACATCCGGGACCTTGACCGGGCAGACCTCCACACAGGTCGTACAGCCCGTGCACCGGTCTTCAAGGATATACCTGGGTTTTTTAACCAGGGTTACCCTGAAGTCACCCGCTTCTCCTTTGATACTCTCAACCTCAGTATACGTCAGGATTTCTATATTGGGGTGTCTGCTGCACTCAATGAATTTGGGTGATTCAATACACATGGAGCAGTCATTTGTGGGAAAGGTCTTGTCAAGCTGGGACATCTTGCCGCCAATGGCCGGTGACTTGTCAACCAGGTAAACCCTGAACCCTGTTTCGGCAAGATCAAGGGCCGCTTGAATACCGCTGATCCCTCCACCGACAATCATAACATCTATCAGATTATTCTCTCCAGGGCTGTTAACAGCAAGCCCTTCAACTGGTTCTTTTTCCACTTCGCACCGTCCTTTTCAGGTCTCTTTCAATTCCCTAAATCACTTTTCTATAGATGATCCCTAAAGCATCTCATTGACAATTTCCGTGATGTCCTTAATCTCCAGGACATCATCATACTCCAGGTTTAACCTGCTTTCTTCAAAATTGGTGATGCAGTAGGGGCAGGATGTCGCAAGAATTTTGGCTCCAATCTCACTGGCCTGTTTTAATCGAATGTCGGAAAATCTTTCTTCTTTTGGCGTGTCCATCCAGATCCTGCCGCCACCGCCACCGCAGCACAAACTGTCTTTGCCATGATCCGCCATCTCGATCAGGTCCAATCCGGGAATTTTCTTTAGCAGGTCTCGGGGTTCGTCATATATATTATTGTGTCGACCCAGGTAACAGGGGTCATGATAGGTGACTGTTTTTGAAAAGTCCCCTTTGAGGTCAAGTCGTTCATCATTGATCAATTCCAATATATACTGGGTCATATGAACGACCTCAAAATGGACCATAAATTCAGGATATTCGTTTTTAAACGTGTGATAGCAATGGGGGGAAGAGACAATAATTTTCTTTACACCCTTATCAATAAAGGTTTTAATGTTTTCTTTGGCCAGATTTTTAAACACTTCCTCACTGCCCGTTTTCCGGATGCTCTCTCCACAACAGCTTTCCTCGTCACCCAGTATCCCGAAATTCACCCCTGCCTTGTTCAGAATATTGGCCGTGGCCGCGGCAACTTTTTTCATTCTCGGGTCATAGCTGAAATAACATCCAACAAAATATAACACTTCCATATCCGCGGTAAAGGGTTTTACAGACAGGTCTTTTGCCCAGTCCGCCCGTTTACCCCGGTCCCCCTGCAACGGATTGCCTTCAGAAATCAGGCTCGCCCTTGCCGTACGGGCAGACCGGACAGAAGCAGGGAAAATATCATAGTCCGATGCCACCCTGCGCAAAGAGACGCCGACTTCTATTTGTTTGACCCCTCTTGGGCAATGCTCAGGGCATCGTCCGCAGGTCGTACATCGCCAGATATCCTCACCTTCTATCTCTGTTAAACCAAACGTAGCCTCTCGAATGATTTTGCGGATACTGAATTGTCTGACCCTGTTCCACGGACAAACCGAATCGCACAATCCACACTGAAAGCAAAACCTGAAGGCATCTCCACCAGCCTCTTTTATCTCATCGATTACCTCTATGAAGGGAGCGACCGTTTCCATTGTCTTTAATATTCCTCTTCTTTCACTTTAGTATGTTAGCGCTTTGATAACTGGGAAAAGACGTCCATTAGTTTTTTTCTGCCATGTGTTTTTACTAATGATTCGTATGCTGCTTTCAATTCCACCTGCTTTTCTGTTAAAGGGGTTCCCTCCATTGCCACTGTCTCTTCTCGCTCCACATAGGTCAGGGCATCGAATTTACATGCCTCAACACACATGGGTTCTGAAAGGGGCGGCTCATCTTCGCACATATCGCATTTCAGCGGAAGTCCGGAGCTGGGTTCCTTGAAATAGTCCCTGGACGGACAGGACGCCGGGCAGAAAGCACACTCGGAGTATTCTTTTCCATTAATAATATACAGGTTCCGCCCATTGCACTCGGCTTGCGTATACCCACCGGCACGAATCGGAACATAGATATCTCTTATTTCATCCATGTACACCCTGATCCTGGCTTTCGACGGATTAAGGCTGCTATATTTGGGCACGGCATGAAATGCGGAGCAGGCCATTTCGCATGACCGGCACCCCGTGCATTTGCTGATATCAACTTTTATCTCTTTAACAATTTTCTTTTTTAACCCTGCCTTCACGGTTACTACCCCCTAGACCTTATCAATTGCTGCCGAAGTTTCTTTGGCAGAAATAGTGTCATTGTCTGTTAAGATCCCTCTTTCCAGTAAGTCTTCGCCCACATAACCCAAGCCCAGTTTGTCGAGCATATCCAGGGTAGGAATACCGTCTTCATTCCACCCCTTGAATTCATAATATTCACTGAGAAGTTGTTGTTCCTTTTCTTCGTCCCGAACTGCCCAGTGGTCTTCCGGGGGCCGTTCATCCTTTCTCCTCAAACCTCTTCTTACATTGATGGCCCTGACCAGTGTTCGATTTCGTTGAAAAACTTCCCACAGTTTTTCTTTGTCCATCTCAATGCCCGTGGCCCCCTCAATGAGTGCGGGTATATTATGGATGTTATAGGCAACATCTCCACCAAACTGACCCCGGAATGAGGAAACAAATCCGCATAATCCCGTGGCATCATCAATATAGTGCATGGCCTCATTCCAATCCACAATTTCGCAGAATGCCTGGTTGGACATGACGTCCCTTTTTTCCCAGTTTAAAAAATAGTCTTTGAATTTATCATCCGGCGGTGAGGTCCAGTTGTCAACAAACTTTTGTCGTTCTTCCATGGTGCGCATGGGATCCTGGGGAAACGAACCTTCAATCTGGGTGATACTCATTTTTTCCCCTGTGGCAATCATGAGAAAATAGGCCAGGTTGACCTTTCCCAGCTTGATGGGCAGCTGCTCAAATTTTTTGGTGGTATTATGGTCATACGCTTCTGCCCCGTTTCCGATCCGTATGGCAGCATGGGAAACCCCATCGGCTAAAATATCGCCAATCCCTTCCCGGCGGACAATTTTTTCCATCAGGTAGTAAAATCTGTCCCCGCTGTCAGCCGGCAGTCCGGGCATGTCCTTATCCGTCAGGATACCGGCTTCGTAAAGTTCAATGGCAAAGGCCATCACCTGGGGTGTCGAGTAGGAGTCCAATCCATACTCCTGGGCGATACCCAGTATGTCATAGGAAAAATCCAGTTCTTTAAATGCCGCCATGTGATAGGTGTCTTTTCCGTAGCACTTATACCCGAATCTTTTCTTTCCCGGCATTTTAATGACGTTACGGCAATTCTTGGGACAATTATAGCAGCTGGTTTGTCGATCCATGTTGTCGTATTTAATATTCCGCCATCTTTCCTCGAGTTCCTTGCTCCAGAAATTTTTTCGCCGGGTCCGGGCGTTGCCCCAGGCAAAATGATTGTGGTGGAAACTGTCATCTTCATCATAGGCCATCCAGTCGCCACAGCCATCACTGTCAGCAATCTGTCGGTGCAATTTCATACTGGCCTCAAACAATTCAGCCGGGTGGGCAATATTAATGTCCTTTGTGCCGCGGATAGCGATGGCCTTTAATCGTTTATCCCCCATGATGACACCTACGCCTCGCGCCGCGCTGGAGTGCCCGTGATCAATGGACGCCATATAGACCCTGTTTTCGCCGGCCAGGCCGATGGCGGCCACCTGGACCTTATCATCCTTCAACTCTTTTTTGAGCACATCACCGGTTTCCGTTGTGCCTTTCCCCTGGAGATGACTCGCATCCCGTATTTCCACTTTGTCATTGTTTATGTATAAATAAACCAGTTTCTGGGCCTTACCGCGAATGATGATCTGGTCATAACCGGCATGTTTCATTTCCGGCCCGAAAAAGCCGCCCATCAATGAATGGGACATTAAGTTTGTCTGGGGTGAAAACGTATTCACAGCGACTCGATTGGCGCCGGGAACAGGTGTGGAATGCAGAATACCGGCGGTGAATATTAGCAGATTATCGGGAGAAAAAGGTTCAACCTCAGGCGGAACCCTATCCCATAGTGTCTTGGCGGCAGTACCTTGCCCCCCCAGAAAAAGTTCAGTTAATCTTGGGTCGGTTTCTACCTTTTCAACGCTTCCTCGAGATAGATCAATCTCCAGATTAACCCCTGTCTCTCCGTACCTCATTTTTTAACCCCTTATAAATTAGCAATTCTTTAATCTTGTATCAAAAAAATCACAATACCGAATTTTATTCCAAAAAAAATACACTGCCATAGTATAACTTGTTATTGAATAATATATTACGTTAATTGGGCTGTCAAGAATTTTTTTAAAGAAAAATGAGGTGAATTAAACGTGAAGAGGGGGGCGGTGAAGATAAGGGTTTTTTTATTATAACCTATTGTATGGATAGGGCTTTTTATTATGAACAGGGCGTAACCTGTCTTGATTCAAGACATATCAGGGTTTATTTCTTCCAGGGAAACCCATGGGTTATGATCCCGATATGACGAACCCCGACAGGTTATTCAACCGCCTGTAATACTATTCAGCCATCTGCTGGCGCATGTCAGCAAGCTTCCGAATGTGCCCTTTTTCCTGTTCAATCAATTCCACCACAATCTTCCGATCAGGCTCGGTTAAAAAGGGTAAAAATTCTCTAAAGTAAAGAATGGCATCTTTTTCAAAACCCATGGCCAAACTGAAAACCGTGTTGGCATTAATGGCGTTTTGGACAAATTCCTTTGAATCAATATCGGCATAAAGGCGGTCATCCACAACGGAATCCATATACGCCTCCATGTCCTCACTGTATTCCTCTGAAGATGTTTCTTCCGGGGGCAGGCTGTCCCGGATCTGTTCAAAGGCTTCGACATGCCGATCTTCTTCTTCCATTAAAAAGTAAAAAAGATCTTTCATGTCTTTATCCGTGCTCAATTCAGAAACAACGGCATAAAATCCTTTTCTTTTTTTTTCTTTTTCAACTGCTGCTTCGGCAATTTCCCGCGCAGAAAATATTACAGCCATGGTGTTCTCCTTTGTATGATAGTAATAAGAAATCGCTTGTGGTGTGGCATAAGAATAAGAGATTTGTTCTTGTGTGTCAACGGGATATTCATGGCATTATGGGGGGATTTATGAAAAAGCGTTATATATTATGTATTTATCGGTTTAATATTTGTTTGTGTGTCCTGATCCGATGGTATCGGTCATTAAACGAATGGATGAATTTTTCTCACCAATGGTATGCTGCAGGGGCATATTTTCATCATGGCCAAGGAGACCACCGCCGCCACCGCCGCCACCCCGGGCCAGGATAATATCCGCCTTAAAGATGTCGTCGGTCACCGCGGTCATATCCGGGGTGATGGTTTTGCCCGAGTCCCCCGGGCTTAACTGTCTGGGTATGGAACTCCAGGCGGGTACGCTTGCCAGAAGGACTGCCATAAAAATGACGATTCCGTTCATGAGTTTTTGAGACATTTTATTCTCCTCCTTTTTTTTAAAATGATAGCCAATATTGCTGTCACAACGTATGGATCATTCAAAGGTTACACACTATTTTGTAAATGATGAACGCAACTTCGGAGTTGTCCATAACGCTCATGTCGGAAAGTTGAATGATTAAAAAATTCAAAAGGGTCCCAAAGGGGGGATACAAATATAACAAAACCGGGGTTTACACAACCCGCTTCTTGGTACATAGTAAGAAACGATGAGATAAAAAACAAAGGAACTGAAATCCATGAAGCCGTTTCGTTTAATTTATTTTGGCGTTTTTTTGTTGATATCTGTTGCCTGGTTGTGGTCAGGTCCTGCACCCCCTTTGTTTGCAGCCGATGGCAGTGTCAGGATTCTGTTCATCGGGGATTCGCTTTCCGCAGGCCTGGGAGTGGAACCGGAGCAGGCTTATCCGGCCCTGATCCACGACATGCTCAAGGAACAAGGGGTACCAGGAGCGGTTGTCACCAACGGGAGTATCAGCGGTTCCACCACTGCAGGTGCCCTGGCCCGGCTCAAATGGTTTCTCAGGGTCAAGCCGGATATCCTGGTGCTGGCCCTGGGGGCCAATGACGGGCTTCGGGGGTTGTCCACCAGTGAAATGGCCCGGAACCTGGACAAGACCATTGTCCTGGCAAAGGAGAAAAACATCCGGGTCATCCTGGCTGGCATGAAACTGCCCCCCAATTACGGTCTGGAATATGCCCGGGCTTTTCAAGCGGTGTATGTCCGTCTGGCCGATCAACACAAGATTCCGTTCATTCCTTTTTTGTTAAAGGATGTGGCAGGCAGGGTTTCCCTTAACCAGTCAGACGGCATCCACCCCAACCGGGAAGGTCACAGGATCATTGCCGCCACTGTATTCCCCTATATTTTGGAGCAATTATGATACTTGAGATCAAGGCAATCTGTAAATCCTTTCACCAGCCCCGGTCCGGAACCCTTTCGGTTTTAAAGCACGTCAGTTTCAATCTCGGTGCCGGGGAAACCACGGCCGTTACCGGCCAGTCCGGCAGCGGAAAAACCACGCTGCTGTCCCTGATTGCAGGACTGGACAGCCCGGATGACGGCCAGGTGATCCTGGATGGAAAGGATTTGGGCACCATGAACGAAAGTCAGCTGTCCCGGTACAGGGCCATGAAAATCGGGATTGTTTTTCAGCAGTTCCATTTAATGCCCCATTTATCGGCCCGGGAAAATATCAGCCTGCCTTTGGAAATCCTGAAACAGCAGCGAATCCGGGAACAGACCGATGCCATGCTGGAAAAGGTGGCCTTGTCAGATCGCCAGCATCACCTGCCCGGGCAGCTGAGTGGCGGAGAATGCCAGCGGGTGGCCATAGCCAGGGCGTTGGTCATCAAACCGGCCCTGCTTCTGGCAGATGAGCCCACGGGCAATCTGGATATGGAAACCGGGGAAAAGGTGTCCCGACTGTTGTTTGACCTGGTGGATGAAGAAAAGAAAAGCCTGGTGTTGGTGACCCATAATCCCGTCCTGGCCAGTCAATGTCAAACCATCAAGATCCTTGACCGGGGCAGGCTGGTTTGATGTTCTGGATACGAATGGCCATAAGGGATCTCATTACAAACAGGGGGTTTGCCCTTTTTTTTATCTTGAACCTGTCCCTGGGTCTGGCCGGGTTCATCGCCATTCATTCCTTTGGCAGTTCCCTGAACCACCATCTGGATGAGAATTTAAAAGACATATTGACGGCAGACCTGGTATTGATCGCCAACAGCCCCCTGACCCCGGCGGAATTATCCCTGGCAGACCAGGTGCTGGGGCCGGACAAGTCCCATGCCCGGCTCATCAATTTTTTTACCATGGTCCGGGCAGGGGATAATGCCCGTTTGATACGGGTGATGGCCATTGATGAGCATTATCCTCTTTACGGTGCCTTTGCTTTGGAGGGCAGGGGGGAAAATAAAGACCTCCAGGAAAGGCCCGGGGTTTTCATGACCCGGGACACGGCTTATGCATTAGGTATCCGGAACAAGGCAGATATAAATACCCCTTTGGTATTGGGAAACAAGCCCTTTTTTATCCAGGATTTTTTCACCATTGATCCGGACAAATCTTTAACCGCTGTTGAGCTGGCCCCGAAAGTTTATATGGGGCTTGATCAATTGGAAGGGACGGGGTTAATTCAATTCGGGAGTCGGATCAAATATTATCAGTTTTACCGGTTCTCCCGGGACGTGGATATCCCCGGGCTGGCCGAAAAACTACGCCAAAAATTCGCTGAAACCTTCCCGGGGCAGCCCCGGATAAACATCTATGATGCCAGGGATGTCAATCAACGGCTGGGTAGAGTGACCGGATATTTTACCGGGTATATGGGGCTGGTCAGTGTTGTGGCCCTTTTCCTGGCCGGCATTGCCACGGCGTACCTGTTCCGGGGCTATCTGAATCTGAAACAACGGGAGATGGCCATCCTATTAAGTATCGGTGCCGGACATCGGGAGATCTATCTGTATATCAGTTTTCAACTCGTCCTGCTGGGGACCCTGGCCGCTGTCCTGGCGATTGTCATTTCCCTGTTCCTGGTTCAGGCCTTTCCCATTATTTTTCAGGGCCTGATTCCCCGTCACATCCGACTTGTCACAGATCCTTCTACCCTGATGCTTTCCATGGGTATGGGCATGCTGGGCAGCCTTATTTTTTGTCTGCCGGTCTTTGTGCGTATCTTTGGGATCAAACCCCTGATGTTGCTCCGGGGAACCCAACAGGTCAAGAGGGGAACCTTTACCCGGGGACTGGGGCAGGCAGCAAGCTTTCTGCCGGGGATGGCGGCTTTTTTTCTGGTGTCGGTGGGGGTGGCCGGTTCTATCAGAAACGGAAGTGTTTTTGTGGCCGGGTTTGTCCTGGCCCTGGTGTTTTTGTCCGGCATGGGCTGGCTTATTTTTTCAGGCTGCAGACCCCTTTCCACCACCCGGAATCTGGTGGGGAAAATTGCTTTCCGTAACCTGTTCCGGAACAAGTGGTCTTCTTTGTCCTGTTTTGTCACCATTTCCATGGGTGTGTTTTTAATTTCCCTTATTCCCCAGGTCCAGAAAGGGCTGCAAAACGAAATCATGCGGCCGGAAGGGTTGAAAATACCGGTTTTTTTCCTGGTGGATATCCAGGAGGAGCAACGGCTGCCATTTGTTGAATTCATGGAACATCAGGCCGCTGACCTGGTCAATATCTCCCCCATGGTCCGGGGCAGGATTTTGACGGTGAACCACCAGCCCTTTTATGGTGACAACACGGGCCCTGGCGCCAGGTCATCCGTGTCCGGGCGGCGGGGCAGGGGCCGCCGACTGGAATTTAATTTTTCTTATCGAGAGCGCCTGGATGTTTCGGAAACCATTTTTCAGGGAAGCCCCTTGTCCAAAGCCCCCTGGAATTTTGAGTCAGCCCATCCTTTTGAGGTCTCGGTTGAAAAATCCTTTGCCGAGCAATATGGTTTGGGGGTGGGGGATGTTGTGGGGTTTGAGATCCAGGGCATCCCGCTTACGGGACGGATAAAGAATCTGCGCAAGGTCCGGTGGAACAGTTTTCAGCCCAATTTTTTTCTACTGTTCCAGGATGGGGTTTTAAATGATGCCCCTAAAACCTTTCTGGCGGCCATCTCCCATGTGGCCCGGGAGGACCGCCAGGCCCTGAAAAATAAAATTGTCTCTGCGTTTCCCAATGTCTCGGTCATTGATGTGACCCAGATGGCCGGCACCTTATTGGGTATCATGGACAAGCTCTCCTTGTCCATCCGGTTTATGGCCTGGCTGGCCATTGCGGCCGGCATGGTGTCTATTTTTTCCATTGCCCGGCACGAATCCTGGAAAAATGAAAACCAGGTGAACCTTTTAAAGGTTCTGGGAGCCGATTTTAAGGCCATCCAGGCCATTACCCTTTTGGAATTCGGGTTTATCGGCCTTACCGCAGCCCTGTTTGCCATCCTGCTGAGTTTCGGATTTTCCCGGGTGATTTCCTGGTATTTTTTTGACAGCCTCTGGCAGTTTGACCTGAAATTTTCCCTTGCCATCCTTTTGTTAACCACTGGTATCTGCATGGGCACAGCCCTTACTGCATCCCGGCGAGTCATGAATACAAAACCAGCCCGGCTGCTGGGCAATACCTGATGGTGAAAACATATTGAAAAGGTGATATGGTTGGTTCTGAACTCTATTTTTCTATCTGTACGTGTAACTTTTTCAGTTCCACACCGTTATAGGGATAGAAGATCGTGTTTATTTAACAAGGAGAGCGTATGAAAAAAGTCAGTTTAATCCTTTCGATTTTATTCTGTTTTACATCACTGACCTTTGCCGAGGAATCACAGGGCTTGTCACAGCAGGCCATGGAAAGCATACAGCAGCAAACCAGGGAAATGAGTGCCCTGGGCATACCCGAAGCCCAGGCCCGGAAAATGTTGACACGGATGGTTCAGAACCGCTTCCAGAAACAGAACCGAATTCGCGCCCAGCAGGTGATCGTTGCCACTGCCAAGGCCGGGCTGCCCACTGGACCGGTAATGAGCAAAGCCATGGAAGGCATGGCCAAGCAGGCCAAAGAACAAAACATTATTGCGGCCATGGAAGCCGTTCAAAGCCGTCAGACAACAGCAAATCAAATGGCCAAATCCCTGTCCGATGATAAAAAAAATACCACTGCCATGACCCAGACCATTGCTGACTGCCTGGCGGCGGGGATGACAACTGAGGATATGGAAGCGGTGAAGGCCCAGTTGCAGGTCCGGAACAGCCAACAGAAGAAAAACAAGACAGAGAAAGCCCTGCTGACGTTACAAACCCTGCAGACCGTCCGCACCATGGCGCGACTGGGTGTTCGGACGTCCACTGTGTCCGGCATCATGTGCCGGGCGCTGCAGAATCAATATACCCATCAGGAAATAGTGCAGCTGCGCCAGCAAATTGTTAACAAAAGCCAACAGATGTCGCCCCAGCAGATTGCCAGTCACCATGCCGGGTCCATCGGCAAGGGCGGACAATCGGGTAATGCCTTTGATGGTGGCGGATCAGGCGGCTCAGGCGGTGGCTCAGGCGGTGGCTCAGGCGGTGGTGGCTCAGGTGGTGGTGGATCAGGTGGTGGCGGCTCAGGCGGTGGTGGATCAGGTGGTGGCGGCTCAGGCGGTGGTGGCTCAGGCGGCTCGGGTGGTGGATCAGGTGGTGGAAATTCCAGGTAAACAACAGACAACAGGCCCGGGATCCGGTTAACGTCAGGGGAAAAACGTGGAATCATATGATCGTTTTTACAGGGAGAATAAAAACCGGGTGTTTGCCTACCTGCTCCGCCTGACCGGAAACTATCACCTTTCCCTTGATTTTATGCAGGAAAGTTTTACGCGATACTTTGCCCGGTATCGTCGCAATGGGAATAATTGTTCACTGCTTTACACCATTGCCAGGAATACGGCCCTGGATTCGTTCCGGAAACGCCGGGAAGAAACTTTACCCAGGGCGGACGAGGTCTCTTTGCCGGGTGACCCGGAACGCCAACTCATGGAAAAGCAGGCGTGCCAAAAAATAATGGATGCCATCCAGCAACTCAACCCGGTTGACCGGGAACTGATTGCTCTGCTGGCGGCCAAAACTTTTTCATACAAGGAAATTGGAACATTGCTCAATATCAGCGAAGCCAACGTGAAAGTCAAGGTTCACCGTGCGCGCCTCAGGCTGAAGGCAATCCTTGGAAATGGAGGACAGTGATGGAGTATCTTTCGAGCATGTACATTGATAATGAGATGAACCTGGATGAAAAGAAACAATTCGTGGAAAAAATTCAGTCGGACCCAGCATTCTATATGCTTACCCTGGAGTTGCTGGCCCAGGAACAATTGCTTGAAAAACAACCGACCCTGCCTGAGCCGGCAGTTGAAAAAAGATGGCAGCCGCCAATATGGCATGGTCTGATGCGATGGTTAAAGCCCCTGGGGTTAGCGGCAGCCGGGTTTTCTACAGCCGTGCTGATGCTCTTTGCTGTTTTCCAGTCCCCGAGTCACCCCCAGTGTAATAATCGGTTCGTCCTTTTTGAACCTGCTGCCAACCAAGTGGAACTGGCCGGGTCGTTCACCGGATGGCAGCGGATCTCCATGAAGCGAATCGGTAACAGTGGATACTGGGAACTCAACCTTCCGGTTGCATCTGGAGAACACCGGTTTGCCTATATCCTGGACGGGGATAATCGAATTGCCGATCCCACCCTGCCTGCCAGGGAAAGGGACGATTTTGGCGGGGAAAATTCTATTTTGAACGTTGAGGCCCGCATATGAAGCGTCTGCTGTTGATGGTCGGTTTAATGATCTTGATGACGGGGTGTGTCAGCCATTACAACCAGCTTCAAGGAGACATACTTGTGCTTTACTTGAAAAAACCGGCGGCAAAACAGGTCGCCTTTGCCTGCAGTCTTGACGGATTCGAATTCCATGAAGCACAGCAAGTGGCGGGCCAATGGGTGGTGTCTCTGCCGTCGAGCGCTCAATTCCGATATTATTATGTTGTAAATGGGGAACCCTTTCTTCCCCCCTGCCGGATGAAAGAAAGGGATGATTTTGGTTCTGAAAACTGTATTTTTGAACCCGATTTGTGATTTTTCCGGCATCCTTTAATGGGTCAGGGACCGGGAGGCCTTGTATTTTGTTCAATCCTGAACGATTCTATGCTATAATAAAAATTTCCGTTGCCGCACCATGATGTGAATCTTTCCAACTTTTCTGGAAGCAGGGGCAAGGATTAGTCAACCGGACAGGAGAGGAGATGCCAGTGGAAAAGCAGGTCAATATTTCAGAGAAGTGGGTCAATGAATTGATTCAGAACTTTATCGCCAGTTCACCCCTTAATATGATTCATAACGAGAACAAAGACCCTGCCTGGGAAATGGCCCTGGTGGGATTTTCTTCGGGTGCAGATCAGATCTGGCAGCAGTACAAAGAATATGTCGGTGCTTTCCATTGGACGCCTTGGGAAGTGTTTAATCAGCATTGTCCTGAAGAAAATGTCAGTGCCGATCAATTGACAGTTATCTCGTGGATTTTACCCCAGACAAAGCGGGTCCGGGAAACCAACCGCCGGGCCAAAACATATCCGTCGGAAGAATGGGCGCGCATCAGGGTCTATGGTGAGGCGTTCAATGTGGCATTACGGGAGCATGTGGTCGAACAGTTTAAAGCGGCCGGACATGCAGCCGTTTCCCCCATGCTGGTCCCCAACTGGACCATTGTAAAATCGGAACGGTTTTCCTATGCGTCTTCCTGGTCTGAACGTCATGCCGCCCATGCGTCCGGCCTGGGGACCTTTGGCCTGTGTGACGGCCTCATCACGGCAAAAGGCAAAGCCATGCGGGCAGGATCGGTTGTGGCAAAGATATCCATCACTCCCACCCCAAGACCCTATGCAGACCATCGGGCCTATTGCCTTTATTTTGCCGACGGAACGTGTGGGAAATGCATTGACCGCTGCCCGGTCCGGGCCATTACCGAGGCTGGCCATGATAAAGAAAAATGCAGGCAACACCTGGTCCGTTCCAGTGAATATGTAAAGAATACCTACCAGTTTGAGGGGTATGGATGTGGCCTGTGTCAAGTCGGTGTTCCCTGCGAGGACGGCATCCCGGTGAAGGCGGCCCGGGAAGCATTGGAGCGGGGAGAACTGCCGCCGCCACCGCCACCGTTGGCCTGATGGAGAAGGGGATATTCCGACCTTGGGAAGAGGATCTTATGCCCTGTTTTCCGTCTTCCAGATGGATTTGATCCGCAATGACCAGAAGCAGGGGCGGTGAATTGTTTTTAAAGCCGTTTTCATCTTAAAAATTCTGGCTTGATCCAATGGCATCTCACCATAGGTTTCAAGATGAAACGCATGGACAATGGTGTTGATTTCATTTTCAAGGGGAATAAACTGCTGTCCAAGTCTTGCTGCGTATTCTGCCGGGGTTTCACTTTTTAACAGGGGCAGGCCACTTCTCCGGCCCCAGGAAACCAGCCGGCTAAATCCTTTTCTTGCATCCTCAACGGTTTCAGTCAAGGCCAGAATGGCCATTCGAGATGCGTTGAACATCGCCATCAGTCTGTGGATCAACCGGAAAAACAAGCCAATTTCTTTTTTATCGACAATGACAGCGGGTTGTTTTGACATCAGAAATTTAAAAATAGTATAGGCAATAAAACCGGTTATAACGACACCCGCTAAAATAACCATTAGCATGATGCCGTAATAGGCAAAAAAATCTATCCAGCCCATATGCCCCTGGACCAGTGGGATCTCCAGGCCGGGAGAAGTCGGGTGTTGCTGGGGATTCCCAGTGTTCACAGAAGCATTGCGGGGGGCAAGCATAAATCTCAATATTGCTATCAGATAAGGGCTTAACGGGCCTGCGGTCTGTTTCAGTACAGTATATCCTGATTCTGCAACAGATGTCATAAAGGGCAACAGGGCAAAAATCGTTGCCAAGGAGCAGAGCAGCAGGACAATCGCGCCACTGATCAAAGCGCCATATATCCGGAACCCTTTCAGGGAATGGCTTTCCCGGCGGGTCGGGGTGTGGGAAAAAAATACTGCGGTAAGACCGAAAAGAAAATATCCCCCCATGCTGTAAAGCGTAAAAGATTCCGAAACCTGTATTCCCGCCTTAATCTGGAGTAACAGCTTTATGATCAACAGGGCAAACAAAAGAGAAATGCCCAGATCAAAATGATTGCACATGGAAGAATACGATAGCTGCCGACGGGGTAATGCTGCCCCTTTATACCAGAAAAGACACACCATGGACGTGATCAGGCTTATCTCATACCAATGGTAAAAGGTCTCTGGAAACCGCCCGCCAGTCGCTGAAAAAAGTGCTGCCGATATGATGAGTCCCAGTCCGGACAGATGCCCCAGTATCAGCCATATGATGCGATAGCGGGTTGTCATGAAAAAACGGGTGACAAAGAATGCCATAAAAAAAGCCGCACATGCCGTTACCAAAGGAAACCGGATCTGGGTGGTGGAAATTGCCAGAAAATTTGCCCATGCGCACAGCCAGCACAACTCCATTCCGCAGCAGGCAGACAAAAGGCGTTTCAGGGCGGTGGGGGGCAATGGCAATTCCTTTTCTTATAAGCAGATCGTGTCTATGGGTTGGATCATATCTGAAACAATGGTAGGGTTACTTTCCGGCTCTCCCATGGTGCTGACAAAATATTTCACCGGTATTCTTTTGCGGGCATAAAATTGTTTCATTTTTACAAGGGAAGAATCAATGGAGTGGGAGCAGAAAATACAGCTTATACCCCATAATACACTGATATGTTGATGAAAAATATCCGATACCCTGCTGTCTTGTTTCATCTGCATTCTGGCGATGGTTTCAAGTATCCGGGAAAGCGTTTGACGGTTTCGGCCTAACGGGACAAATCCGGATGCGCCACCACTGATCACGGCATTGGTCATAAACCCCACTGCATTGCCCCGGTTTTCAAAGTTCACTGCCATGGAAGCTGCTGCAGACAGCATCTGTTCAAAATCTGATGTTGCCTGATGGGTAAAAAAAAGACCTACATCCACCACGATCAGTATTTTTTCCTGGACCGACGGTTCACACACTTTTTCCTGGAGTTTGGCATACCGGGCACTGGCTTTCCAGTGGATGAATTTGACCGGTGTGAAACTCTGGTATTCCCTTGTGCCGAGGATATACACCGGGTCCTGGACCGGGCTTTGGGCACCGGGAACACCAAAGAAAATATGCTGGGGAAGTGAAACAGGTCTGATTGAGATGATTTCCGGGTAAACAATGACTTCAACCCTGTCCGAATGACTTGTTTGCTTTGGGAAAAACCCCAACAGATCGGCAATGGTAATGTGGGGATTGCCGATGGGATAACAACCCCTTTTCAGCGATTGAAGGGTCCAGGAAAATCGGGTTCGCTGGAACCATAGCAGATAACTGTTTTCACAAAGGGGGGTGTCTGAAACAAAGTGTGACGGATTTATCCGGACCTTTACCTGAAGCCACACCGGCAGCAGTTTGGCATTTTCTGCTGTGATGTCAAGTGTTATTCGTTCCCCCGGAAAAATCTTGTGTTTGTCAAGGATCGATGTAAAGGTCATTTTTGAAAAAGCAAACCGGCTCCAGAGTTTTGTAATGCAAATCAACCCCAAAATTAAAAGAATCAGCAGGGTCATCTGGTTTTGATGATTTAAAAGGGAAATAAAAAGAAAGACAAGTGCCATCATGAGAATCAGGCGTGATGTGAAAATTGTTGTCACATGGAAGGGGACACCTTGATCAGGGTCCATGACACTCCCCTTATCCATGGGTGCCGTCCGGAATCGGTGTTTGATTCAGAATATCGGTTAATACCTGCTCCGGTTTTCCCCCCCGCAGGCGTTCATTTTCATTTAAAATCAGCCGGTGGGCCAGGACAGGCAGCGTTAACCGCTTTACATCATCCGGCAGTGTGAACTCCCGTCCGTCCAGTGCTGCCAGTGCCTGGGCCGATCGCATGAGTGCCATGGAGCCCCGGGGACTTGCCCCGAATTTGATCATGGGATGATGCCGTGTCGCCTGGACTATGGTGGTGATATAGTCTCTGACCGGTGTGGACACAATGATTTTTTTTCTCTCCTGTTGAAGCCTGAACAGATCTTCCGGTGTTGCCACGGGGGTGAGGGATGAAAACGGATCATGGGTTTGAAACCGTTTGAGAATTTCCATTTCCTCTTTTTTGTCTGGATAACCGATGTCAATTTTTAACAGGAACCGGTCCAACTGGGCTTCCGGCAAGGGAAAGGTGCCTTCAAGTTCCACGGGATTCTGTGTGGCAATGACAAAGAAAGGGGCGGGTAACTGAAAGGTTTTTCCGTCAACTGTTACCTGGCGTTCTTCCATACTTTCCAGCAAACTGGACTGGGTCCGGGGAACGGTGCGGTTGATTTCATCTGCCAGAAGAATATTTGCCATCACCGGCCCCTGCTGGAATCTAAACCGGCCTTCATTGGGCAGGTATATATTGAACCCGGTGATATCGGACGGTAACAGGTCCGGGGTAAACTGGATTCTTTTATAAGATCCCCCGATAGATGCAGCAAGACACCTTGCCAGCAGGGTTTTTCCCACGCCAGGGACGTCTTCCAGAAGGGCATGCCCGTCAGCCAGCAGAGCCACAAGCATCAATTCAATCGCATCCCGTTTTCCCACGATCACCCGGGATATATTATCAATGATCTTGAAGCAGATGTTAAAATCCAAATCAATTCCTCCTTCAGGCCTGATCAGTCTTGTTGTGCACCAGGAAACATTACACCATTTCCTGGAAATGGACTCACCGGATGGCCGTGTTAAAAACAAACCCATATCCGTGAAAGGACGGGTGTCGTTTTTTTAAAAAACGACCCTTTGTGTAAGTTGACACGACCTGCTCCCAGAATACCAGAGCGGCCGTGTTGGTTCTTGTGACGGCAACTTCCCAATGGCCTGAGAATAGTCCAAAAACATGTTCAGCCAATTGACGGCCATACCCTTTTCTCCCGTGACCTTTTTGAATGTAAAATTCTGCCATTGCAACGCCATCTGAATTGAACCGCAGGTGTTGATTGATCAGTGCAAAGCCGATGACAGCGCCTGATACCTTTAGCGTGTATATGTGCCGATCCTCTGCCATGGCATAGCGGTGCAGATTTTTCACTGCTGTTTCACGCCATGATGCAGGGTGCGTAATGTTGAAAAATTGACGGATATATTCCAGATACTCTTGATAAATCGGTTTGACGTCGGTTATGGTGTCTGTTCGGGATATCATTTCAGCATATTTTCCTGGGCGATTCAATTTTTATCACAACGTGTGGATTTGAATGGTCCCCTTTCCTTTGATACGGGTTGCCGTTTCCACAATCTGCCGGTGGTGGGTAAAAAGAATGACCTGGTTTTTCATGGATAAATCCGCCAGGACCTCAAGGGTCGCCCGGGACCGGTCATCATCAAAGTTGATCAGGATATCATCCACAATAAAGGGCATGGATTCGCTGGTGTTAAGGCGCCACTCCAGGGTGGCCAGTCGCAGGGCAAGGAACAGCTGGTCCCGGGTGCCGGAGCTCATTTTTTCCACTGTCAGACGGGCCGTGTCAGGCCTTACACCAATGAGAATCGGTTCCCCTTTATCATCCACATCAGTGCGCAGGTCCACAAAGGATCCCACGGTTAAATCGTTAAAATACCGGGCCGCAATTTTTAAAACCGGGTCTTGATGGTCTTCCCGATACCGTTCTATTGCCTGCTGTAAAATTTTTGAGGCCAGTTTTAACAAGGCATACCGTTCTGACAGGCGGCGTATTCCGGCCAGTTCATGTTCCATCTCTTCAGCTGTTTCAGCGGCCGTGCCTTTTCCATCCATGGCGGAAAGTCGGGTGTTTTCTTCACCAATCACCTGGGATATTTTATTGATTTCAGGATGGATTCTTTCTTGTATATCCCTTTCCAGGGAATCTATCAGCCCGGGTAAGTCATCGGCATTCATCTCTGCCGCCTGCCTGGAAAGCGCTTCAAGGGTCATCCCCGCACCAATCCTGGCCAGGGTTGCCTCTGTGTCGGAAATTTTTTCCTGCAACCGCTGATATTCCGTAAACTTAGCAATGACAGCGGTCAGCTGTTCAGGCTTTTCACATTTGGCAACCCCAAGGAGTTCGGCCATCTGTTCCCGGGCGTCCTGCAGATTCTTTGTGGCCCCGGTGACCTCTTCCTGCAACGCGTCTAACTCCTCAGAAAGTTTATGATATAATGTAGCGTCCTTTTGCGCTTGGTTGAGCATGATCCTCAATTGCAGGATTGCCTGGTCCAGGGGCAGGGCTAACATGTCTGGGGCCACGGTTTCAAGCAGGGCCTTGACCGCCGCTTCAAGATCCGCCGCATCACGGTCTATCCCCTCTATGCGTTTTTTCAGATCATCTGCCTCTTTCAACTTGTCAAAGCAGCTCTGCAGGGTCTCAATAAGGTCAAGGGCTTCAAGCGGGGAAACCTCATCCTCAAGTCCCAGGCCCATGATTGCCTTTTGCCATTGGGCCTGCCACTGGGCCAGGGCATCCCGGGCGGCTTTAAGATCTTCCGTTGCCTGATGAGATGCCTTTTTCGCTTTTTTTTGTCTTTCTTTGGCTTTTTCATGCTCGGCCTTCTGGCCGGCAATTCGTTCCAGGACAGTCTCTGCCAATATCAACACCGGACCAAGGGTGTCACCCGCCGGGGGCGCTTCCTCTGCCATTGCTGCAAGCGTTTTTTCCATTGCTTGCTTCAGCATCTTTCTTTGCTCGACATCCCGTTGGAGTTCCTGCTCTTTTTTAACGATATCACTCACTTTAAATCGGAGTTTATCCATGTCCGCGAGCCAGCCGCTCATTTCCTTTGGAGAGAGCGGCGTGATACCAAAGGGTTCCCACATGCGGATCCATACGTCATCAAGTTCTCGTAAGCGCTGGTCAACGGCGGCTTTCGTTTTGATCGTCTCCGCCAGGGACGTCTCCAGGGTTTCGACCTGGGTACGAAAGGCCGCTGCATTGGCTACCCGGTCCGCCTCCCGGCGCAACCGGTCGGCAATCAGATCTGCCTGGACCACAAATCCTTCATAGGCTTCCGGAAGCGGTAGGTCAGGATCATAGGCCCGGCTTTCTTCGGTGACATCCGCCTGATCCAGCCATTGCTGCCGCAAAAGCTGCCATCCCTGTTCCCGTTTTTCCCGGGTCTGGGCCAGTGCCGTCTCAGAAGGAATCTCGCCTGCATACATTACCTTTTTGATCTGGGCTTGAGCGTTCCTCAGGTCCTTTTCATCTTTTTTGCGATCTTTTTCAATTTCACGCCTTTCCTCGACACGTTTGCTGTAACGGGTCTCAAATTGCTGAACCGTTTCAGACCGCGGTAAGGAAATCGTCATGAGTTCGGATAGATCACCAGACCAGAGACCAATCCGTTTGAGCGTTGTTCGGCAGTGTTTTTTGTTCAGTTCAATATCGGTTCTGCGTCTGGCGATATGGGTATCCATATCGCCGGCCTTTTGGGCTGGCTTCACGGCCTGGACAAGGCCTTGAGACGTCTTGACTTCCGGGAGGGTGTCCCGGTATCTGGTGACCTCTTTTTGCTCCAGTTCTGCTGTTTTGCCCTGCTTGTGTGCCAGGGTCAGCTGATGGCGGATTGCCTCATACTGGGCGCTTAATGTCTGAACGATCCTTTTTTTAGTCAGCATCGGTCTGAGTGTCTCCACCCCTTCCAACCTCAAATCCGGCCGAACCTGCTGCAGCAGGCCGGCCGCGTCTCTGCGGAGGCTGATGCGCATACCCTCTCTTACCGGACGGTCCTTCTGGCCTTTGCGGTATTCCCCCAGTCGCTGATGAAAATCATCCACCCGCTCTGCCTGTTTCAGGAGATCTGTATTGAAAGACATGGCCTTTTGTTTTTCTTCAAGGGTTTTCCGGCGATCCGTATCTTTTTGCAGTTGTTGATGTGCCTCCCGCATTGTCTGGGTGACCAGCCGGTATTGTTCCGTAAAATCAGGGGGCAGGGGAATGATTTTTCCCAGGGCCGACTGCTGGTCCTGACGGGATTTCAAAGAGGCCAGTTCAGGAATGGCCTGTTTCAATCGATTCAATCGATGCAATGCTTTGTTGTGATGATCCCGGTCTTTTTCCAACCCCGCCCGTTCTGCCAGTGCATTTTTCAGGGCGGCCTGATGATCTTTCCATTCTTTGGCAGAAAGGCTGGCCGCCTTGACGGCTTTCTGAAGGGCCTTGAATCTTTTAATCGCCATGTTGATCCGGGGCAGTTGCCCTGCGGGCTTAAACAGGTCTGCCGCCTCTTTTTCCAGCTGATCAATGACCTCGCGTAAAGAGGACATGCCGGCACCAGCAGCAAACAGGGCCTGGCCCACCTCTCCTTTCTGGGCAAGAATGTCTTCCCCGCCCCGTACCAAAGTGTCATGATCAATGCCGTAAAGGGATTCAAAAATTTCCGGTTCAACCCCATGGAGAAATGGGGTTAACAGATCCAAATCAAGGGGGTCTCCCGCCGCATCAATCACGTCTGCCTTCCGTTTTTTCCGACGTTGAAAGGCAATTTCTTCTCCGGCACTGTTTTCAAGACAGCCCCCCACCCGCAGTTGATCATAGCTGTGAATAAAATTATCCGGTGTTTGTTGGGGAAACCCGAACAAAAGGGCCTTGAGTGCCCTGAGAGAACTGCTTTTTCCTGCCTCGTTCGGTCCGAAAATGATGTGGAGATCCGGCGTCCTGGACATAAACGCCAGGGGCTTTCGGTCGGTGAAAGGGCCGAAGGCCTTTAGATCGAGACGTTTCAGTCTCATTCGGCACCCCCATGCTGGAGGAGTTTGGCGATGAGAAGTTCTTGAACTTCAGTGCGCAGGGCGGCAATTTTGTCCTCGGATGGATCAAGAAAGGCCTCATCTCCACTGTGGATCTCCGCTGGTAGTTTGTTTTTCAAGGCAGACAATTCCGGCACCAGTCCCAGGAGGGTGTCGTTATCCAGTTCCAGGTGTTGAATGGACTGCAACAGGCCTGCAATGGGCGTATCCTCGCCAAAGATTTCTTCAAGGCGCTTCTGTCGGCTTGTCTGGAACTTCACCGTTTCCAGCCACACATCGCCGAATCCAGCGGCAATACCCCGGAATTCTTCGGTCCATTGCGCGGTCCGATCCAGCAATCGGGAGTGGATAGGGCACTTGCCGGTTAAGATCAACCGCAGGGCCAGGGTCTTGCCGCTTGCCTGGTCAAGTTCCTGTTCAAATGCCTGCCGGACCGCATCATGAACACTTTCTGCGGTTTCGCATTCAGACAGGTCCACCTGGCAAGTGGCCCAGCGAAGTACGTCAAGCTCCCTTGCTTCAACTGACGTGATCTGTCCGCCTTCCACGGTCACCACTGTGGCTCCCTTGGGTCCGGTTTCCTTGATATGACGTCCCTGGAGATTACCGGGAAACACAATCCAGGGATCTTCAAAAAGGCTTTCCCGCTTGTGGACATGGCCCAGGGCCCAGTAGTCATAGCCCTTGGATATGAGGTCATCCAGCGTACATGGCGCATAATCTTCATGACCCTCACGACCTGTCAGGGCGGTATGAAGCAGGCCAATATTAAAATAGTTGGGGGTCTGCTGGGGATATTGAGCGGCAAGGTTATCTGTCACAGCCCGGGAGGAATAGCTCTGGCCATGAATGATGACGTCAAGGTCATCGAGTTTTATGGATTCGGGTTTTTGATGAGAAAAAAGCGTTACATTGTCAGGCAGGGGCATTGCCCTGGTGATCTGACTGGCCGCATCGTGATTGCCAGAAACAATGAAAACCCTTATCCCGGACTTGGACAGTCGGCCCATCCGGGCAGCGAAAAAGAGCCCGGTGTTATAGTCTTTCCAATCTCCATCATACAGGTCACCCGCAATAAGGATAAAATCAACCGCCGTGTCGATGGCCAGGTCAATCAGACGGTCAAACGCCCGCCTGGTGGCACCGCGAATTTCCTCTACCGGTGCATCTTCATGGGCCTCAAGCCCTTTTAACGGGCTGTCAAGGTGTATGTCTGCCGTGTGGATAAATTTAACCATACCTTTGATCCTAAGGGTGCCGGGGTTGCTGTATATCTTTTTTAACTCAACTTTCGGTCTTCAGCATAAATGGCCAACCCAGAAAGTTGAGTTTTTTAAATAATGGGTTTGTCTTCATGCAGGAGCGCATCCTTATGC
Organism: Desulfobacula sp.; assembly: GCF_030145145.1. Taxonomy (GTDB): domain Bacteria; phylum Desulfobacterota; class Desulfobacteria; order Desulfobacterales; family Desulfobacteraceae; genus Desulfobacula. Next base: position 1,310 of record NZ_JAQYWD010000043.1, on the reverse strand, counting down.
CGTTTTTTGCAGGATTTGGCTATTGGTATTAAAAAAATGACACAGGCAATCAAAAACAGAAGACTGCCGAAAAATGTCAATATGTCATGGTTTTTCACACTTGATGCCAGAAAGAAACCTGCACAAAAAATAAAAACAATCCAACCTGCTAAATGATACTTGAGTTCCTTATCCAGTTGGCCTTTCCTGTCTTCTTCCATTTATTGTATTTTTTTAGATCCTGTAAACACCGTAAGTGTCCAGATCGATATTTCCTTTCAATTTGATTTTATTCGATGTCAAACAACATTATAATTTTAGCAATAAGTAGCAATATTCCAATGCTGTGTAAAGTGGTATCAACATTCCCTTTATATGAAAATGCGACATCAGAGCCCCCGACGGTCCGGGGCCGATCCGATCGCCCGTCGGGGGCGGCATAATACCATTTTCGTTATTCGTTGTGTCGGCAGGACGACATGTGGGTTATATGGAAGGTTTTTTTATCAGTATCTTTTTCAAGTCCAGGTTCCAAAACCCTTAAAAAAATGTTAATAGGAGCGTCTTTAAGATAAATAGTTAATTTAAGAACTCAGCTTTCGGAGTTGGTCATTTTTACATGGGGTCAGGCTTTCCTTATGGCACTTTTTATCCGTATAGTTATGAAATAGTGATAAAAAGCACAATAAAAAAAGTCTGACCCCGTCAATTAAAACTAAAGTCCGAAAGTTGAGTTAAGAACATTACTCAAGGAGTATAGAACATGAAAGTTTGTTTTCCCGTGGCATCAGACAATGGATTGAAAAGTGAGATCTTCGGCCACTTTGGATCAGCCCCTTTTTTTGTTGTGTTTAACACCCAGGAAAAGGCCCTTGCCACCATCGACAACCAGGACCTGGGACATATCCATGGTCAGTGCAACCCCATGAAGGCGTTAAACAATAAAATGGTTGATGCCATCATTGTGGGGGGGATCGGAGCCGGGGCGATTACAGGACTGAATAAGATGGGAATCAAGGTATACAAAGCATCAAAAGGAAATATCCAGGACAATATCCAATTGTTTGAAGCCGGTTCCCTGATGGAGATGACCATGGCCCACACCTGTGGCGGTCATGTTGGCGGATGCGCCCATTAGAAGAGCCATGGAACTCAAATTGAAGGCCATGCTTATAAAAGGAGCAACTCCACTCAGAGCCAGAATTAGCGGCAGCATCCCGGCAATCAAGAAGACGACTTACCCAATCGGATCAGGTGAAATAGAAAGTGCACATAAATCAATCCCACAAAAAAAGTTGAAAATTTCAGGAGCAAGCTTGAATAGTAAATCC
>NZ_JAQYWD010000084.1 GCF_030145145.1 Desulfobacula sp. | reverse complement strand
TAATCCCGCTCGCCGGAAGGACCGGTTCTGTTTTGCAGAAAGATTGCATCAGATTTAAACATCATGGTCTCGTTTTAGGCGGGACTACTGATAAAACGCTTTTAGTTATGCATAGGAATAGAATGTAAATGAATCGATTCATATTTTCAAAATGAACCTTTTAAGATTCATAACACTACTACTGGTAGGGCAATTATTTGTATTAGATGTTCATGCCAATGAATCTATCATCAATCAAGAGCTAATAAAAAAGATAGAAAAGTCATATTGTCTTGCTGAAAATTGGTTCATAAACAACATCAAAGAAGACGGGTCGTTTAATTATTTATATGATCCTCTTAGTCGAAAATACTCAAAGAAAAACAATATGATTCGGCAACTTATGGCATCAAGGCTTTTGGCAGAGTTGAGCCATGAACGAGATGAATTAAAGAACCTACATAAAAGAAATTTAAAAGCGATCTTTAAATTCTGGTACAAAATTGATGATAAAGGACGTGGTTTTATAATATTTAATGGGAAATCAAAACTTGGCGCAAATGCCATGGCTCTTAGGACGATATTGTACAGCCCTTTTTATGCAAAATATCAGAAACAAACACATCAATTATTAAAAACGATTCTATCTGCAGTAAATAATGACTACTCACTGCAACCGTGGTTTGTTGAACCTCCTTATTCGTATAACCATGACTACCTATTAACATTTTATTCTGGAGAAGCGATTTTAAGTCTGGCTGAATATTATTCAAAGACCGAAGATCCTCAAATCTTAAAAATTGCGATTAAAATTCAAGATTATTATATTGAAAAATATGTAAACCAAATGGATTATAATTATTATCCTGCTTATGTGCCTTGGCATACAATGTCAATGTTCAAACTATTTGAATTAACAGGTGATAAAAACTATATTGACGCCATTTTTAAGCTAAACAACAAGCTCTTGAAACTTTTAGATACAAATGAATTTGTTGGACGGTTTTATAATAAAGAATACCCGTTTTATGGTAAGCCACATTCATCATCAGATGGAGTGTATACTGAGTCAATTGCTTACGCCCTGAAAGCAGCTTTAATAATGAAAAACAAAAATTTAATCCAATTTTATAAAAATTCTATAGAACTTTCTTATCAAAATTTGAGTTCACTTCAGTACACAGAAACAAACCTGTACAGTAATGATTATTTAGTAGGTAGTTTTAAAATTAAAAAAAGTAGTGACATAGTACGATTAGATTCTAACCAGCATATAATGGATGCTTACAGAGCAATTCTATCCATCGGAACAGGGGTTAACTAAAAGCGTTTTATCAGTAGTCCCGCCTAAAACGAGACCATGATGTTTAAATCTGATGCAATCTTTCTGCAAAACAGAACCGGTCCTTCCGGCGAGCGGGATTAGTGATAAAACGTTGTTGAACAATGCCGCAGATCTGGGCCGGATGCGCTTGTTTTAACTATGGGGTTTATATCGCCTGTCTTCTGGCGGTGCAAGGAAAACATGAAATTATTTTTGAGGAGATGCCTTAAATTGTTACCTGTTGTTTGTCGCATATTGTTTTGTTTTGATATGAAGGCCGGATCGGGAGCAATGCTGCCTGTTTCTATGCGCACCTCACCGGTATGGCCTGCTGCCATTTTATTTGCCATAAATTGTTTCAGATCAAAAATCGTTTTTAAGAGGTATTCCAGGCAGCCTCCTTTCGAGATGGCAAAATATAGTCAATATACTCCGGCAACAATTCATAAAGCCTTGCCAGTCGACCTTTACCGCATTTGGGACATGTCCTGATATTGATACCGGTAAGCCTTTGCATCATCATTTCCAGGGACTCAGGACTGGTATCAGCTTTGTCTTCGTTACCATTCTGGGCCAACTGCCTTATTAGTCGTATGTTCTGTGTTTTATACCGGGGGGACAGAAAGCCGAAGTGCCGGATTTTCTTGAATCCCTTGGGCAGAACATGGAGCAGAAATCTTCGGATGAATTCAATAGCATCAAGGGTCATCTCCTTGGTGGTATTGTTCTGTGCCCGATCTTTCCAGGTAAATATTACTTTTCCATTTTCAAAAGATTTGACTCGGTGATTTGAGATGGCGACTCGGTGCGTGTACCTGCCCAGATACTCAAGAACTTTCTCAGGGCCTGAGCAGGGGGATTTGGCATAGCCGGACCATTTCTTTTTCCGGATGGTTTTGATCAAACGGTTGAATCCGGCTGATGTTCCATATTTGGCTGTATTGCCGGGAAACTTGAGATCTCCGGCTTTGTATAATTCCTTGAGGCCCTTGATATAGATCCCCTTGAATGCCTTGACCAGGGAACTCGTTTTGAAAAGATAGTTCTTTTTGGAAGGGGTCCAGGTTGTTCGGTCGTCTGACAGTACGCCTCCGGGTACAAGGCAGTGAAGATGAAAATGGTCCAAGATGGTCTGGCTCCATGTATGAAGTACGCCGATAAATCCTGGTCTGCCCTGGAGCCGCCATTGGGGATCGGCGGCAAATTGTTTAATGGTCCGGTTGACCGAAAAGAACAGCAGGTCCAGCAAAGATTTCATATTGCACAGAATGACCGGGTTCAAATCGTGGGGCAGCGTGAATACAAGATGGTAATAGGTGGCCGGTAAAAGTTCCGACTGCCGGCTGACCAGCCAGCGTTCTTTGGTTATGGTCTGGCACTTGGGGCAATGCCTGTTCCTGCATGAGTTGTAGGCATTTTGCTGGTGATCGCAGTTGATGCAAAAATCAATATGACCTCCCAAGGCTGCTGTCCGGCAAACTATAATCTTGTTCAAGACTTTTATCTGTTCGTGTGAGGCGTTAAACTTTTCCAGGAAGCGATGCCCTGCCTGTCTGAAAATATCTGCCATTTCATGTTTTGGTCTGCTGCTTTGGTCGCAGCAGTCAACAATCATTGGAGCACCGCATCGACAGGGCTGATCACTTTGGATATGGCATCATTACTGATGTGAAGATACCTTGCGGTTGTTTTGATGGATTTATGGCCGAGCATCTGCTGAAGGATGTATGTCCGGGTTCCCTGTTCCAGAAGATGGGTGGCAAAGCAGTGGCGTAATGTATGGATGCCTTTCCCCCTTTTGACACCGGCTTCTTCTTTTGCGTTGTAGTAGATTTTCTGTGCGGTCTCAATAGGCATTGGTTTTGTTTTTGTCTTTCCAAAAAAAATCCAATTTCCGGGCCGATAGGCACGCCAATACTCTTCAAGGGTCTTCAATAGGGTATCTGACAGCACTGTATATCGGTCTTTTCTGCCTTTACCCTGTTCGATCCGTATCATTTTGCGGGATCTTTCGATGTGGATCGGTTGGAGCTTGACCACCTCACTGACCCGCAGGCCTGCACTGTAAACGGTCAAAAGAAGGGTGTAATGCTTGAGGTTTTGGCATGCGTTTAAAATCCGATCAACTTCCTCCCGGCTGAGGGCCATAAAAATTTTCTTTTCCCGGGGCCGAGGTGGTATGAACAGCTTGGTTTTACGGTTCAATACGTTTTTATAAAACCGTTTGATCCCTGAAAACTGAACATTGCAACTGCTCCATGCCAGCTTTCGATCCGCGATAATATAGTGCAGATAGTCCTGGATTTGTTCATTCGTCAGTTTGTCCGGCGATTGCCTGTGATAACCGGCAAGTGATTTGACAGCGTTCATGTATGCTGCATTCGTTTTGGGCGAAAGCCGATGAAGGGTCAGGTGCCTTTCAAATTTTTGTCGAAGTTCTGTCATTTTTACCTCCTGAAAATTATGGGTGGGTGTTCAGGAGAATGATGAAACAATACGGGCTAAATATAAAGAAAATTATATTGATCTGTTTAAATATTAATGACTTAGATTGTGGATTGGCTTCCTTCCGCGAAAGCGGTTTTGTTCAACAAATGATTAGCTATATTCGAAAATTTTTAGATAAAAGGACAAATAAAGATGACCCTATGAAAACATGGAGTTTTTGGGTGGTAAATTTAACAGCACCATTAATTCTTTTGATTATTGGCACTTGCATGAACTATCAGACGAATTCAAAAATTGCTAAAATAAACTTAATTAAACCTCATGTTAAAGCAACATGTGAACTCAGTACTGGGAAGCCAACACCAAAAGAACTTTTAGAGATAAGAGACGTTAATAATACTGGGGAAAAAGCATCAATTGATGCGGATGTGCCCGACCCATTCGTTAATATGAAGGTGAGCAATATTGGACAAGGGCCTGACGAAGATTTAATAGTTTATTTAAAATTTTATGACTCAAATAAAATAAAAGCTATAAAGAAGATAAAGACTAATCCTAGTTATATGCTCGTAACCGAGAAGAGAAAATCTGATGATGAATTGTTCCTTAACGTAAAAAAGTTTCCCGGAAAATATAGTTTGCATTACAAAGTATATTTGAAAGATATAATTACAAAAAAACCTTTAATAGAAGTGGAAACGCATTTCGGATTATGGGACTCGGAGATATTAGAAATATCTAAGATTATTAGACCTGAAAGAATCATTGCATTGATCTTTTCCCCAAAAGAAGCCTGTGCTATGGGAAATAGATTAAAGGAACCAAAAAAAGATTCAAAAAATAGGAGTTGGTCTGATACTGATATTGATTCAGGTTTTGGGGGTGATGGAGATGGTGAGGGTGTAAATCGTCCCTGTTGTAGTAATCAAGCAGCCATTATCTGCTCAGTTCGATGATCCCAAAATTCATCCCACCATCCATTGGCTCTTAATATCCTGAGGGACAACATAGGATTTATGGATT
>NZ_JAQYWD010000042.1 GCF_030145145.1 Desulfobacula sp. | reverse complement strand
CCACCCTTCAGTGCTGAATGTTTGGTGATCGCTGCTGTAAGCGTCGTCTTTCCATGATCAATGTGACCGATTGTGCCGATGTTCACATGCGGCTTTGTCCGCTCAAATTTCTCCTTAGCCATCTTCTAATTCCTCCTGTGGAATATTATCAGGATATTCAAAATATTAATTACCACCTAAAATGCGCAAATGCCTTGTTGGCCTCTGCCATCTTGTGTGTATCTTCCTTTTTCTTCATTGCCCCGCCGCGCTGGTTGTAAGCATCCAGCACTTCTGAAGCCAGTTTGTTTGCAAACCCTTTTTCAGAGCGATTCCGGCTGAAATTAATCAACCACCGAAACGCCAGTGCGGTCTGCCTGCTGGGTTTGATATCCGTCGGCACCTGGTATGTCGACCCCCCGATTCTTCTGGACTTTACTTCGACTGCCGGCCTGATATTATCAATTGCCTTTTTTAATATCCCCAGAGCAGGCTCACCAATTTTCTCTTCTGCAATCAACAAAGCACCTGAAACGACTCTGCGAGCTGCATTCTTTTTGCCATCTTTCATGACGCAGTTAACAAATTTAGCGGCAAGCTTCTCTTCCTGCGTGGCACTTTTTGTTACATTATCAAGCTGGATCTCTTTAACTGCCATTATTCATATCCACCATTATAAGGGATAGACATATCGTCATATCCCTGGTTGCTTATAAAGGACAGATGCATCATCTGTCCCTGGTCGCTTGTCCCTGGTTGTTTATTTAGGCCTTTTTGCGCCGTATTTCGACCGGCCCTGTCTTCTGTCATCAACGCCCAATGTATCAAGGGCCCCTCTGACGATATGGTAGCGGACACCTGGAAGGTCCTTCACTCTGCCGCCCCTGACGAGCACCACTGAGTGCTCCTGAAGATTGTGCCCCATACCAGGTATATATGCAGCGACTTCCATTCCAGTCGTCAAACGAACCCTGGCCACTTTTCTCAAAGCCGAGTTTGGTTTCTTTGGAGTTGACGTGTACACCCGGGTGCAGACACCCCGTTTCTGAGGGCCACCCTTTAAAGCAGGTGTGCTAGCTTTCTTTTCTGCTTTTTTTCTACCTTTTCTAACCAATTGATTAATGGTCGGCATAACTTTCCTTTACGCTCCTTATCAAATTTAAACCATTGTCATACACGACAAAATGTTTAATTCTACTTTCACTTATTAAAGATGTCAAGTTTTTTATTTTTTAATCAAACTTGTACCATTTCTACTTGCTCGACTTCGACATCGCTATACCCTGGAAAACCGGTTCCCGCAGGAATAATTCGGCCCATTATAACATTCTCTTTCAACCCTTTAAGACTGTCATATTTACCTTCAATGGAAGCCAGGGTCAGCACTTTTGTTGTTTCCTGGAATGATGCCGCTGACAGAAAACTGTCCGTGGACAGGGATGCTTTTGTAATACCAAGGATTAAGGGTTCCCCTTTTGCCGGTTCGCCTCCGGCCATGGCCACTTCCCGATTAATGTCTTCAAAATGATTTCTGTCCACCTGCTCATCGGGTATAAAGTTGGTATCTCCTGTCTCAATGACTTTTACCCGTCTCATCATTTGACGGATCACCACTTCAATGTGCTTGTCATTGATTCTGACGCCCTGGAGCCGATACACTTCCTGGACCTCGTCCACCAGATACTTTGCCAATGCCACTTCCCCTTTGATATTCATAATATCCTGGGGATTTGCACTCCCGGCAATCAGCGGATCACCCGCCTTAACATAATCGCCATCATATACCGTGACATGCTGCCCCTTGGGAATGGAGTATTCTTTGCTGCCCCCCACATCTGTGGGTGTAACCGTCACTTTCTGTCTGCCCTTTGTCCCCTTGGACACCAAGACATATCCGTCAATCTCGGTCAGTACACCCGGATCCTTGGGTTTTCGGACTTCAAACAATTCCGCAACCCTGGGAAGACCACCGGTAATATCCTTGGTTTTTGTTGTGGCCCGGGGCAGTTTCGCAATGACATCGCCTGCCATGATCTGTTCATCTTCCTCAACCGTGAGAATGGCATTCACCGGCAGGTAATATCGGGCAGCCATTTTAGAATTGGGTAATTTTACCCCTTTGCCCTCTTTATCCTTAATACTGATTCTGGGCCGGATTTCACTATCTCTACCTTCGGTGATGGTCCGGGAGACCTTACCTGTTACCGGGTCAATCTGCTCCTGAACGGTATTACCCACCACTATATCTCCAAATCGGATTCTGCCGGAAACTTCCGTAATAATCGGCGTGGTAAACGGATCCCATGTGGCAATCACATCCCCGGGTTCCACTTGCCGCCCATCCTGAATATGAAGTGTTGCCCCATAAATCACGGTTTCCTTGGCCCTTTCACGCCCTTCTTCTCCCATGATGGTGATGCCACCACCCTTACGGTTCATGACAATGACTTCATTTTCAGCAGAAATAACGGTCTGGATGTCGTCATTGTACTTCAATACTCCCCCGACCCTTGCCTTGATTTCAGCCACTTCAACCTTTCTAGACGCGGTACCACCGATATGGAAGGTCCGCATGGTCAACTGAGTTCCCGGCTCACCAATGGACTGGGCCGCAACAATACCGATGGCCTGACCGATTTCAACGGTGACGCCATGGGCAAGGTCTCGTCCGTAACATCTGGAACAGACCCCATTTTTTGAGTTACAGGTCAAAACAGAACGGATTTTAACTTTCTGGACACCGGCTGTTTCAATCTGTTTCACATGGCTTTCCGTCAGTTCGGTATCCGCGCCAACAATAAATTCATCTGAGTAGGGATCCAGTATATCCTCCTGAATAACCCTGCCCAGGACTCTCTCACCAAGGGTTTGAATGATCTCCCCCCCTTCGTACAAGGCTTCAACCTCAATCCCGTTAATGGTCCCGCAATCGGGCTCAACAATGGTACAATCCTGGCCCACATCGGCCAGACGTCTTGTCAGATAGCCGGAGTTGGCTGTCTTCAATGCTGTATCCGCCAGGCCCTTCCGGGCACCATGGGTGGATATAAAATATTGAAGAACGGACAGGCCTTCCCGAAAGTTGGCAGTAATGGGATTTTCGATAATCTCTCCGGAAGGTTTGGCCATCAACCCCCGCATCCCAGCCAGCTGGCGCATCTGGTCTTTACTCCCCCGGGCTCCGGAATCTGCCATAACATACACGGCATTATATTCCTCAGGTGCCCCTTCACTCTTGCCACCTGTGGGATTTTTCATCACTTCCATCATGGCATTGGCAATATCATCCGTTGCCTGGGCCCAGATATCCACCACCTTATTATATTTCTCTCCCTGGGTGATCAATCCTTCGGAATATTGGACTTTTATATCTTCTATATTTTGTTCTGCCTTGGCAATAATCGTCCATTTCTCATCCGGAATAATCATATCATCCACACAAATGGACAGTCCGCCCAGGGTCGAATATTTATATCCGATATCCTTCAACCGGTCGGACAGAATAACGGTTTCTTTCAAACCGATATTCCGGTAGGCATAGTCAATCAATTTTACGATGGAAGACTTGTCCATCAGCTTGTTAACCAGCGTGAACGGCAGAGTGGTTTCCCGTTCATCGACTTTAAAAATGGTATAATAGTTCCCCACTTTTCTGATGTCTGTAAACTGATCTTTTTTCAATCCATACAGCTGTTCGACGACAATCTCAGACACCTGGAAGATGTTTTTAAATTCCTTCCGGGTCAACAGATCGGTTTTGCCTTTGGTTTTCTTAATTTCGTCATCAGAATACTTTTTTAAAACCTTATCAAAATTTTTGCCGGCTTTTAATTCGTCCATTGCCGCTTCACAATATTCCAGGGTTTGTGTCCTGATCCGGGTCAAGGACAGAAGCGTATCACCGGGAATGGATTCCCAGAGGAGAACCCGTCCCGTAGACGTATCGTATATTTCACCATCAATCCGGACTTTTATTTTGGCATGAAGCGCCAGTTCTCCGGCATCAAAGGCATATCTGACTTCTTCAATACCTGAAAATATGACCCCTTCGCCCTTTTGATGCCGCACCGCCCGGGTCATGTAATAAATACCCAGAACAATATCCTGGGTCGGAACAATGATGGGCTGGCCGTTTGCCGGAGACAGGATATTGTTCGTCGACAGCATCATGATCCTTGCTTCCAGCTGAGACTCAAGGGAAAGCGGAACGTGAACCGCCATCTGATCACCGTCAAAATCAGCATTAAACGCGGGGCAGACCAACGGATGGAGCTGGATGGCTTTCCCCTCGATCAAGACCGGCTCAAATGCCTGAAACCCCAGGCGATGAAGCGTGGGGGCACGGTTGAGCATGACCGGATATTCTTTTACAACCGATTCAAGGGCATCCCAAACCTCGGGCTCTTCCCGTTCCACCATTTTTTTGGCACTTTTGACTGTTGAAACAAGGCCTTTTTGTTCCAGATAATTATAAATAAAGGGTTTGAACAATTCCAGGGCCATCTTTTTCGGAATACCGCATTGATGAAGCCGCAGTTCCGAACCAACGGTAATAACGGTACGACCGGAGTAATCCACCCGTTTCCCCAGGAGATTCTGCCTGAAGCGTCCCTGTTTGCCTTTTAAGGTGTCACTTAATGATTTTAGGGGCCGCTTGTTCGTCCCCGTCACCACCCTGCCGTGGCGGCCATTATCAAACAGAACATCCACGGCTTCCTGGAGCATTCTTTTTTCATTTCTGACGATAATATCCGGGGCATTCAGATCCACCAGCCGTTTTAACCGGTTGTTGCGGTTTAACACCCGTCGATACAGATCATTCAAGTCAGATGTGGCGAACCGTCCGCCTTCCAGGGGGACAAGGGGCCTTAAATCCGGCGGCAAAATGGGGCAGGCCGTCAAAATCATTCGGGTGGGCTCGATCCCGGAATTCAAAAACGCGTCAATCACTTTAAGGCGTTTGGACATCTTTTGTTTCTTGGCAACGGAATTGGTCAGGCTGATATCTTGTTTCAGCTCATCATGCACCTCTTGAAGATTAATCTCTTCCAGTAATTTTAAAATGGCTTCTGCACCAATACCGGCTTCAAACTCATCACCAAACGCTTCCAACGCCTCATAATATTGATCGTCGGACAGCAGCTGCAGTTTTTTCAACCCCGTGTCCTTGGGATCAATCACCAGATAAGAATCAAAATACAGGACTTTTTCAAGGTTCTTCAGGGTTAAATCCAGCACATTGCCGATTTTGCTGGGCAGACTTTTTAAAAACCAGATGTGGGACACCGGAGACGCCAATTCGATATGCGCCATTCTCTCCCGACGCACTTTTGACTGGATCACTTCCACACCGCATTTTTCACAGACAACCCCGCGGTGTTTCATGCGTTTGTATTTACCGCAATTGCATTCGTAATCCTTGGTCGGACCAAACACCTTTGCACAAAAAAGTCCGTCTCTTTCTGGTTTAAATGTTCGGTAATTGATGGTTTCCGGTTTTTTGATTTCACCATGAGACCACTCTCTAATCTGGTCTGAAGATGCAAGGCTGATTTGAACGCCCTGATAAATCTTAGGATCTTTTGGTTTTGCGAAGAAATCGTATATATTATCCAATGTCTTCTCCTTATTTGTTTCCTTCTATAAGATTCATATCCAAACCCAGACTATTCAGCTCTTTGGTAAGAACCCTGAAGGATTCAGGCATTCCAGGTTCAAGAACATTCTGGCCTTTGACTATTTTTTCATACATCCGGGTTCTGCCGATCATATCATCTGACTTGACCGTCAGGAACTCCTGCAATGCATGGGCAGCACCATAGGCTTCCATGGCCCAGACCTCCATCTCACCCAGTCTCTGCCCGCCGAACTGGGCCTTCCCGCCTAAGGGTTGCTGGGTAACCAGAGAATAGGGTCCAATGGAACGGGCATGCAGTTTATCGTCCACCAGGTGATGGAGTTTGAGCATGTACATGGTCCCCACGGTTACGGGTTTATCAAACGGTTCACCGGTTCTGCCATCGTAAAGTATGGATTGACCGGAGGTATCAAATCCGGCAACATCAATCAAGTATTTGATCTCCGCCTCAGTGGCCCCATCGAATACGGGCGTTGCCATATGCACGCCTTTTCGGTATAGGGTTGCAAATTCCACCAATTCTTGAGAGGACATATTTTCAATTTTTGTGACCAGTGTATCTTCTTTTAAATCAGCTTTCTGGGTTTCTGTCATGGAAAAAACTTCAATGACCTTCTCCCTTAATTTATCGAGTTTCATCTGGTCCAACAGCTCATCAATCCGCTGTCCCAGGGCAAAAGCGGCGTGTCCCAGATGAATTTCCAATATCTGGCCCACATTCATCCGAGAGGGAACCCCCAGGGGATTGAGCACCATATCCACGGGACGGCCATCTTCAAAATAGGGCAGATCTTCCACCCTTAAAATCCGGGAAACAACGCCCTTGTTCCCATGCCGCCCTGCCATTTTGTCCCCCACGGAAAGAACCCTTTCCATGGCCACGCTGATCTTGATCATCTTCAGCACACCCGGTTGAAGATCATCCCCTTTTTCGAACCGGGATACCTGGCGGTTAAAATGGTCTCTTGCTTTTTTAATTTGATCCTGGGCACTCTCTAATATCGTCTGTACCTTTTCAGTAACAACCGCATCTTTTACTGCGACATGGACCAGCACGGACACAGGGATGCCTTCAAAAAGGCCCGGTTTTACCAGAGTACCGGATTTAACCAATACCTTTCCGGTCCGTTCCAGGTCCGTGAGGACCTTCTGACCGTCCAGGATGGACTCAATTTTCTCCCGGGCTACGCCGGATATGATTTTAATTTCATCATCCCTGTCTTTCTCAAATCTTTCAATTTCATTATCTTCAATGAGCCGGGTGCGATCGTCTTTTGAAAGCCCCCTTCTTGAGAAAACTTTCGCATCGATAACCTTGCCTTTAACACCCGGTGGCACACAAAGAGACGTATCTTTAACATCGCCTGCTTTTTCACCAAAAATGGCCCGGAGCAATTTTTCTTCCGGCGAGAGTTGGGTTTCCCCTTTGGGTGTAATTTTACCCACCAGAATATCCCCGGAGACAACTTCAGCCCCCAGGCGAATGATACCACTCTCATCCAGATTTCTTAACGCTTCTTCCCCTACATTGGGAATATCCCGAGTAATTTCCTCTTTGCCTAATTTCGTATCCCGGGCCAGCACTTCAAACTGCTCTATATGAACAGAGGTATATACCCCGTCTTTCACCAATCGTTCGCTGACAAGAATAGAGTCCTCATAGTTATACCCATCCCAGGGCATAAATGCCACGGTCACATTTTTACCCAGGGCCAGCTCCCCCATCTCAGTGGAAGGGCCATCAGCAATAACCTGACCTTTTTTAACGGTTTCGCCCTTTTTAACAATGGGCCTATGATTAAAGCAGGTGTTCTGGTTGGAACGGACAAATTTTCGGCAATTATAAATAGATACGACTTTCTCAAAATTTCCGTCCAGATTATCCATTTCATTATTTCGAACCACAATCCGTTTGGAGTCCACTTCAACAACAACCCCATCATAATCTGCAACAATGGTCACACCGGAATCCCGGGCCACAATACTTTCCATCCCGGTCCCCACCAGCGGTGCTTCACTGATAATCAGCGGGACTGCCTGACGCTGCATGTTCGAGCCCATCAAGGCCCTGTTGGCATCATCATTTTCAAGAAACGGAATTAAGGATGCAGACACAGAGACCAATTGGTTGGGCGAGACATCCATGAATTTTACATCCTGATTTTCGATCATCTCAAATTCACCGGCCACCCGGGAAGAAACCAGGGAATTTAAAAAATTTCCGTCCACATCAAGGGGGGCATTGGCTTGGGCAATGGGATGATCCTTTTCTTCAAAGGCGGTCAAATGCTTAATAACTTTGGACGCCTTTCCCTGGTCGGCAATTCTGTAAGGCGTTTCAATGAACCCGAAATCATTGACCCGGGCAAAGGTACACAGAGAAACGATCAAACCGATATTCGGACCTTCAGGGGTTTCAATGGGACAAATCCGGCCATAATGAGAGGGATGAACATCTCTGACCTCAAACCCGGCCCTTTCCCGGGTCAAACCGCCGGGACCCAGGGCAGACAACCGTCGCTTGTGCGTGGTTTCAGATAAGGGATTGGTCTGATCCATAAACTGGGACAACTGGGAGGTACCAAAAAATTCCCTTACAACGGCGGATACCGGTTTGGGATTAATCAAATCATGGGGCATCATGGCATCCACTTCCTGCATGCTCATTTTTTCCTTGATGGCCCTTTCCATTCGGACAAGTCCGATGCGATAATGATTTTCAAGCAGTTCCCCCACTGCCCGGACCCGCCGGTTGCCCAGATGGTCAATATCATCGACCTTACCCTGGGTATCTTTGAGTTCAATCAATGTGGATGCCGTCAACAACACATCTTCTTTTCGCAGTGTTTTCACATCAATTTTGGTATCAACAGCCAGGCGATGGTTCATTTTCAACCGTCCCACCCGGGACAGGTCGTAATATGCCTGCCGGAAAAACAGGTGATCAACAAAATCCTGGGCCACTTCTATGGTAGCCGGATTTCCCGGTCTAAGCCGCCTGTAGATATCCATTAAGGCTTCTTCTTTTTTTTCAATTTTGTCTGAAACCAGGGTTTTCCGCATGGAATCAGAACTTCGGGGATCCACATAAAGGATATTGAAATCATCAAGCCCTTTTTCCTGCAAATACTCAAAACTGTCTTCACCGATCAGATCACCGGCTTTTAAAATGACTGCCTGGGTTTCCTGGTCAATAATATTTGTTGCAAAGGCCCTACCGATTAAATCACTTTCAGAAATGGGAATATAATCGAGTCCATCATCATACAATTGTTTTAACGCTCGTTTTGTAAAGATTCTTCCTTTTTTGACAAAAACTTCTCCTGTCTTTGGAGATTTAATATCAAAACTGGCTCTTTGACGTTTCAAATTTTCCTGGGAAAACTCTTTAAAAAACGATCCATCCTTTTTAATAATATGCTCTTTTTTATAGAAAAAATCTAAAATATCTTCACTGGTATAACCAAAAGCTTTAAAAAGGATAGATACGGGGAATTTCCGTCGCCGGTCTATTCTGATATACACTATGTCCTTGATATCGATTTCCATATCAATCCAGGACCCTCTGACAGGAATAATTCTGGCATTGTAAATAATTTTTCCCGTAGAATAATTTTTCCCTTTATCATGATCAAAAAACACACCCGAGGACCGGTGTAACTGACTGACAACTGCTCTTTCGGTCCCATTAATGATAAAAGTACCCTGTCGTGTCATCAAGGGGATGGTGCCAAAATAAATTTCTTGTTCCTTAATATCCCGAATCGTTGAGATACCGGTTTCCTTATCGTGATCGTAAACCACAAGCCGAACCTTGATATTTACCGGAATATCATAGGTCATTCCCCTTGAAGTACATTCGTTCATTGAATGCTTTGATTCACCAAAAGAATAGGAAACATATTCCAATGATGATGTATCTGTAAAATCCTTAATGGGAAAAACAGATTTAAAAACAGCATGGAGTCCTTTTACTTCCCTGTTTTCAGGCAAGACGTCCCTTTGAAGGAAGCTTTCATAAGAATTTCGTTGCATTCCTATCAAATCAGGAATATCAATGATTTTTCTTCTGCTGCCAAACTCTTTTCTCATACGCTTATTCGTCAAAAGACTTCCGGTCATGATATCTCCCAGTGTGAGTTTTTCCAACCGTAAAAGCGGAGACATGGCCCAATTGCCTTGCCCCCGCATAAATTTTATGCACTTGGAAACGGTGTAAACTAACGGATGTTACATCTGTTATTTTACAGTAACCTGTGCACCCGCACCTTCTAACTGTTCTTTTATTTTCTGAGCCTCATCTTTTGAAACGCCTTCTTTAATCGGTTTGGGTGCTTCTTCAACAAGCGCTTTGGCCTCTTTAAGGCCCAGGCCGGTAATTGCTCTCACTTCTTTGATGACATTAATTTTCTTATCACCAAAGGTTTCAAGAACAACGTCGAATTCAGTTTGTTCTTCTTCAGCTGCAGCAGCATCGCCCACCGGCATTGCACCTGCAAATGCCATGGGTGCAGCAGCGCTTACACCAAATTTTTCTTCAAGCTCCTTTACGAGCGCAGAAAGGTCAAGAACGCTCATATTGGATATAAATTCAATTACATCATCTTTTGTGATATCAGCCATTTTTTTCTCCTAATAAAACCATATGGAATATGTTTTCTAAAAAATATATAAAAATCGTTATGCAGCTTCTTTTTGATCTTTAATTGCATTAAGAACATTAACAAAAGCGCGGGGGACACCGGCGAGTACGGTAACAAATGAGGTTGGAACGGCATTAAGCGTGCGAACCAGTTGACCGAGAAGTTCTTCTCTGGATGGCATCTTGGCCAGTTGTTGGATCTCATCAAGACTGAGCAGCTTCCCGGATAAGGCACCGGCCTTAATCTCAAGCTTATCATTGTCCTTGGCGAAATCCACTAGAATTTTTGCCGGAGCAACCGGATCATCTGTTGATAAAATTATGGCATTGGGCCCTTTGTAAAACTCTTTCATCAAGGCCGCATCTGTTCCTTCAGATGCCCTAATCAGCAATGTATTTTTAACCACTTCAATCCGGACACCTGCATTTCGGAGCCGGGACCGAAGATCGGTCATTTTCAATACATCCAGACCTTTGTAATCCACCAGTATTGAAATCTCAGATTCTGACAACTCTTGAGCGAGCCGCTTAACCTGTTCTTTTTTTTGTGAAATATTCAGCATTTTTTTTACACCTCCTTTCATAAATTGAATTTTTTCGAAGGTGTCGACTAAACCAAAACAAATTGCAATTTTCTTGTGTCTCGGCAGGCCGGCAAATCCGATTATATACTTTTAAACTAAAAGTACACCTACTGTCTGTGACAGGATTAAACTTTTATTTTAACAACATGGGATCGACCTTAATACCCGGTCCCATTGTTGATGATACACTGATGGTTTTTAAGTAGGCACCCTTACTGGCTGCTGGTTTCAGCGCAATCAATTTATCTAAAAATGCCGTAACATTTTCAACTAATTTTTCTGCGCCAAAAGACACTTTTCCCACCGGTACATGAACGATCCCTGCTTTTTCAACTCGAAAATCAATTTTACCCGCTTTTAATTCTGCGATGGCTTTTTCAATTTCAAAGGTAACCGTTCCTGTTTTTGCATTGGGCATCAGGCCCCGGGGCCCCAATACCCGACCCAGTTTTCCGACGGCGCCCATCATATCCGGCGTTGCAATGGCTTTATCAAAACCAAACCATCCGTTTTGAATCTTTTCAATCGTCTCTTCATCTGCAATAAAGTCTGCGCCTGCATCCAGTGCTTCTTTTTCTTTCTCACCTTTTGCAAAAACCAAAACTTTTACGTCTTTACCCAGTCCATTGGGCAATACAACCGTACCCCGAACCATTTGATCGGCATGCCGCGGATCAACGCCCAGCCTTACGGCCACATCAACTGTTTCATCAAATTTAGCATAGCTTGATGAAACCATCAATTCCAAGGCATTTATTGGATCGTATTGAACCGTTCTATCGACCTTCTTAAGTGCTTCTGTATGTTTTTTACTCCGCTTTGCCATTTTTCATCACTCTTTTACTTAAAGTTAAACTACTTCTATCCCCATGCTTTTGGCAGTCCCTGCAATAATTTTCACAGCGGCATCAATGTCTGAGGCGTTTAAGTCTTCTTTTTTGGTTTCGGCAATTGCAATCAGCTGATCCATGGTAACTTTTCCGACCTTGTCCTTATTGGGCACACCAGACCCTTTTGCAATATTCGCTGCAGCCAGCAACAATCTGGATGCCGGTGACGTTTTGGTAATAAAGCTGAAAGACCTGTCCTGGTAAACCGTTATGACGACGGGAATAATAGATCCGGTGTCATTGGCGGTTTTTGCATTAAACGCCTTACAAAAATCCATGATATTAACCCCATGCTGGCCCAATGCAGGTCCGATGGGGGGAGATGGATTGGCTTTACCTGCTACAACCTGAAGCTTTATTTGTGTCATTACTTTTTTTGCCATTGTTTTAACTCCTGATACTCTACTTTAGCAATGAGATCTGAGATTTGAGATTTGAAAAAACATCCCATTGCCCATCCATCATTACGCATTACGCTATTATTATATTTTGGTAACCTGTATAAAATTCAATTCCACAGGGGTTGCCCGCCCAAAGATACTCACCAGAACTTTAATTTTTTCCTTGTCAGGAGATACATCTTCCACTGTACCATTGAAGTTTGAAAAGGGCCCATCAATTACCCTGACATCATCTCCCGGTTCAAAAAAGTATTTTGGCTGGGGTTTGTTTTTGCCCTGCTGCATTTTATCCACAATGCTTTGAGCTTCTTTGTCAGTTATGGGTGCGGGTTTATTTTTCCCACCCAAAAACCCTGTTACCTTTGAAGTAGATGTGACAATATGCCATGTCTCATTATCCAAGTACATTCTCACCAGGATATAGCCAGGATAAAATTTTCTTGAAGACTCTTTTTTCTTGCCGTCCACGAGCTCTACAATATTTTCTGTCGGTATAAGGATCTCACCGAACTTTTCAGGGTGCTTGGAAGATGCTATTTTCTCTTCCAGAGCCACCTTTACTTTCTGCTCATGACCTGAATACACATGAACGACATACCACTTTAGAGACATGTTTCTTCCCTTATATTATGTCAGGACAACCTGAACAAGCTTTGAAAGGCCGAAATCAAAAAGTCCGAGAAAAGCTGCGACAACAAAAACAAAGACAATCACAACAATGGTCGTTCCAGTGGTTTGTTTTCGAGTTGGCCAGGTGACCTTTTTTAACTCAACCTTGACTTCCCTGAAAAATTCCATTGACTTTTGAATTAAATTCGGTTCCCGGGATTGCGTCTCGGCTAAGCTTTTTTCCAGTTTTGATTTCAAAGGACTTGCTACCGCCGCCGATTTTGAGCTTGAAAAAGAAGGGGTGCTTACCGAATTATCAGTGGGTATATCGGCATCCTCTTTTTTCTTTTTCTTATCACCCGCAGGTATCTTTTTTTTTAACCGTGACATACAACTCCTATGTTTGTTTTTAGGCCCACATCACGCTTAAGATTCAAACCGTCATCTTAAAAATGTGGCAGGTCAGGAGGGAGTCGAACCCCCAACATCCAGATTTGGAGTCTGGCGCTCTACCAATTGGAGCTACTGACCTGTAAAAAACCCAGAATTACTTGATCTTTGTTTCTTTATGCAGCACATGCCTATTACAAAATTTACAATATTTTTTAAACTCTATTTTATCAGGAGTTTTACGCTTATTTTTCGTTGTCGTATAATTCCTTCTCTTGCACTCTGTGCAGGCAAGAGCAATATTTACTCGGTCCACTATTAACTCCTTAGGACTTTACGCTACAATTTCACCGATAACGCCGGCGCCAACGGTACGGCCACCTTCTCTGATGGCAAACCGGAGCTCTTTTTCCATGGCAATGGGGTTGATCAACTCCACGTTAATGGTTGCATTATCTCCGGGCATAATCATTTCCACACCTTCTTCCAGGGTCAACACACCGGTAATGTCTGTTGTTCTGAAAAAGAACTGGGGCCTGTATCCGCTGAAAAATGGGGTATGACGACCGCCTTCTTCTTTGCTTAAGGCATACATTTCTGCCTTGAACTTTGTATGGGGGGTAATGGTTCCGGGTTTGGCAACGACCTGGCCTCTTTCCACCTGGTCCCGTTTGGTTCCCCGGAGCAGCAGACCGACATTGTCGCCTGCCTCACCTTGATCCAGAAGTTTTCTGAACATTTCAACACCCGTACAAACGGTCTTGTTTGTCTCTCGAATACCGACGATCTCAATTTCTTCTCCGGTTTTGATCACACCGCGCTCGATCCGTCCGGTCACAACTGTTCCCCGACCGGAAATACTGAACACATCCTCCACCGGCATCAAGAAGGGCTTTGCCTTATCTCTCACCGGTTCGGGCACATACGAATCAAGGGTGTCAAGCAGTTCAAATATACATTTGGCATCATCGCCATCCACATCATCACACTCAAGGGCTTTTAATGCACTGCCGCGAATGATGGGGGTAGTGTCTCCAGGGAATTCATAGGTATCCAAAAGCTCCTGAAGTTCCATCTCCACCAGTTCAATCAACTCTTCATCATCCACCATGTCGCATTTGTTTAAAAACACAACAATCGTGGGCACCCCTACCTGGCGGGCAAGAAGGATATGCTCTCTTGTCTGGGGCATGGGGCCATCATCTGCACTGACAACCAGAATGGCACCGTCCATCTGGGCCGCTCCGGTAATCATGTTCTTAATATAGTCCGCATGGCCGGGACAATCCACATGAGCGTAGTGACGATTGGGTGTCTCATACTCCACATGGGCTGTAGCAATGGTAATACCACGCTCTCTTTCTTCGGGGGCCTTGTCAATCTCATCAAACGGAACAAACGTACCGCCACCCTTCAGTGCTGAATGTTTGGTGATCGCTGCTGTAAGCGTCGTCTTTCCATGATCAATGTGACCGATTGTGCCGATGTTCACATGCGGCTTTGTCCGCTCAAATTTCTCCTTAGCCATCTTCTTAATTCCTCCTGCCGTAGTTTTGGAGCCCATGACCAGAATCGAACTGGTGAACCTCTTCCTTACCAAGGAAGCGCTCTACCGACTGAGCTACATGGGCTCGAAAAGGCGATTCAAATTAACATAAGGTATATTTAACTTAAACCATTATTCCAGTGGAAATCTGAAATGAAGTGGAGCGGGAGACGAGAGTCGAACTCGCGACATTCAGCTTGGAAGGCTGAAGCTCTACCAACTGAGCTACTCCCGCAGGCAAAGAAACTAAAATAGCTAACAAATTTATAATTAGCTATGTAGTAACGATCCACCCAAAACACTATCAGATCTCCTACACAACAAACTGGTGGTGGGGGGAGGATTTGAACCTCCGAAGGCTGAGCCGTCAGATTTACAGTCTGATCCCTTTGACCACTCGGGAACCCCACCGATTTTTTTTGGAGCCGATACCCCGAATCGAACGGAGGACATTCTCATTACAAGTGAGATGCTCTACCAACTGAGCTATATCGGCCTATCTTGTGTTTGCAACAATATTGTCACATCGAAAAGACCGGCAGATAATATCAGAGCAACTCAAGATAATCAACTCTAAATTCCTGGTGTTTTCGGCTATTAAACATTCGAATATTAAGTTTACCAGCATATTCACCCTTTTTACTCCGATTTCCTGTCTTTTGTTTAAATTCAGCGCTATTTAGTGTGCCGAGCACCAATCAACCGGAAATTACCGTAATAAATCAGGACTAAAAATTTAATAACTCTTAATTATACACAAATAAAATAAAAGTTACAAGATATTTATCTTCATCGTTGGTAAGCACCTTGACACGGTGCGCTGCAACGCCACATCCGGGATAGATATATCCTTGACAAGCCTTTCCGAATTTTATATTTAAAGCATTTATACTACATATACTTATAAATGTACCCTTCAAGGAGAAAAATGTTTAACGTCAAACTTGCTCTAATCTTAATGGCACTTATGATCACTGCAGGTTGTCAACAGACATACCACAAGGCCGCCTCCTCGAACATGTTGACCCCGCCCCCCCATCCTGACACCGCACTATCAGACAGGAAAACCCTTGTTATCCAAAGCAGTGATGAACCGGAACAGACAACAGCGAAGGTCACGGTGACAGATGCTCATGCCGCCGACTCCGCCGACTCACCTGCTGAAAAGGAATCCAATCTCAGCACCCGGGAAAAAATTGATCAAGCCCTTGAACTTTGTGATTATGCCCAGCAGATGTGGGAAACCGGTAAATTAGAAGACGCGCTGGCCAACCTTGATTCTGCCTATTATTCCATCCTTGAAATTGATGCGGACGTAACGCCAGAATTCAACCAGCAAAAAGAAGACATCCGATATCTGATATCCAAACGCATTCTTGAAATTTATGCCTCCCGGCAGATTGTGGTCAACGGACAATACGATGAAATTCCCATTACCCTGAACAATTATGTGCAAACGGAAATAAAACGGCTCACCGGTCCTGAAAAAAGGTTTTTTGTCCGCTCTCTTGAACGGTCCCAACGGTATCGACCGTTCATTGTCGCTGAATTAAAAAAAGCCGGTCTGCCCGAAGAGCTTTCCTGGCTTCCATTAATCGAGAGCGGCTTTAAAATAAGGGCCCTATCTCCAGCCAGGGCCCTGGGATTATGGCAGTTTATCCCTTCCACCGGGTACAAGTTCGGGCTGAACCGCAACTATTATATTGATGAACGATTAGATCCTGAAAAAGCCACCCGGGCAGCCATTGCCTATTTAAAAGAACTTCACAATCTTTTCGGGGACTGGACAACCGCCCTTGCCTCATATAATTGCGGGGAATCACGAGTATTAAAAATCATCCGAAAACAAAAAATAAATTACCTTGATAATTTCTGGGATCTTTACCAGTCTCTACCCCGGGAGACATCCCGGTACGTTCCCCGATTTTTGGCCACCCTCCATATTGTCAACAATCTGGACACATACAATATCAAAATTAACAATCCCGCACAGCCCATTGACTATCAACTCTGTGAAATCACAAAGCAGGTCAGGCTCAAAGATATTGCCAGACAAATCGGTGTGGAAACGGTCCTGTTAAAAGAGTTGAATCCCGAACTGAGATATGCGCTTCTCCCACCGGAAACCTATCAGCTGCGAGTCCCCCGGGAAAAGGTCCAGGTCTTTCTTTCAAAGGTTGATACATTTAAAACATCGGTTTCTCCACCGCCAAAGGTGGTCTTCCACCGCGTTAAAAAAGGAGAAACCTTATCGGGAATCGCTGACAAATATAAGACCTCCATCCGCACCATATCAAGGGCCAACAATATTCACAAAACCCATAAAATCTTTGCCGGCAAGGTCTTAAAAATTCCCGGCAGCAAATCCGGCGCACAATCGTATTCAACGGCTGCCAATCAACCGAAGCAACCATCAAAAACACTCAAATACAAGGTCAGAAGGGGCGACAATCTCTGGAATATTGCCAGAAAATTTGACACAACAACAACAAACATCATGACCGCCAACCATCTGACCGGCACCACATTAAACATCGGTCAGAGCCTTTATATTACATCGGGTGAACACTCAAACATTAACCCAGTAAACGTGGCGGCCAAAAAGGCCTCCAAATACCAGGTCCGGTCAGGAGACAGCCCGTTTACCATCGCCAAAAGGCATAAAATCAGTTTAAATCGCCTCCTTGCCTTGAATCATTTGAACAAAAAAAGCAAGATCTTCCCCGGTCAAAAATTAATCCTTGAATAATCCAACCCGTGAAGATTTAGAAAAAAAATCGATTGTGCCCATGATTGTGCCTGGTTTATCCTGAAATATTTATTGGTCAGGTACCCATCATCATAGAATCACAACACCGAAATTGATTAAAATTAGAAAGCAGGTGCTAGGCCCTACAACTTTTATTTATCATAGAACGATAGGATTATTGTACGCGGGATAAAACTTATTTTAGCATCATTTGTATAAAACACACAGCACAGTTCCAATCGGAGTGGTTGACAGAAAATGAACGCCAATGAAAATTAAGATAAAGAATAGAATATATACAACCCAGCCCTGCCAAGTGATTGGCAATCCCCAACCAAAGCCATATGTCATTGCAGAAAACCATATTTTACCCTTGTCGTCTTTCATAGCTATCCCTTTTTTAGTGAATGATTATACAGATTATTATAACATGAATGTTTTTGGATTTCATCCGGAAGTCAATTGCTATTGCAAGTTAATTCCCAAAAAAATATTATAAAATCACTTAATGTGGTCTCAGTTGCATTTAATTGGGCCAGGCTCAACGGATAGAATCAATTAATTTGAACCGAGGTTCAAGGATAATTGCGGACCAGGGTGATCATAAAGTCAGGTCGCTACAATTAACCTCGGTTATGCTTCAATAGAGCGGAAAAAAGAACTTTTAATTTTGTGCCTGGGTGTGCCTAAATTGTGCCCATCAAGGTAAAACTGTTAAAAATGGTTGCCAACTAAACCAATGATAAAATTAACAATAAGTAATTGAAAAATAAACAAAAAACAGACTTATCAATTTTAATTGTTGAATTTTTAACCATAATCCATTATAAGCAGAAAGCCAGCATGAAAGGAGCTTCCAGGTATTGCCTAAAAGCCTTGATTATGTTAATGATATCGAAACTTTTAAACACCCATGCCCCCGTAGCTCAGTGGATAGAGCATAGGATTCCTAATCCTTGAGCGCAGGTTCGATTCCTGCCGGGGGCACCATCCATTGACAGGCCCCATGAAAAAACACCCGATCAAACCCGAACTGTTAGCCCCTGCCGGAAGTTTTGAAAAACTTGAAATTGCCATCCATTATGGTGCGGATGCGGTCTACCTGGCCGGTAAAAATTTCAGCCTGAGAAATTTTTCAGGCAACTTTACAGACACAGAACTGGTTGAGGCGGTCCGCCTGGCCCATCACCATGGGGTAAAGGTCTACCTGGCCTGCAATATCTACTCAAGAAACCATGATCAGGAGGCGTTGAAAACCTTTTTAGAGCAAACCGCTCGAATGGGTCCGGATGCCATTATTTTATCCGATCCGGGCATCCTTTATCTGGCCCGGCAAATGATCCCGGATATCGATATCCACCTGAGCACCCAGGCCAATACAACCAATGTGAACGCCGTCAGATTCTGGCACAGCCAGGGGGTAAAAAGAGTTAACCTGGCAAGGGAATTGTCGTTAACTGAGATCACCGATATTGCCACCCGGTGTGCCATGGAAACGGAAACCTTTGTTCACGGGGCCATGTGTATCTCCTATTCCGGTCGATGCCTGCTCAGTTCTGCCTTAAGTGGCCGGGACAGCAACAGGGGGCTTTGCAGTCATCCCTGCCGGTGGCAATACGCTGTGGTGGAAAACCTTCGGCCCAACGAATATCATTCGCTCATGGAAGATGACCGGGGGTCGTATATCTTCAACTCAAAAGATTTGTGCATGATCGAACACATTCCTGAATTGATTGACGCCAACATCACCTCGTTAAAAATTGAAGGCCGAATGAAGGGGATCAACTATCTGGCGTCTGTGGTTAAAACCTACCGAAATGCCATTGACGACTATATTGAAGCCCCAGACACATACGTGACAGATCCGGAATGGGTGGCTGAATTGTATCAAGTGTTTCACCGGGAATACAGTACCGGTTTTTACTTTGGTCCTTCAGACGAACAATTACCCAATTATAACAATATCCATCACGGCAAAATCCATAGTTTTATCGGCAAAATTATCAGCCGGACAGACGATCACGCCTACAGGGTTGGCATTCGAAACAAACTCTGTGTTGGGGATACCATTGAAGTGCTGTCCCCCTTGGGGCACCCCGCAAGAACAAAGATCAACGCACTGCTGGACATGGATCACACCCCCATCCCCTGCGCCCAACCCAATACCATGGTGCTGATCAAACTTGACATTAACTGCCGCCCCCATGATATTATCCGTAAAATATAACCGAGATCAGGAGACTGCGTATGTTTGATGATGACGAGACATTGCAAATGTATATTGAAGAATCATTGGATCATCTGGCGGATATTGAAAGCGACCTTTTAGCCATTGAGGAATCCGGCGAATCCATTAACCTGGATCTGGTAAACACGGTGTTCAGAGCCGCGCATTCCATTAAAGGGGGTGCGGGTTTCATGGGATTGACCACCATTAAAGACCTGGCTCACCACCTGGAAAACGTCCTGGGGCTCATCCGAAACAAATCACTTACACCGGATTCAAACCGGATCAACGTCCTGCTGGAAGGATTTGATACTTTGGAAACCCTGATAAAAAACATTAAAACCAGCAATGACATGGATGTGTCAGACCATATCTCAGCCCTGGAAGCCATCACCAACACTTCCCTGCCCCTAGACAACCCCGCCGGGGTCACCGAATTCGTGGATATTGTTCTTACCGATGGCAGGGTGTTCCCCCAGGTTTCGGCCGTTGACATCCAGGACCCTGTATCAGAAGGCAAAAACCTGTTCCTTGTTGAATACGATTTAATCCAGGATATTCAGGAAAAAGGGAAAAACCCTTTAAACATTTTAAACACCCTGGAAAAAACCGGTACAATTATCGAGTCCCGAATCGATTTTGATGCGGTGGGCACCCTTTCTGATGGTCCTGTTGCCTGCAGGATACCGTTCCAGGTTGTTTTCGCGTCCATTCTTGAATATGACATGACGGAAACCCTGTTTGATATTGAGAAGCGCTATATTCATGCCATATCAGAGGATATGATCGTTTCCGCCAAAGGGCCGGATATGGATCCTTTGCCCGGGGCCATGCCGTCCCCCAAAGAGCCGGCACCCCTTTTGGCGGCAGAGGACCTTTCTGCCCCCCCGCCGTCTTCCAAAACAGGCAGTGAGGTAAAGTTGGCCAAACCCCCATCCTCATTACGGGTGAATGTGGGTCTTTTAGACACCCTGATGAATCTGGCAGGCGAGCTTGTTTTAAGCCGGAACCAGTTACTTCAAGGAATCAGCGCTTCCAACCTGAAAGCCACTGAATTATCCAGTCAGCGCATCGATATGATCACGTCTGAGCTTCAAGAAGCCATCATGAGAACCCGGATGCAACCCATTTCCAATATTTTAAACAAATTCACCCGGGTGGTCCGGGACCTGTCGCACCAGCTGGGAAAATCCATTAACCTGGTTATTGAAGGAAAAGAGGTTGAACTGGATAAAAAAATTCTTGAATCCATCAGTGATCCGTTAACCCACCTGGTAAGAAACGCTGTTGACCATGGGATCGAAACGCCCATGGAAAGAGAGCAAATGGGGAAAAACGGCACCGGGAAAATCATCTTAAGGGCTTTCCATGAGGCCGGCCAGGTCAACATTGTCATTTCAGATGACGGCAAAGGCCTTGATCCGAACAAAATAGCCACCGCGGCCATTGATAAAGGCCTGATCACAGCACAACAGGCAGCAGGACTATCGGATAAACAAAAAATAGAACTCATCTTTATGCCGGGCTTTTCAACGGCCAAGCAAATTACCGATGTATCGGGCCGGGGCGTTGGCATGGATGTTGTCACGACCAACATTGAAAGTCTTGGCGGTATTATTGACGTGACTTCGATTTACGGAGAAGGTACGGATATTCAAATCAAGCTGCCGTTGACCCTGGCCATTATCCCAAGCCAGATTACGGCTGTGGGAAACGAAAGATATGCCGTCCCCCAGGTCAACCTGAATGAGCTGCTTAGAATACCGGCAGCCCAGATCAAAGAGAAAATCGAAACCGTCGGAAATGCCGACGTTGTCCGGTTAAGAGGAGAACTGCTGCCGTTATTGGATCTTTCAGCCATCCTGGGCATCAAAAAGACATATGACTCCCCGGAAAATGATGAACCGCTTCCGGACCGGAGACAACGCATTGCAGACAGGCGATCCAGACAGCATACCATTACCCCGGAGGGAATGATCAGGGAAACCGCTGTTGAAAAAAAGGCGACCCAAAAAAGAAGGGCCACAGACCGGCGATATCATGCGAAAAGCGCCATAAACATTGCCGTTGTTTCTGCGGGGACGTTCAAATATGGCCTGATTGTGGACCAATTATATGATTCTGAAGAAATTGTTGTCAAGCCCGTGGGCCGGCACCTTAAAAAATGTACGGCTTATGCCGGGGCCACCATTATGGGCGACGGGAAAGTGGCCCTGATCCTTGATATTTCAAACCTTGCCCAAATGGCTGACCTGGCAGCCATCTCCACGGCCGGACAGATGACCAGGGCCGCCGAACAAGCGGCAGAAGCCTCAAAGGACAAGGCGGCTTTGCTGATCTTTAAAAATTCCGAAACAGAATACTTTGCTGCCCCCCTGAATATTGTCCAACGAATTGAAAGAATTCAAACCACCGACATTGAACAGTTCGGTAATCGAAAAGTCGTGCAATACAGGGGAAAGGCACTGCCCCTCTATGAACTCTCCCAGGTGGCTGATTTCAGTCCGCTACCCCGGAAAGACCAGCAGGAAGTCATTGTTTTTAAAATCAAAGGCAGGGAACTGGGTCTCATGATAACACCGCCGGTGGATGCGCTGGAAGTGACCCTTGATATCGATGAAAACACCCTGAAACAATCGATCATCAGCGGGTCTATAATTATTAATGGCCATATCACGCTCCTGGTCGATATTTTCGAAATGGTAAAAATGCTAAACCCTGAATGGTTTAAGGACGAGGGAAAAACTGATAAAAATCATCAAAAAGCACCTGAATTTGACCCGGTAACCGCACCGGTCTACCCCTAAGGAGGAAAAGATGGCAGGAACGGCGATGGACAGCTATTTTGACGGTTTGGAATTTTCCACTTTCTATGTTGGCGGCGCCCTTTGCGGCATTAACATCCTAAATATTCAGGAAATCAACAAACACTTTGAAATTACCCAGGTCCCCCAGGCGCCCGACTATATCCAGGGGATTTTAAACCTGCGCGGACGCATCGTGACCATTATTGATCTGGGTAAAAAACTGGGCCTGGCACCGGTCAAACAAACAAAAGACAATCGGAATATCATTGTCAGTTCAGAAGATGAACATATCGGCCTGCTGGTGGATGCGATCAGTGATGTGGTCCGGGCCGGAAACACCGATATTGAACCGGTTCCGTCCAATATTGGCGGGGTTAACAGGAAATACTTCCAAGGGGTCTTGAAAACTGAAAAACGGCTGATTGGCATCCTTGATATTGATGAGGTACTCAAAGAATAATGGCACCGATCCGGGCACTGGTTGTGGATGACACAATTGTTTACAGAAAAATCGTTGGGGATATTTTAAAAGCCATCCCCGGGGTTGAGGTTGTTGGTACGGCCAACAATGGCAGAATCGCCCTATCAAAAATGGCGGCCCTTAAACCGGATCTGATTACCCTGGACATTGAAATGCCGGAGATGAACGGCATACAAGTCTTGCAGGCCTTAAAGGACCACGCCCATGCCCCGGTTGTGATCATGCTGTCCAGCCGGACGCACCAGGGAAGCAAAATGACCATAAAAGCCCTGGAGCTGGGGGCATTTGATTTTGTTCCAAAACCCGATGGCGGTGGTATGGCTGAAAATATGCAAACCGTTAATGCCGCCCTTGTCCCCATTATTGATGCGTTGAAGCGACAGAAAACAGCCCGGGTTAACCGCTTTGAGAAACCCAGCCCATTGCCCCCGGCTCACCGGGTCAGTTCACTCAAACAGCCGCCCCGGCAGCTTCACCCCCCTGTCATCAGGTCCGGATCAGACATTATCGGGATTGGCATTTCCACGGGGGGCCCCAATGCCTTAACCCGGATGATCCCCATGCTCCCGGGGGACCTGAAGGTGCCGGTATTAATTGTACAACACATGCCGCCCCTGTTTACCGCGTCCCTTGCCAACAGTCTGAACAACAAATCACCCCTTGAGATAAAAGAAGCTGAAAGCGGAGACCTCCTGGTGGCCGGCAGGATTTTTATTGCACCGGGCGGCCGACAGATGAAAGTTGTTACCCGGGCCGATGGGGTTACAAAAATGATCAAAATTACCGATGACCCGCCGGAAAACAGCTGTAAGCCTTCGGTTGATTACCTGTTCAGATCCCTTGCCCGGCAGTATGGAGGGCGGTCCACCGGCGTCATTATGACCGGTATGGGGTCAGATGGTCTGAAAGGATTGATCCAGATGAAAATCAAGGGCGGGTTTGTGATTGCCCAAAACCAGGAGACCTGCACCGTTTATGGGATGCCAAAGGAACCTGTAGAGTCCGGTGTCGCCGATATTGTCGCCCCCCTGGAGAACATTGCCCAGGAAATTTTAAACACCATTCACGCTTGAAACCGCTTTAATTTTTTGAACACCAAATCTATGACAAACATTAAAGTCAGCCCGGAAGAATTTAAAACCTTTTCAACGTATATTCTGGATATTTCCGGAATTGTCCTTGACCCGGGAAAAGAATATTTAGTGGAAACCCGACTGAATTCCCTGGTCCACAAATTTAATTGTTCTTCATATTCCCAATTGCTGCAAAAGGCAAAAACTGATATCAAAAAAGAAATTGAAAATGACATCATCGATGCCATTTCAACCAATGAAACCTATTTTTTCAGAGACAAGGCCCCTTTTGAATTGTTGCAGCATAAAATTTTCCCGGATCTCATCGACAAACACAATAAAAAAAGTCCGGCTTCAAAGCCGGTCATCCGTTTGTGGAGTGCCGCCAACTCAACGGGCCAGGAAATCTATAGTATTGCCATGACCCTGCTTGAAATGGGGATCACACCAGATCAGTATCATATTAAACTGTTTGGCACCGATATTTCCGATGCCGCCATCGCCCAGGCAAGCTATGGGCTGTACAACAACTTTGAAGTGACCCGGGGACTGGATCAAAACCGCCTGAACCGATACTTTGACAAACAGGAGAATGGCTATAAAATCAAAGATGAGGTCAGGGCCATGGTGCAATTTAAGAAAATGAACCTGATCAACCCATGGGTCGGGCTGGATAAATTTGATATTATTCTGTGTCGGAATGTGATGATTTATTTTTCCAGCCACGTTCGCAAACGGATTTACCATAACATTTCAAAACATCTGGAACCGGATGGATACCTGATCATCGGATCAACGGAATCCCTTGTAAATGATATCGATTTTTTTTCCCCAAAAAGATATCTTAACTCCGTCTTCTATCAATTTAAGGATCAATAAAGGGATCACCATGCTCAAACCCCGGCGCATTTTATGGGTCATTGCTTTTGCAGGTATTTTTCTGGGAATCCCTGCCGGCGGTTTTTTCAGTCTTCTCCATGATTTGCCCCAGATAAACCACCTCAAGCAATTTAACCCCTCGGCTGTCACCACGGTTTTTTCATCAAACAACCAGATTCTTACCCAGTTTTATACTGAAAAACGATTTCCAGTGGCCATTGAACAAATACCCAAAAACCTCATCAATGCCATTGTGGCCATAGAAGACCGAAACTTTTATACCCATTCCGGCATCAATTTAAAAGCCATTGTCAGGGCCATTATCTATGATCTTAAGGCCGGAAAATTCAAACAGGGCGCCAGTACCTTAACCCAGCAATTGTCAAAAACACTGTTTCTCACGCCTGAAAAATCAATTGTCCGGAAAATCAAAGAGGTGATCTTAACGCTGCAGATCGAAAGACGGTATACAAAAAATGAAATTATGGAATTATATTTGAATTTGATTTACCTGGGGTCCGGGGCCTATGGCGTTGAAGCCGCCTGCCAGACCTATTTCGACACCTCCGTGGCAAACCTTACCCTGGCCCAGGCAGCGTTGATCGCCGGACTCCCCAAGGCCCCTTCGGTTTACTCTCCCATCAACCATCCGGATTTGGCCCAAAAAAGACGAAACCTGGTTCTAAAGCAAATGCGGGCCATGAACCTCATCCCTGTCCAGGACTACACTATCGCCAAAGCCACCCCGGTCAAAGCGCCGTCGAAAACCGCACGGCTGCATCCTGCCGCTTATTTTACCGCATATATGACCCATATTTTAAAACAGCAGTTTGATCTGCAAACCCTCTATTCAAAAGGCCTCAATATCTATACCACCCTTGATTTAGATCTTCAAAAGGCTGCCAACCAATCGGTGGCAAACCGAATGGCCCAGCTTGAAACCCGCATGAAAGAACAGGGACGGTCCAGCTCAAAACTCCAATGTGCCCTGGTGGCCATTGAGACTAAAACCGGTGCCATTTTGAGTATGGTGGGGGGCCGGGCCTTTAATACCAGTCCCTTTAACCGGGCGGTTCAGGCGAAACGACAGCCCGGTTCCGCGTTTAAACCCTTTGTTTATGCCACCGCCATTACCCTGGGATTCTCCCAGGCAGATCTTGTGCAGGATGCGCCGTTGTCCTATCATCTGCCCGACAATCAAACCTGGCAGGTGAATAATTTTTCAAAAAAATATGGGGGTGACATCCCCCTTCGCAACGCACTGGCCTTATCCAAAAACACACCCGTGGTCAGGCTCCTGGAGGCCATGGGTCCATCCCGGGTGGTTGAATTTGCAAAAAAAGCCGGCATCTCATCGGTTCTTCATCCCACCCTTTCCCTGGCGCTGGGGACATCGGAGGTCACCCTGATGGAGCTGACGGCAGCGTATATTCCCTTCGCCCATATGGGCATTAAGGTCGCCCCCTTTGCCATCGTTAAAATTACCGATTCAACCGGCCGGGTTGTTTACAAAACCGAGATCCAGAAGCAGGCCATCATGTCCCGGCAAGACGCTGCCATTATGACGGACATGTTAAAAGCGGTCATCCGGGAAGGTACGGGAAAGCGGGCCAGGATCATCCAAAAAGATATTGCCGGAAAAACCGGCACAACCGACAATTATAAAGACGCCCTTTTTGTCGGATTCTCACCGGATATCGCCCTGGGCGTCTGGGTGGGCAATGATGATGCCTCCTCCCTGGGCCAAAATGAGACCGGTGCCAGGGCTGCCCTGCCCATCTGGATGGATGTGATGACACAGGGTCTGTCCAACAGACCCTATCAATATTTTGATATACCGGATGGCACAAAAATGGTATACATGGACCCCGATACCGGGCAGACAACCCTTGAAAAAATGTCGAACACAGTAAAGGTATTGATTAAGACAAAGGATCAAAAATGATACGCAAAGCCATACTGGATGACGTAACCGCCATCCACGCGCTACTTCAATTCTATAGTAAAAAGGGTGAGTTGCTGGCCAGGCCCCTTAGTAAGATATACGACCATTTAAGAGACTTCTGGGTATTTATCGACCCCCAGAAGGATAAAGTGGTGGGCTGCTGCGCCTTGCAGTTTTGCTGGGAACATCTGGCGGAAATCCGATCCCTGGCCGTGGACCCCGCTTTCACGGGTCAGGGCATTGGTACACTTATGACTGAAAGGGCGATCCAGGAAGCGTTTTATTTCAAGATAAAGGATCTGTTTACCCTTACCTACCGGCCCGGCTTTTTTCAGCGGTTTGAATTTTCCACCATTGATAAAAATGAACTGCCCATCAAAGTATGGTCGGATTGTATCAGTTGTGTCCATTTCCCCAATTGTGATGAAGTTGCCATGCTTAAAAAGTTATAAGCACCCGTTCGAAATTTAGGTTATACATACACCATTTTATAAGAAATCGGTGGATGGAAGCTGACGGATGGCCGGGGTAATATCAGTTCCTGGGATACGGTCAGCCAGTTGGTGTCAGGCTTTAACTCCCGAAGTCTGCCCCCCTCCGAGGGCAATGCATGACTGGTATAATCGTATTTTACATTTAACATGCAGACAAATTTTTTCCGCTCCCGGGCAACAACATAATTTTTGGTAAAACTGTTTTGGGTAATACCCGCCGTCTCTGCCAGTTTTTTTATTTCATCCACCGGCAGTTTTACCAACACCGACTTGGAGACCCCGATTTCATCAATCCGCAACAGTGTTCTGGCTTCACTGGATGACAGGTAAATAGTGGCGATTCCCGGCAGTTGCCTGAAATATTGGGCCGCTACGATGGCGGCGGTTCTTCGTCCCCCGGACAGAACCGGGACCCCATAGTATTCAAAAAATTTCTTTTGAAAATCTTCAGCATATTTATCCCCTTTTTCATAAAGATCTTTTGAAATATACCGCAAATCCTTGGCAAGTGCTTCAGACGCATCCGCAATGGGCCAGTCGATCCTCACATGGAAATGGGTCAATGCATACCTGACCTTGCATTGCTGGTTCCGTTGAATCAACAATGCATAATCAATGGGCAGTAATGAACCTAGAAAAGAAAAAAACCCCTGGGTTTCGAAAAATTTCAGGTTCCGATTAAAATTTTCCACATCTGGAAAAGATTTATGTCTTAATAAATTTTCTTTGGTGGTTTTATTGGCATCAAAATATCGAATGTATTTTTTATGATTTTTATCGATAAAATCTTCGGAAAAAATGATCAAAAAGGTATTCTGGGCGTCAAACTCAACCGATGGAATTCGGGCCCGGGGCTTCAGTTCCCTTAATTCTACAAACGGATAGGGTTCCCGCAGGCGGATGAAATTATCATATGATCCCACAAGGGCGTATGCCAGGGCAAATTGGTCCAGCTCGTCGCGCAACACCTCATAATAAGACCTTCGGAGTCTTTCTTCCCGGCTCAAACACTCTCTGTGCGTATAGGATATCACTATCGTTCCTTTTTCTTGCTAAGGACCACAAATTTTATAACTTGAGCGAAATTGCTTGTCTATTGATCCATCTGCGGTCCTAGTCTCATTTTATTCCAGGGCCACCACCCCCGGTAGTCGTTTGCCTTCCATCAAATGCAAGAAAGCACCACCGCCAGTGGAAATATAACTGACCTTATCGGCAATATCACATTTTTTCGCTGCCAGCCCGGTATCCCCGCCGCCTAAAATTGAAACCGCCGGGGAGGCGGCAATGGCATCTGCGACAACCTGGGTTCCGGACATAAATTTTTCCATTTCAAAAACCCCCATGGGGCCGTTCCATACAATGGTGCCGGCATCGGCAACGGCTTTTGCATACGCTTTGGCTGTTTCAGGGCCAATATCCAGGGCCATCCAATCGTCCGGGATCTGATCCAGTCGGCAGTTTTTCACCCGGGCCGAGGCATCAAATTTATCCGCGCAAACAAGATCCCGGGGAAGCAGAAACGCGATGCCTTTTTCTTCGGCCGTTTGAATAATACCGGATGCGGTCTGCAGGAGATCGGCTTCAATCATTGACCCCTTGGTGTCAATGCCCTGGCTTCTCAAAAAGGTGTTGGCCATGGCCCCGCCAATAATCATCCGATCCACGAATTTGAGCAAATTCTCCAGGGCTGCCAGCTTGCTGGATACTTTTGCACCACCAATGACGGCTACCAGGGGCCGTTTAGGACGGTCAACCGAATCGTAATAAAATTGAAGCTCTTTTTCAAGCAAAAATCCTGGGGCAGATTCAGGCGCGAATTTGGGAATACCGGTAATGGATGCCTGATCCCGGTGGGAAACAGCAAAGGCATCGTTCACATATACATCACAAAAACCCGCCAGTGTTTTTGAAAAACCGTCATCATTATCGGCTTCTTCTGTATGGAATCTCAAATTCTCCAGCATCAGAATCTGGCCGTCCTGAAGTTGGTTGACCTTTTTTGTCACGTCCTCGCCAATGCAGTCATCGGCAAACAGGACCGCTTGATTTAATAATTGTGCCAGCCGCTGGCGAACCGTTGCCAGGCTGAGGGCGGGCACGTTTTTCCCTTTGGGCCGGCCCATGTGAGAGGCCAGAATAATTTTTGCATGATGTGCCAGGAGATATCGAATAAGCTCCAGGGTTGCCTTTATCCGGTTGTCATCTGTAATCGTCAATGTTTCATCAACAGGGACATTATAGTCTACTCTGACAAAAACTCTTTTTGAGGTTACATCAATATTTCGTAAGGATTTCACGGATTCCTCCAAAATTAGTCGGTCATTTTTCGGGCCATCTGTTTTTTCCGGGACCAGCGTTCAAAAAAACTGATGGCCCCGGACCGGGTTCCCCTTTCAAGGATTTCTTCTTCCACTTGACCCCCCGCCCGGGTGGCCATGGCCTGCTGAAGGCAGCGTGTTTTTATCGGACAGTGGTAAAAGCACTCATCCGGTGTCTGCCGCAGCCCCTTATCGGTCATGGGAAATACGCGTTCCAGATCACCAAAACACGGGGGCATGTCATTTTTTTTATTCATTTGTCTGTTCAAACTCTGTATTAAATTTTGATATTAACCCTTGGGCTGCAAAACTGTAAACCCCTTCATTCCCCACGATCATATGCTCATGCAAAACGATTCCCACGTACTTGAGTGCAAAAAACAGGTGCCGTGTAATCTGGATATCACTGGCAGACGGTTCAACATCCCCTGACGGATGGTTGTGGGCAAAAATCACGGCAGCGGCATTGTGCTGTAATGCACTGATAAGCACTTCCCTGGGATACACAGAACTGGTGGTCAAGGTTCCGCTAAACAGGATGCTGGATGTCAAGACCCTGTTTTTAGCATCCAGGAAAATCCCCACAAAGACTTCTCTTGTTTTATGCCCAATGGTCTGATTCAAATATTCCCTCAGGTCTCTGGGGTTTTGCACCACGTCTTTGGCAAGGATTTTACTTTCAAGGTACCTGTCCGACACTTCTTTAATCAACCGGATACCCAAACTGTTTTCCGGACCCACACCATCAACTTCACAAAGGGATTCCCGCCCGGCCTCCAGGACTGCCTGAAATGTCTTAAACCGCTTTAACAGTAATTTTGCACTCTGTTTGCAATCCCTTCTCGGGGTATTCAGGGTCAGCAGCAGCTCAATGACTTCATAATCATGAAATCCGGTAAGGCCATTTTTAAGAAACCGGTCCTTCAGCCGCTTCCGGTGGCCTTCGCCCCTATGAATCGGTGGGATCTGCCTTGTCAATATGCGCCTCTTCATCCGGCACTTCTCCCGAATGCGTATCGTCCGGATCGCCCTCCTGCTCATCTGCTTCCAGTGAGTGGTCGTCCTCGGGAAGTCTTGCAATGCCGATTAAGGTTTCTTTGGTCGACAGGTTAATCAGTTTTACCCCCTGGGTATTTCTGCTGATCACATTAATCCCTTCAATGGATATGCGTATCAGCTTTCCTTTATCGGTCACCATCATCAGCTCATCATGGTCATCCACCAACATCAGGGAAACCATTTTGCCGTTCCGCTTTGAGGTTTTAATGGAAAAAACACCTTTACCGCCCCGGGTCTGAGTCCTGTAGTCTTCAATGGAAGACCGTTTCCCATATCCATTTTCCGTTACCGTCAGCAGGGTATCCTCTGTTTCCAGGACAGCCATGCCAACCACCTTTGCGTCTTTGTCAATGCGCATTCCCCGGACGCCCATGGAGCCCCGGGCAGTGGCACGGACATCCTTCTCGTGAAAGCGGATCACCTTTCCCCCTTCAGAGCCCAGGAAAACATCCATGTTCCCATCGGTAATTCTTGCGGCGATCAACTCATCGCCCTCAGCCAGCTTCACCCCGATCAGTCCGCCGGATCGCCGTCGTGAATAGGCCATCAAGTCGGTTTTTTTCACCCGTCCTTTTTTAGTGGCCATGACCACATATTTGTCCGCAACAAACTCATCAACGGTTAATACCGTGGCCAGTTTTTCCCCCTCATCAAAATTCAACAGGTTGACAATGGCTTTGCCAAGGCTTGACCGCCCGGCCATGGGTAATTCATACACTTTAGACTGGTACACCTTGCCCAGATTGGTGATAAACAAAAAGGTGGCATGGGTGGACGCCACAAAAAGATGTTCCACAAAATCATCAGACTTTGTTCCCATGGCGGTTTTGCCTTTACCCCCCCGGTGCTGGCTTGTATATAGGGTGATTGGATTTCGCTTGATATACCCGCTTCGACTCACCGTCACCACCATGTCTTCCTGGGTAATCAGGTCTTCAATGCTGATTTCAGCTGTGCTTTCAACGATTTTGGTCCGCCGGGGATCACCGAATTCTTCATCCAGCTCGACCAGTTCGTCCTTGATCAGTCCCATGACCACGGTATCGTTTGAAAGGATCTCCTTATACCAGGCAATGTCCTTTAAAAGGGCCTCATATTCGTTAATGATTTTTTCCCTTTCAAGCCCGGTTAACCGTTGCAGACGCATATCAAGTATGGCCTGGGCCTGGACAGCAGTCAGGCTGAAGGTCGCTATCAGTCCATTTCTGGCCTCTTCAGGAGAACGAGAGGCCCGGATCAGTGCCACCACCTGATCCAGATGATCCAGGGCGATTTTCAAGCCTTCTAAAATATGGGCCCGTTCTTCTGCCTTTCTTAAATCGAATCGTGTTCTCCGGACAATGACATTTCTTCGGTGTTCGATAAAATGATTGAGAATTTCCTTTAATGTCAACAGCTGGGGCCGGTTGTTGACAACGGCAAGAAGGATAATGCCGAAACTGGTCTGGAGGTTGGTATGCTTAAACAACTGGTTGATCACAACTTCCGCGATCTGATCCCTTTTCAGCCCCACCGCGATTCTCATCCCTTCCCGGTCGGATTCATCCCGGACAAAGGAGGCACCGGTGATGACCTTGTCCCGCATGAGCTCCGCTATTTTCTCAACTAACTTTGCCTTGTTGACCTGGTAGGGAAGCTCGGTCACAACAATGGTTTCCTGGCTGTTTTTTTTGTTTTCTTCAACCTCAACTTTGGCACGCAGCGTAATAATGCCCCGCCCGGTGCTATAGGCCTCATGGATGCCTTTGGTACCATAAATATGACCATAGGTGGGAAAGTCCGGCCCGGGAATGAATTCCATCAAGTCATTGACGTCCATTGAAGGCGTGTCAATCAAATGGATTAATGCGGAAACCACCTCCCTCAAATTATGGGGAGGGACATTGGTTGTCATTCCCACGGCAATACCCGTGGAGCCGTTGACCAGCAGTGCCGGCAGTCGGGTGGGCAAGACCGAAGGTTCTTCAAGGGTTTCATCATAATTGGGAATAAAGTCAACGGTTTCTTTTTCAAGGTCAGCCAGCATCTGATGGGCAATCTTCTGCATCCGGATCTCGGTATACCGCATGGCAGCGGCAGAGTCACCATCCACAGATCCAAAGTTCCCCTGACCCTCCACCAGCATGTATCGAAGGGAAAAATCCTGGGCCATTCGAACAATGGTGTCATATATGGCAGAGTCCCCATGGGGATGATACTTACCCATGACATCACCGACAATACGGGCAGACTTCTTATAGGGTTTATTCCAGTCGTTCCGTACTTGCTGCATGGCATACAACGAGCGCCGGTGAACCGGTTTCAGGCCATCCCGGACATCGGGCAGTGCCCTTCCGATAATGACACTCATGGCATATTCGAGATAGGATTGTTTCATTTCCTTCTCAATGCTGGTCACGTTACTGTCTGTATTCGTCATCAACGTTAAAACTCCAATTACTTCTCTTTGAGAACCTTTCCAGGCTCAATCATAAATTGAAAACTTGAAAAATATATATCTGCAAGGGTTAAAAACAGGGTGGCAATCAAGGGGCCGTAAATAATACCTAAAATGCCGTAGGCTTTCAGACCACCGATAATGGCAAAAAAAACGATTAACGGATGCATGCTGACCCGGTCACCCACGACTTTGGGTTTAAAGACATACTCAATTCCCCAGGACAGCACAACATAAAACACAAGCACCACAATCCCTGAAACAAGCCGTGATTTCAGCATCAAAATGGCAGCTGTGGGAATCATCACAATCCCGATCCCCACAATGGGTAAAAACGCCAGAAATCCCATGATGACCCCCCAGAGGAAGGGAGAGTTCCACCCCAGTAAAAAAAAGAGCATCCCGCCGGCAACCCCCTGAATCAATCCGCCAAGACCATTTCCAATCATGACTGCCCCGGCCATATTCATAAATTTTTCAAAGAGTTTATCATCATGTTCATCCGGCAGGGGAGACAGGTCGTAGATATATTTCGTCACTTTATCCCCGTCAATGAACATATAAAACACCACGATCAACATGAGTCCAAAATACAGCACCAGATTAACCACATTGGATGTGATAAACTTGGCCTGTTCAAACAATGAGTATCCCACCACCTTTCCCAGTTCTGAGATGGGGCGGATCAATTCATCCCAGGACACCACAATGCCAATCCCTGACCTTTCCAGCAGATCATTGAACCGGTCCAGGGCCTGGGTCGTTTCCAGCAGGGTTTTTAATTGATTGGAAAACACCGCATCCTTGGCCATGGAATACAGGGTAAACGCCTCTTTGGAAATCACCCCCACAAAAAAAACCACTGGAATAAAAATCACAAAAAAAATCAGCGCACAGGTCAAAACAGATGCCACCCGGGGGGACAGCTGTTTTAAAAAAAATCTGAAAATGGGTCGAAAAACACCGGTGCAGACCACCCCCAATATGATAATGGCAAAAAAAGGCGCCAACAGCTTGCCTGCAAGAAAAATCACACTGCAGAACAGCACAATAAAAAAAACAAACACCGCTTTTTGAGAAATATTCTGCTCCAAGGCGTTCACCACTCTATCCGTCCGGGGTCAAGGAAATAAATCAAGGATAAAAAAACCATGTAAAGCCGCAATATGCAAAAAATTTGCACAAATGCGGCTTTACATAAATACGCCAAACATCCTGCCTTAATTTCGGATCACACCAAACGCTGCCAGGGCAAGTAGTATCTCAAAGATAATGACTTGAAGAAAACTTCCGAAAAAATGGTATACAATTCCACCGCCAACGATGGCCGGCACTGCCGTATAAATTAATATGCCTAATTTCCTGGGAATATCCATAATAATAACACCTCTTTATGCATCTCATTTCAAATGTTTAATACCCGGTTAAAATTATAAATTTTTTTACCATTTTAATGCTTCCAAGTAAAGGGGAAACCTTATCTTTCAGCAATTCTCATTATAAAACGCTCGTCCCTGGACAATGGGTCAGGCTTGCGTTATTGACACTTTTGCCGGCTTCTGCCCTTAATTGTTCAGGCTTTGGTCAAAAGCACAATAACACAAGCCTGACCCTGTTTAGTTATAGCCATAATAAAAATTGCTGCTTATCTTTCGATAATCATTGCCATTCCCATCCCCCCGCCAATACACATGGAAATCAGGCCTGTGGAATAGGATTTTCTTTTCATCTGGTTAATGGCGGTGACCATTTGTCTTGCCCCGGTGCAGCCGATGGGATGACCGATGGAAATGGCGGATCCCAGTTCATTGGGTTTTTCCACATCAATATTGAGTTCCCGCATGCAGCCAATGGCCTGGGAAGCAAAGGCTTCGTTCAGTTCAATCATATCAATATCATCCATGCTCATACCCGTTTGTTTGAGCACGCGTCTAATGGCCGGTACAGGGCCTAATCCCATGTAAGCCGGGTCCAGTCCGCCGGATGAAAACGCTTTAATGGTTGCCAGTTTTTCAAGCCCCAGCGCATCTGCCTTTTCTTCGGTCATCAACAGCACTGCTGCGGCGGCATCATTGATCCCGGATGCATTTCCAGCGGTCACACTGCCGTCTTTTTTAAATGCCGGGCGAAGTTTGGCCATTTTTTCCATGCTGGTTTCCATGGGCCGTTCATCTTTATCCACAATGGTATCGCCCCTGCGGGATTTGATCACCACGGGTACGATTTCCTGGGCAAATGTCCCGTCATGTACCGCAGCGAACGCCCTGTTGTGGCTCATTAAGGCGAGTTGATCCTGTTCTTCCCGTGTGATACCGTATTTTTCTACAATGTTTTCAGCCGTCAGTCCCATGTGGTATCCGTAAAAAATCTCATACAATCCGTCAAATACCATCAAGTCATGGACCTGTCCCACACCGGTGAGTTCCATTCGATGACCCCATCTGGCCTTGTTCAATGCCATGGGCGCATTGCTCATGCTTTCCTGGCCGCCGGCAAGGATCACCTCTGCCTGGCCCGCCATAATGGCCTGGGCACCAAGGGCAATGGCTTTAAGGCCTGATCCGCAGATTTTATTGACGGTAAACGCGGTGGTCTGTCTGGGGATACCCGATGCAATCATGGCCTGCCGGGCGGTATTCTGGCCTTGTCCGGCCTGGAGGACATTGCCCATGATCACTTCATCAATCCATACCGGGGTTAATGCATCATCATAATCATATCCTTTTTTTTCAAGATCAATCATGCCCTGATCTTTTAATGTATCCGGAGAAAATTCATCCTGGGA
The DNA here is from genome assembly GCF_030145145.1 of Desulfobacula sp. Taxonomy (GTDB): domain Bacteria; phylum Desulfobacterota; class Desulfobacteria; order Desulfobacterales; family Desulfobacteraceae; genus Desulfobacula. The sequence continues at coordinate 24,885 of NZ_JAQYWD010000042.1, read as the reverse complement.
TGCATCCACAACCGGTTTTAACCCAACTCTTTTGAGAACATCCTTCATGACATACGTCCCCAGCTCAACCACGGGAACCGTTTTTAATGATCCACCAAAAGACCCTACCGGCGTTCTAGACCCACTGACGATAACAACATTTTTCATTTAAAGCCTCCATCAATATTGATTTTTTTTTCATTAACAGTTACATTTTAACTATATTATGAGATAAATATCAAACAGACCAATAAAAAACAAGGAATTATACATGTGCTTAATCCTGTTTGGATATAAAGTGTCCAAACCATATCCCCTTATTTTGGCTGCCAACCGGGATGAGTTTTACCAGAGGCCCACTGCGGCCATGGATTTCTGGCATACCCCCCCGGACATCCTGGCAGGAAAAGATCTGGAGCAGGGCGGTACATGGTTCGGGGTGCATCAAAACGGCACCTTTGCGGCCCTTACCAATTACCGGGACCCGGACTCAATCCGGCCGGATGCCCCTTCACGGGGTGAAATTATCGTTGATTTTCTAGCATCCGGCACCCCCCCGGAACCCCACTTTAATGAATTTACCCAGAAGGCTGGGGCATATAATGGATTTAATCTGTTGTTTGGCAACAAAAGCACCCTTTTCTGGTACTCCAATCTGAAAAACCAGATCCAACCCATATCCCCCGGCATCCACGGGCTTTCCAACCGGTTTCTGGACTCCCCCTGGCCCAAGGTGACCTCGGGTAAAACCGCACTGCAGGCCCTGGTCCGGGATACTGTCACCTTAGAGGGCCTGTTCGAGATCCTGGCAGATCAATCCGTTCCCCATGACCATCAGCTTCCCCAGACCGGGGTGACCCGTGAATGGGAAAGGATCCTGTCCCCGATATTCATCCAGAGTGATACCTACGGCACACGGTCCTCCACGGTCATGCTCATGGACCAGGGCGGTTCCCTGACGATGGTAGAACGAACCTATTCCCCTGAAAACAAGGGGATCTTTACCGATTGCCATTTTTTTCTCCCCGCCTGAATCATGGCATCACTTCAGTTTGACGCAAGGATAAGATCACTTATGAAACAAAACATTGTTGTTGCAGGATGGGGGCAGGTCACGCAACCCAAGCACATAGACGGAATCGCCAAGGACCCCATGGGGTTGATGGCCCAGGCGTCCAGACAAGCCGCACAAATGATGGGGTCGAAAACGGTTCTGACCCACCTGGACGGGATCATGGTGGTCAGAACCGTGAGCCGCCACTATGCTGCACCGGCCCAGGACCTGGCCCGGCGGTTAGGGGCCACCCCAAAGTTCGCCCATGTTTCCGGGATTGGCGGCAACTCCCCCCAGACCCTAATCAATCGCGCTGCCGGGATGATTGCCCGGCAGGAGCTGGATTCGGTTCTCATTGTGGGGGCTGAAGCCTATGTCCAGCGAGACGGGGGGTCTAAAAGAGTGGATAGCGCCCTTTTCAGGGGCATTCCCGAAGATTATCCCGGTGATGACCTGATCGGGTCCACCCCCCTGGAGCGGCGCCATGGGATTGAACACCCCCTCCAGGGATTTCCCTTGTTCGAAACCGCTTTATGGGCGGCCTCGGGTCTGGATCTGAAACCCTATCTCATGCAGGTGGGTCAAATGTGGTCCGGGTTCAGCAAAACCGCAGCAGATCATCCCCATGCCTGGACACGGACCGTAAAAACCCCCGAAGACATCATCACCCCCGGTCCCTTGAACCGGCCGGTTTCCTTTCCCTATACCAAATACATGAATTCCTTTGTTACGGTTGATCAGGGGGCTGCCGTCATTTTAATGTCAGCGGAAACGGCCAAAAAATATTCCCAAAAAAACCGGCAGACCGTTTATTTTCTTGGTGGTGGGTATGCCCAGGACCGCCAGCGGTTTATGATAGAAAAATCTGACTTTACGAATAGCCCCCCCCTCAAAGCAGCCGTTGAGAAAGCCCTGGTGCGGTCCGGCACCGCCTTGGAACACCTGGCGTGTTTTGATCTGTATTCCTGCTTTCCCTGTGCGGTTTCCATTGCAAAAAAAATGATCGGCCTGGCTGATAATGACCCAAGACCCCTCACCCTGACAGGCGGCCTGGGGTTTTTTGGCGGCCCGGGCAATAATTATAACCTCCATGCAGTGGCCACCCTTGCTGAAAAAATTTCCACGGGAGAACGCGCCAACGGCCTTGTCACGGCCCTGGGCTGGTTCATGCACAAACATGCTGCCGGCATATATGGGTCAACGCCGTCTCCGGGTGATCTAACCGCCCATGATCTAACCGATCAAAAAGAAAATCTGGCCGGCAACCCCCCCGTTAACATAAAAGACCAGGTCACCGGAACCGGTACCATTGAGACGTATACGGTCATTTATGCAACCGATCAAACCCCTTCCTATGCCGTGGTGTATGGGCGAACCCGGGATCATTTCCGATTTATTGCCCACACCCCCAACCATCCGGATATCTTCAAGGCACTCACCTCTGAAAATTGGGTTGGCCGCAGCGTGAGGCTTCGCTTTGATCCTGATAGAAACGTGAATATAGCCGATCTGATATAAAGGATTTGGTCAACTCACCGTCTATTCCCAGGGGCTATACCCCTAAAAACGCTTTAACCCATTGATTTTTCGGGGTGTGGACAAGTTCCATTGGCGTACCGGTCTGCTCTATTCTGCCCTGATTCATGATCATCACCCGGTTGCCTGCAGTAAAGGCTTCTTCATGATCATGGGTCACAAATATCGTGGTGATGTTGAGGGTGGACATGATGCTTGTCAGCTCTAACAGCAGGCGCTTTCTCAACACCCTGTCAAGGGAACTTAAGGGCTCATCCAGCATCAACAGTCGGGGCTGGGGAGCCAGGGTCCGTGCCAGGGCAACCCGCTGGCGTTCCCCACCGGAAAGGTCATCCATATGGCGGTGTTCAAACCCCGTAAGGCCGGTCATGAGCAGCATCTCTTTTACCCGGGCCGCGATCTGCGCTTTTCCCATACCTTTCATTTTCAGGCCATAGGCAATGTTATCCACTACATTCAGATGGGGAAACAGGGCAAAGTCCTGGAACATCATGCCAAAATTCCGTTTATAGGGCGGGCAGGCTGCCAGGGACACACCGTTAAACACAATGGTACCGGAATCCGGTGTTTCAAGTCCGGCAATGAGTCTCAGCAAGGTGGTCTTCCCGGAGCCGGAAGGACCCAGGATCGACAGCTTTGTGCCCCGGGGCAGTCTTAGATGAATATTTTCCAGGATAAGACTGCCATCATCAAATTTTTTACTGACCTGCTCAAGGACAAGTTCGTTTTCCATTAAACTCCCTTTGTGTACAATTTTTTCCCTGGTCTCCGGAATAGAATGATTCCCCGGCATAGTCAAGCAATAGATGTCCCTGGCACCTTCAATCCGTGAAAAAATATTTTATTGACATCCTGATACGTATCGTTGCATGATAGTCATCCTTTGATGGCGATCCAACCGCCCCTCCCCCCCCCCCCAAAAAGGCGGCCGGGGATGGTTTAAAAAAGCCGAACCACGACCATTCACCATCATATTTTATAAGAACCACCAAAAAGGGAATAGGAGGTATGATCGCCACTAAAAAAAAAGCAGTGTCAGCATCTTTAAGAATTATTATTCCCATGTATGCAACCTATGGTCTGTTTGTTCTGACTATTTTTCTGATATTTATCCCCATGAAAAAAACACACATGATGGATCAGAAAAAAGAAATGATCCGTGAACTGACCAATATCACCTGGAGCCTGGTGTCAGAATATGATCAACGGGTAAAGACAGGAGAATTAAGTCTTGAAGCGGCACAACAAAACGCCATAAAAACGCTTCGAAATTTGCGCTATGGCCCCGAAGGCAAGGATTATTTCTGGATAGTGGATATGCAGAACCAGGCGGTCATGCATCCTTACCGGCCCGATTTTGAAGGCAAAGATCAGACAGAATTCACTGATGCCAGGGGAAAGCATATTTTTGAGACCTTTGTCAACACGGTCAAAATGAGCGGTGAAGGGTATGTGGACTATGTATGGCAATGGAAAGATGATCCCAAAAAAATTGTTCCTAAAATTTCTTTTGTAAAGGGATTTCTTCCCTGGGACTGGGTCATTGGAACCGGCCTCTATATCGAAGATATCCGCCAGGAGACAGCAGTGACCCTCCAAGGGTTTGTCAAACTGTTTACGGGCGTGCTGTTCATTGTGATTCTCCTGTCATTTTATATCACCTGGCAGGCCGTTAAAATCGAAAAGAAAAAGAGCCGGGCGGAAACAGCCAGATATCTCAATGAGGTGCGTCTTGAAAAATTATTGGAATTGAGTCGAATGACCGATGCATCACAAAAAGAACTGACGGAGTTCGCAGTGGAGGAAGCCATAAAACTGAGCCAGAGCTGTATTGGATACCTGGCATTTTTAAATGCGGATGAAACCCAGCTGACCCTTCATACCTGGTCAAAACAAGCCATGGAACAATGTGGCATCACGGATAAGCCATTGGTGTGCCCCGTAGAGGAAACAGGGCTGTGGGCCGACGTCATAAGACTCAAAAAGCCTGTTATTACCAATGATTATGATACCTCACCGAATAAAAAGGGATATCCCCCCGGGCACATCAAGATTTCCCGGGTGATGAATATCCCCATATTCGACAATGGAAAGATTGTGGCACTGGCCGGAGTCGGGAATAAAGATGAGGCCTATAATGAATCTGATCTCCGCCAGGTGCAATTGATGATGGACGGAATGTGGAACATCATTCAAAAAAAACAGGCTGAAGATGACTTGCGTGAAAGTGAAGAACGGTATCGGCTGCTGGCGGAAAATGCAGCGGATAGCCTCTGGATATTGCAGCTTTCCAATTTTTCCTTGTCCTATGTCAGCCCCTCCATGGAACGAATTTTGGGATATACCCCCAAGGAACTCCTTGGACTGGATATGGGACAATTTATGACCCCGGCTGCTTTGAAAAAAATATCTGCAACCATATCCGAAGAACTGAAAAAAGACAGGAGGGACGGGGAGGATCCCAACCGACACCGGGTGCTGGAGCTGGATCAGGTCAGAAAAGATGGATCAACCATATGGACAGAGGTGACAGCCCGTTTCTTACGGGACAAAGATGGAAAACCCGACAGGGTATTGGGGATCACCCGGGAGATCACCCAACGCAAAGAGATGGAGAACAGGCTTCAACAGGCCCAGAAAATGGAGGCCCTGGGAACCCTGGCCGGTGGAATTGCCCATGATTTTAATAATATTCTATCCTCTGTCCTGGGGTTTACAGAATTGGCAAAACTGGGAAACAAAGTAGATGAGGAGACAAAAGAGAACCTGGATCAAGTCCTGGCCGCAGGGATCAGGGCCAGGGATCTGGTCAGGCATATATTGACATTCAGCCGAAGGGCAGACGTCCAGAAACAATCAATAAAAATCACGCCATTGATCAAAGAATGTCTGAAGTTTTTAAGGGCTTCGGTATCAACCAACATAGTAATCAAACATCATTTTGAAACAACGGACAGCCTTTTGATGGCCGATGCCACCCAGATTCACCAGGTTCTCATGAACCTTTTTACCAATGCAGCTTATGCAATGAAACAAAACGGGGGAATTCTTGATGTCCGACTCACCGCAATGAAGACCCTTTCCGCTGAGATCTGCCAGGCAAAAGAATTAAAACCGGGCCCTTATCTTCAATTAACGGTTGCCGACACGGGGTGCGGTATCCCGGAACAGGTGATTTCAAAAATTTTTGAACCCTTTTTCACCACCAAAGGACGGGTTGAAGGCACTGGAATGGGCCTGTCCATGGCTTACGGGATCATTAAAGATATGGGGGGGGCGATTTTAGTTCACAGCAAATTGGGTAAGGGAACCACATTTCAGGTGTTGCTGCCGGAACATTCGGGAGCCCCCTTAACAGGTGAAGTGCCTGTTGATTTTACTTTGATGACCCACTATGGCAGAATACTTCTGGTGGATGATGAAAAACCCATTGTTGACTGGATGCAGCAGGTGCTGTCAAAACTCGGATATGAGGTGGTCAGCATGAGCGATAGCCTGGCTGCACTTAAAAAATTCAAACAAAACCCCAAGGGTTATGATCTTGTGTTAACCGACATGGCCATGCCCCAAATGAACGGTCTTGAATTATCAAAACAGATAATGGCATTAAGGCCGGATATCCCCATCATCCTGTGTACGGGTTTCAGCGAGGGGTTAACGGCACAACGGATGAAAGATCATGGAATTTTTGAAATGATCATGAAACCCATGATCGCCGGCGAGCTCGCCCAGGTCGTCACCAAGGCCCTGGGCAAAAAAACTAAAAAATAGGGAGTGGTATGATCAAGGTATTAATAATTGATGACGATCCAAAAATCTGTTTGTTCTTCAGCCAGCTGCTAAAACAGATGGGGCATGAGCCCTATGTTGCCAATACCCTGAAAAAAGGTCTTGATCTCAACACTGAATCGTGTTTTGACCTTATCCTTCTGGACCTGGAGCTTCCCGACGGCAATGGTCTGGAAATCATGCCGGACCTGATGAAGGCACCGTCCGGACCTGAAGTTATCATTATTACGGGTACAGGAGATATCAGGGGAGCTGAAATGGCGTTTAAATACGGGGCATGGGATTATGTGCAAAAACCCTTTCTTCTGGACGAGGTGTCTCTTCCCATTACCCGGGCCCTGCAATACCGCAGGGAAAAACAGACCTCGAGCCCTCCGGTTCCTTTGATTCGATCAAATATTGTGGGGGAATCAGATGCCCTTCGCAAATGCCTGGAAAATGTTGCCAGGGCCGCAGTGACCGATGCAAGTATTTTGATTACTGGTGAAACCGGTACTGGCAAGGAGTTATTTGCCAGGGCTATCCATGAAAACAGTAAAAGAAACACAAAGCCTTTTATTGCCGTGGATTGCGGGGCACTGCCCGAAACATTGGTGGAGAGCACCCTGTTCGGTCATGAAAAAGGCGCATTTACAGGTGCGAATAATCGACAGGATGGCTTGATTGCCCAGGCGGATGGCGGGACACTCTTGCTGGATGAAGTGGGGGATCTGCCATTGAATATCCAGAAAACTTTTTTACGTACGCTCCAGGAACGCTATGTGCGACGCATCGGCGGCAAATCGGAAAAAAGGGTGGACTTCAGGTTGGTTGCAGCAACCAACCTGAATCTGGATGAAATGGTCAAAAAAAACACATTCCGGGAAGATCTTTTATACCGGATCCGGGCCATGGAAATCCAGCTTCCTCCCTTACGGGAACGGGGGCAGCAGGATATTGAAGACATCACCATTAAAAAGACACATGTGCTGGCACAGCGCTACGGCATTGAAACAAAGGCAATCTCTCCAGAATTTTTTCAAACCCTGGCAGCCCACCATTGGCCTGGAAATGTGCGCGAACTGATGAATGTTCTAGAATATGTACTGGCTTCGGCAGGACAGGACCCCACCTTATTTCCCAAACACCTTCCGCCGGAATACCGGGCAGCCCGGCTGGCGTTTGATCCGGTTTCGGGAACAAACCCCAGGCCGCAGACGGTTGAAAGCCTGGATGCCGGAGATGACCTGCCCACTTTGCAGGCGTATCGAAATCAAATTGAAAAAACGTATCTAAAAATACTGCTGCGCAGGGCTAAGGGAAACCGGGAGGCAGCAAGCCGGATTTCCGGGGTCTCCCAGTCCCGGCTATACAGCCTGCTAAAAAAGCACCATCTGTCCGGATTCAGCGCCTCCTGAAAATATTAGACAGTCTCAACCTAAGGGTTATTCAAGCTTCTGATTCTCCATTCCTATAAACAGGAATAATATTTTTCCTGTTTATAGGAATGCGCCATTCAATTCCGTTGCATCGTCCTATCTTAACAATCACAACTACCTGTTATTATTTAAAATTTTAAAGATGCCACCCCGTGGCATGCTTTCTGCTATACCTGAATATAAATCAACAACCTCTTTTTCAATAACAAAGACGGAACGGCACAAGGGGAATGCGGTATGAAAACAGTTTTGTATGCGAAAGGGATAGACAAGATGGGAGACCATCTCGAAACCATCATCCATGCACAAGTCAATGGAATAAAGATTAAAACCTGCACTTCAATTGAGGGTCTGTTTCAAATACTCCGAAAACCATTGAACAACCTGTCTGTGGTTATCCTTTGGATTGCCTCTATAAATGACCTGGTTGAATTCAATTTGATGGGCACACTTTTTGACGATATCAAGATCATCTTGATATTGCCTGACAGAAAAAAACAGACACTTGCATTGGGGTGTAAATTGAAACCCAGTTTTGTCAGTTATGTTGACAGTGATTTGCAGGATGTCGCCTCTGTTTTAAAACAAATATTAAAAAAAACAAAGGAGAAAAAGCAACATGGCTGAGTCGATGGAAACAATGAATCAGGCCGTAAAGGTCATGGCAGAAAGGGAGGGCAAATACCTGACCTTTATTCTGGCCAAGGAAGAATACGGGATCAGTATTTTAAAAATCAGGGAAATCATTGGAATGATGCCCATCACATCGGTCCCCCAGACACCTGAATTTGTAAAAGGCGTCATCAATCTTAGAGGGAAAGTCATTCCGGTAATAGATCTTCGAGTTAAATTCAAGATGGCGGCCACAGCGTATTCAGACAGGACCTGCATCATTGTTGTGGAGATCCAGGGGGCCGCCGGCCATATCCATATGGGCTGTGTAGTGGATGCGGTTTCCGAAGTTTTAAATATCAGATCCCGGGATATTGAGGACACCCCGAATTTTGGCGCCAATCTGGATGCATCGTATATTCTGGGGATGGCCAAAATGGAAGGGGACGTCAAAATTCTTCTGGATATCAACCGGGTGTTGAATGCAGATGAAGTGTCCTCATTGGATCAGACGGCAAATGAAAATTACAAAAATCATTAAATAAAAATTTTAAATGGAGACGGATACAAATGAAAAAACGATCACTTAAATTCAAATTAATTTTTGGCGGGATTCTAGCGGTTATTGTTCCCCTGGCGGTTGTGGGTATCTTTTCAATCAATCAATCCTCAAAAGCACTGGTGACCGCTGCAAAAGGACAGGCAGCACAAGTCGCTGAAAATCTGGCAGCCATGACAGATGTGACCATTGAGCAGGAAGTCAAGCTGGCCAGGGAGATGGCCCTTGTGCCAATAATAGTGGATGCGCTCGACAAGCTGTCAAAAAACGGGATGGATAATACCAGTGCCGAATTAGAGGCTGTGGACGGTTTTTTCGTAACGGTTTTTGAACAGATCGGCAGCAGCTATGATACTCTGTTTATCGCGGATACCCGTGGTTTGCTCGTATCGGACAGCTTGGGCGGTGCCCTTCGGGCAAAAAAATTATCTGTGGTAGACAGGGATTATTTTATTTCAGCCAAAACCGGAAAGATCAGCATTGGCAAACCGGTGCAATCCAAGGCCAGCGGTAAACCCGTGTTCGTGGTGGCGGTACCTGTAAAAAACAGTGCCGGCCAAATTGTCGGTATCTTCGGAGCCGTGCTCAAGCTGGATATATTGTCTGAACGAATTAGCCAAGTAAAAATAGGCCAGACCGGTTATCCGTTTATGATGGACAAGACCGGCCTTACCATTGCCCATCCCAACACAGAAAATATCCTTGTACTGAACCTTAGCCAGGTCAATGGTATGGAATCCATAACAAGCCAGATGCTGGCCCATAAATCCGGTGTGGACCATTATGTTTTTAAGGGTATCAAGAAAATTGCCGGTTATGCGCCGGTGACAATGACAGGCTGGAGTATTGGAGTGACCCAGAATGAAGCAGAATTTATGGGTCCGGTCCATGCCATTCGAAATCTAGTTCTGATTGCCGGAGGAATTTTTCTGTTCATAACCCTTATGGGCATACTCTGGTTCTCCCGTAGCATTACATTGCCCATCAACCGGATTATCGCGGGACTAGGTGAGGGGTCCAACCAGGTGGCAGCCGCATCAAGCCAGGTTTCCTCATCAAGCCAGTCCCTGGCCGAAGGGGCGTCTGAGCAGGCCGCGTCCATTGAGGAAACCTCCTCGTCCATGGAAGAGATGTCGTCCATGACCAAGAAAAATGCTGAAAATGCAAAACATGCGGACAATTTGATGAAAGACGCCGCGCATCTGGTGGTTGAGGCCAATGATTCCATGACACAACTGACGCACTCCATGGAAGATATTTCCAAGGCCAGCGAAGAGACATCTAAGATTATTAAGACCATTGATGAAATCGCCTTCCAAACCAATCTTCTGGCATTGAATGCAGCGGTTGAAGCTGCCCGGGCCGGTGAAGCCGGGGCAGGGTTTGCCGTGGTGGCCGACGAAGTGAGAAATCTTGCCATGAGAGCTGCGGACGCCGCAAAAAATACGGCCCAACTCATTGAAGGAACCGTTAAAAAGGTTAAAGAAGGGTCAGAACTTGTATCAAAGTCCAATGACTCCTTTGGCAAGGTTGCCGTCAGTGCCGGAAAGGTTGGAGATCTCGTGGCTGAGATTTCCGAAGCATCCAGTGAACAGTCCAAGGGAATTGAGCAGGTGAATATTGCGGTGTCGGAAATGGACAAGGTGGTGCAACAGAATGCTGCCACTGCCGAAGAATCCGCATCCGCATCTGAGGAAATGAATGCCCAGGCAGAGCAGCTCAAGGAATATTTGGGGGACCTGGTCAGGGTAATTTCCGGCACCCATGAGAGGACCCCGGCAATAACCACGGAAAAAACTACGCGTCTCGTTGTTCCGCATCATCCTGCCCGGCCGGTGAGAAAAAGACAGCAACTATCCTCAAGACCCAATGAAGTCAGACCGGATCAGGTCATTCCCTTTGACGATGACGATAATTTTGAAAATTTTTAAATTAATGAATCCCCGGCACAGGGGATCTGCCCAGATGCCCTGTGCCCTTTGCAGTGATAAAATGATGCCCCCCCGGTAGTCCCGGAAAATGCAAAAAACAAAGGCAATGTTATGACAGTTGAAATTATTCAAAATTTAATGGAGACGATCTCTTGTGATTTTATTCTGGCAGACCCAAAGGAGCCGGAAACGTTGTCTTGCTTGTTGCCGATTCTCAAACGGCTCCATGGAAAATGTATGGAAGTTTCATTGACCGGTAAGGCCAACGAAATTTTAAAGACGAGAGAAATGATAACAGATATTTCAAAGGCCTTGCCCCCTGATCCGGAAGAAGCGAAACTTGTCCTGGATCAACTTCAACAAGATCTTGATACATTTTCCCATCTGATGGTTGAATTTTGTCCTGGAGATATCCCCCATCTGGGTGAAATGCTCAATACCCTGGATACGCTGATTGACCGGTCAGAAGAGAAAGAGTTCGCCATTTTCCATGAGATTGGCCTTGCCTGTAAACGGTATGTAGAATTCATGATACTGAAAAACATCCCTGCAACAGCCCCCCTGGAACAAGGCGTGCTACTATTAAAGTCCATTATGCGTCATCTGAAAAAAGGGGAAATTTTTGGGTATGAATATTCAGATGTTTTGGACATATTAAATACCGGCCTTGAACAGGAAAAGACCCGTGAAAATAGCACACAAAAGGAAGACGATCCAAAAATAGACTCCCAAAAAATCCCGGTAATTGATGCCCAAAAAGAACCGGAAAAAATATCAGACGACGATCTGGAGATCCTCATTGATTTCGTATCTGAAGCGGAGGAAAACCTTTATACAATAGAAGTCAGCCTGATTGATCTGGAACAGGACCCGTCCAACAAGGATATCATCAATGATATCTTCCGCCCGTTTCATACCATTAAAGGGGTTTCCGGATTTTTATCCCTGAAAAAAATAAACACACTGGCCCATACCACGGAAAACCTTCTGGACAGTGCCCGCAGCGGTGACCTTGTCATCGATGATATGGCAACAGATGCCATTCTGGAAGCCGTGGACATGTTGAAAGCCCTTTTAGCCAGGGTAAAACTGAGTACTGAAACCAGGATCAAACAGCCGGATGAGGATATCAATGTTAGTGTCTTGAGGGAAAAACTTCAAAACATCCAGATGGCCATGACCAGGGGGGATAGCCATCCTTTGGGAGAAATACTGGTTCAAAAAGGGGCCATCAGTCGGGAAAAGCTTAACCAGGCCCTTGAATTCCAGACAGAAAATCCGGAAAAAAAGATCGGAGAAATACTGGTTGAGGGAAAACAGACAGAACCCAAACAAGTGGCCTCAGCCCTTATGGAACAAAGCATGCCCAAAAACCCAACAGCCTCCCAGATAAAAGTGAGTACTCAAAAGCTGGATGACCTGGTGGATTATGCAGGAGAGCTTGTCATTGCCCAATCCATGCTGAGACAGAAGACCTCAAATGACCCCTCTTTGAGTCAGAATGTGTCACAACTCGGCCAGATTGTAACCCATATGCAGAATATTGCCATGTCCATGAGAATGATTCCCATTAAAACCACGTTCACGAAAATGATACGGCTTGTCAGGGATCTTTCCCGTAAATCCGGAAAAACGGTTGCCCTGGACATGGTGGGGGAAGAGACTGAAATCGATCGGAATGTGGTGGATGCACTGTATGAACCCATGGTGCACATGATCCGAAACTCTGTTGATCATGGAATTGAACACCCCTCCCATCGTCTTGAACAGGGAAAGCCTTCCCAGGGGACGATTATTCTCCGGGCCTATCACAAAGGCGGTCATATTATCATTGAAATCGAAGATGACGGCAAAGGACTGGATAAAGACATAATTCTGGAAAAAGCAAAAGCCACTGATCTGATTACCGGAAATGAACAGATGACGGATGCGCAAATTTACGATCTGATTCTTCAGCCCGGGTTTTCCACCGCAAAACAGATCACTGATGTATCCGGTAGAGGCGTTGGAATGGATGTGGTCAAGGATGGAATTGAAAAATTCAGGGGACAGCTGAATATCAAATCATCAAAAGGGGTGGGAACAAAATTTACCATCAGCCTGCCCCTCACCCTGGCCATTATTGATGGAATGCTGGTGAGGGTTGACCAGGAAAAGTATATCATTCCCACCATGGCCATCCAGAAAGCCTTTAAGCCTGACCAGGAAGACTGTTTTACAGTGGAAGGAAAAAATGAAATGGTCAGGGACAGAGGGAATTTGATTCCCGTCATCCGATTGAGTGAACTTTACAACACCAGCCGTCAGAATAAATCTGTCTGGGACAGCCTTGTTGTTGTGGTTGAGTCAAAGAATGAAAAAAGAGCCTTATTAATTGATGAGCTGTTGGGCAAGGACGAATATGTCATCAAAAGTCTTGGCAAAAATCTTGAGGATTTAGAAAGCCTTGCCGGGGGGGCTATCCTTGCTGACGGGCAGGTGGGACTGATTCTTGACATTCATGGCATTTTCAAACTGGTATCCAAACGGTAACCGGAGCTGGCCAATTCCTTTACCTTCACGATCCATGCATCTGATATTTCTGATTCACCCACAAGACAAAAGGTTGTCATCCGCCTGTGCAAGTCTTTGAATCCCGGTGGCTACTTTTTCGTGGGAATGTCTGAAAATCTTCATGGACTTGAACACGGTCTGTCAATGGTTACCCCCAGCGGATATCAAAAAAAAAGTTAAAATCCTTCTGAACTGTCAATTCTAAACGTTTCAATCACAACAAACCCCATGGCGGTAATGACCATCAATATAGCGGAGATGGCCATGGCCTGTCCATAATTCATTGCCCCGGGCTGACCCAGGAATCGATAAATGGCCAGGGGAATGGTGGGGGTTTCCGGTCTTGCCGTAAAAATGGTGGCCCCAAACTCCCCCAGGCTGATGGTAAAGGCAAAAATGGCCCCTGCCACAAGGGCCCTGGCAACCAGGGGCAGATCAATGGTTTTAAATATGGTCATAGGAGATGCCCCGAGCATGGCTGCCGCATCTGTAAACTGCTGGGGAATCGATCGCAGGGCCGGCAATATCGCCCTTACCACAAAGGGAAATCCCACCAGGGCATGGGCAATGGGAATTAAAAAAATAGAGGTCCTCAAATTCAAAGGGGGTTTATCCAGGGTAATAATAATGCCGAATCCCAGGGTGACGGCAGATGTGGACAAGGGTAACATAAAAATGGGATCAAAAAAAGCGGTCCATTGGTTGTTGAATCGTCGGTCACAAAACCGGATGAACACGGCAGCGCAAACCCCGGTGACAAGGGCGATCACAAGAGACGTGCCGGCAAACAGAAACGAAAATTTGATGGCATGAAACGGGGGAATATAAAAAATGGAATCCGATGGGTTGTCAAACAATGCGGTATAAAAGACAAATGACCACTGGCCGTTATGGGTCAATGATTTGATCACAAGGGCCAGTAACGGGGCAACGCACAGCAGGAGGATAAAGAGAATCACCCCTGCGATGATCAGTTTTTCCCACACCAGAACCGGTGTCTTAAGATTTGCTTGTTCCGCATCCGGGGAAAACCGCACAGCCTTTCGGGTAAACGAGGTATACACCCACATCAGGGCAAATGTAAACCCGATTTGAATCAACGACAGAAAAGAGGCCACCGGAAGATTAAACAAATGGGCGGCCTGGCGGTATATTTCCGCTTCAATGGTGGAAACCGAAGGCCCCCCAAGGATCAGGATAATGCCAAAGCTGGAAAAACAGAAGATAAACACCAGGGTTGAGGCAGCATAGATGGCCGGTTTTAATAAGGGCAGGGTAATGGTTAGAAACACCTGCACAGGTCCTGCCCCCAGCATCATGGCCGCCTCCCTGATCCGCCCCTGGAGAGAAGACCAGAACCCGGTCAAAATCCGTAACATCACCGAAAAATTATAAAACACATGGGCCAGAAGAATTAACACCAACGGGTGGTCTATTTTTATCCCGAACAACCCGCCATTTTTTCCAAATCCGGCCTGAAACGCTGCTGCCACAACCACTGCCGGCAGGACAAAGGGAATGGATGCCAGCAGTTTAATCACCCGTTTCCCCTTAAAGGCATAATGGGACAGGACAAAAGCACAGGGCAGCGCACAGACCAATGTTAACAGCGTAGACAGCCCGGCCTGCCAAACCGTAAACCCTATAATTTTCATTATCCGTTTTGAGGAGAAGACCTGGTCCAGAAAAGAAAGGTCCATTCTCCCTTCCTGGAAAAAACTTTTTAAAAAAATCCCGGACAAGGGATAAAAATAAAACACGAGGAAAAAAACGGCCGGAACCAATCCGGCCAGGGCGTACGGATGGATATGGAACCCGGGTTTTACTAAAGCAGCGTTTCGGTCCATTCCCTGATCCAGACATCCCGTTTGTCATCAATTAACCGGGGCGCCAGAAGCGCGGGTGTTTTTGTCATACGGGCGTGTTTTTGAAACACCGCCGGTAATACGGCGGTGCCATTGGCCGGAAAAACAAACATCTGCAACGGGATATCTTCCTGGAATGGCCTTGACAGGATAAAGTCCATGGCCTTCCGGGCAAGGGCAAGATGGGATGTCCCTTTTAAAATACCGGCAAATTCAATCTGTCGAAAAGCAGATCCGTTCTCGATCATAACGCCTGTGGGCGCCTGGTCCGGTTTTGTTTCAGCATAAAAAACCTCTGCTGCCGGGCTGGAGGCATAACTGACCACAATGGGTTTATCCCCCTCCGAGGCTGCCGTGAAGTGTCCCCAATAGGCTTCTTTCCAGCCGTTGGTCACAAGGACGTCATTGGCTTTCAGCCGTTGCCAATATGCCAGATACCCGTCCTGACCGAACCGGCTGATGGTGGCCAGTAAAAATGCCAGGCCCGGAGACGATGTTGCCGGATTTTCAACAACGGTCAAGCCTTTATACTCAGGCTTGATTAAATCTTCCAGCATGACCGGCGGCACTTGATGATGGGCCTTAAACCAGAAGATATCATAATTGATACAGACATCGCCAAAATCCACGGGAATCAGCCGGTTTTCCGGATCCAGTTTCAAGGCATTGTCCACGGCATCCAGATGCAAAGGGGCATAGGGAACAAACATATCTGCTGCCACAGCCCGGCTTAAAAACGTATTATCCACCCCGTAGAAAATATCTGCCAGGGGATTGTTTTTTGACAGAATCGCCTTGTTCAGTGCTTCACCGGCATCACCGGATTTCAGGATGACCAGTTTGGCCTGAACCGTCTGTTCAAAGGCGGAAACAAGCGCTTTGCTGACACTGAAACTGTCATGGGTCATGATGGTGATAACCGGCAGTGCTGTTGCTTGTATTTGGGGTACTTCCTGGGATTGCTCCTGGTTTGAGCAGGCCAGAAGGCTGACCATCAGCACACTAAACACCCATAAGACATACTTGACTTTCATTTTCTTCTCTCCCAACAAAAAAACCATTCCCTGACAAAAAAGATTGGATCATCAGAGGATGGTTAAAGGTAAATTCGTTCCCTCCGCCGGTATTACCCGGATCAGGTTATGAACGGTCGGGCCAACTCCCTCTCAGCATGAAACGCATGCTCCCGTACAAATCTTTTCCCTGCTCTCCTGAATAGACCGATTCTCCAAACCTGTCAAGCAATAGATTTGATCGGGATCGGATCTTTCAGCCGTTCTTGACTATTTCTGCCGGGCACTTTATGGTAGAAGAGAAAGGTTGCATCCGTCTTCATGCAGACGGATAACTTCAACAAAGAGGCCTTTTTATGAAACAGTGCAAATCATGCGGACAAATTCTCTCTGAAAAGGTTACCACCTGCCCTGACTGTGGCAGCCCCACCCTGGGCGGCATCACCTATATAGATGATTACAGGATTCAGGCCATTATCCATGAAGGTCAGGCATCTCTTGTCTGTAAAGCCGTAAAAGGCACTGGTGAACCATCTGTATCCATCCGATTGTTTACAGAAAAATCAGGTGTAGATGATCAGGTGGCCCTTCGGCTTGAAAAAGAGCTGGAAGAGCTCAAACGACTGCCGTCAGAACACTTTGTCGAGCATTATGCCATCAAGAAAAGCAGTGAAGGGCTCTGGTACCGGGTCAGCGAATGGGTTGATGCAGCAGACTGGGGGTCTATCTTTATGTCCGGGGTATTGAAAGACCCCCGCCACATGGTCACCCTTTTTCACAATATCGCCTCTGTGCTTGCGCTGTTGCATCGACAGGATCATTTCATGCCGTACCTGATTCTGGACGATATCCTGATTCCCAAAGAAAAGACAAAAAATCTCCAGGTTAAAATCAATTACAAGCTCTCCCGATTTTTAAACGCAAGGGCAACCCACCATGGCCCCATGATGGAAAAACTGCTGGAATGCCACCCGGACATCATCAATCAACAGGCCATTGATTTTAAAAGCGGTATCTGGTCTCTCGGGAAAATTTTTGTTGAGATGTTATCTGCTGACCCCAACCTGAAAGATTTTTCCGCAAAGGTAGATCAATTAAAGGGAATTGACCCGGAACTGGCCGTTCTGATCAAAATCATGCTGTCGGATGACCCGGACCTGCGGCCTCAAACCATGGACAAAGTGGTCTCGGCCCTGGCAGGGATTCTGGACCGGCTGCCCGATTCACCCCCGAAATCCCTTGCCCATAAAAAAAAAACCGGTCTGGTTAAAGAATTGCGATGGTTTAAAAAAATGGTGGTGATTTTGGTGGTCATTATGATGGGAATTGTTGCCGCGAGCTCTGTCTCATGGCTGTATGTCCATTTTGATAAAAACAAGCGAGAAACCCGTGTTTCTGATTTCATAGACGTCTATGCCGGTTCTGTTGCCTTTATCATGGTGGAATACTGGCTGTCGGATGGCACCGAGATCGTCTATACCAGCAAGGTGGAGGGCACCGCCTTTCTGGTGGACAGCCGGGGATACCTGTTAACCAACCGCCATGTGGCCTGCCCCTGGCTTGATGATCCTTTCCTTTTCCAGGCGTATAACCAGTCTGCTACACTAAAAAAACCCATTGAATTTGATTACCGGATGTTTTTGTGGTTTGAAGGGGAAAAAGCCTTTAACCGGCTGCCGGCCTTAAGGACCAGCCCGGAATTGTCAGATGCCTATTATCTGTCTTCGGCATACAGTAGTAACGGACCGGGCAACCTGAGAATCGTCGGGGTTCCCCGGTCGTCCGCCAAAACCGGCGAACGGATAAAATCCCCGTTTAAAAATGATTTTGCCGTCTTGAAAATTGATACCCTCCCCCCCCACCTGAAACCACTGCCTCTTGAAGACGTAACAGCGCCCGAGGACATCAAGCGCCTCTCACCCGTCGTCATATTGGGATTCCCCCTGGGACACCTGACACAGGATGACCATATCAATACCAGCATCACAAGGGGATATGTCAGGAGGACCTCCAAAGAAATTATCCAGGTGGACACCTCGATTTATAAGGGTAACAGTGGTGGACCTGCGATCAATGACCAGGGTCATGTCATCGGGATTGCCTCCGGCGTGATAGCCGATCAGACACCCGGCTATTTTAAGGTGACAACACCCCTGTCAGATTTTGGCCTCATCCTGCCGATTTCAAGACCGGCACGATTTATTGAATCCATTAAAGCAGGCCGGCCCAAATGGGATGGCCGGATTGATTTTTCCCTGGAATTAAAAATGGAACAGATTACCGGCCTGGCGCTTGAAAACAAGTTCAAAGAAGCGGCAGAATTAAGTGAAACCATGCTCAAAACAAGCAATGATCCTGTTCTGCTGTTTGCCGCAGGCATGCTGAATTTCTGCACCCGGGATATGGATAAAAGCAGACAGTTTTTCAAAACCCTTTCGCTGATTGAACCGGAAAACACCACGTCAAAATTGATGCTCTACATGATTGACTGGGTTTCAGGACAGGACCAGATCACTGACCTTACAAAAGATCTGTTTGCCATGGCCTGGTATGAAGAAGATGAATTTCTAGGGTACCTGGCAACCGTATTAAACCAAAGGAAAAGAATGGACCCGGGATTCATGGAATTTGAAAGCCTGGCTGAAAAAAGTTGGCGTTTGTTCATTGAAGGGCTTATTTCAGAAGAAAACAATACCCTGGATATGGCTGTGAACTCGTTTGAACAGTCGATTTTAGCTGCCGATATCAATGATTGGGTGTATTATCTTTCTTTTTCACGATTTTCCCATATCCAGGACGGATTTGCCACAGTGCTGGAAGACAAATTGGCCCATCAAAAAGCCAGGGATGTTTTCCGGCAGAAAGCCAAAAAAAACAGACAGCAGATCTTGGAAAAGCGGCAGGTGATCCTCACATTGATGGGCCAATTGGAGTCGGCCCTTCTCCCGTACGAAAAAAAAATTCCGATCTATGACCAATTACTTGAACTGGCACCGGAAAACCGAACCCTGATTGGAAATGTCGCTTTTTTCCATGCCGCCCACAGTGACTGGCAAGCAGCGGTTGACGCGGTTGATCAATATTTTCAGCTGCCCTCCCGGGAAACAGCGTTAAGTCTCAGCCTGGGGCTGTTAAAAGGCGAACTGCTGCAACTTTCAGGGAAAAATCAGGCCGCCTTGGACCATTTGACAGAATTTTCAAAGGCGATCCATACCCACTGGTACCGCATTATCATCAAACACCTGATCATGAAAACAGATGAGGACAGGACCATTAAGCTTGCCGGCAAGGCACCGGAACGACTGATCACCCTGCATACTGCACTGGGGTTGTGGGCAGAAGCCGACCAAGACACACAAAAAGCCGTTCACCATTACCGGGAGGCCTTAAGTTCCTATCTGGATGACTGGAACGAATATGACCTGGCCCTGGGCAGGATCAAAAAAATCAGGCAGCCCCATAACTGATGCTGTTTTTAATCCAGCCGGACCTGTCAATCCTTATCCTGTTTTAATTTGATCCAGACATCCAGACGCTGCTTTACGGTTCGCTCATATCCCCGGTCAGTGGGGTAATAAAACCGCTGGTGCCCAAGTTCATCCGGCAGATAGGACTGGGGGACAAAGCCCTCCGTATAATCATGGGCATATTTGTACCCTTTTTTATACCCCAGGTCTTTCATCAGGTTTGTGGGGGCATTCCGGATGTGAAGCGGGACCGGTGAATAACCGGTTTTCCGGATCACTTCTTTTACCTGTTTATGGGCGGCATACACGGCATTGCTCTTGGGAGCGGTGGCCAAATAAACCGCTGCCTGAAACAGGGCATCCTCCCCTTCGGGATGACCCAGTATCCGGAAGCTTTCATTGGCGTTCAAAGCCATGGTCAATGCCCCCGGATCTGCCATGCCAATATCCTCTGTGGCAAACCGGATCATTCTTCTGAGCATGAAATAGGGATCATCCCCGGACATCAGCATCCGTTCCAGCCAGTAAATCGCGGCATCCGGATCACTGCCCCGCATGCTTTTAATGAGGGCGGAGATCAGATTGTAATGTTCTTCACCCGCCTTGTCATACAAGAATGATTTTTTTTCAATGGCGGTCTCAACATCCTGAACCGTAATGGGCGCTTTTTGTGCGAAATGCAGCACAGCGGTTTCAAGATTGGTCAGCGCAATCCGGGCATCCCCGTCAGATACCCGGGCAATATGGTCCAGGGCGTCATCCGACAGTCTGGCCCGGGACAGCCCGAGGCCGTTTTCCGGATCGGTTAATGCCCGTTTTAAAAGGGTTAGAATACTCGATTTTTCAAGACGTTCCAGGGTAAACACCCGGCATCGGGACACCAGGGCAGGAATCACTTCAAAAGAAGGATTTTCCGTTGTGGCCCCCACAAGGGTGATCAACCCGTTTTCCACATGAAGAAGAAAGGCATCCTGCTGGGCCTTGTTAAACCGGTGGATTTCATCCACAAACAAGAGGGTTCGCTTTTGATACAACGCCCGCATCTTTTTGGCAGTTGCAATGATCTCACGGATGTCTTTAACCCCGGACAGAACAGCGGATATCTTAATAAATTCAGATTTTGTTTCATTGGCAATAATTCCGGCCAGGGTTGTCTTTCCGCATCCGGGCGGTCCCCATAGAAGAAGGGAAAACACCCTGTCATCTGCTATAGCTTTCTGGAGAAGACTTCCCTTTGCCACCAGGTGCCCCTGGCCCACAAACGCATCAAGGGTCATGGGGCGCATCCGGTCCGCCAGGGGACGGGTTAACGCATCGTCCCGGGAATGATGAGATTCAAAAAGATCCATGTTTTTTAAGCGCTGTCTGTATCCCTTTCTCGTTTTCGCTTGCTTTGTTCTTTTCTCTGCTGGCCTTTTCGGGTGATCTGTCGTTTCTTTTTCTTGAAAATTCTTTCATCTTCCCTGGATCCCCCGGAAAATTTAATCTTGCCCGTCTTTTCCCGGAATAAGAGCTTGATGGGGGTTTTTGACAACGGAATCATCTGGCGCAACTGATTGACCAGGTAGCGCTTGTAGGAAAAATGAACCGCCCCGGGAAAATTCACAAAACAGACAAAACAGGGTGGTTTTGTCGCCACCTGGGTGGCGTAGAAGAATTTTAATCGTTTGCCTTTATGCAACGAGGGTTCTTCCCTGTAAACCGCATCCCCAATGATCCGGTTCAAAACGCCGGTATTAATCCGGTGGCAATATTCGTTGTGAATGGTAACGACTTCATCCAGAATTTTATGGCACCGCTGTCCGGTAAGGGCGGAAATCGTCATGGCAGGGGCATAGGATAAAAATTTTGCCTTATACCTCAAGTCTTCCATATATTTTTTGACACTTTTCCGGTCCCTGTCCAGGAGATCCCATTTATTGAACAGGAACATGGCGCCGCACCCCCTGTCTTCAGCGTATCCGGCAATGGTGATGTCCTGGTCTGTAATGCCCTCATCGGAATCAATCAGAATCAAGGCCACATCACACTCGTCAAGGCTTTTTAATGCCTTGAGGATGGAAAATTTTTCAAGTTTCTGGGTGACCTTGCCCTTGCGCCGGATACCGGCGGTATCCACCAGGACAAATTGTCTGCCCTTATGCTCAACAGCCAACTCTATGGCATCCCGGGTGGTACCGGCCTTTTCATCCACCACCACCCGCTGTTCACCAAACAGCTGGTTGGCAAGGGAAGATTTTCCCACATTGGGGCGGCCCACAATGGCAATCTTGATGGTTGTCTCATCGTCATCTGCCACTGGCTCATATTTCGGCAGCGCCGCCACCAGGTCATCTAAAAAATCCCCCACCCCAATGCCGTGCTCGGCCGAAACCTCGTAGAAATGATCAATACCCAGGGAATAGAACTCGGACAACTCATTGTGCTGGGAATAATTTTCTATTTTATTGATCAGGTAAAATACCGGTTTGGCCATCCGGCGTAAAAAATCCGCCAGCTCCCTGTCATAGGGGGATAATCCGGCCCGGCCATCTAAAATAAAAATAAGGACATCTGCCTGGTCTGCTGCAGCCGTCAATTGTTCCTTAATCCGGACGGCAAAATAATCATCATCCGAACTTAAAAATCCACCGGTATCGATCACGGTAAAGTCAATATCGTTCCACTGTGCATCTGCATAGTGTCTATCCCTTGTTACACCTGGAAAATCGTCAACAAGGGCCTGTCTTGAGCGAATTATCCTGTTAAACAATGTGGATTTCCCCACATTGGGTCTGCCCAGAAGGGCCACAACCGGTTTCATATGTTAACCTCCGAAAATTAAACCAACGTCTTTATTGGTTTATACAATATATTGAATTATTTATAAATAGGAATGATCCTGTGCCAGCAATTCACATTACATATAAGACGTAATAGTCGCCGGACAATGGGTCAGGCTTGCGTTATTGACACTTTGGCTGTGCAGTCTTTATAAAATTGTCCGGGTTAAGGCCAAAAGTACAATAACACAAGCCTGACCCGGTTTAATTATGGCCATAATGAGAATTGCTGAGCGTGTGCCGGCAAATTGCTTTTATTTGGTCCAGGAGAACAGCAGGGAACCGATGGTCAAAAAGACAACACTCATCACAAGGAGAATGGCCAGTTCAGATGAGACATCTGCCAGGGTGGCACCATCATTGACAATTTTTCTGACTGCCGATAAAAAATGCGTCAGGGGCAACACCCGGGCGATACTCTTCACCCATTCAGATGCCCCTTCCAGGGAAAACCAGACTTCAGACAAAAACATCATGGGCCAGCAGATAAAATTGATAATGCCATTGGTCAATTCTTCATTGGTCCCCCGACAGGCCAGGATCAGTCCAAGGGAGACAAGGCACAGGGTGCCTGCCAGAAATATAACCGCAGCATCCAGGTAAGATCCCTCCATCTGAAAATCGAACAAAAGATCACATCCAAACCAGACCAGAAAAGAGGTGCACAGCATGATCCACACCCGGGAGGCCAGCTGGGCGGTCAAATATTCAAAGGCGGTCACGGGAGTGGCCTTCAATCGTTTTAACACCCCGCTTCTCCGGTATCGAACAATGACATACCCCACCCCGAAAAGCGAAGAAAACATGATGTTCATCCCGAGAATGCCCGGAAAGAGCCAGTCAATATACCGGATCTGCTTGCCCTTGACCTGCTGCTTGACCATTCTTTCGGCAAACATGTCTTCGGATATGACAGATTCCTTGACCACTTTCTCCAATACAGCTCCCTTGGGGGAGGACGCATTGATCCAGTAGTGAAGTTTCGGGCCGCTATTTTTCAGCAGCATGTCGATCTTGTGGTGCAAGAGCTTGTCCACGGCGGCATCATAGGTTTCAAACGGAACAATCTTGATGTAATCATAGGTTTTAAGCCGTTCAGGGATCTCAAGATCCGTGACAACCATCTGATCCGGTACCACCGGGAAAACCCCCACCTTGAACTCTGATCGGGAATCTGAACTGAACATCACACCAAATCCGGCCACAATTAAAAACGGGAAGAGAATATTCCAGCCGAACCCGGCCCGGTCTCGTATAAACTCAAAATTCCTGGCCACAAACAAGGCCCACATTCTTTTAAAATTCATGATTTTAGTCTCTCAGCCGCTTACCCGTTAGTTTTAAAAAGACGGATTCCAGGTTCCAGGGGCCGTCCATGTCTTGACAATGGGTATCTATGAGACTTTGGGGAGATCCCTGGGCAATGATACGACCCTTGTCCATAATGGCAACGGTATCACACAAGGTTTCTGCCTCTTCCATATAATGGGTGGTGAGAATAATGGTCTTTCCCTTTTGATTCATGTCCCGGATGATTTCCCAGATATGCTTTCTGGCCTGGGGATCCAGGCCGGTGGAGGGTTCATCCAAAAAAATAAGGTCTGGATCATTTAACAGGGCAAGGCTGAGTAACAGTCTCTGGCGCTGACCACCGGATATTTTATTGTTCAGGCTTGTTTTAATATTTTCCAGCATACAAAGGGCAATCATGTCTTCCACCGGTAGAGGGGTATCATAAAACGCAGCAAACGTCTTTAAGGTTTCTTCCACGGTTAAAAATGCCAGCAGTTCTGTGTGCTGGAACTGGATACCGACTTCCTGGTTAAAGGTTTTGTTCCTCGGGCCGCCCTTGTAAAAAATTTTCCCGGAATCCTGGTCAATGATATTTTCCATCATCTCCACGGTGGTGGTCTTCCCGGCACCGTTGGGTCCCAGCAGGCCAAAGCAACTGCCCTGGGCAATGGCAAGGGAAATACCACTTACGGCCGTATGCCCATTGTATTTTTTCTTGATATTTTGGACGTCTATAATAATTGATGGGTCTGACATTGACGGTGTATTATCCAGTGTATCTGAAGTCTGCATTTTCTCGATTCAATCCATAAAATTTTTCACATGATAATCAAATTTATCGAAAATGGCAAGCAAGGGTATTTTCAGTGCAGGGCCAACGCAAGTAAATATTATAAGGTCCCTATGGTCTTGGTAACTGGCAATGGTCAGCCGAACATGACTTCCTCCAGATATTTCGGGTCTAAAGCTGCATTCAATCTTTTCGTTTTTACAC
>NZ_JAQYWD010000083.1 GCF_030145145.1 Desulfobacula sp. | reverse complement strand
ATAAACTGTGGAAACAGTGCTGTGAGGAATACGATAGCCTTTGGATTGCTCAGAGCAATACCCAACGCTTGAATGAAAATTTTGGAAGATGCGACCTCTGTTGGAATTACCTGGTTATTAATTTTAGCAAAATCGATACTTTTTTGAAAAATTAATTTAAGACCTAAATAGATCAGATAAGCGGCTCCGGCATATTTGACAGTCTTAAATATGATTTCAGACGCATTAAGAATTGATCCCAAACCTGTAATGGCTATAATACCAAGGCAAAAAAGACCAACAATATTCCCAAATGCTGCAAATACTGATTTTCGATATCCATGCAGGGTTGAGTTCGTCATTATGAAAAGAACCGCAGGTCCAGGCGTTGATGTGGCGATGATCACCAATGTCAAATACATGAGCCATGATTGAATTGTCATTCCCACTACTTCCTTTGAGTGATATTTGAAAATCAATTTTTTTGAGAGATATAGCTGATTCAGTAAGATTCTGCCAGAAGAATTTTTTTATATTTAAAGAGTTGAATTTCATCGGGTTGACCGACACCACAAGATATGGTTTTTGGTAAGCTAAAAAATTATGGTTTAAGTTTCGAATATATTTTTTCAAGTTTGTTACAAGTGTTGAGTTCCAGGCTAAATGGGCTTGATGAAGACTCAAATTTTTAAAATGTATTGACCTGTTTGATATTTTGTCAGATTAAATAGCCCATAGGTAAGGGCTTTTTTTTATGCAAAAAATTAGGCGGAGAGAGTTGCAGCTCTCGTCCGCCCATAAAACAAAGGGGGCTGTTTGCCCTCCAAAAAACAGGAATATGATACAATTCGTTACCGTTATACTCAAGGATATTTTTGATCGAGGACGCAATTTTTCCTGGGAGCGCCCACCAAAGTGCCCTAAATGTAATTCTTTCAAAGTCTGGGGACATGGATTTGTTCCGGCTTATTTTGATTGCTTTGATGTTCCGTTGTTATTAAAACGTTATCGTTGCCCTGACTGTGGCTGTGTCATTACAATGAGGCCAGCAAGTCACTTTAGCGGTTTTCAATCTTCTCGGACAACCATTCGGTCTGCTCTTCAACACCGGATAAATCGTGGGAAATGGCCTCCCCAGTTATCCACTGCACGAATGCGTTATTGGCTGAGGAACCTGAAAGGGCAGATCAAGGCTCATCTCCCTCAGAGCTGGAAGTCTGGGTTGATGGTTTCCTATGACTATCTTCTGGGTATGGGAAAGATTCCTGTGAGCAGATCAATTTAATCTGCAACAAAAACAGTGTGATACAAAACCAACCAATGGCTTCCTTTGAAGTGGGATTTAAAAGGGTGTAATTCCCCAGAAAACCCTAACTCCAGAGGAGGACTGATGGAAAAAAAGCAAAAAATTGATGTGGCGGTATTCCGATACAGTGTGATTCAAGACTTTGTAAACGGTATAATGCTCAATCATGGAGAACGGGAGCATCTGCTGCGGGAAAAGTGCGCCCGCAAATGGCTGATTCCCCACTCCGGCAAAACCAGTATTAGCCGCGGCACCATTCAACGATGGATATGTCTTTATGAATCAAATGGCGGCCAGCTTGAATCTTTATATCCCAGGGGCAGAAACGACAAAGGTGCAACCCGGGTATTGGATGATGAAACCTGCCTGATTCTTGCGCAACTGAGAAAAGAGATGCCGGATGTGACGGTACCCTTTATTATAAAGACCATGAAAAAGCGGAGAATTGCACCCAGTCGACTGTCTCAGTCAACGGTGTATCGTTTTTTCCACCAGCAGGATCTTATGAAAAAACGCAAAGCACCTGAAGATCGCCGTAAATTTGAAGCGGAACATCCCAATGACATGTGGCAAAGTGACGTCATGCACGGACCCCATGTGGAAATAGACGGCAAACAGAGGAAATCTTATCTGATCGCCTTTATCGATGACCATTCCCGACTAATTGTGTATGGGCAATTTTATGCTTCAGAGAACACTCGATCGTTCATGCATGCCCTTGAACAGGCATTCCTCAGGCGTGGACTACCCCGTAAACTCTATGTTGACAATGGCAGTGCCTATCGTTCCAAACAGTTGATGCACACCATGGCGTCTCTGGCAATTGCACTGATTCATGCCAGACCATATAAACCCCAAGGAAAAGGGAAAATTGAAAGATTTTTCAAAACAGTTCGCTCACAGTTCCTGCCGGGGTTTACCGGCACCACCCTGGGAGAGATCAATATTGCCTTTGAAGATTGGCTGGCCCATGATTACAATGACCGAAAGCATTCTGCCACAGGGAATAAACCCCTGGAGCGATTTACAGACGGTATTGAATGTATCCGCTCTACACCGGATAATATAAAGGAGCATTTTAGAAAAACAGTTCGACGCAAAGTCAACAATGATCGGACCATTATTCTTGATAAACGCTTGTACGAAGGGCCAGTGGAGCTTGTGGGCAAACAAGTGGAGCTACTTTTCCATGAGAATGAATATGACCGGGTGGAACTTTTGCACCTGCAAAAATCATGGGGTTTTTTAAAGCCGGTGGATCTCAATGTCAATTGCCGGGTAAAACGAGACAAAAACAATGATCCTGTGATTTCATTTGAAGAGACAACCGCTGAAACCGGCCAGATGTGGGGAGACAAACTATGAATACCTCCCATCGTATTTTCTTTGAACTCCAAAAGGAACCATTCATTGCTGACATTGCCCACAAGGAAATCCTGGAGACCCCTGAAATAAAGGGCGTTGAAAATCGTGTCCGTTATGCCACAAGTCTTGGGAGCGTCGCATTGATCACCGGAGAAATTGGTAGCGGTAAATCCACTGCCCTAAGATATGTCTCAGGCAAACTTCATCCTTCGGAGTATCGCATTATCCAGGTAACCGCTTCCAACGGATCCATTCTTGAGCTGTATCGCAATATCCTTGGGGAGTTGGATCTTGATCCCGTGGGCAGTTCAAGAACCCGTATGACCCGCCAAATCAAACAGGAAATTATGGATACCGTCATCGGGAAAAAGATGAAAATAGTTCTGATTATAGATGAAGCATCCCTGTTGCGACTGGAAGTTTTTGCTGAACTGCACACCCTGACACAGTTTGACAATGACTCAAAACCTTTTCTACCCATTATTCTGGCAGGCCAGGCTAACCTGGTTGATAACTTAAAATTTAGGTATTCCATGCCCCTGGCATCAAGGGTAGTGGGCAGATGTCATCTCCAAGGCGTTGACCGACAGGGTATGGAGGATTATTTGCTCCATCATTTGTCCATCGCAGGAGTTCATAAAAATTTGTTTGAACCGGCAGCCATCACTGCCATTCACCAGGGAGCAGGAGGGCTATTCCGAAAGGCAAACCATCTGGCCCGGGGTGCCATTATTGTTGCTGCCCAGGCAAAATCTCACCAGGTACTGCCTGATCATGTCCGCATTGCGGCCACTGAAATCTTTTAGATAATGTATTTAGAGTTTCGGTGAAACGGAGTCAGGATATCCTGGGGAGGAAACCTGACAAGGGATAGCCGAAAGCAGGCTGCATTGAATAATGCGCCAGGGGGAAGTGGATAAATTCTGCTTCCCCCTTCATTATTATTCAAGCTGCCCTGCCCATGCCTTAAAAACCCACTGGTGGGAGCAACGCCGACCATCAAGTTTGTTCAAAACAAAGTGGAAATAATAAAATGTATTTAAAATAATCAGGAAATTTAAGCCAATACAATGAGGCAATCAACAATAACCCCAGATTATCCCTGTAAGTCCACACTTTATTCAAAATCATTCAACTACAACAGTTAGTATCTGATTTTTTTTATCCCCAAGTGCAATGGCAAACTGAGTTGGATATAGCGATTCCCCTTCTATGAGAGATCTAACGCCATTAAACCCTATACATCGATATTTTATTTGACCTTAAAAAAAATTTTAATTTTCTGAGATTACGAACAAGATTAGATATGGGGTTTGGATATAGATCTTACCGATTGTCCAGAAGATGCCGGATCAGTTTCAAGGACACGTCGGGTTTAACAGGCTTCATTAAAAAACCGTCAATGCCCATTTCATGATAATTGTCTTTGTTGATTTTTTCACTGAAACCCGTTGAAATGATGATGGGAACATCAGGCCTTATTTTTTTGATTTCAAGTGCCAGGGTCAAGCCTGTCATGGTGGGCATTGTCATGTCGCAAATGACAATGTCGAAAATATCGGGTTCGGCTTTGAATTCATTCAAGGCATCAAGGCTTCTGACAAAGGGTGTGACCTTATACCCGTACCGTTCAAAGGCCTCTTTCTGGACATCCACGATAAAGGGTTCATCATCAACAAAAAGAATTGATTCACACCCGTGCAAATCCGTTTTTTGACCATTAATAAAGGGTGTTGTGTCCAAAGGACGGCTGTTACTGGGAATGTACACCTTAAAAAGGCTTCCTTTTCCCGGCTCACTGGAAAAACCGATATCTCCGCCATAGTTTTTTACAATACCGGCAATCACGGACAGCCCGATCCCTGTTCCTGTTCCATTTTCCTTGGTCGTAAAATAGGGCTCAAATATCTTGTTTATGATGGATGCATCTATCCCCTCCCCGGTATCAGCAACGCTCAGGCAGGCATAGCTGCCCGGATTCAGACTCAAGCCACAGGGACTGTCCGCGGTGACGGCAATCTCCTTGAGTGTGACATCCAGCATCCCGCCATCATGCCCCATTGCATGAAACGCATTTGTAATCAGGTTCATGGTAATCTGATAAATGTGATTGGGATCCACCATGACCGGTCCGCACTCATTGTCA
>NZ_JAQYWD010000041.1 GCF_030145145.1 Desulfobacula sp. | reverse complement strand
AAATACCACAAAATAAATGCCCTGCTTGCCCCATATCTTGTGGCGGCAGGCATCACATTAAACCGTTGAAATTTAAAACCGAAGGAGGTTTACGCCAATGGCTGAAACCAAAGAAGAAAAAGAAGAGATCGAAGACAAAAAAAAGGAACAAAGCACCATGGATAAAACCGCAGAAGAGAAGGCAGCCGAGAAAACGGAAAGCCTTTCCGAGCTTGTAAGTGAATTTGTTTCTGAACTGCCGGAAGACATGCAGGCACTTATTTCCGCCAGCCTTTCAGACGTTGAAAAGATAAAGCTTGCCAGGGGCCTTATCAAAACATCAACCCAGAAAGAAAATACAACCCAGGATGGCCCAGGCAGCCAGACACCGGGCAAAAAACAAACACCCGATTATAACACCATGAGTTCAAGCGAACTTTTGGAAGCCGGGCTTAAATAAATTTATTTAATTTTTAAAGGAGTAGTAAATTATGTTAACACTTGCAGAAATGGCGATTCGTGCCAACGACCCACTTGAAAAAGGGATTATCCGACTTTACGCGGAACATTCCGACATTCTTACCGGCCTTCCCTTCAAATCCATTGGCGGCAATGCCTACACCAAAAAAAGGGAGAAGACCCTTTCCGGTGTGGGCCACAGATCCGTGAATGAAGAGTATGCAGATTCCACCGGCACCCAGGAACGTATCAGTGAAGATCTGAAAATCATGGGTGGCAAAGCCTTGGTTGACCGTTTCATTATTAAAACGGCAGGCCCAGACAGCAACCCGGTTGCAGAAGAGGTTGAAAGCAAAGTAAAAGCCGCTTCCATGTTCTTCAATAAGACATTCATCAAAGGCGATGGAACAGCCGATACTGAAAGCTTTGACGGCCTTGAAAACCGGCTTACCGGCGCCCAGGTGCTTGATATGGGCGACACAGTAGGCGGCGATGCATTGACCCTGAATGCCCTTGACGAACTCATTGACACCGTGGGCAGCCCCTCACAGTTGATTATGAACACATGGACCCGGCGGAAAATCAACCAATTGATGAGAGCAAGCGGCCAGGCCTTTGAATACGTCAAAAACGATTTTGGGAAACTTATTCCATACTACGGCGGCATACCCGTTGCCTTGGTAGGCGTGGATAACACTTTCAGTGAAATTATGGCCTTTGATGAAGACGACAACACCGATGAAGCCGCATTATGTACCAGCATCTATGCTGTAAAATATGGTGCCGATGCGCTGCATGGCATTCAGCACAGTTCCATTATCGTTGATGATCAGGGCATCATTGGCAATTCCCGGCAGATTGTTTTTGATTGGTATGTTAGTTTTATTATTAATCAGCCCAAAGCCGCCGCCCGTTTGAGAGGCATCAAAAAGGTATAGTACCTTTCATGCATATGTCCAGCAGCCATGTGTTGCACGTTGAATATGGAATGCCGTGTGCCATCATGCGGCAGAAAATAAAATGGTGGCTTTGTGTCTAAGCTTTTGGCGGGGTTTTAAAACCCCGCCAAATTCACACATTCCCAGGGAGAAAGGAAATATGCCAGATAAATATCCAGATTTGAAAAACTTATGCACAGCCTGCAAAAAAAGGGATATCTGTAAAAAGCTATGCCAGCAGGCCCTTAATTACGTTAATCAGGATGGCAAAGTTTATGAATTGCAAGATGAGGACGAAATAAAGGTATTTCCTTTATGGAATGAAAAACAGGCCAGCACCGCCAATAGCGATAACCAAGATGGCGGCGTATATCAAGCCAATCATCTTGAGACAACCTTTACCGATGATCCAGAGAATAACCCCTTTTCAGAATTTAACCCCGACCACCAAATAACACAGGTATTCTTGTTACGATTTTTTGAAAAATGGTCTTTCAGCGATATTGCCGAAAAATTTGACCTGAAAGATAAAGATGCCGCCAAAAGTATCTATTTTAGGGCCATATCCCGATTAAAAGAAGGTCTTGAGGTGATTGATGAAAGGACACTCACCCGGCAAAATGCACTCACCAGCCTTAAAAACAGCCCGGCAGCCCGGCAGTTAAACCCTGCCCAAAAAGAATACCTATTGTATGCCGTTTTTAATCTGGATGTTGAAACCATTTGTGAGATCACCGGCCGTAAATTTGGAACTGTGAGAAGTGGCATTTACCGGGTTAAAAAATACCTTGATTCCGGTAAATATACTTTTGACGACCTTGTTAAGCCCGGCCAATGGCAGGCTAAGGCAGTGGCAAATTCCCTGCACTGGAAAACAGCATGAATATAGCAGATGAATTTTTAAAACACGCCCATTTTGTGGATAAAAGGGCGAACCAGTTAAGCCGTGACATGCTTATTGAACTGAACAAGGCCCACAGCTCCATTACCGGTAAACTGGCCACCATTCAGGCCGATGTACTCAATAAACCGTTTCTCAAGGCCAGCTATGCCCGACGAAAGAAGGTTTTGACCATGCAGGCCCAGGCCATTGAAAACATCATCACCGATATTTTCAAAGAGATTAATGTCATAATTGAGGATGCGGCACAGGATACCCTGTTTGGCACCGCACAGGCCACCCATGGGATTATATCCAAAGCAGCCCCGACCATTAACGTTGATTTCACAAAACTACACCTGCCAGTGGCCAAAAAATGGTTTGAAACAACAACCATTGCCGGTCTACTACCAAATGAATTGATAAACAAACTGGAAGCCAGCACCAGGGATAAAATTATTTCAGTATCACGCCAAGCTTTAATCCAGGGAAAGGGCACACTCTCAATGGCCCGTATGTTGAAGAAGCAGGGCATAGAAGGTACTTACAGGGGCATAGAGGGATTAAGCAGAACACTGCTATTGTCTGCCAGTAATTATGCCAAGGATGAACTCATAACAGAGAATTATTCAGATGTGGTAAAGCAATGGCGGTATTTGGCCACCCTGGATGGCAGGACATGCCTTGTGTGCGGTGCCGATGACCACAGCCTTTTTAAACTGAATGAATATAAGCCGGTATTGCCGCAGCACTTCAATTGCAGATGCACCTATGTTCCCGTTGTTGAAAATTCCATTGCAACCGGACAAAGGCCAACGGGAAAGCATTCTGAAAGATGGGTACAGCACCGTGATGGAACAAGAAGCCGGAAGTTTACCCCGGATAAAGTATCCCACCATATCGGCTTCACCGGGTCATATCAGGCATGGTTGAAAGAACAATTGAAAACAGATCCTGCCTTTGTGAAAGATATCCTGGGGCCGAAACGGTTTGAATTATTCTCCAAGGGCAAGTTAAATCTAAAAGCCATGGTGACAGATGGAAGAATAAAAAATCTCAAGAAAACCATGTAACTCTTTTTTGTAATTTTATTGGCACTATTTGTATTAATTGCTTTACTTTTTCCTTGTTAGTGATACTCTGAATGTCTTCTAAAGTATATAAAATAGTACATAATTGTTGAGTTTTTAGATTGAATTTAGGGTTGACACATGTCAACTCATGGTGATACTAATGAATAGAAATATACGAAACAAACCTTATCATCCCCTCGGTAAGGTGAAGGAAGCCATTAAAAATGGAGAATATGAAATTAACGAGACTGCACTAAAAAATGCTGATGATCATTTCGGTTGGTCGACAGTTGATATTGAAAAGGCTTTGCAAG
Source organism: Desulfobacula sp. (assembly GCF_030145145.1). Classification (GTDB taxonomy): domain Bacteria; phylum Desulfobacterota; class Desulfobacteria; order Desulfobacterales; family Desulfobacteraceae; genus Desulfobacula. Next base: position 57,740 of record NZ_JAQYWD010000041.1, on the reverse strand, counting down.
GGCTAAAGCATAAACACTTTACGTCATCTAAAAGACATTTCACCAATCCAGACTTATGGGTTGACCACTATCGAGCAAATGGACTTATGGGAGAAAACGTTTACACACATTTTCATTTTGATGGAGCGGTTTTAATAATTGAAAGCCTTAAAAGGAGATAAGCCATGCGTTGTTTAAGTTGTGGTGGAGAATTTAAAGAAAATAAAGGTTCTCTTTTGTTAGACAATACAATTATTGGTGGATTTAGTGTTCATGGCATTGAATATAAAAAATGTAACCAATGTAATAAACTTCGTTTTTCAGCTAAAGCGGCAAAACTAATTGAAGAAACTAAGAAGAAAATAGAAAGAAAATTAATAGGAAATTTACCGATATCTGATTTTATTGGTGCAACTGCGGCAGCAAAAATTCTTAACATATCCCGACAGGCAATGCACAAGCACCGTCGAATAAGAAGAGGCTTTATATATTATGTAAAACTTGAAGGAAAAATTTTATATAATATAAAATCGGTAAAACTGTTTAAAGAAAATGGAGATGGCCGTTTTCAGTTACACAAACAAACAACAAAAAAAGAAGTGAAATATCTTTTTGTTCAGAAAGGGCCACATAAAGACCTGCTCTGGGATATCCATCGAGACAAATCCTATGATAGGTTTTCCAATATTCTTCCTTCTGTTAAAACAAAAAAAATCAAGAGAACTTTACGAATTTATGGAGATAGAAATGGCTGAAAAAAAAGAAAATGATCAAAAAGAAGAAGTACAAGAATTAATAATTAATCCAAAACTACCACCCATATGGATAGACCTTATTGACCCATCTATTAGGACTGATGGGATTAGCCTTATTCGATTTGCAACCACATTACCAGAAGGAACAATAGAGCAAGCCAGAATAATAACGAATGAAGATGTACTTAAAGAATTTGTTGATAACATCTGTTTCGCATTGGATCATTATCCCAAAAAGCCAAAAGGAAAAACGATTAAAAAACTTTCTAAGAAATAACATATCGAACTTTTTATAGTAGGGGAGAAACTCCCCTACTTAATATCCTTATATTCAATTAACATTTTAGACTAATTTCACTTTGGACCATTCCCACTTTTGCCTTGCCCATGCCCATGGGAAAAGCCCTTTCAAAACCCCACCAAAACACAAACTCGCTAACTTATACATAATAGTTAGCGAGTTTTATATCCAATAAAATACATCTAAAGCCTTTATTCACAATGGTTTCCAGCATTACAGAAAAATAAGCTCTTGATTTGCACAAAATATCATGCTAAGTTTTAATTTCATACCATTAAAACTTAACAAGATCCAGGGAGGAACCACATGGCAGGCCAGAACCCAAACCACCCAGAGAAGGGCACCACCATTTCAGTCGAACCGATACGGAAAATAAAAGATGTGAATTTGATTAAGACCATGCTGAAAGATAAGCCCAGGGATTACGCTTTGTTTATTACCGGGGTCAATACCAACTTGAGGGCCAGTGATATCTTGAATATCAAAGTCCATCAGGTGCATGGAGCTAAACCAGGCGATGAACTGACCCTGAATGAGATCAAGACAAAGAAGCCAAGGCGTATCAACTTAAATAAAGCCGTTATTGATGCCATACAACCCCTTTTAAAACACATGCGGGACAATGGCACCCTTGAACTGGATGGGCCACTATTCAGGGGGCAAAGAGGTAATACTTTGTCTGTGCCGTCATTGTCCCGGTTGGTAAAGAAGTGGTGCCAGGATGCAAACTTAAAAGGGAATTTTGCATCTCATAGCTTAAGAAAGACCTGGGGTTATCATCAGCGGGTGACGTTTGGCGTGGGCTTGCCTGAACTCATGGTATGTTTTAATCATTCTTCTCAGCGGCAGACATTGGATTATTTATGCATCCAGCCGGAAGAGATTAAAAGCGTTTATGAGAATGAATTATAATGGTGGTTAATAATATTAGCATTTATCATATATCGCTTAATATAGATTTGATTTCCCTTTGTGCCGGAACATCCAAATATCGAAAATAAGGAACGGTGCCTGCCTGGCTTTCACTGTCCGCAATTTTACGGGCAGTGAAAGTCGTCCTACGGCCAACGCCAGTCATTGGATTATTTATGTAGCACTTTTCGTTTAGAATAAAAGAACATAGCTTCATCAAAATTACAAATTTCATCCGGTGTTTTTGGTGGACGAAGTTCTGAGGTGAATTGTTCTATTGATCTTCGTATTAGTTTTCTTGTCTCTGGATTTGGAAGATCTTCTATGGCTGGGACAATATGTTCATTTATATATTCAGCACAAGCCTTACGTTCACAAATGTCAGGATCAGACAGTCTTTTGATTAAATCCATAGTAAAGTCTTTCTGGGCCTTATCGAGCATTAAGGCGATTTTTTCCATCACGGCAACTTTCTTTTTCTTGCGGTTTTTGAAAAACGAAAACATTAGAACCTCCTTGGAAAAAGTGTGCAAATTGGAGTAGAAAATAAACTGAATACTGAATTGTTTATGCCTGCCTTATTAAAATTGCAACAATAAATATTTTTTGGCCAAAACCACCCACGCTTCTATTACTTACAGACTTTCATTACTTATCATAACGTTAGATTTTGAGTATTAAAGGCGCCGTTTTAGCCCGATACATATACAACCATATCAAAGAAAGGCTTATAGCTCTTAAACAGGCTAAAAAGTGTCTTAAATTGGATGCATGCTATTTGCGTGGAGGGTTTTGGGAAATGTTCCTTTTTTTTATTAAATCGGCGGAGTTTTTGGCGAAGCTTTTGGCGGAACTGTTCCCAAGAATTTTTCCAATTTGAGGTGTGATTCTGAATTGAGAAGGGAATACTCGGCCACAGGTTGGAAAGTAAGTGGCCGAGTAGGGCAGGGTGTTTAAGAATATCGCCGCAATGTCTGGGCTAACATTGCGGCGCTGTATGGTTTGCCTTTCGCATTAACCACGCCATCATTTTTTAATATTTCGGCAATTTGGGGAAAGGTCATCTTTTCAGCACGCATATTTTCCATTCTTGCAACCATAAGAATTTTGACGGCTTTTTCTGGGTATGGGTGATATAATGGAGTTCTTACCATATCCAATCCAGTGCCAGAAATCATTTCATCAAACTTATCTGCTTCCGGATCGGTGCCGGTTGAATCTGATAAAATATAATATCCAAAAAAGGGAGAGTACCCTATTTCCTTAAAAACCCCACTATGGAAATTGATACAAAATGCTCGACTATCCTTACCTTCTCCATTTATGCCAAGGGGATAAACGTCTATACTTTCCACAAGCAATTGAATTTTATGTCTCAGCTTATGTCGAATATGCTCTTTGTCGCCGTCAAGTAGCATCTCATAGAGCCCTTTTATATCTGAAATGTGCTGCCGAGTATCGGCACCCTGGGTTTCCAGTTTGAAAAGTTCGCTTTCAATCTGGGCAAGCTCTTTATTCAACCCTGTAATTTCAACGTCTGTCTGCGCCATTTTTTCCGTGAATCTATCAGCCAGGGCAGGGGTTTTTCCCATTTGATCATACAGGGTATTAAAGAAGATTTCCTTTTTATCAATTTGAGCCGTTATGACCTGTTTTTCTGCTCTTTTCCCTTCAATCAAGGCGTTTGTGTCACTATCAGGATTGATAATTGCAAAGAGATCTAATTCTTTGCAATATGCAAGGAAGGCATGTTCAAGTTCTTTTAAATTAAAGGACGCGTATGGCTGATTACATTTTCCTGTTTTAAAATATAAATTAGTGCAAACCAGACTTCTATATGTTCCGGTTTTCTTTCCGGTAGTATTGATAACCAATGAGCCACCGCAGTATGGGCATTTTACCAAACCGGTAAAAAGGTTTCTGTTTTTGCTTCCAGGTTTTGCCGTTGATTTGGCACGCATAGACCTAATTCTTTGAACCCGGTCAAATTGTTCTTTTGAAATAACGACAGGATAATAATTCGGTATTGTTTCCTTTTGTGGAACTCTTTTACCGTTAATCAATTTTGATGGAGTGTATTCGCCATAAACAGACTTGTTTTTAAATAATTTTGTAATATAACCTCTGTACCAATCGCCTTTACCCCATGGTTTAATTTTATTTATATTAAGGTGTCTTACTATGGCAGTTTCTCCATAGCCATCCTCTGAAAGCTGGAATATTTGTTGAACCACTTTCATCCTTTCAGGAATTGGTTCAATGATATCATTTTCAACTTTAAGCCACATTGGAACGAGACTTGTCATTAATTTACCATCCTTAGCTCTTTCTCTTTTATTATGCCAGGCGGCATTGGCCAATTCAGTTTTCCGTTTACTTTCTTGATTGGCCCTGGATATTTCACCGGTAAATACATAAAAAGTTCCCATGTTGTCATCAATATTTTTTTTTGAAAATGTGAAGTCCTGAGACGTTACGTGAATGTTAATACCAGATCTAATAATATCTAAAAATTGGCTTGTCGCATCAGTGACTTTCTGTCTTGATAATCGGTCAATATTTTCTACAACAATGACACTACCCACCGGTATATCACCATTCTCTATACGAGCAAGTAAGCGGCCTAAAGCACCCTTTTTAACATGATCGCCCTTAAAGCCGGAAAAACCTCTATCAATTATTGTTTCATCAAATTCAAGGCCATGCTTATCAGCAAATTTTCTGGCTACATTTGTTTGCCGTCTAAGAGAATCGCCCTTTGCCTGTTTTGCTGAACTGAACCGGGAGTATGAGATGCAAAGCTTTTTCATGGTATCGACCTCCGTGTTATTCAAATATGTTGAGGCTTTTGAATAACACGGAAAACAAAAAGCGTCAATGGTTATACATAATGTAATTTATAGTGAGGTGGATGACACGTGTCCCTGTGATTCGGATATTTGTATCATTAAGGAATGAAGGTGAGGGATCTGGGGAAGGGTACCCTTATTCAGGATGGGGTTTGTTCAGCAGCTTGTCCAGATAAAAGCCGGTGTAGGATCGTTTGTTTTCAGCGATTTGTTCAGGCGTACCCAACGCAACAATTTCACCGCCTTTATCTCCGCCTTCCGGTCCAAGATCAATAATATAATCTGCGCATTTTATAACATCCAGATTGTGCTCTATGACAACGACGGTATTTTCGGCATCCACCAGCCGATTCAAAACAAATAATAATTTTTTGATATCATCTGAATGGAGTCCTGTGGTGGGCTCATCCAATATATAAATGGTTTTTCCGGTGCCTTTTTTTGACAATTCCTTGGCCAGTTTTATTCGCTGGGCCTCTCCCCCTGATAAGGTTGTGGCCGCTTGCCCCAGCTTTATATACCCAAGTCCCACATCCACGAGGGTTGCCAGTTTGGTTCGGATGGATGAAATGTTTTCAAAAAACCGCATGGATTGATTGATGGTCATATCCAGAATCTGGGCAATATTTTTACCTTTATATTTGATATCCAAAGTTTCCCGGTTATATCGTTTCCCTTTGCACACATCACAGGCCACATAGACATCGGGCAGAAAATGCATCTCAATTTTAATGATCCCGTCACCCGAGCAGGCTTCACACCTGCCGCCTTTAACATTGAAACTGAACCGCCCGGGCTTGTAGCCCCTTGCTTTTGATTCCCGGGTTTTGGAAAATAATTCCCGGATCGGGTTAAAGACCTGGGTATACGTTCCCGGATTGCTTCGGGGCGTTTTTCCAATGGGGGATTGATCAATGTGAACCACTTTATCCAGGTGTTCAAGACCTTTGATGGATTTGTGGCTGCCGGCCGTTTTCCTGGACCGGTTGATATGGTTTGCAAGAATCTGATACAGGGTATTTAATACAAGGGTTGATTTTCCAGATCCCGACACACCGGTTACACATGTAAAACAGCCCAGGGGGAAAGAGACATCAATGTTTTTAAGGTTATTTGAGCTGGCCTGGAAAATCGTTAATGTATTTCCCATTCCTTTTCTTCTCTTTTCAGGGAGGGGAATCCTTTTTTTTCCGGACAGATAAAGACCGGTTAATGACGTGTCATTTTTGATCAGGTCTTCGGGTGGGCCGGAAAAAATCACTTGACCCCCGTTCACCCCGGCTCCGGGTCCAATATCAATGACATGATCGGAGGCAAGGATGGTTTCTTCATCATGCTCGACCAGCAATACGGTATTGCCAAGATTTCTCAGCTTCATTAACGTGGTCAACAACCTGGCGTTATCTCTTTGATGAAGCCCGATGCTGGGCTCATCCAGGACATAAAGAACCCCGGTCAGTTTAGATCCGATCTGGGTGGCCAACCTGATCCTCTGGCTCTCTCCTCCGGACAGGGTTGCCGCGGACCGGTGGAGGGTAAGGTATTCAAGGCCGACATTTTGTAAAAATCCCAACCGTTCCGTTAATTCTTTGGTAATTGCTGCGGCAATCAATTTGTCTTTATCTTTAAGGGTTAACGAAGCAATATATTGACTTGAGTGCAGCACGGAAAGACAGGTGATCTCCCAAATGGTTTTATCGCCTACCCGCACAGAACCGGACGCTTTATTCAGCCGGGTACCATTGCATGCCAGGCAGGTTTTATAATTCATGAATTTTTTTATGTCGTCTCTCACGTAAGTGGAGTCGGTTTCATGGTACCGTCGTTTCAGGTTTGGAATCACGCCTTCAAATGGTTTTTTATAAACGATTTTTTTTTCCATTTTTTCAATATAAAAGGGGATCTCTTCTTTGTTGGATCCAAACAGTAACACCTGTTGAAATTTAGGCGTAAGGTTTTTGAAAGGCGTATAAATATCGGCTTTATAATGGGTCACCAGTGCATCAAGAAATTCCATAAATTGGACCGAATCCCTGTTTTGCCAGGGAACGATGGCACCCTGTCTTAACGAAAGCGTTTTATCCGGGACAATCAGGTCCGGGTCAAACTGGGTGATGGATCCTAATCCGTCACATTTAGGGCAGGCCCCCTGGGGCGAGTTAAATGAGAAAGACGCCGGGGTAAATTCCGGGTAGCTGATACCACAGTTAACACAGGAGGCTTTTTCACTGAACAGGGTTTCCTGATTTTCAGTGAGGTCCATCAGGGTGACAAGTCCCTCGGATAAAGAGAGCGCAAGTTCCAATGAGTCTGCCAGGCGTTTTTCAATGCCGTCTTTAATGATCAGGCGATCAACGACTGCAGCAATGGTGTGTTTTTTGTTTTTTTCCAATTTGGGAAGATCGTCCATTAAGTGGATCTTCCCATCGACCCTGATCCTGGCAAACCCTTCCTTTTTTATTCTTGCAAACAGGTTTTCGTGGGCGCCTTTCTGACCGGTTATCAAAGGGGCCAGAATCATTATTTTAGACTGGTCCTTCAGCGCCATCACCCGGTCCGTAATTTGATCAATGGACATGGAGGAAATCGGTAACCCGCATTTATAACAATAGGGTTTGCCAATTCTTGCAAATAATAACCGAAGATAATCATAAATTTCCGTGACCGTACCCACCGTTGATCTGGGATTATGGCTGGCGGTCTTCTGTTCAATGGCAATGGCAGGACTCAGCCCGATGATGGCATCCACATCCGGCTTGTCCATCTGGCCTAAAAATTGCCTGGCATAGGTGGAAAGGGACTCAACATAGCGTCGCTGACCTTCGGCATAGAGGGTGTCAAAGGCCAGGGTGGATTTCCCTGAACCCGAAAGCCCTGTAATGACCGTTAAACTGTTTCTGGGGATTTCAACATTGATATTTTTCAGGTTATGTTCCCGGGCACCTTCAATGATGATTTTATCGATATCCATGGATCAAATTTGTTTTTTAAGGTCTTTTTTATTATGGGCCTGGAATGCGGCCATGCGAATGGCTTCTATCAGGCTTGAAGGATCTGCAATTCCCTTCCAGGCAATATCATAGGCAGTGCCGTGATCCACAGAGGTTCTGATAATGGGAAGGCCCAGAGTGGTGTTTACCCCATCCTTAAAATGGATGAGCTTAAACGGAATCAGACCCTGATCATGATACATGCAAATAACAGCATCATACTTTCCCTTGACAGCCTGGTAAAAAACAGTATCCGGTGGCCGGGGGCCGTCTACCATTATGCCTTCCATTTTTGCCATCCTGACAGCCGGTGCGATGATGTCTTGTTCTTCGTTCCCAAACATGGCGTCCTCGCCGGAATGGGGATTGAGTCCTGCAACGGCTATCCCGGGGGTCTTAATATTGAACCGTTCTTTTAAAGCGGTATGGGCCAGTCGTATTTTTTTAAGAATTCCTTCCCGGGTAAGATGGGCAGATACCTGGGATAATGGAATATGAATCGTTACCAGGATAACCTTGAGCCTGTCGCCCGTCAGCATCATGGCATACTCTTTGGCATTTGTCCGGTGTGCCAGCAATTCTGTATGACCATGAAATTGAGATCCCGCAAGTTTCATGGCCGTTTTTGTGATGGGGCAGGTGACAAGACCGGAAATACGGTTCGTTAGGGCAAGATCAATTCCGGTAATGATATAGTCCTGCATGGCAGTACCGGTTTCAATGGTTGGCCCTGAAAGAGCGGCGGCATTTATATCCAGATGGGAGATATCCATGATATCCAGTGTACGGAACTGGTAATGACCCTGTGCCGGGTCCTCTATTATATGGATAGGAGGGGTGACAGGTAACAGGGATAATGCCTGCTTGATAATGTGTGCATCCCCAATGATCAGGGGCTTGCATACGTCATAAAGCTGGGGATCGGTTAATGCTTTTACCAGTACTTCCGGGCCGATCCCCACAGGATCTCCCATGGTAATGCCGACAATTGGAAGCTCGTTTGATTGTTTCATGTGAATATCTATAACATTAAGGTTAATGGATATAAAATAAAGTGCAATATACTATTGGAAAATGAAAGTGTAAATATAATTTGTGTCATGGTATTGTGAAACTACTGTAAATGTCAGGTTTACAAAAAAAGCAAAAATTTATGTTAAATTCAGAGTAATGAAGCGTAAAAATGAATAAATAAGAGTAAATTTTTTTTTAAGGGAGTTAAAAATATGGCTTAAAAGGGTAGAATCTCTTGAAAAAAGAGTTGGTTGTCGAACTGATTGTAATGTTTGGAAAAAATTCTGTTCCACAAAAAAAAAATAATAAAATCAGATAATTAAAAAATTATGCCAAACAAAAAAATAATATTGAGCTAACACTTCTCATTCGATTTGACCAATAAAAGAGATTCCCATAAAAAAAGCATATTATTTTTTGATATCAATTTTATCCGTCATCAATTATTGAATTTGTGCTATAAACCTGTATTTCAACTCGCCATTGGAAGAAAGAGGACCTTTATTGAAAAACATCGAATCATTCTGGAAAGAAGTAAAACACCAAATCAAAAGGACACTACCCGATCACAGCTATCGGATGTGGATAGACCCGGTCGAGCTTCTTGAGGTGGATCATGATTATATTAAACTGTCCAGCCCGAATGATTATTTTCTCAAACGATTAAAAGAGAATTACCTTCCTGTATTTAAACAGGAATTTTCAAAATTAGGCCATAATGATATCCGTATTGAATTCAAAGTATCATCCAAAACCACATCCGATTCAGGGGAAAAAGACAAACCAGCCGGCGCATATCCGGGTATTCCTTTAACTTCAAAGCCGTCAAAGCAAATGAATCTTCCCGGACTGGACGTAAGATTCAACAATGGACGAATGTTCAAAAAAGGATATACCTTTGATGATTTTGTCGTGGGAGACAATTCGAATTTTGCCTATTCTGCATCCCTGTCCCTTGCCCAGGGAAAGAATAATGGCTCAAGCATTCTCTATCTCCTGGCTAAAACCGGTCTTGGGAAAACACATTTGTCCCAGGCCGTTGGATACCATATCATCAACAATAACCTTTCCCAAAGGGTCTATTATGTAACGGCTGAAGACTTTACCAATGAAATGATTTTTTCCTTGAAAAACAATACTATAGATAAGTTCAAAGAACGATACAGGAAAAAATGTGATGTTTTGATTTTAGAAGATATTCATTTTTTATCCGGAAAGGAAGCCACACAAAAAGAACTTGCTCTGACATTGGATTATCTGCTTGACGCCGATAAAAAAATTATTTTTTCAGGGTGTGCGCTTCCCGATGATATCCCCAAACTCAATGATCAGTTAAGATCTCGGTTAACCCTTGGACTTGTCACTGAAATTGATGCGCCGGATTATGCAACACGGGTCAGGATTTTAAAAAAGAAATCAAAAGCGTTTGGCTATAAAATTCCCGATCCCGTCACCGAGTATATTGCTCAGGAATTGTGTGACGATGTTCGACAGCTTGAAAGTGGGCTGTTTGGTGTGGCGGCAAAAGGGCAGTTATTGGGGTATAACATTGATATTGAGCTGGCAAAAAGTGTTTTGGCCAACATTACAAATATAAAGAAAAGAATTACCGTTGAATCGATTAAAAAATTGATTTGCAAAGAGTTTTCAATTTCTGAAAAAGATATTGTATCGCCTTCCAGGAAAAAAAGAATTGTTAAACCACGGCAAATGGCCATTTTTCTTTCCAGAAAATATACGGATCAACCCATAAAAAAGATTGGGTCCAGTTTTAATCGATACCATGCAACGGCCATATATTCCATCAACGCAGTGGAACGGGAGTTGAAGCAAAAAGGGGTTCTTTTTGAACAAATGACTTATCTTTCCCGAAAAATTGAAACAGGAAAACTCTAAATGGGATTTTCCGGTTCTATTTACAGGCAGCTGCAACAGATATCAGGAAAACAAAACCTGACCAGGGAACGAGAAGAATGCCTGTGTTATGCCTATGATGCTACGGGAACGTGTTTCCTTCCGGATGCCGTTATTTTCCCCGGTTCGGAAAAAGAAGTTTCCCTGATTTTGAAACTGGCATCAACAGAAAACTTCATCGTGGTTCCCCGGGGGGCAGGTTCCGGAATGACCGGCGGCTCTGTGCCGGTTAACGGCGGGTTGGTGCTGGTGACAACCCGTATGAATCAAATCCTGGATATTGATGAAAATAATTTTATCGCAAGGGTTCAACCCGGTGTTATTGTCTCTGATATCCACAACCGCGTTGAGGAAAAAGACTTGTTTTACCCGCCGGATCCTTCAAGTTCCTCGGTTTGTACCATCGGCGGGAATATTGGGGAATGTGCAGGCGGGCCCAGGGCTGTAAAGTATGGCGTAACCCGGGATTATGTCTTGGGATTACGAGCGGTACTGCCGTCCGGTAAAGTGATTCAAACAGGTGTTCGCACTGCAAAAGGGGTTGCCGGATATGATCTGACGCGTTTGATTGTGGGCTCTGAAGGGACATTGGCAGTGGTCACGGAAATTACACTAAAGCTTTTGCCAAAGCCTCAAACCGTTAAAACAATGGCTGTTTTTTTTGACAGCATGCAGAAGGCCGCCGAAACCGTCTCCCACACGATGCGACAGGCCGTTGTACCAAGATGTATTGAATATTTGGATGACGCCAGTCTTCATCTGGTAGAATCGTCCCTCAGCTTTGCGTTGCCCGAAGGTGTGAAAGCCCTGTTGATCATCGAACTGGATGGCGATGGTGATAAAGTTGAAAAAGATGCAAAAAATATACAAAATCTGTGTTTTTCCCATGATGCGTTAGAGGTGATGATTGCAAAAGATCAAGCAGAGGCGCAAAAATTATGGAATGCCAGAAAAGCGTTGTCTCCGGTGATGTATAAAATCGCCACCAATAAGATGAATGAAGATATTGTCGTGCCCATTGATAAAATTCCTGACATGGTCCGGGTAACCCAGGAAATACAGAAGACATCCGGGTTAAAGGTGGTCAGTTTTGGCCATGCAGGGGATGGAAATATTCATTGTAATATCATGTATCACAAAGCAGATAAAGATGAGTTTGAAAGGGCAGAAAAGGCTGTAGATGATCTTTTCGCAGCTACGCTGAAGCTCGGGGGAACGATTACCGGTGAACATGGCGTCGGTATGACCAAAGTAAAATACCTGCCCCAGGAGATCGGTGGCACACAAATTGAGTTGATGAAAGGGATTAAACGGGTATTTGATCCCCAGAATATATTAAACCCGGGTAAGATTTTTCACTGAAGGTTAAAAAAAGTATCGCCTGACGTTTCAAGTTCGCATAGTTTAAACACAAATTTAATGGGGTTTTGTGGCATAATGGTTATGGATTAATAGTTTTTCCAATATATCAATCTTTGGATTTTTATTGTGCAGAACGCAGCATCGGATACAGACGGAACAATAGTTTAAGCAAAGTTTGTTTTTTTTATTGTATTCTCCAAAACAATCGGGTATGTCGATGGAGTCCTTTTTAATCGAATCATTGATCAGTATCTGGTCCAGCTGTTTTATTTCCATAATTATTCCATATCCATTCCATAGATAACTTATTTTTTGTTTTATTTAGTGCAAAAAAACCGATTGGTCAATATCTAATTTTTTATAAAGTAACCATGGATTCCAGTTTTTCAACCAGGGGCGCCAGGCTTTGTTTCTGGGTTGCAGAAACGAGAACGCCCTGGTTTAACAACCATTTGTCCTCAAAGGAATCCAGATCAACCCGATCCATTTTGTTAAATATATAGAGGGTCGGGATATGGTCCAATTCCAAGCGTTTCAGAATTTTTTCAACCGATTCTTTTTGCTGCTGGTAACGGGGGTTGCTGATGTCGACCACATGAAGGATGATATCGGCCTCGGTCAGTTCTTCCAAAGTGGCATGGAATGCTTCCATTAGTTCTTTGGGAAGGTCCTGTATAAACCCTACGGTATCCGTGATGATGACCTCCGTATCCCGGGGAAATCGTAATCGTCTGCTGGAGGGGTCCAGGGTGGCAAACAGCCGGTTGGCTGCCACTATATTGCTCTGGGTCAAGGTATTCAAAAGGGTTGATTTCCCGGCATTTGTATATCCGACGATGGAAACAATCGGCAACGCCTTTCGTTTACGTTTGGATTTTTGCTGTAGGCGCTGTTTGCGGATTTTAGAGATCTCTTTTTTCAATCGGGTTATCTTTTCCCTGACCCGTCTTCGGTTGAGTTCAAGTTTTGTCTCCCCCGGTCCCCTGCCGCCAATTCCCCCTGTCAACCGAGACATGGCGGTGTTTTTAGTGATCAATCGCGGCAGAAGATATTCCATCTGCGCCAGTTCAACCTGATACTTGCCTTCCCTTGATTTTGCCTGCTTGGCGAAAATATCAAGGATCAACTGGGTGCGGTCAATGACTTTTATTTCAACAAAATCAGTAATTGAACGAATCTGGGATGATGACAATTCCCGGTCAAACACCAGCAGGGTGGCATATTTTTGAATTGCCTGGATAATCAGGTCGGAGAGTTTGCCCTTACCCACGACAAATTTTGGATCAATGGTTTTTCTTCTTTGGACGGCCGTCCCAATCACATTGATCAGACTGGTTTTACACAGTTCTTTGAGTTCTTCAATAGAGGCATAGGCGTCTTTGGGGTCTGCGGTCGTTGCATTGATTAAAAACGCGTTTTCTCTGCCGGTTTCAGGTTTGTACAAAGAATTTTTCCGGGTCAGTTCCGATTCCAGGGCCAGGATCTGGGACAGGCAGTCCACATCCGTTTCATCCAGGGTAGTTGGATCAAGAACCTGGTATGGGAAGGCATCTTCATCCGGCAGGATATGGCCGGAATAAACGGTTCCCGGCTGTCCATCGGTTGTGATGCAGATGGCCGTGATATAGTCCAGGCGTAACAGCGCAAGGTCAGTTAGATCATCCCTTGTCAAGGGTTCGTCTTTTAAATGGGTATGCACCAGGCGAAGCCCCTTTAGTTTGCCGGGAATGGCCATATATTCAGGGGTTACCGGGATGACAATCTTTTGGGGTTCACCGACAATGACATAGATGATCTTTCCGCTCCGGTCGATGAGCAGACCGATCTGTCGCCTGATCTCATGGGAGAGGTCGACCAAAAGGCTTGCCAGTTCAGGGTCGGTAATATATTCGGGCGGTGTGCTGTGGTTGTAAAGTGTTTCGATTCGTTTGATCTGAGTGTTTCTCAGGCCAGCGGTGTTGCCGTGCAATTTTTTCTTCATTCAAATTCCTGGTATGACTCCGGTGCCAGCTCTTCAAACCGGGTATATTGACCCATAAAATGCATAAAAGCCGTACCGGTTGCACCATTTCTGTTTTTGGCGACAATGATTTCCGCCGTGCCTTTCTTGGGATTGTCAGGTTCTTTATTATAAACCTCATCCCTGTAGATGAAGGCAACAATATCTGCATCCTGCTCCAGGGCACCGGACTCACGCAAGTCAGACAGCATGGGACGTTTATCAGCACGTTGTTCCAGCATTCGGTTCAGCTGGGATAACGCAATGACCGGCACCTCAAGTTCCTTGGCAAGCGCTTTTAATGACCTGGAGATTTCAGCAATTTCCAGGTCTCTTCGATCGGTCCTGAACGGGGGCCGCATCAACTGGAGATAATCCACGATAATCAGGCCGATGTCATTGTGCTGTTGATACAATTTTCTTGCTTTTGCCCTGACTTCCATTGCAGTAATATTGGGTGTGTCATCAATGAAAATGGGCAGTTCATTTAAAACACCGGCGGCATCCGTTGCATTTTGCCAATCTTCCTGGCTGATAAAACCGGTGCGAAGCCGGTTTGAGTCAATGCGGGCCTCAGAGGTCAAAAGCCTCATGGAAAGCTGTTCATTGGACATTTCAAGGGAGAATACGGCAACGGGTTTGCGCTCTTCAATGGCTACATTCCTGGCCATATTCAGCGCAAAGGCGGTTTTTCCCATGCTGGGTCTTGCCGCCAGGATAATTAAATCAGACTTTTGCAATCCCGATATAATATTGTTTAATTTGGTATACCCGGTGGAGAGACCTGAAAGCCCGCCGTCTTTTCCCTGTTGTTCTTCAAGTTTATCAATATTTAAATTGATCAATTCCCCTAAACTTTGAAAGGCTTTTTGTGATTTTTTTTCTGAAATATTAAAAATAGAGCTTTCGGCAAAATCAATAATATCTTCAAAGTCACCTTTGTCTTTCAGGCATCTTTCAATAATGCTGGAAGAGGCGGTTATCAATTGTCTTAAAGACGCCTTACCTTTGATGATGTTGGCATAATGAACAGCATTTACAGCAATTGGGGCTGCATCTGAAATAGCCGCAAGATAGGCCACCCCACCGATACTTTCAAGTTCTTCTTTCTCTTTAAGCCGATTGGCCACCGTAATAAGGTCAGCGGGTTCGTCTTTAAGGGCAAGTTCGATAATGACCTGGAATATTTTTTTATGGGCTCCTTTGTAGAAGTCATCCGGCGATAGAATATCGATAATATCAAGAAGGCTGTCATTGTTTATAAATATGGCACTGATGATGGATTCTTCCGCATCAATGTCATGGGGAGGCGTTTTGTTAAGAAGGGGGTCTGTGGCTATTTTTGTTTTAATGGGCACCATGGGATTTTATAACCCATCATCCGGGAAAATTAAATCCTTCCCGGATGATGGGTAACTATTATTTTTCTTTTTCTTCAGGAACAACGTTTACTGTAATTTCAGGTTCAACATCCTTGTACAGCCGAATGGGCACTTTGTACTCACCGATTTCTTTTATGGGCTCGGCAAGAAGGATGGAACGTCGTTCCAGTGTGATGTTCTGATTGTTTAAAGAATCTTTGATGTCATGGGTCGTTACGGATCCATACAGGCGGATATCTTCGTGAACTTTTGCTTTAATTGTACATACAACATTTTTGATTTTTTCAGCCATTTCCTGAGCGATTTTTCTCTCTTTGGCAATCTGAAGTTCAAGCTTCGCTTTTGCCTGTTCCATGATTTTTCTGTTCTGGGGTGTCGCAAGAATGGCTTTCCCCTGGGACAAAAGATAATTGCGGCCATAACCGGCTGCCACATCACATTCTGTTCCAGCGATGCCGAGCGTGTCAATGGTTTCTTTTAATATAACTCTCATTTAAACCTCCAAAAAGGTTCAGCCACTTTTTTCAATGCAGCCGACTTTTAGTTTATTTTTTATCACGTAGCCGTATCAAGTTTCCTAAAATTGATCCAGGTATCAAACAATCCAAATCCGATGACAAGGAACATAAAAAGCGGTTGGACTGCAATTAAGACGTAAAGAAAAAATCTTAATGCAAAAGGAGCGCTCTTTTTTTGAAAAAAAAATGATACCACTGCAATTCCCTGGAAAAAATATACAAACATTAAAATGATCAGGCAGTTTACAGCAAGTAATTTTAACACGCCAAGGGGTAAGAAAATGACAATAGATGCTGCAATTACACCAAATACGAGATAATCGGGTGCTTTCCATTGATTTAAATTTTCAATACTTTTAATGAGGATCCCTTTTTTCAACAACAACTTTTTAATTAATAAAATGTTCAACCATACCATGGTCAGGTATGAGTTGATAAATATTCCCGGGAAAACACCGACAAACAATGAACTGGCCCTTTCAAGCATTTGCGGGTCCATTTTCATTTCCGGATACAATTGGGCAGATTCTGAAAAAAGTTGGGATGACAAGGCCTGATACCTGGAAACATAATTTGAAATTATATATTCAATGCCCTGGTCTTGCGTGGCAGTATAAACAAACAAAACAACGACACCTGTTCCAAAAACGGCAACGATTGTGTATAGCATAATTCTTTCAATGCTTAAGTGTTGTTCGATAAATTCACCAAGGAAAAAACCTGTCATCAATAAGGAACCAAAGTAAAGCGTATTAAACGCAACGTTACGGGTCAATACAACCAGCAGAAACAAACTGGCAACCATGATAATACCACCGCCGTTTCTTCCTGTCTTCAGTCTGTAAAACAGAACCGGCAACGGAAGGAACATCCAGGCAAAGATACCGATCAATGGTATGATATATATGATGGCAATGATCAGCACACATAAAAGGATACCGGTTAGAATATCCTTTATCGCCCTCGGTTGTATGAGTGTACCCATCACCTGCGTTACTCCTGAAAAACGGTTTTAATACATGGGTCTGCCAACAAACGGTAATAACGCAAGCTGGCGAGATTGTTTGATGGCAACCGTAAGTTGACGCTGATGTTTGGCACAGGTGCCTGTGATTCTTCTGGGAATTATTTTACCGCGTTCTGTAATGAATTGTCTGAGTGCTTTCGGAGTTTTATAGTCTATTTCAAGATCTTTGTCCACACAGAATCTGCATACTTTACGGCGTTGATAAAATTTATTTTTACCGCCACCTCTTTGATTTTTACGGTCATACATGGTTATTATCCTTCCATCTTAATTATTCTGTTTTTTCTTCGGTTTCCTCAACTTTTTTATCTTCCCCGGAAGTCTCTTCCTCAACTATTGATTCTTCAGCAGGTGATTCCTCAACAGGCGTTTCTTCAGCAGGCGCTTCTTCTACGGGCGCTTCTTCTACGGGCGCTTCTTCTACGGGCGCTTCCTCTGCAGGCGCTTCTTTTGCCGCAGCGATCTGTTTGGCCAGCTCTTCTGCTTCCTGGACTTCTTTTTCAAGTTGTTCCGCCGTCACATCATCAGAAAGAAGGATTGTCATGAATTTCATCACAGCATCACTCAGTCGGAAATTTCTTTCAAGTTCTTTGACAAGATCGCCTGTTCCACCGTAGGTGGCGCATACATAATGACCTCGCAATTTTTTTTTGATTTCATAGGCCAGTTTTTTGTTGCCCCATTCATCAAAATTTAAAAGAATTCCCCCTTCTTTGGCAATGATATTTCTGACTTTCTCAAACAGATCTTTTCGTGTTTGATCCTGAAGGTCAGGGTCAGAAATAAAAATTGTTTCATACTTCCTCATAGGTTCTCCTTACGGATATAAAGCCCTGATAATAAATCAGAGCAAGGATTATTTCTAAGTACAACACCTGCCTTTCAAGCATTGTACAAAACCATTGTGTATATCATTTAAATCTATTTGGGTCAATATTAATCTTGCTCAATTGGCAGGGCTGCTGTCTTGGACGGAACGATATCCCCCCGGGGACGGCCGGGGGACGTTTGCTAGTTAAAGATCCAATAATTCGGGCAGATCAGAAATCGAATCAATGATGGCATCCGGATTTTTTGTCAGCAGATCCTGACGCGTTTCAAATCCTGTCAAAACACCGATGGTTTTCATTCCGGCAGCCCTGCCCGCTGCAATATCAATTCCCATGTCGCCCACGTAGACACATTGATCGGATTGAAGCCCCATTCGTTGCCTGCAACGGATCAACGGATCTGGAAACGGTTTTTTCCGTTCCCCGTCTCCGGCCGAAATCACCACATCAATGAGATCTAACAGCCCTGTTCGATCCAGGATTTTTAGCTTGTCGTGGATGCTTTTTTTTGGCGTTGATGTCACAATCCCGATCCTGATATCGTGTGCATGGAGCAGGCGGAGCACTGCCTCTGTATCCGGGAAGGGGGTGACATTTTTCAGGAACATCTCCGGATATATATTTTCTATTATCTGCCAGGCTTCCCTGATAAGTTCTTCCCTGGATCGGTCCGGGAGATCCGGCAGGATCATGTCCCAGTTAAACTCATCATTTTTGGCTGCGGCTAAGATGGTCTGCCGTGGAACCTTTGGTAAGCTCATTTTATCAAGGGTGGTTTCCACAATGCGGTAATAGGAGTCAATGGAATCGATCAGTGTGCCGTCAAGATCAAACAGAACGGCATCCACAAGCAGTTTCTGCGCCCGGGCGGCCATGGGCTCACCCATAGTAACCGTTACCATATCCCCGTCGGCTAAGCCCAATGCATTTCTCAGTTTTACCGGTGCCAGGATTTCGATCACCTGTTTGCCATGTATATTTACGTCTGACCCGGGCAGAATCAGTGCCCCTTTGATATGCCCGATGGAGACGGGCAAGACTTTTGATGAGCAGAAAGTTTTATCCGGCGGGACCAGCTCT
The DNA here is from genome assembly GCF_030145145.1 of Desulfobacula sp. Lineage (GTDB taxonomy): Bacteria > Desulfobacterota > Desulfobacteria > Desulfobacterales > Desulfobacteraceae > Desulfobacula. The sequence goes on along the minus strand of NZ_JAQYWD010000041.1, from coordinate 38,828 downwards.
TCCCATTTTCCATCACCCATGCTTTCCAGGAATTGAAGCCCTGAAGGGGTTATTTCAAGGTTAAGGGTTCCAGGGAAAGGGACAAATCCGAGTTTTTCATGGCACTGAAGTTTTACCCAATCCAGTCCTGTGAAAAAAGCGGCTTTCTGAGCCCCTTGAATCATTTTTCCGGTTATTTTTGACGGGTTATTCGGCTTCATGTTTTTGAAACCATTTCTTTTTTTGAAAATCATCCGGGGAACAGTCTTTTTTACTGCTGATCATTGCGTTGATCCTTTCCAGGAATTCATGGTCTTTTTCCAGGATTGCCGTCAAAGAACTGATCGCCCGATTTAAGGTCAGATCAAGGGAGGGCTGAACCTTTTCTAATATGTCGGATGGCAGATTCTCATAGGCATCAACCAGATTGCCGGTCCAGACATTAAGGGCTTTCATGTCCATTTCATCCACACTTTTTTTGTGATACACATACCCTTCAAGGGCACCTACGGATGCGGCAAATTCATAGAGTTGAGTATACAAATGCATTGGGGTCTCCTTTATCGGGTTTGACGATTAAATAGTGTTTGAACGAAAACTCACCCATCTGCTGCGTTGCTGCAAAATGCTGAAATCCTCATGTACATTAGTACACTCCGGTTTCAGCGTTTTTTGCGCCTTGCATATGGGCAACTTTTCGTCCAAACACGGGTTTCCGTTCAGGCATTAAATTGCCGTTGTTGTGCACACCTGTTTAAAAATATAGAATAAAAGAATACACAAATTTGAGAAATCGGTCTACGTTAAATTTTTTTTACCCTGGGATCATTTTTTTCACAATTCGTTCAACGCCGTTATTAAAGTCTTGTTATTGGCGAGAAGTTTTATTAATTTATACAAATACAACTGTAAAAAAAATTTGATAACCGCCAGACTGGAGAAAAATGGGGCCAGGCAGAGAAAAAATATTAAACCTTGAAAAGCGGATGACAACCTTGGGAATCAGAAAAGAGGATATTGAAGAAAAATTTATCAAGTCCTCGGGCAGGGGAGGGCAAAAGGTGAATAAATCCAACTCTGCTGTATTCCTTCGACATAAGCGAACAAATTTGTGGGTAAAGTGCGGAAAAGCAAGGTCCCAGCATTTAAACCGCTTCCTTGCCCTTAGAATGCTCATTGAAAAAATTGAAGTCCACATGACCGGAACAGCGGATAAAGCACATGAAAAAATAGAAAAAATAAGAAAGCAAAAACAAAGAAGAAAGCGAAAAGCCCAAAAGAAGCTGACTACACATGAATAATTTCAATCTGGGTGTCTGCTATCATGGCAAGTCCCAAATCATCGGCCATATTGATAACTTTATCCAATTTTGAGTTCACAAGCCGGGCATCATTTCCCGTAATTGAGAAACCGATTTCCGCCCAGTCATGGCTGTCATTCAAATCAGTTTCAGCAATCGAAATATTAAATTTATTCTGTATTCGATGAACCATTGATTTAACAATTTTACGTTTTGCTTTCAAAGAATGGATATCGTATAATCGAAATTTGATTTTGCCAGCACCAACTATCATGTTCAAGACGCTTTGGCTGTTTAAAATGCACCCAATTGACAGGGTTTTATTTTAAGGTTTTTTTTCTCACATGCAGAGCTGACATCTATCCGTTTGCATTTTAAATTCTTTGCAATATTCCAGCATTCCAAACACGATATCCTGCCGTCCTTGCTTGTTTTGTCCAGGTGTTCATTTAAGTCCGGTGTCAGTTCAATATCCGGGTCAATCCTTTTTTTCCCATCGCTGAACCCGTACAACCCCATCTGACATTCTATGATTTGATATTCCAATAGATCAATCTGGATACCGATTTCAGAAGGGGATACCTCAAATAATTTCCCGATCCGGTGGGCTGACGCACAGGTTATACCCTGATTAACGGCCTGGGCGCGTATCTTTTCAGCAATGCCTTTATTTATTTTTTTTCCCGTATGCTTTGCTGCAAAATGTCCTTTGTCCTCATGTCCCATAATACCATCCTGTTTGACTCTTGTTATCGGTTACTATATCTGTAATATATAAACGAATTTTGCACCATAATAAAGCATATTTATATCATTGCCTGGTGATTTTTCGGTGAAATCAACATTAAGGACGATTATTTGGATAGACGAAAAAAAATTGATTTGTGGGCCAGGGGGTTGTTTTTCCTGAATATCCTGGCAGGGATTATAGTGGTTTTTATGTTGCTTGCATTTCATTTTGCCCAACCTGAATTTGAAACCCTGTTTGATCGATTCTACCATTTGAAATTAAGGACGCAGTGGGATATGCAATATTTGTATTATCTCATTTGTCTGGTGATACTGGGAATCTGTATCAGTCTGAGCGGGCTGTTATTAGGCGCTTATCGGGGCAGAAGAGAAGATGATCCTAAAAAGGCATTAATAATAACCGGGATTATTTCCTTGATATTGCTGGGGGTTTCAATCATTGTGCGTTAAAAGGTCAAGATTGTTTCGGGAGTTGTCGATATCTCTTTTATATGAAACAATCCTTTACATATGGGGGGGGGATGAAAAAGTTGTTTGTCATCTGTTTGGTATTGACGGGTTTGGCCACGCCGGTTTTGGCCAGGGATTTTATTGTTGAATTTGTTGAAGAAAATTACAAGGAAACCCAGGTACCATATTCATATCAGCCGTTGATTTATCACTCCATCCAGGTCAATTCCAGTGCGGGTCCGAAACTATTAATCCTGACAGGGACGGATTACACCTATCGCAAATGGTTGCGACATTATATTGCCCAAGATAAAAAATTTATCACAAAAATTCCCGATGCGCAGTCAGATGAATTTATTTCCGCAAAAGCCTATGAGATTGACGTGACATCACTCCACCCCTTTAATGGAGAAAAATGGAAAACAAATCATTCAAAGGTTGCTGAAAAAATTACCCTTCAAGGGAATAACCATATTTTAATCGTTGATTTAAATGAAAAAAGAACGCATCTGATTGAAACGATCATCAAAGAAATGGGATATCGTGCCACCATTTTCAAAACAGAAGAACAGGCCCTGGATTTTTTTACATTACAGCCTGATAAATTTAAAATGGTCATTGCCCAGTATTCTGTTCAGGGAATGCCATCTGATCAGTTTGTTCAACAGGTATTAACCATTAACCCCATGATTCCGATTGTCGTTGATACCGGTTATAGAAATAACCTCATTAAAAACGACTTTTTATTGAAGTTTTCAGATGTCAGATCCGTGCATCTTCAACCGGTGATATTAAGAGAGTTACAAAAAACCATTGAGACCATCATTAAAAAGAATGCTTAGGCCTGTGATCAAGATTATCCCGCCATGGGTGATCCTCTTTTTGATTGTTTTTTTATCTGACGGGGTGATGGCCGATGAGGGTGACTTTAACCGACTGGAAATGAGTTTTAAAAATTTTTTAACCTGTGAATTGACCCGACTGGAAGCAACGGATCATTTTAACGGTCAGCCTTTGAAAATTACCATGATTGATATGTTTGATGTTCAAAATGAATCTGACCTGAAAATTATTACCGGTGCCGTTGGATGCTTTGCCGGAGATAAATTTTTGACCCTTTATGCGGCTGTTGGTATTAAAACCATTCTGGACAAGGAGCAGGTGGCATATTATGTCATCCGGGATAAAGATTTTTCCATTCTGGCCACCGAACTTTTCAAATTCCCCTACAAAGAAAGATGTAAATGGACTCAATACTGGATAGATGTTCAGTAATCAATGGCCTTTCATCTTGCTTATTATTTTCGGATATCGGCATAATACGAACTGCTGTTTATGCGATAAATCGATTTACAATACCCCCTGGCTTTGGTATATTTAATCATTGCTAACTCGTCTGGGTTCATTTTTTTCTGATTTCACTTATTTTTTTATATTCTGCTGGTTTTATTCGTAATTCTTTTTTCCATTGTCTGAAAATTAAGTTTTTATGAGATGAAAGGAGGAGATTATGACAGTTAAAATACTGATACCCTATAATTTTACCCCAAATGATGAAAAGGCCATTGAATTTGTCGGTCGGCGATATGGCAAACGAAAACACGTTGAAATTACTCTGTTTCACGCCTTTACGCCTGTCCCCGAGATCGATAATCGCAATAATCCCATCATGGATAAAGTCGTTCACAACACCACCTACCTTCATCGCCAGCAGGATGAACAAAAAAATGCCCTGGAAGTTGCCAGGCAAAAATTGATAAATTATGGGTTTGACGGCAATGACATAAAATGCCGTTACCTGCCGGTCAAAAAGGATGTTGCTGATGACATCATTCGGCTCTGGAAAACCGAGGCATTTGACGCGGTGGTACTCAATCGAAATCCAGGCAATATTATCAATTATTTTACAAGAAGTATTTCAAAAAGAGTTGCTCAGCAGGTACATGGAGGAATAGGGGTCCATATCGTTAATTAAAACCAACGCAGCGATCATGGCATGATACGATCAGGACAGGTCGTATGCCATCCATCAGCCAAAGGAGGAGTTTATGTCAAATAATGATAAGATAGACCTTGAACGCTATAAATTGATAATAGAAACCGTATTTGATGCGACCAATCCCACCATACTCGGGTCCCAGGTGACCCATCTACTGGTCTCTACCATGGGGGTGAAGGGTGCGAGCATTTTTGTGGTCAACCCGGGAACGGAATCTCTAGAGATCCTTGCCACAGAAGGATTGAGTATCGCATACCGTAACAAGGGACCCATCCTGGTTGATAAAAGTCTTAAACTGCAGTCAAATCTAAAGCCGGTTATCATTGCCGATACAAAGGGTAGTGATCGCCTGCAATATCCTGAAAAAGCGGCAAAGGAAGGTATACGATCCATTGTATCCCTGCCGGTTAATCTCCGGGGAAAAATTATCGGTGCCATGCGAATTTATCATTCAGAGCCCTGGGAAGTGTCAGAACTTGAGTTGTCTTATTTAAGACTGCTCACCTTGAATATCGGAATGGCATTGCGGTATTTCAGACTGTCCGCTGTTGTCCAGTGCACAAAAGATACCCTGGATGAAATTCATCCCATATGGCTCTAAGAAAAGTACTGATTTTTAAAGTCCTTGAGGTTTTGGTGACTTTTTTATCCTTACAAAAAAAGAAGTAATGGGTCTCAATACAGGTTGGATGTTTGTAACCCATCATTCATAGATTGAAATCTTCCTGAAAATAAAATATAAACTATCAGGCTCACCGGCTATGGTCTTGATGCGCCCATGCGGATACTTTGATACGATAAAAATAGAAAAAACAGCCGGGGGTATTCTTATGGTTTATAATTTATTGACACAATGGTATGGTATCGTGGTTAGACATAAAAAAGGAAACTGAACAATTAACAGATAAACGAATATTATGCTGAATATAGAGGATATCTCAAAAGGATTTGGAAACCATGTCTTGTTAGACCATACTGGTTTTCAGATCAATTCTGGTGAACGGGTCGGACTTGTCGGTAGAAATGGCCATGGTAAAACCACCCTGTTAAACATGATTTCAGGCAAAGATCATCCGGATGAAGGAAGTATTTCTTGTCCGTCAGGATACCGGATTGGTTTTTTATCCCAAAAAATAGTCTTCTCCAAATCCCGGGTCATTGACGAGGCCATGCTGGGACTTTTAGAACATGAAAAAGATCATTCCTGGAAGGCTGAAAAAATTCTGGCCGGGCTTGGATTTTCCCTGGATGATCTGACAAAAGACCCCATGGCATTTTCCGGTGGCTTCCAGGTCAGGCTCAATCTTGCCAAAGTATTGGTTTCTGAGCCGGATCTGTTGATACTGGATGAACCGACAAATTATCTTGATATTACCTCCATTCGATGGATTTCACGGTTTCTGGTCTCATGGCCCAGAGAAGTTCTACTGGTTACGCATGACCGGGGATTCATGGACAGTGTTGTGACACATATTGCGGGGATTCACAGGCGTAAAATAAAAAAAATCAAGGGGGATACCGCTAAGTACTATTTACAGGTTGCCCAGGATGAGGAAGTCTATGAAAAAACGCGGCAGAATGAAGAAAAACGAAAAAAAGAAATCGAGTTGTTTATCTCAAAATTCCGTGCCAAAGCCCGATTGGCAAACATGGTCCAATCTCGGATAAAAACCCTGGAAAAATCGAAAACAAAAGACAAGCTCCAACAATTGAAACAGCTTGAATTTTCTTTTAACAGCCTTCCTTTTTCCGGTAAGCAGGTATTATCCATAGAAAATGTATCCTTTGGCTGGAAAACGGATATGCCCTTGATAAAAAACTTTTCTGTTACCGTTTATCCGGATGATCGTATTGCCGTTATCGGTAAAAATGGTAAAGGAAAAACAACCCTGCTCAAACTGATAAGTGGAGCCCTTACCCCAGTTTCAGGTCGTATCCATATCAATCCGGGCGTAATACCGGGCTACTTTGAACAGACAAATGTGCAATCCTTGAATGATAATTTTACCATAGAAGATGAGTTGATGTATTCTTCACCCGATTCTGACCGACAGATTGCCCGGAATATCTGCGGGGCCATGATGTTTGAGCAGGATGCCGCCTTAAAAAAAATATCCGTATTGTCCGGTGGAGAAAAATCACGGGTCATGTTAGGTAAACTGCTCATGTCCCCCTTGAATTTATTGCTGCTTGATGAACCCAGCAATCATCTGGATATTGAAGCCTGCGATTCCTTTATCTGCGCACTGGACAATTTCGAAGGGGCTGTGGTCCTGGTGACGCATAATGAAATGTTTCTTCATTCCCTTGCCAACAGGCTTATTATTTTTAAAAATAATACCGTCCAGGTCTTTGAAGGAACCTACCAGGATTTTTTGGATAAAGAAGGGTGGGAGGATGAAGAGGAGGTGGTGGAGAAAAAATCCAAACCATCGGTTTTGTCAAAAAAAGAGCTTCGTCAAAAAAAATCAGAAATTATTACGCAAAAATCCAAGCAACTTAGCCCGGTAAAGAAAAAAATTGAACAATTGGAAAATGATATTGAAAAAAATGAACACTTGACTGCAAAAATCAATGATCTCTTGCTGGAAGCCTCTCAAAATAAGGAGGGTCAGAAAATTCCGGCGTTGGCAAAAGAACTTTCAGACCTTGAAAATTTAAATGACCGGTTGTTTGAAGATCTTGAGACCCAGATGGAATTGTTTGAGAAAATAGAGACCCTGTTTAATAACCAGTTGGAAGAAGTGGAAAGGTAATCGTATAAGATGGAGAAAAAAAAGAATTTTGGATTTTATTATGGTATCCTTCTGGTGGCGGTGGGCTTGGGTGTTTTTTACCGTATTCCCGAAGTCCTGCTGCAAGTAGAAACCATTGAATTTTTTCGACAAAAACTGTTTCTTGTCAGGCTAAGTTTTTATGTTCTAGGTGGACTTTTAATTTTAGCCGGTGGCATTAGAATCTATAGGAACTATAAATAAGTTAAGGGTTTACACATGCAAAAATCATCCAGCCTGAAATCAACCATAAAGGATCAATCCGGCGCAGGAAAGACAAGAATCGGTGAAATTCTTTCAAAAGAAGGGCAAATTACCAGTATGCAGCTGGATGAGGCATTAAGTATTCATAAGAAAACCCATGAACGACTGAGCAGCATCCTCTTAAATAAGGGGTATATTGATCCCGATACCATCGTCAACGTCCTGGGGCGAATCTATAATTACAATGTGATCAAATTTTCCGACATCAAACCTGACCCTAAAGTGCTGGCGCTCCTGCCCTATGAAATGGCCAAGCCCGCAATGGTGATTCCCCTTGCATTAAAGGGAGAAAATTTATCCATTGCCATGGTTGAGCCAACAGATACCACTATTGTTGAGGATCTTCAAAAGAAAATCGGAAAAACGCTTCAGGTTTTTGTATCAACTGAAAATGATGTGATTCAAGCCTTTCGTGATTTTTATAAAATCAGTGACCAGGAGTATAAAACCTTTCTTCATTTTGACGAGGATGTTGAAGATGAGGAACCGGTTACGTCGGTTGAAGATTTTGGTTCCCTGGTCTCGGAAGCGGCAGGAGAAATTGAAATCGGATCTGATGCCGAGGATGACTACCAGGACGAATTCATGGCCTCTGACGCACCGATCATCAAGCTTGTAAATGGTATTCTTACCAAGGCCATTAATGATGGTGTCAGTGATATTCATATTGAACCCTTTGAGAAGACCTTCCAGGTGCGATACCGGTTGGACGGCAGCATGTATAAAGCCATGAATCTTCCCATCACCATAAAAAATGCTGTGATTTCAAGAATCAAAATTCTGGCGGAACTTGATATTGCAGAAAGAAGAGTTCCCCAGGACGGCAGAATAAAACTTCGATTGGGGAAAAAAAAATCCATTGATTTCCGGGTGTCCACCTTGCCCACTTTGTTTGGTGAAAGTATTGTCATGCGGATCCTTGATCAAAGTGCCCTGAGCATTGATTTGACCAAGCTGGGGTTTGAAGCGTCCACCTTTGACAGCCTGAAACGGTGTATTTCCAGACCCTATGGTCTGTTATTGGTAACAGGTCCCACCGGCAGCGGAAAAACAACCACACTGTATTCCGTACTGAACCGGTTGAATAAAGATGATATCAAGATATTAACCGCAGAAGACCCGGTTGAATTCAACTTTAAAGGGATCAACCAGGTGCCGGTCAAAGAGGGCATTGGCATGACCTATGCCGCAGCACTGAAAGCATTTTTAAGACAGGACCCGGATATCATCATGGTGGGTGAAATCCGGGATATGGATACGGCTGAAATTGCCATTAAGGCTGCGATGACAGGTCACCTCGTCTTTGCAACCCTTCATACCAATGACTGTCCTTCAACCATCGGACGACTTGTTGATATCGGGATTCCCCCCTATATGCTGGCATCGGCTGTTACCCTGGTCTTATCCCAACGCCTTGCCCGAAGGCTTTGTCCTGAATGTAAACAGGTGGTTACCGGTTATAATCCCAAAGATCTGGAATTTCATGGGTTTTTAAAAGATGAAATTCCGGACTTGAAAATATATGGCCCCAAAGGGTGTACCCATTGCAATGGGACCGGTTACAAGGGGCGGGTCGGACTCTATGAATTAATGGAAGTGACGGATGATGTGGGAAAAGCCATCAGTGCGAAGGTTGCGGAAGATCAGCTCAGAAAAGTTGCTGTGCAGGAGGGGATGGTAACCCTTAGAGACGCGGGCCTTGAAAAAATCAGAACCGGAGAAACCTCTCTTGACGAAGTGCTAAAAAAGACGACCATTACCAAAGAGTCGTTGCCAGCCTATCTGATTAATCCGGATGTTGAACGCTATGAGGACAAAGACGTCATTATCCGGGAAGGCAATACCGACATTGATTTTTTTAAGCTGGTTCAAGGCGGGTTATATGTTGTGAAAGGCGGAAAGAAAATTGCTGAAATCGTACAGCCGGGCGATTATTTTGGTGAAATGTCTGCCATTACCGGTGAACCGCGATCGGCCTCCATCATATCCAAAGGACGCTCAATGGTTAAACGGTTTCCAGGAGACAAATTGTTTGAGGTCATTGAAAAATATCCTGAGGTGTCAAAACACTTGTTTGGGATTCTTGCTGCAAGACTGGACACTACCAACAAGCACTTCGTGAAAATGCTCAAGCAGATTAAAAGAACCCAACCCAAATAGTGTTGTGGGGGTGTGGTTGTGTCACCTTTGTTTTTTAAAATACCGCTCTTTTTCACTGTAGATGCAGCCACAATACTGTTGACGGTAAAGGCCAAGCTGCCTGGATGTTTCAATCCCCGATTTCCAACCTTCTCTGAAATCATGGTAGAAAAATTTTATATCGTATTTCCGGGCAATGGCTTCCCCGGTTTTTATAATGCGATCATGGTTCTGGAATTTACTGTATAACAGCGTGGTGGAAAAGGCATCGAATTTCCCTTTTCTGGCGACCTGTGCCGTTGCTTTAAGTCTGTCGTAATAGCAGTACCGGCAACGATCCTTTTCCCGGAAAACAACGGATTGAAGAAATTCTTCCATTTTGTAATCCTGTTGGTAAATCACCTTTAGCTCAATGGATTGTGCATATTGTTTTAATGTCTCTTCCCTTTTTTGACACTCTTGAAAGGGATGGATATTATGCCGATAAAAAAATCCCATGACATCCATATCCATCTGCCGTAAAATTTTTACAGGATAAATAGAGCAGGGGGCACAGCAGGTATGGAGTAGCAGTTTCACTCTCTTGCCCCGAATATGGATGTGCCGATCCGCACCATGGTGGACCCTTCTTCTATGGCCACTTGAAAATCATTGCTCATTCCCATGGACAGGCATTCCATGGATACATTCTCCAATTGAAGCGCCATGATTTGGCCTTTTATCTGTACCATTTGTTTAAAATAGATCCTGGCCTGTTCCGGTTCTGAAAAATAGGGCGGCAGGCACATCAATCCGTGTAAGGATACATTTTCAAATGTACTGATCTGCTCGGCCAGCTCCACCGCCTCTTTGATACCGGTTCCGGACTTCGTATCTTCTTGCCCAATATTGATTTGCATAAGGATGTTTTGAATTTTATTGATTTTCTTTGCCTGTCGATGGATTTCCTTTGCCAGTTTTAATGTGTCAACCGTATGAATATAATCAAAATACTGCACGGCAAATTTTGCTTTGTTGGATTGAAGATGCCCGATAAAATGCCAGCAGGCGCGGTCTTTTCCAATGGCATCAATTTTTTCAATGGCCTCCTGAATATAATTTTCTCCCAGATGGCCGGCACCGGACTTAATCCCTTCCAGCACAGTTTCGATCGATTTTTTTTTGCTCACGGCAATCAATTGAACGGAATCAGGCTTGCGGCCGCAGGACACTGCCGTATCCATAATTTCTTTGTTTATTCTATCGATATTATCTTTAATGGATGACATGATGAGTTATAAATCCTTAAATTGAATGATATTAAGATGCTTCAATGTTTCAACAACCTCACAAACAGGCAGACCCACAACATTCGAATAGGAACCTGAAATTTGTTTGACAAGAAATGCCCCCACTCCCTGTATCGCATAAGCACCGGCCTTGTCAAACGGTTCCCCGGTATTGACATACCAGTGTATCTCCTCATGGCTTAACCGTTTAAAATAGACTTTTGTTTCAACCGATTGTTTAACAATGGCGTTTTTTTTCTGATTGATCACACAAAATCCAGTATAGACACTGTGTTCACAATTGTTTAATTTGGTGAGCATCTCAACGGCATCTGCTTTAGATTCCGGTTTGCCAAGGAGTTGATCGCCAACGACCACTATCGTATCCGCTCCCAGGATCCAGGACTCAGGATATGCGACGGATATGTCGGTTGCTTTTAGAAAAGAGAGTTCTTTGACATAGGCTTCCGGGTTCTTGAGAGACACAGTTGCTTCATTAATTGTTGAAGGAAACACTTTAATGTTGACCCCGATCTGTTCGAGCAGCTCTTTTCTTCTTGGAGATTGGGAGGCCAGGATTATTTTTTCAGTATTGATAAATTTCATGGTCTTGTTTTTATCAGAAATTGTTCAAAGTGACAATCTTATGGTTTTAGGCTTGCTAAATTTTAAAAAATGATATAAAAAAATCATCAATTACGCCTGGGTGGCGGAACTGGTAGACGCAAGGGACTTAAAATCCCTCGGAGATAATCTCTGTACGAGTTCAATTCTCGTCCCAGGTACCAGTAAAAATCAAGGGGTTAGCTGAATTAGCTGACCCTTTTTTTATTCATTTAGAGTCGTCTGTTTAACTGTGGAAGAGACTGGATGGGACTTACCAGATAAACAACAGGAATTGATAATGGGACCGATAGCAAAAAAAGTGATAGATGGATTAAAAAAAGCTAAGAATCAAAAAATTATAGACTTTAAAGAGCTTAAAGAAGCAAAAGCATATGCACAAGAACTGGATAAAACAGTCATTTCTGAAGATGATCTATCAAAGTATGATCCTCTCCACGCAGTTTATATTTATGCACAAAACAAGGTTTCAGTCCTTGTCGAACAATTATCAGATTTGCCTGCTTTATCAAAATTGACAAATACTCTTGAACAGGCAGATGATATTTATTTACCATCCTTCCCTCCAAAAAGCCCACATACTCAGTCTTATTTTTCATGCTGGGGATTTTTCGACCTATGTGTTGGAATTAAAAAAGAATCTTTTGGAACAGTCATTCTTGATCTGTTGAAACATTTAAAAAGCGATCCTGGATTGATCAAAATTATCGAATGTATGCAAAATTCCAGAATGGGAATCTTTGTCCATAAGGGGCACTTGGATAGATATATAATTTTAGAGGAAATGGTTACAGGCAAAGAATCTAAAGTGATTGTTCCAAGCGGTTATCAGGGGAAAAAAGATGAAATATGGTATGCCCGGGTGATGCCAGAACCATTTCCAGAACTGAACTATGGATACTCTGTTGTTTTCACAACCCCTTATATTCTGATAGACCTAAATGGCAATATAGGATCTTCAGCAAAAAGGGGTGATTGGGAAGCATTCTTTGATCGGCAGTTAAAAGCAACAGGGGGAAAAGACAAAACCAAAGCGTATGAATTCTTTATGAGATATGGGAAAAATAAACATTTTTGGAATGAATATATTTTTGAAGGTTTTGTGAATTATCAAGCTGATATGATAATGCTTGCAGGATTTCCAGATAAGCCACTGAGCATGCCCCATTCAGAAGCAAGTCAGAAAGAGCGGGGAGAGATATAAAAATGAAAACCATAAGCAGAACAGCAATTACAATCATTCCAAAACAATCTTACATCGACTGGGCCAATTTATTAATTCCTTTATCGATAAAGTCAACGAGGCCATTCAGGAATATAATCCGGATAAATGCTTAACGCACATTCAAAAAACTGGATTGGATTTTGTATCATGTCTGTTCTTATGACCAATACTCATCAGTACAAATAAAAATAAGCCCACCGAATTATATAATGAATAAACCAATAATTGGTTTATTCATTGACAATGTCCTGGTATCTTATATAAATAATACCAAAGGTAACCGGTTACAAACTCCGTTTGTGGATAAGAGCATTATTAGGTAGAAGAGGCATAAAAAATGTTAAAAAAAGTTCGCCAAGTAAAACTGTACGAAGACATTGCTAATCAAATTGAAGAGGAAATTATCTCAGGTGAATTCAAACCAGGGGATAAATTGCCTTCTGAAAGGGATTTAGAAGAGATATTTGGTGCCAGTCGGGGAACCATCAGGCAGTCATTTCGCATTTTGGAGCAAAAGGGCATAATAGAAATCAGGACCGGAGCTCAGGGTGGCGCATTTGTTCGAGAGATAACTCCGGATGAAATCTCCAAAAGCATTGCTCTACTAATCCGGTTCAATTTTGTCACTCCTGATCACATTGCAAAATTTCGTGAGGGCATAGAAGGCAGTTTGATAGCTAATTTGGCAGCCCAAAATGCCGACCAAAAGGATGTACAGGAATTAAAGGCTATGCTTGAAGGGCTAATCCGCCTATATGGCCAGAAAAATGCAGATTGGCCTGCCTTTGATTCCCAAGAACAGGAGATGCACATCCTCCTTGGAAAGATGACAAAAAATCCTCTTTATGAAGCCCTGTCCGCTACCATCATGCAGAGTGTTAAACATTTTCCGGCTTTTATGGGCAGGAACCAAGCCGTGATGGAAGAAGTGATCAAAGATTGGAAAGAAATCATTGACTGCCTTAAAAATAATAACTCAACCGAGGCTGAGAAAAATATCCAGGCTCATATCCTCAAATGGGTTGAAAGCTATAAAAAAGGCTCTTATCAGCCATAATTGGACCAAATATCCCCTGAGATAGGTTTGTATATGGTCTATTGGTTACCAAAATCAATCTGCTTCACTGACTAAGATGAGGCAGCACCCATATTAATTCTAAAATTTGAATTCGAAAATCTTATTCTTCGCTATCACTTTTATTTTTTTGCTTGACTTGCATTTTGATTTGATTTAATCCTGGTTCATTGGATGAACCATTAAATGGTTTCTTTAAATATAGTTTGGTTAAGACCCAAACCAGGCAAAAAAGAACTTGGTTGGGTCAATTAAATAATGATGAGGTATATGCATGAAAATAACAGTATGCGGAGCAGGCAATAGCGCAATGGGAATGGCTGCAGATATGGCCTTTATGGGACATGAGGTCAATATGTTTGAATTATCCAAGTTTGAGGCAAATCTTATTCCTATAAAAGAACAAGGGGGTATTATCCTAAATGGGCCATCCCAAAGTGGCAAAAATGGTTTTGCCGCGCTTGCCGAAGTGACAAGTGATCCATCGATTGCTTTTAAAGGAGTGGAACTTATCATGTTCGCCCTGCCGTGCTTTGGGCACGAGGCGTTTATGGAAGTTATTACACCTCATCTTGAAGATGGACAGATAATGGTTTTCAACACAGGCTATTGGGCTTCCATTCGCTTTCAACAATTGCTTAAAAAGCATAAAAAGAAGGTGACTTTAGCAGAAACCAGCCTTCATGTTTATTTATGCCGGAAAACCGGTCCTGCAGAAGCAACCGTGGATGCTGTAAAGCAAAAGATGCTTTTCTGTGCGATGCCGTCAAACAAGACAGAAGCGGTTCTGGCCAAACTTAAGCCAATTTATCCTCAGTTCGTGGCCGCAAAACAATTTTTTGAAATTCATTTCAATAATTTTAACCACATGGTTCATGGGCCGATTGCTCTGCTCAACACCGGTCAGATTGAAAACCTGAATGAAAAACCGTATTATTTTTATCGAGACGGGGCTACCCCAAGGGTATGTAAGGTTGCAGAAGCGATAGACAAAGAACGACTGGCCGTGGCAGAGGCGGCAAAGGTTGAAACCAAGTCGATACTGGAAGTCCAAACTGAAATGTACGGCCACATGGGAGCAGTGGGCGATACCATATACGAAGCCATAAAAGGCAACAAAGCGGATCATTCATTCAATTTCGATCCGGCAAGTTTTGTTTTTGGTCTGGCCAAAGAAGATGTTCCTTATGGATTCATTCCCCTCATTTCTATAGGAGAGAAGCTCGGTGTTGACTGTACCATGATGAAATCCATCGTTAACCTCCAGTGTGCTGTTTGTGACACTGATTTCTGGACACAGGGAATGACCATGGAAAAATTGGGTTTTAATGGAATGAGCATAGATCAGATAAAGGAATATCTGGAAACAGGTGAGAAGTAAAATTAAGTTTTTTATTAATCTCCAGGTAGAGGATCAACTATCCAGATTATTATCATTAATTTTTAAGCTTTTTTAACATCTTAAAGAGGAGAAGTAAAATGGGGAAAAAATTTTTAAAAGTAATCTCTCTTACAATTATGGTCACACTATTCGCAATATCTCTTGCCTCTGCGAAAATGACGGTTAAATTTTCGGCCATGACACCTCCGGATCATCCAGAGACACTTCGGATTCAAAATATTGCCAAATATATCAACGACAAGACGAATGGTGAGATAAATGTCAGGGTTTTCCTTTCTAATCAGCTTGGCGACTATGTAACCGTCTATGATGAACTTATCAGGGGCTCTATTGAAATGGCGTGCATCAGCGTTCCCAGCCACTTGGATCCGAAGCTGCAGATATTATATGTCCCCTTTATGACAACCGATTACAAACAAAATATCGATTTCTATGCAAAAGGCAACTGGCTCTTTACTAAGTTTGAACAAATCAATAATGTCAAGGGTATCAAGGTGTTAGGGTTTGATACCGACGGATTAGGTGGTTTAGGATTGGCTAAGCAACCGGCCAAAGTCCTTGACCCAACAGCAAAACAGAACATCCTCATCAGGGTTCCCGGTATGGAAATAGCTAAAACCATCATGGAGGGTATGGGCTACAACACAGTTTCTGTTCCATGGGCTGATCTTTATTCTGCGCTACAGACAGGGGTAGCAGATGGTTGGTACGGAGGTACACCCACTATCAACTACCTGGCTTTTCGGGATGCAATCAAATACTACTACCAGCTCAATATTTATAATGAAGCCCATCTGTATGCCATGAGCAATAAATTTTGGAATAAGTTGACAGACGAACAGAAAAAAATTTTTGAAGTTGCTGTTGCAGCGGCTCAAAAGGAGGCTTTCGAAACCTGTGAAGCTGCCGATGCAGAATATTTGAAAAAAATGACTGACGAGGGCGGAGTTCAGGTATTCACATATACTGCTGAGGATCTGGCGCCGATGGCGGACTATATCCGTAAAAACACTTGGCCGAAATTGGCCAAAATGATTGGTGAGGACCTTTTTGAAGAGCTTAAAGAAAACTTAGGGATCAAGTAATTGATAAGGGTAAGGTAACGCAGATAGGGGAGAATACCCCCTCCTCTATCTTTACTCTAAAGTATGATTTAGGTGTTAAAATATGAAAAAAATATTTTCCGCTTTACTGATCTTTGAACGAGCTACTGTTGTCCTGTGCGGACTGACAATAGCAGCACTTATAAATATTACAGTTTTCCTAAGATATTTTCTTGAAACAGATCTCTATGGTATCGAAGAGTTGGAACTGGTTTTAGCTTTTTGGCTTTATTTTATCGGAACTGCCTATGCAAGCGCCACCCGGAAACAGGTAACCGTTAATTTTTTGGATGTAATGATAAAAAGTCTGACAATTAAAAAAGCACTTAAGATTACGAGTGCATTTATCACCATGGCGGTTTGCACTTTTTATGCCTGGTGGAGTTTTGATATGATCGGTTTTGCCCTGGAAAATTCACCAAAATCAAGTGTCTGGAAAATTCCCACGCTCATTAATTACGCGGCAGTGGTAGTGGGTTTTCTCCTAATGACACTTTATTGTGTCAGAGATCTGGTTGAAGCAATTCAAGGACGGGTAGTAACTTTGATCACTACCAAAACAGGAGCATAAAAATGATTTATCTTTCTCTTGCAATTCTTTTCATTACCATGCTCAGCGGCGTTCCCACAGGGTTCGCCTTTCTTGCCGCGTGTAGTGTTTTTCTGATTGACGGAGTCTATACACCCGATTTTATGCTGCCTTACGGTGTGAGCAAGGTCAGCGCCGTTGTTATCTTCGCCGTGCCACTATTTATAATGGCGGGTAGCCTCATCGAACGTGGTAATATCGGTGATAAGCTGACCGATTTGATAAGTTCACTAGTCGGAAGGATAAGAGGAGGAATGGGTGTTGTGACAATCTTGTCTTGCGCCGTATTTGGTTCTATTACCGGGAGCGCAGCGGCAACGCTTTCCTGTATTGGCTCCATAATGTTTCCAAAGCTGGCGCAAAATGGTTTTTCCAAAGCGTATTCAGCCTCTTTGATGGCTAACGCATCTGTTCTTGGGTTGCTAATCCCACCCAGTGGGATCATGATCATTTACTCCTGGGTTGGCGGTCAGTCTGTTCTGGCCTGCTTTTTAGCGACAATAATCCCGGGAATAATACTGACGATTCTGCTTTCTGTTATTAATATTTTTTTACTCCGAAATGATAAAAACATCAAAGTTATAAGCAAAGAAGAAGCGGTAAAGGCCAGGAAAGATTTCGTGCCTAATTTTTTTAGAGCCATACCGGCTCTTCTTCTGCCTGTATTAGTTCTCGGGGGTATTTACAGCGGTGCTTTTACTCCCACCGAGGCTGCAGCAGTTTCGATTCTTTACGCGATTCCGGTAGGGTTTTTCATATATAAAGGACTCACTCTTAAAGGTCTATTCGAAGGTTTTGCCGAATCTGCCATGACCACGGGTGCAATTATCATCATGATGCTGTCCGTGGCCATTATCAGCCGTTTTTTTACCATGGAGGATTTACCAGGACAGCTTTTGAGACTCATGCAGGCAGTCTCGTCAGACAAGCTTGTGATGCTTTTAATGATAAATTGTTTCCTGGTGGTCATGGGAATGGTAATGGACGACATCAGTGCCATTTTGCTCTGCACCCCTATCCTCATACCCATCGCTATAAAAATAGGCGTAAGTCCTGTTCAATTGGCAGCCATCATGGGCGTTAACCTGGGTATGGGAAATATCACCCCTCCCTGTGCCCCGCTTCTATATATCAGCAGCAGTATCAACGATGCGCCTATCAACAAAATGATGAGGCCGGCAATGGCCATGATCACTTTTGGCTGGATCCCCACATTGATCTTGACAACCTACTTTCCTTCTGTCTCTTTGTGGCTGCCACGGCTTATCCTGGGGATTAATTAAGTAAATGAAATTTGGAATTTGATCCTTCCCGATATTTTGGGCACCAGTTAAGCCACTTTTTATATCATGTGGCAGAATTTTTCCGATTCAACGATATCGCCAATAAGGGGGGGGCGTGGTTTAATTTATTATGTTTGGTTAAATATAATTGAATATTTCTTTACGCTAATTCGAAACTCTGATGATTAATTCGGTTATCAGAATTTCAAATCATTTCGTACTGATACTATACTCTTTTTGATAATGTTCAGATCTGTATACTTCTTTGTAGGGGCGCCTTTTTTTGATTTTAAAAAAAGAAAGGAGAATTATCCTGGTACTTCAAGTCATGAAATGGGACATTTACCCTGATAAAGCAGAAGCCTATTCGGCCGGGAAAGTAATTTCATCATCAGCATTAAGACAACAGCTCCAACAAATTGAAATATAAAAAGGGCGGCCCAACAAAAAGAATGAAGCTGGTAGGAATTCGTGATCGGTTTTATTTGTTTTGTTTATCGGTGCCGCAAGTACCATTTAAAATATATTGTACTCCCTGATCCCACCCGTCAACTGTTCCGCTGATGATGCCGTTTTGTATCGTAAGGCTACCAAAGCTTCCGGGAAAATTTGGATCTGGGTAGGGACAGGTAAATGTAATCCCATCCTGCGATGTTATATCATACTGCTCGGAGTAGGGGGAAGAAAATACAGTAAGGTGGCCTTCATATTTGGTACCGGCATATACATACCCAAGACGGAAGTGTCCTGTCGCCTGGGTACTGGAATCGGTAAAGGTCCCTGTGCAGCTTGTGAGTTCTCCACCATAAGTTGTCCCGTCAATATTTGCAGCTGTCAATTCGTAAATACCACCGTTATCTTCATAGCAATAGATTTCTTTTACCACTCCAACATTTTTTGCATAATAGTACAATGAAATCCCGGATCGATCGCTACGGACCCTGCGTATTTTTAAACAACCTTGAAAGGTTCCAGCTGGCGTAGCGACGTCTTCAAGACCTAAAAACGTATATTCCCGGATAACGGGAGGGTTGCTATTATTTGTGGCGAAAGCAGTCGTAAAGGCATCTCCCACTTTCATTTGGGTGCTGCCTATTGCATATGGTGGGGAGTATGTTGTTATGGTCGGTGGGTTTTGGTAAAAATTTTCCTCTTTTATCTTAACGATCACTGAGTTAATAACGGAAAAATAGTATACCCAATCTCCCCAGTCCTGAACATAGGTTATCTGTTCGCCTGTCGATTCTGTTGTGGTCTTCACGAAATAATCAGATTCTGAACTATTGTATGTTCCATCATTACTTTTGGAGGTCCAGACTTCATGGTAAAGGTATTCAGCGCCATCAATATTAAAATATTCACTGAAATTATACGTGGGGATGTTTGTTGATAACGCACTCCTGGTTCCGGTCGAAACTTGCAGCGCACTAATGGCCTCTGGCATTCCAACAACACCATCACCGTTCACATCCCCAACAGCTTCTGCCCAGACGACAGATACAGAGACGATTATCCCGACAATGAAAATCATCATCAATACGACTTTTTTCATAGAACCTCCTCAATAAAAAAATGGATCACCTATTCTGTAACCCGGTTGTCATTCAGACCCGTGGCTTTCCATCCCCACTTCTATAAGGTCTGGTTTTGTCATGGATTTTTGATTTCTTACAATCACTTAGTAAAGCTGAAGTAGTTTGTCAATTAGGTAAACCCCTGAATTTTTAAAATATGATTTGGGCTACCCAGTCTTTAATTATAGTATAGACATTACAAAAACGAACCTTTCTCCGGACTATCTGTGAATCTAACACGTTATCGCCTTCTTCTGGATTGCACTCAAAAAATTACTTGCTAAAAATTTTAAGGATACCTTTTGAATATTTGAAGAATCCAGATTCATGTTATTTGTAATTTTTGGAGTCATAAAAACAGGACTGGTTTTTCTAAGGCTCGCCCTAAAGTATGAGTGTGAAACGCCAGCCTTGCTTCATGCCGGAAGAAAGCCTTTCAGCCACTGTGATCTTAATGCTTTTTATTCAGGGATGCCAGCATCTCGAAGTGCATCTAAAAGTAAATTTAATGCTTCTTGATCAGTCATGACTACTTTTGATCTCCTCATGGGTCAAGAGCTTATTTTCATAATTTTTCATAGAAAACCTGATTCAATATCTTTTGCTGGAAAAGGGTTAAGTCTTGAACAATCAGATTACAATATATGACCCAGGACTATGAATACAGGTCGTTTCTCAAGAGAGTAGTTTTCTGCAGTTTTATCGTCTCCATAAAGCATTTGAATGGATGTTCCATTCTTGAAATATACATCCATAGTCTAGCAGGCAATAGGGCAGAGCAGTTGCCTAATGGAAAATTTTTGTTATTGGTTTAGATAAATACTTAGGCTGCCCTTGAAATGATTTGAACTATCCCGTCTGCTCCATTTATCCGGAGGAGGTCCCCTTCATTAATAATATTCACGCCATGTAGAATCCCTGCCACAGCAGGCAGGTTATTCTCTCTTGCAATAGAAGCTGCGATGGACATGACACCACCTTTCTCAGTAACGATGCCCTGGATCAGTGAAAATACAGTTAAATAAACAGGGGATAGGTAGGGGCAAACCAGAATGGTATTCCGGTCGACTATCCCGAGATCCGCAGGTCTTTGAATGACGGCGGCAAATCCCTCTGCAATTCCCCCTGCCACTGGTAATCCCTGAAGTGACATTTCACAATCTTTTTTCATAACCTTTCCTCCTACTCTATTGGAACCTGTTGTTTTTATATCAACACGTATAAAATTTATTATAAATAAGACCATTTCAATGGTTGCGCTTAAAAAATAAGGATAGAAACAAATTTGAAAACCGGTTGTGAAGTACGTTCAAATTTTTTTTATTCGGTTATTTTTGAAAATGCTAACCATTATTTTTTTCTGATGCAGAATTAATACCCCGCTTCAATCAGCGGGGTATTAGACCCAATCCGGATCGTAGTAATCTGCGCTTTTATGTCAGTTGCAAGATTATTTCACTGCCTGGCTTTCCGTTTCATGCGTCAGTTTATCCCGCAACTTATAGCGCTGAACCTTACCGGTGACTGTTCTCGGCAATTCATCTACAAAATTGATTCTTTGAGGGTATTTGGCGTGATTTGTTCTACTCCGTACAAAGTCTGATACTTCTTTTTCCAAATCTGGTGTGGGCTTATGGCCATCTTTAAGTACAACAAAAGCGACCGGTTTATCCAGACCAGACTCGTTCCCCTCTGTAACGACTACTGCCTCACTAACATGTGAATGCTCCAGCAAAACATTTTCCATCACCAATGGGGACAGCCACAACCCACCGGGTTGATTTTTAATTAATTCATATAAATGTTCAGAAGCCAGCGTCCCAAAGGCGGGGTCATTAATGTCCATATCAACTTCGACAATTGAGTCTTCTTTTACAAATGTCTTTAGACAGTTTATGAATGCCGGGTTCATTTCGGGATCATAGTAATCTCCACCTTTTTTGCCAAAATAAGACCATGCATCTAAAGGAATTAAAAACTTTGTGTTTTTTGGATTTGTCTTTTTGTAAATATTGCCAATCCATTCCGTTGCTTTTATGACTTCCTCTTTTTTGGACATGGCGCCCCATCTAAAGTCATGATTGACGTGCTTTCTTCCTTTAAAAAAAGGAGCGTCCGGGTCATAACGTTTATTAGTCCCGGTAATGGACTCGAATCCGCCGGGACAGATGATCGTTGGAACGTCCATGGAAAAATATGACGCAACCCTGTCTTCGGTGATGTTTCCATAATCGCCACCTCCGATATGATCCATAATATCGTGGGGACTCACATCCAGGACACCTGCGAAGTAGCCCTCACGGATCATTTCCGCCATTGCCATCGTGCCCTCTCCGGTACCATGGAAAGGCACGAGATAGAAGTCTTTATCTGTCCAGAATTCATCTGCTGCTTCAACATAACCAAAACAAGCGCCGACGCTCGTTATCGCAATAGCGGGTCGATCAAATTCCGGCATTTTGTAGTGCATTGCAGCCAAAATGCCGGTGCCCACCTCAAGGACTCCCTTTACGGCCGGGTTCAAGGCGCCAGCAAAGTCAAAGGGGGTTTGAAGGTACACGATGTCTTTATAGGATTCAAATACGTGGAGACTATTGGCGATCATTGTTGATATCATAACCTTGGGCAGAAACAAGGGGAGATCCCCCATCAGACTCAGCCCCATATAGAGACCTGTTCCGCCGCCGATTGAGATCGCTCCTGAGATCGGTCTATTTGTGACAATTTCTTTTAGCTGTTCCCTGCATTTTACAATCGTTTCATCAATGACTTTCCCTCTATCATGAGATTGTATGTTCGTGCCTAGGTCAAGTTTAATGGCTTTATGTGATCTTTTTTTAAGTTCCTTGCAGATGTAATCAAGTTCCTGCTTTTTTGTATTCCACGCCCCCATAACGATAAAATCACCCATTGTACGCCTCCTGTTTTTCTTATAAGTAAACTATTATCATGAAGAAAACGATCACTTAAAGGAATCGTTTTCGATTTTATTATCTCCTTTTCATTATCTCAATTATTTTTTAAGAATGCTTTTTTTAAAGTCATTGCCAAATTTTCGCCTCTTTCCTCAGGTGAGTCTCCTTCTATGAAACTGCACTCCCTTTCCATGTTTGGCGGTGAAGTCAGAGCCAGAATTTCAAAAGGGTTTAATTCCTGGGTATCAATTTTAAGGTCGTCAGACTGCCA
The DNA here is from genome assembly GCF_030145145.1 of Desulfobacula sp. Classification (GTDB taxonomy): domain Bacteria; phylum Desulfobacterota; class Desulfobacteria; order Desulfobacterales; family Desulfobacteraceae; genus Desulfobacula. Next base: position 15,843 of record NZ_JAQYWD010000041.1, on the reverse strand, counting down.
GACTTCTATGGGGCGCTTACGAGACTCAAGAACCGTTCTTAACGACGGAACGCGCATCTCTCCAACCTCGTTACTGATTGTAAGCAATACCGGCATGTCGCCTTTAACCCGCTCATATCCGCCAGGTATCATTCTTTTGACAGAAACGCTTCTGTCTTCAATCGTCACACCGCCGACCAGATTAACGATGGGAATCCCCAACATTTCTCCAAGGATTAAGCCCGTCTGCCCTGAATCCCAGTCACTGGCTTGCCTTCCGGTAAAGACCAGATCGTATTCTCCGATTTTTTCTATGGCCTTGGAAAGAACATCGGCAGTGGAACGGCTGTCGAGATCTTTGAAATCGGAATCATCCACAAGAACAAGGTCGTCAACGCCTACAGCCAGGGCTTTTCGTAAAATGCTCTGGGAAAGTTTTGATCCCACACTTACGACCGTAACCTTTGCCCCCGTTTTTTCTTTAATTTTCAGGGCCGCCTCAATGGCGTTCTGGTCATAGCTGTTGATTCCAGGAGGAAGACCCTTTATTTTAACCATTTTTGTATCAGAATCAATTTCAACCAAATTAGCAGGGGCTTCAGGATCTGGGACCTGTTTTGCGCAAACGATAATTTTTATTGGATTCATTATACTCCCCCCCATTTCTTTTTAAAGGCTGGTAGAATTTCCCTGTAATCACCAACTACACCGTAATCGGCTAAATTAAAGATGTTGCTATCTTCGTCTTTATTGATGGCAACGACAGTCTTGCTCTTGGACATTCCGGCGATGTGTTGGATGGCGCCGGAAATACCGACGGCGATATAGAAATCCGGTGCAACCATCTCACCGGTCAAGCCGATCTGGCGGTTGGATGAAATCCATCCGGAATCTATGGCAGGCCTGCTCGCACCTATAATAACGTTTGCAAAAGATTCTTTAAATAGAGGCACCAAAGTTGCTAACTCTTCGAATCCTTCAATACCCCCTATGCCTCTGCCGCCGGAGATGATGACATCCGCTTTATTGAGTGCTACGACGTCTTCCCGAACGACCTCCAGGGATTGAATTTTAACAATGGATTCATCGATATCCGGTTTGATGTCTATAATTTTACCCAGTTCTGCCCCTCTCTCGGCCAGCTTGTTCGCTTTTTCCCTGACCGTCGCCATCTGCGTCGCGCCTTTTTGTTTGAAGGTAGCAACGACGTTGCCACCGTATATCGCTTTGGTTTTAATGAGGCTGCCGTCATCCGGATCTATCTTCAGATCGATACAATCGGTTATGATTTCACAATCCAAACGAAATGCCAATCTTGGTGCAACCTCTATTCCTACAAAAGACTGGGACGCCAGAAAAACCCTTGGCTTTAGTTCCTTGAAGAGTTTTTCAAGAACATCGACCCATATCTCGCCATTAAACCGATTTAATAAAGGACTCTCGACCTTATAAATTTTATCAGGGCCAAAACCGGCAAGATCCTGGGCGACGGGATCAAGGTTGTCGCCCATTAAGACGATTGCAAGCTCTTCATCCAAGTCTATGGCCAGTTTTTTTCCCATGGTCAATAATTCAAGAGTCTTTACATCTAACTCTCCATCGGTTACTTCCCCATAAATCCATACATCCTTATTGGATTTTTTGCTCATACGCTTCCTCCTATACTTGGTAATAAAAACGTTTTCGGCGTGATCATTTGCGCTCATTGCTTTTTTATATTGCCCCTATTATTTAAGAGACAGACAAATTAAACAACGCAATGATCGGTTTTTATACTCACTGTCCTTGGTACATTGTTATCTGCCACTAAATTTTTGAACTCGGCAACCACTGCCTGAGCAAAGTCATTGTCATTTATATGGACGTCGTATTCTATTATATCTGTACGTCCATTAAGATGCGTTTTTAGGGCTTCCAGAAGTGCTTCATCCGCCTTTGTATCCCGGAAGGGCTTTCCCTGACTGTCAAGAGTGGAAAGGCCTTTCTCAGGCCAGAGAAGCACGACCGGGCCCTGAGATTGATTTAACTTGTCTGCTATTGTTTTGCCGAGCAGTGTATTTTCCTTCTCATTGGTTCTGACCAAAAAGGCCTGGGGGTTATGGCTATGAATCCTTCTGCCGCTATATCTGGGAGGTATGGTTTCAGGACCCAAAAAATTAATGAAGTCTGCGCTCCCCGGGACAATAACCTGTGGAATGCCACGTTTTCCAGCCGCTGTGAGACGATCAGGACCCGCAGAGGCAAGACCACCGGTAAGGTCGTTGACAATTTCATTCACTGCCAGTTCAATGACCCCCTGCACGTCATATGATTTTACATATTCCTCAAGAGCAAACCCACCGGTTCCGATGCTGTGAAAAACCAATACCGCATAACCCTCAGATTCAAGAATGTTTTTAATCGTCAATCCGCATGTGGTTACAGTCCCATTCATACTTAAAACAACAAGCGGTCTGTTCAGATCCTTGACTGGAGGAGTTTCTACCATGCCAACCATGGCCCCAGCCGCGTTGTTGAGAACCTGTCGTGTTAGCCGATTGATTCCTGCCAGATCTGCCACAGGCGGAACGATCATTACATCTTTGGCGCCGATGTAAGGCCATACGCCAGCCTGGGAAATCTTGGTAGAAATCAGCATTTTGGGTAAGCCCAAAGGTAAGGATTTAAGTGTTGGTGCGGCTATTGTCGAGCCTTGACCACCGCCGATGGCCAATATCCCTTGTATCTTTTTTCCTTTTAACATGGAACTTATCGTCTTTTTTAAACCTGCTGCCATAATTTTTTGGGCATAGGACTCATCACCTTTTTCTATAAGGCTCTGGATATCCCCACCACCAGCCAAAGCAATTTTATTTTTGCTGACATCGGCTTGGATTTGTGGCTCGTGAAGAATGCCGGTATCTATAACGATGACATGATGCCCTCTTTTTTTAATTAATGATCTCAGGAGATCCACTTCATCCCCTTTAGTATCCAGAGTCCCAACAATAACAATGGTTTTTTTCATTTGTTTTTCCTTATATCCGTGAACCAATTATTTAAACGCCTAATCGCTTGAATATTTTTAAATTTGAATATGTGAATAATTTCAGATAATTAAAAACTAGGCAAATGACTTTTTTTAATGACGTAATAAGGCAGGGTTATAGGTAAAAAAAAATGCTTAAAAATGAAAAGGTTTGACTATTATTTGTAGCATTACGAAAAAATTAAATAAGGAGTTTAAAAAGGTCAGGAGTAGGAAAAGCAACACCATATAGATAGATCCGGGGAAATTGCAATCTTGGGTAAGGCTTCAAAATCTGAAATAATTAGTTGGTTTTGCCAATCACATGAAAGGACAATCTTTAGGCCAAGACGAAGCCAAATGAGGAAAGTGGGGTGATCCTGGAGCCACTTTTGACAAAATATTGAGGAAGGCAATTGCAGGAAGAGAGAAGTGACGATCTTTTAAATATACGATATGGATAGGTAAAAAAATCTTATGTTCCTCTATGGGGATTGAAACCAATTTTCCTTCTGAAATCTCTCGGGATACTGTATATTCCACTAAAAGGGAAACGCCATGCCCTCTCTGAACCATCCGTTTGATGGATTCGGTATCACCAAGTTCAAAAAAAATATTAGGAGTGATGTGATGTTGCTTGAAGAAGTCAGCAACAACTTTCGCCGTTCCAGAGCCCGGTTCCTTCAAGATAAGTGGCTCCCTGGATAGATCCTCCAATGAAGCGACACCTTTTAAGGCCAACGGATGATCAGGATTCACTACAAGTATGACTTCCGGATTATCCAGATGAATAAAATCGACATCAGTGTACTCCTTAACCATTGGCATTATTGCAATTTCACTATGCCCCATACGCAGCATATTGATGCTGTCCTCTGATCCAATGTGATTTAACTGGACTTTTATATGGGGATATTTTTTTTTAAACTTATTTGTTAGAAATGCCATAAAGTTCGGCACATATGTTGTAGTGGATAAGCGAAGGACACCTTGTTTTAATCCTCTAATATCTTCTACCGCCATTTCGATCTCTTTTTCATAATCAAACACCTTTTTTACATAATCAAAAAGGTATTTTCCTTCCTCGGTAAGGTAAATCTTCCCCCGGGAATTTTCAAAAAGTTTCATCTCCCAAAGATTCTCAAGAACCTTTACCTGCCTTGTTATAGCGGGTTGAGTAACAAAAAGATCTTCGGCTGCTAAGGTAAAGCTGAGATTCTTTGCTACGTGATAAAAGGATCTAAGATAATTGTAATTAATCATTAAATATCTACTCCTTTAGGGTAAATCCTTTTTCGTCCGCACTGTCAATGCAAATGGTCGCATCTCCTGATATTTTTTTAAAACCGTCTAACATATTCCATGTAACACAACCTGCCTTCTTTTTATAGTATTTATTCTGAATCGTCATATGGTCAGAAGTGAGTTATCTCCCACCGACCAGCGTTAGCGCTCCGGTGGGGCACCACCTTACACATTGTGGATCGCCACGACAAAAATCACACTTTAACGGCGTCTTCCCATCCAGTTCCTTGAATACCGATTTAACCGGGCAGGAAGCCCTGCACACAACGCACTCGTCCACCTCATGACCGTTGTACATGACCATATCTCCTTTTGAATCGCATACGGCCTTATAATTCCTGGCAATGACCGGCAGACAGAACTCCTCGCCGATGAACACCCTGATTCTAGATCTCTGAACATTCACGGCGCCAGTATGGTTTAAGGAACACGCAACCTCACAGAGCTTGCACCCACTGCATTTGGTATGATCTATATTGATTTTCATTGCACCTTTACCTTCCATTCGCTTAACCCTAGTTCTTCAAGCTTTTCCGGTTTAGGAACGCCTTTATTATCCCAACCCCGAATTCTGTGATATTCTTCCAGCAAGGGAGGTAGATCCACGACGCGTCCTCCCCTGGGGGGAGCTTCGGTCAGCATCCTCTGTGGCAGCCCGTCATCCTCTGAGCTTAATCCGGCGGCAAGGTTAAACAGCCGTTCCATGTTCCAGTTTTTTTCGCCAATCATCATAAGCTTGTCCTGGGAGTAGGAGACCCCGGTCACCAGCTCAAGCCATGAGGAGGCCTTGTCTTCCCACATGGGGCCGTGATAGATAATCCAGCACAATACCCCGGCGTCCACGATGGACACATAGTCCTGATAATGTTTGGTCCAAGCGACCAGAGGAGTAAGATCGTCGGACTGGGAGTGAAATGTCATCACCGATTTTGTATGACTGGCACCGACTGGGCTGGTTGCATACTGAAGGCCGATGACCTCAAGACCTGGAAAACGTCCCTGGGGGTGCCAGGCAGGGAAACCTTGTTTTTTCACCCCCATAAAAAGCTCGGGATGCCCGGCCCGTTCCGCCACAGCGTACCCCCCATCCGCCAGCTGGTCCCCGAAATCCTTCCTGAAAGCGGTTTTTTTTAGAAGTTCCAGTATCGCTGTTCCATTACCGAAGTTTAATGGATAACCGATTGTTTTTCCGGTTAAATATCCAAGTTCATAAAGTTCCATGGCGCAGGATATTGTGGCCCCCCCGGTAATGGTGTCCATTCCTAACTCATTGCACAAATAATTGGCTTTCCATATTTCATCCAGATCGGCAACGCCGCAATTGGAACCGAAAAGCCCCAAGGTTTCATGCTCCGGTCCCTTTGCCGTTCCAGGGTAGGCAGGATCGAATATCGTACTACGCTTCCCGCATCGAAATGGACACCCGAAGCACGCTTCGTCCCTGACACGAATTTTGTCTCGAATTGTAGCCGGATCCTCGTAGGGTTTGAATCCATCAAAATCCCCCTCCTTAAAGTTCAGGGAACATAAGGTTCCTGTTTTCTGGGCACGCCCGATCAGATCCCATGTGCCCCATTTAGACCGGTTTTCAAGCTGACCCGTCTCCCTGGCCTCGCCGATAAAATCAATTATTGCTTTTTGAAATCCCTTTACATCGGCAATTCGAACTTCTCCGGTTCCTTTTACCCCAATTGCTTTCAAATTTTTGGATCCCATGACTGCCCCCAGCCCCGAACGGCCCAGCGCTCTGCCCCCATCGGACATGATAGAGGCGAAGCTCACGAGATTTTCCCCTGCCGGTCCGATCAGGAGCACGCTCGGCGTATTTCTTCCCCAGGCATCCTTTGAATCGCTTAATTCAGCCCGAATAGCGTTTTCCGTCTCGGTGGCCCATTTTCCCCAAAGATGCTCCGCAGGTTTGATGGTTACCTGATCGTTGACGATACTCAAATATGCCGGTTCAGGGGATTTGCCCTCGATGATCAGGAAGTCGTAGCCTGCATACTTTAGATTTGCGCCGAAATATCCTCCGCAGCAAGGGTTAGCGATTCCTCCTGTCAGGGGGGATTTGGAAACTGCGATAAATCTTCCCCCCGCGGGCACTCCCGTGCCCGTGAGCGGTCCTGTTGCAAAAATGAGTTTATTATCAGGGCCCAAAGGGTCGACCATGGGGTCCATCTCGTCAAGCAGTATCTTATTTCCGGCAATTCGGCCTCCGATATAGTTTAGCATCAAATCATCGGAAAGATCCTCTTCACCGATTTTTCCCCGGGTCAGGTCGACTCTTAAAATTTTTCCCTTCCAACCACATAAACCCATATTCGCTCCCCCTTAAAGATGTTCGATCATACGACAACAGCGGCTACCATCCTTTAGTCAGTGTAAACACAATCTTTGACCCTTCAGTGGTATTTTCAGCGCCAAATTCGCGTAATACCCTCAAGTTCAGCTGAAAATTCGTCGGCGGTAACCAGAGGAAGTTTATTTCCGCCCCCAGGGCAAAACTTTTTTTGCGCTCGTCGGCAATTGTACCCGGACCGTCATCGCTATCATCGTCAATCTGCCAATACGCATAGCCGGCAATCCCGGGACGCACAAGCAATTTCTTATTGACTGGAATTTGTTTACCCAAACCATACTCCACAAGAAATTCTGAACCGGGAGTGACATTTGTGTCCTCTTGCTCAGTATGAACCAGCGTTCGTGTCAATGCGCTGATTGACCATGATTTTTCCTGGTCAAGGTATAAGGTTCCCCCCAGGGTAAATAAGCCCGTCCAATAGCCAAGGCCCGGCGAAGCCGGTTTGTTCGAATCGTACTCTCCGGTGGGTGCGAGGACTGCCAGGGCCAACGACGCATCCCAGCGGGACCCATGCCAACCCAGGCCAAGAGGTTGGATACAAATGTCGCCCAGCGATAACGATTGGCTGTCGGATACGCCCAAGGCTTTTATGTTGACATTAATATCAACCACCGGCACGATCATATCGAATGCGTAGTCAGCCCCCAGGATTTTTTTCTTTGTAACCCATACGAATCGATGCGCTATTGCAAAGGCGTCTGTATTAAAACCAACATTCATTTCATCTCCATTGTCATTTTTCAGCGTCGTGGGGTTATACCAGGAGGTGTAAGCACGGTAGTAAACTCCCGGTGGCGGTAACGTGGCCGCCATGACACCCTCGCAGCCGAGCGGGTAGTGAGAGCCTGATGTAGCAGCCTCAATTGAAAGGGCACCACCCAACGAAAATAAAAAACAACCCAGAACAACCAACATCCATTTTAAGCATTTTTCCATGAGATCCTAATCCTTTCTTTAATCCGTTGATGAATCGCCCAACCCCCTAAACAAAGACCATATGCCACAAATTTTTCTTCCTTGTCGGCCCTAATTTTACCATCATGGTAAAAGAGTGTTGTTTGGAAGTCATGGACATGGAATCGTGGAGACCGGGAATGTGTTAACCGCTCACTTCACAGTATTTAAGTGTTTCTTTCCTCCTTTTGATCAATTCTTCGTTCGCTATTTTTTTAGACAAAGGTAGAAAAAACCATTTCGATATATTTGATTCAAGTTGGTGAAACAGTTCCTGGGTTGTAAAATCACACCAATCCACTAAATTTAAAAAAGACACATCGTACCGTGAAAGTTTGTCGGCATCTTTAACGATTTTATCATTCATGGATAGTGCATCTTCTCTAGTGTCGTGACCGGATATAATTTCGAGGATTTCTGATATTTTTCGATGAGAGTTTAAATGTTTTTCAAGTATGCCCTCTGCTATTTTGACGCCTTCCTCTTCATGGACCCTAACGATGCTCTCATCACCGTTGGGGCCCATTGCTTTTCTTATGTTGTCCTCGGAGATTTTAATCCAACCAACGTCGTGCAAAATGGCTGCAGGTATCACAATGTCCCTGTCGCCTTTTTCTTCCTGTAACAGCTTAAATGCAAAGTCGATTACGTTTTGTGTGTGTATTTCGTTTCTTCTTATTGATAAATATGGTTTTGCTTCGTTAAAAAGTGTTTTTTCAATCGTATTCATTTCAATCATTTTTCACGCCTCATATAAAAGCAAATCAGTTAAATGGCGGGGCTTGATCCTAACTTCGCCCACTTGTCGTAATTGATGGTTCAACGGGCTCAGGCTTGTGTTATTGGAGGCTGAATCTTTTATCAGGCTCCATGCTTTTGATAACAGACTGTAATAGCAAATAAATTCAGCAAAAGCGTCAATAACGCAAGCCTGACTCCTTCTGGGTATTGGCCGAAACGATGATCAAGCCCAAATGGCGAATGGCTCTAACCACCATCAAGAAATTTCTCCAGAACACATATACATTCCACATCCGAACTTAAATGATGAATGACTTTATTGGTTTTTCCATCGATGACGAGTCCGCCAATAGGATCTTTGTAAGTATTTTGCAAAATTTTTTGTGCTTTCTCTCGAGATACTTCTATGGTTTCGCCACTGGATAGTAATTTGACCGTTACTATTCTCTCCATATTACCCTTTTGACGTTATTAAATTGATCGTGTTTTGTTCCCTGCCGATCTCTAAAAACGATTTTTTTTGAATCGGAATCGGCAGGGACAAAACAGTGTTTCTCCCACGTTTAAGGCTACTCTTTCTCACATTACATTTATTGTGCTGTAAACCGTCTCGTTTTTCGGCTAGTGCTATTATTCCTTGGGATTTGTATAAAAAGAGGCTTCTGATACCAGATTGGGATCCAGCGCCTTTTTTATTTTTTTCATCCAAAGGTGATAATTCATTGTTTCCGGTCCTGCGGTATCGTTAATTTCGTCATTAAACCCAATTCCACCTTCAAGCGGTCCGATACCGAGTTTAGAAGCAAGTTCTCTTTTACAGGCTTCTTCGTAATGTTCCCTGGCAACTTTAACCGCCTCTTTGTCACAGGGGTCAAACCGTACGGGAATTTCTCCATGTCCGCCGATCTGGCCTTGTTCGAAGGGCTGTAACCAAATGGGGTCTCCGTCGTCAAGCAATTTACCGGTCTTTACGAATTCTTCCTTTAACTCATTGGCCATCACTTGCAAATTCAGGAGAGAGTCCATGGTCTCTTCTGCTCCCGGTCCTTCATTGAAAGTACCGCCTGCCCGGAAAGCACCTTTGTTTCCGCCGATCCCCAACAAGCCATGAGCGTATTTGCCCCCATCTCTGTGAGAATCTTCGGTAAAGTAGGCGCCATTGGTTTTTTCCACAATCTTGTTTAACACCTTTACTCTGTACTCTAAGCATTCAGGGGAGGTAGAGTCCATGATCAGAACGATTGAATTAGCGCATTTTTTCTGGTAAATCCCTTTTTTCCATAACTCCCACATTTCTTCATTTGAACCCACCAGACCGGACGCGACGGCAAAGGGTCCCCGCCTGCTGCAAACATGTGATATTTCTTCCTCACTGATTAAATAAAGGGCATCCACAACATCCTCCCGAGTGGGGAATGTCATTGTAAATACCTTAAAGTTTTCCGGTAGATCATTGCTATATGAGGGAGGATTATTGGATGTTTCCAATACTTTCGGCCCATACCATGGGGTAAGCTTTACAGCCACCTTGGTGATGACACCCAAGCCCCCATTGGCTCCGACAACGCCCCTCATGGCGCCACGAAGGCTTGGACCGGGTCCGTCTCCAGAGAACCACCCGCAGCCGGCACCGAGAGAACCCAGCCTTAATAATTTCCCATCCGGCAAGATCCATTCGACGCCTAAAACGGAACGGCCGCCGACCCCTGTAAAGATGGATGCGTTTCCAATTCCGCAATGAGACGTTGAGCTGGCAACCACGGATGCACTGGGGCCAGCGCCCAGGGAGTAGCATCGCATTCCTTTTTTTGTTGCCTCGATGGTTAGCGCGCCTATCGAAACATAAGGCTCAACAACGCCGTACATGCTATCTTCATTAATTTCTATGATCTTGTTTAATCTTCTCAAATCTATGGGAAGAAATCCTTCGGCCGCCGACAAAGCAGTCGCCTCCCAGCCCGTTGCATGCGGTCTGAATTTAACATTATATTGATTGCAGACCTTTACAACCTCTTGAACCTCCTCGGCAGATCCTGGGATGATAACTGCAATGGGTCTTGCAGCAAATTTGTCCCCGAACATGACTTCATTTCCCCACACAAAACAATAACTGTCCATGATGACAGGATCCTGGGAAATATATTCAGGCCCAACAATACCTTCCAGTGCACGGTAAGCTTCTTTTGAAATACTCATATTCTCTCCTTATACCATTGCTTTTTGAACAAGCTGGATAATGTCTAAGACCTGGATGGAATTTCCGTTTTCTTTAACGGTGTCGAGAAAATTCCTCTCGCACCATGAGCACGCAGTTACGATAGCATCCGCTCCTGTGTTTTCAGCTTCCTTCAATCTTTCTGCCGCTGTCCATTGTGCGAAATCAGGGTAAGCGTCTATCACTCCGCCGCCAGCTCCGCAACACCATGCGTATTCCCTGATTCTATCCATCTCTACCAATTTAAGACCCGGAATGCTTTTCAGAACGTTCCTGGGTGCGTCATACACGCCATTGGCGCCTCGTCTATATGTCTTAGGTGGATCATGAACAATCATCTGACCCATAACCTTTTTCTCTTCACCTTCCCAGTGGATCCAAGGTTCAGCCAACCTGCCAAGATGACAGGGATCATGATAGGTCACTGTCATTGGAACCTCATTGTCAAGCTTCAACTTGCCTTCTTCGATCAATTGTTCGATAAATTCGGTGATGTGAAGAATTTTTACGGTAGGCTTTTTGCCGATCTTATCGTAAAGAACCTTAAACGCCTGGTAACATTCAGCGCAGGAGGTTACAACAGTTTTGACTCCTGCGTTTTTCCAGACGTCCAGGTTATGCTCAGCATATTTGGTGAGTTCTCCCTGATAACCCATTTCATAGGCCCGGCCGCCGCAACAAGCCTCGTCTTTTCCCATTATGCCCACATCAACACCCGCTTTTTTGAGAATCTTGATGGCCCCTCGGGAAATATCCCAAAGCGCTTCGTCGAAACTAAGCCGGCATCCGGCGTGAAATAAAACGTCGGCCTTTTCTTTTGTCAGGTCCTTGACGTCCAGTCCTTCAGCCCATCTGCCACGATCCGCCTTTTTCTGCTGCAACATATTGTCTTCTTTTTTCAGACCGTCAATTGCAAACATATGAGCAGGATGAAGCTGACCATCCTCGACCATTTTTGCCCGCAACGAAAGCATCATTTCCAGAGGCTCCAGATCCCGCTGGTTTTTGCAGGAAACATCACAGGCACCGTCCATACAGCATTGATAAACAATGTCCATCAAAGTATCCGAATACTCAATCCGACCCCTAAGAAGCGCCAGACCGGTAATCATTTTCCCCCCGGCCGACCAACTGTGAAAGTGATATCGGCTGATACTTGGACAAACCGCAGCAGTTTCATAATTTTTCCATTTTACATGGGGCACAAATTTGCAATAGGAACACCTGCTGCAGCGAGTCATATCACGTTCATATACTTCTAAGCTCATTTCATTCTCCTTATACGCACAGTTTTCCTGGATTCAGAATACCATCGGGATCAAAAATATTTTTAAGTCTCTTTATGGCATCCACACTATCCGGAGCGGCACCATAAGCGATGTCCGCCCAAGGCCCATAAGGACGGGAAAAGAACCCCCCCATATCGGCAATGGCTCGGCTGCTCTCCTTAAAAAATGCCTTTACCTTGTCCGTTTCTTCAACATTGCCCGGATCGTAGTTAAGGTTAAATTCACAATGGCAGTTGACGCCTTGAAAGGCCGGCTGAATGTATACACCAATATCCTCGTTTGAATATTGGTAAGCCCCTGCCAGCTCTTTCACTTTTTCAACGAAACCAGCAGTTTGTTTTAGTGTCGTTATGAAGAATATATCCTGACATCCCCCTTTGTATCTAAGTTTCCAGTAGTCTTGTCCGGATGATTTTCCCAATACATTTTCAACATCTTCGGCGGTGACACCTGCAATAGATTCTTCCGGTTTGAGGTCGAACCTTTCGGCTTCTTCCAGGAATTCCTTTTCCTGATACGCTACCCGATCCTCCGGGAACAACCCTCCGCCTTCCAGAACAATTACCAGTATCCACGAAGGTAGTTCTTGAGAAAGGGCCGTTATTTCTTCTTTTGTTCCTTTCATCAGGGAAGCTAAGTTCAGGCGGTTCAATATCAAGCACTGAGCATCATGCCGATTGTATATGCTTTTCCGCGCAAGGTCATAAAGTCTGACAATATCATCTGATCCAACCAGAAATGAGCGTTTCTCATCGGGAAGTACTTTGCATTTCATCGATATCCAGGTCACCAAACCCATAGTGCCCTGAGCCCCTTGAGCTAATTTGGCATAATCTACCTGGGAAGGACCGCCGGGTCTCACCTGGGCGCGACCGACTTCTAATTGTTCTTCTATTGAGCCCGGACCTGCGGCTGAGCCGGTCCGGAAAAGATCTCCATTTCCGTATACAACCTCAAGACACAGCAAAGGGTCTTGACCATCCCAATGATGCTTCGGCATTGTTATGGGATTCCTCTCAAGCCACGTAGTGAGGACTGATTTTGTGTTTCGTGGCGTCAAGGGCATAAAGGGAGCCAATTGCTCTTTCTTTAACTCCGGAATCAGTTCATCAAAAGTGACTCCAGGCTCGATCATGGCCACACGATTTCGACGGTCTATCCTGAGAATTTTCTTCATCCCGCTCATATCCAAGATAACCGCACCTTCCACCTCCGGCAAAGTATCACCATTGAAATGAGGCGCTCCTGAGCTAACCGGCACAAGAGGTGTCTTGTTGGCGCTTGCCAGCTTGACAATTTTCTGAACATCCTCCGTACTATGTGGTTTTACCACACACCGTGGCGTTTTGACTGAAGAAAAACTATTGTCTTGAGCGTAGCTTTCGAGCACTTCAGCAACCTCAAAGACATTTTCTTTTCCTACAATGGCTTTAAGTTCTTGTTCTAGAGTCATCTCTTCCTCTCTTCCTTTCGCTTAAAAGTGGTACATTTTTTCAGGACCGGTTGATAAAAATATTTAGTCCTTACTTATTAAAAATAATTTAGTGGTATTGGGTGTATGAATCGGAGAATCTATTTTTAAGAGCAGTAACCATGGTCTTTTGTAGGAAAATAATTCCATCAACCATTTTACCGACGCTGTATCACCTCCTCACACTATTTTCGCCTTTCCATAACCAATCAGTAGGGCTTAAGTTTTATTAATCTACCCTCTTCCGCAACATGTAACGCTGGATCTTCCCAGTTGACGTTTTGGGTATTTCTTCAACAATTTCTACCCAGCGAGGGTATTTGTATGGCGCCAGTCTTTGCTTAACAAAGGCCTTCAGTTCGGCAATAAACGCTTCATTCTGTTCATATCCATTTTTAAGGTTTACAAAAGCCTTGGGTTTAATCAGGCCCATTTCGTCTTTTTGAGGTACCACGGCGCATTCCGCCACAGCCGTATGTTCCAGAAGAGCTTCTTCTACCTCCAGGGGAGATACCCAAATACCGCCTACCTTGAGTGCATCGTCGCTTCTGCCGGCGTAATAAACGTAACCCTTCTTATCGACACGTATCCGATCCCCAGTCTTCATCCATCCATCTTGAAACGTATCCGCTGTTTTGTCGGGTTTATTCCAATAGCAGCTAGCTAAAGTGTTGCTTGATACCCAAAGTTCTCCTTCCTCACCATTTGAAAGCTTATTGCCATCTTCGTCTCGTACCTCCACCTTGTAGCCTGGAAGAGGGGTACCACAGCTTTTTTTCTTGACCTTGCCGGGACGATTGGCAATGTATACCCAACCCACCTCTGAGGACCCTATACCATCAAGAATTTCTATGCCGAAGCGGTTTAACCACCTCTCATACAAAGGAGCAGGTAAGGCTTCTCCAGCGGACATGCAATGACGCAGGGAATTTAAGTCCAGGTCGATTTTTTTTTCTTCCAGATAATTCAAGAGCTGACCGTATGAGGTGGGCACTGAGAAAAACAGTGTCGGCCGGTAGCGCTTTAATATTTTTGTTATGTTTTCGGGGAGAGGACGATCCTCGGTAAGGATGACTGATCCACCGTAGTAGAGCGGAAGATATAATCCATTGTTTAACCCATATGAAAAGAATAATCTAGAGATGCAGTACACGGTATCTTCAGGCGTAAATCCAACGACATTGTGACCCCAGGGCTCTACAGCGTATGCAAGGTCCCTGTGCAAATGGACCACTCCTTTGGGTTGACCGGTTGTGCCTGAAGTGTAAAGCCAGTAGGACTGATCGTTTTGTTTGGTTGGATAGACGGACAATTTTGATGAGGCGATTTGAATCATTTCCTCAAATGAGGTATGACCTGCAGTCGAACCTTTGACCACTACTTTCTGAAGTTCAGGGCAGTCTTCAAGAATAGGTTCGAGTTTGTTCAGAAGTTCCTGCTCCACTACAACAAATGCTGCTTTGCTGTCATTGATGAAATAGGCTAAATCTTCAGATGTTGCCATGACGTTGATGGGCACCGGTACGGCACCCACTTTCATAACTCCCAAAAAGGTGGAAAAAAACGTTGGGCTGTCATGTAGTAATAATATAACTCTTTGGTGCGGCTTGAGTCCCAATTTAGTCATGCCGTTTCCAGCTTTGTTGGTGAGTTCCCCAAGTTGATGATATGTGATTTCTTCATCACCACAATATATTGCGATGTTGTTCCCTCGACCATTATCTATATGGCGCTCAAGGAGCAGGGTCTCCATGTTAAACTGGTCAGGCAGAGTGAAGTGGGATTGCCAAGGTTGAATTTCAATGTTTTTAAAAGTCATAGATTTTTCCTCCTGTTGTGTCGAAATTAATCACATAGCCTTAAGCCGTTTGCAAATAACCTTTTATCATGATGTCATAAGATTAATTTATATGCCTTTTTACATGAATGATTTTAACTATTTGAATCAGTAGTACTACCAGGCTTTTCAAGGGTGATACCGTCACCAGAAAAATAGGGCCGGTTCAGGATTATTTTAAAAAAAAGTTATGATGTGTATAAAATTCAGCAAAAAAAATGATAATATACTTGCCGCAGGTGGCTGATACATCTGTTCGTGGAAAAAAGACATACATCACCGCTAACGGCATGAAAGTTAATCGGTTCCAATTATAAAACAGGCAGGACGGGAAGAAGTAATGTTGTTGGTCCTGGCCAGAGTTCTGGAAGCGCCTTATAACGTGTTATGTTGCGAGGGTTTTAATTTCTCGGAATACCAACATGTGGTGTTGCTCATACCCTTTTCAAAACCCAGACTTTGAATACTATATGTCACCAGATTGATTTTTATTGCGGTCCCTACTACCAAAAAAATTAAACGCCCTTTAGGTAAATAGCGTTACACTATTCCTAAATTCAGAGCTCCTGACATTAGCCAAATTTAAATGCAGCTTATGCAGCCTTAAATACCAGTTTCAGTTCTGTCCCGGGGTATAAAAATTTTTCCTTATTTACTATGTCACAAAGCTCCCCCAAAGACTC
>NZ_JAQYWD010000003.1 GCF_030145145.1 Desulfobacula sp. | reverse complement strand
GTCATTAAGCCATTTTTATTAAACTTATTTAGTCGGGTTTGTACGACTTGTTAAAAGTATAGTGGAAATCTCTATATCTGATCAAAACAATCAGGAAATTGATGCCAGAACTACGCGGCGATCAACAGTTGCCCTCAAATACTCCTTGCACAGGGGCTATTGCCAAACATACTTCGACAGGCTTGGCACAAGGTTCACCAGCAAATCCTTTTTCTTTTTTGCAGATACATTCATTTACTGCAAAAGACTGACCATTTTCAATGATCGTTGATACCTGCTCATAGGGTAGACTTGCTTGAGTGTTTTCAATTTCCTTTTCAATAGGGATTACCTGCATGAGTTGTGTTTTGTGTTTAAAGAATTCTTTTCCCCAAACTGGATAGTATTCATCCACCAACCTTGCAAGTTCTTCGTCCATATCCTTAACTTGAAATTCATATATGCCAAACACCCATGGCATCATTCTGAAGACCTTAACCTCACCAAAATCAACTCCAAATAGTTGTCCTTTTCTCCACATAGTCTCAAGTTGCTCTGCAAGACCATCAATGGGTCTTCCGGTTCGTTCTGCAATCTGCTCTGGTGTCTCAAATGTCAACCTTAGATCACAAAACATATCAGCTTCTTCTGGTGTAAAAAGCTTTTCTAATATCTTTATTTCAATGCCACTATCCGTTCGTTGGAATCCATTTGGAAGAGTATCCAGTACCTCTGCAAGGGTTTTATAGCTTGAATTGTCTTTCATTTTTAGGCTCCTTTTTAGGTTATAATTTTTAATAATAGCCCAAGATTCAGATATTATTTGAGGTACAAGAGAGAGATTAATTGTTAACTGAAAAATGACAAAGTGTCAACGGACCTAATATGTTAATTCTATGAGAATTATTCCTGCTTGCCTGATCAGATACCTATGATTTCAACGATTCCATGAGTAGTAGCTGGAACATGCTTCAGGTGGGAGGTGGACACCACGATCATTCCTCTATTTTGAATTTTTCCTTTTGGGATCATGTTTTATGTGGTCGAAGACAGAACACCACGGGTAAACTCTATATCGAAATCAGGTTGATCTCCAATTAAAGAATATTACAGCATATCCTTTCTGATTAAATTATATTTCCTGACAAGCTGAATAAAATCAATCCTTCCAAATTCAACTCAATATATTTCGTTGAAAATCGATCACCATGGTCCCCATTCATTCAAAGCTTCTGCCAGGATCCGATGGGTCCCATAGAAAATGCCGACCTCGAATTCCCGGAATAGATCAGCCGCCAGTGTCACAGCTTATTCCTTTGGGGGTAAATGCGTCGCCATTGTATATGTCTGAAATATATTTTGTGCATCTGAAAAATACTTTAAATAAAGGCCTTTACGGCCCGATAGGCAGCGGTTTTATCACTACGTTATTAACGGGTATGGGGCCTATATAATGGCCGTTATCCGGACATTCAGTTTTATATTTAAAAAAGCCCGGGTTGATACTGGATCATCTATCTAATTAGCTTGCCCCATCAGGTCTCCCAACATTTTTATGGACCACCTCCTGCCGGGGCAAATCCATTTCATCCCCGGGAATCAGGACCTGAGGGCCAGGGAGTGCTGGAAGGCATTGCATTCTTTGACCTTTATGCCGGTGCCTTGAGCCAGATGGTATTTGGATTCTTAATGGGTCTTTCCCGGGCCTGCTATGCCTCATAGGACTAACATAGCAAGGCCCCTGTCATATCCCCAATGATCTAATCTCTTGCAGTGACATAATATCCCCCTATAATGTCTATCAGCATTTATTGTAAAGGGATATCAAGCCTGTATTCGATTTACAGCATAGCCGTTTGGGTGTCCCAAAAAAAACGAGGTTCGCATATAGAGCACCAGTGAAATCTGGCCCTGCAGGCCGACACCGGTATTTGATATGATTCGGGTGGGAAGGGATATCCCACATCCATGCAAGGAGACAGGACAAATCTTTGCCTATCCCATGGGTACACTTTGGAATCAAAAGAGTAACCTGATACTTCTTAAGCATTTCAACAATGACTTAAGCACCGATTATAATAATTCCCTTAATTTCATATCAATAACTGAATAGTCTTTTAGGTAGCACGAAAACCCTTTGCGAAAACTATGCAGCTGAAATCAGTTTGCGGGTTAATCGAGCGGATTCTTTAAAGAATCAGCCATGCCATACCCTCCGATGAGGTGCGAGATCATGATTTGGAGATAGGCGTTGAAATGTTGGTTCAGGCCTTTGATCACACCCTGCTTGTCCTCTTTGACCATGGCTTCACAGACCATTTCCAGGGACAGGACTGAATCCCGCCTCAGGGTTTTGATGGTATCATCGTTTTCATCAATGGAGTTCCAGAGCCGGATGCATTTGTCCTGGACTCTGGAAAGAAATTCCTTTAGCAGTCGGTTGCCATGAACCTCATTAAAGGTTTTATGGAAAAGGGCATCCAGCTTTTTATAACCCTCATAATCATCAAGGGATAGGCCATGGAGGTTCTGGACGATTTCATCAAAGATTTTTAAATGGTAGGGCTTGATTCTCTGGAGGGCCAGTTCACCTGCAGCCTTTTCTAATATGGATCGCATCTCAAAAATATCCCTTAAATCATTGAGATCAAAACTGGTGACCACCACCCCCTTTTTGGGATGAATTTCCACTAGGCCCTCCATTTCAAGCATAATAAGTGTTTCCCGGTATGGAGTACGGCTGATTTCAAATTCCTTGCATATGTCTTTTTCCACCAGGGTAGACCCCTGGCGGTAAAATCCTTCAATGATTCTTTTTTTGATTTGACGGAAAACTTTTGACCCTTTGGCTGACATAGATTTCCCTTAAATAGAGTTATTAGGTGCCATTCATATTATGACAACATAAATACACTAAAAAACCGTTACCGTATACAGAAAATATCTCCCCGCATTTTGTGCGGGGAGATGAGTCACTTAAAGAGGAATAACTTACTATTTAAGATAACCTTTTTCTCGGTAGTATTTTTCAGCACCCGGGTGAAGAAGGGTCTCCACGCCCTTGGTGGCGACTTCCGGGATCCAGTTTTGGGCAGACTTGTGGACGTTCTGAACTTCTTGGGCATGCTCACACAGGGTTTTAGTTATGTTGTAAACCAGGCCTTCATCAGTTTTTGCGTTAATCATCAAGGTATTGGCCATGGACAGGGTCTCAAGGTCTTCGGTCTGACCCTTATAGGTGCCGGCTGGAATAGTATAAGGGGCCAAGGACCAATCCTTTTGAAGGGTATCTCTGGCTTCTTTAGGAAGTTCCACAAAGACCAGGGGACGGGAAATGGCCATTTCGGTGATGCTGGCCGAAGGGACTGAAATATAAGAAAAATGGGTGTCAGCATGTCCGTCTTTGGTCAATTGGACTGCCTCTCCATGGCCCACGTGGAAAATTTTGCCGTCATTTTTTTTTATTTTTTCATAACTTAAGTCAAAGACTCCCATGACCTTGCGCCAAATAAATTCATCAGTGGCACCGGGTTTATTCAGGGTAATTTTGATGGGCAGTTTTTTGTCGGCCATGTCTTTGTAAGTGACCATGTCATCCCGGGTGGTCACAAAATGCTGGGCCGAAAACCCGAAATTGGTGGCAATGACAAGGGTATCCGGGTATTTGGTGTCATAGGGATCCATGCCCTGGCGGGCCGCCATAATAAAAGGAGGGAAGCTCATGGTTATAGGGGTGTCACCCAGGCTGCAGGTGGCCACATTGGAGACCCCTGATCCGGGCACCACCACCAGGCTAATCTGGTCCTTGAGTTCTGTATTTATGATTTCAGCAAGACCCGATACAATGGTGTACCAGCCACCGCCGATCTGACCCCCGGCAGCTTTTAAGGTCTGTTTTGCAAGGGCAGAGCCATTGAACATTGACAAAAATCCTACTAATAGACAAAGGGCTAATACTTTCTTTTTCATTTTCTCACTCCTTTTTATTGGGTTGTATTTTAAGGGTCATCTCTGAAAGAGTTTGACCTTTTCCATATCTACGTCAATACCCAGCCCCGGTCCCTGGGGTAGGTAGACCCTGCCGTTTTCTATCTGGACAGGCCGGACTACCACATCGCCTTTGAGCATGGCTGGTCCCCAGAGTTCGCATCCCCAGGTCAGTTCCGGGATGGCTGCTGCAAACTGAAGGTAAGCGGCAGTACCGATACTAGTTTCGATCATACATCCGATATAGGCACCCAGACCAGCCATTCTGGCCATATGATATGTGTTCATAGCATTCAGCAATCCCCCCAGCTTGGTCAACTTGTAGGCAAAAATGTCCGCGGCCCCCCTCACAATCATTTCCAGGGCTGCATGGCCACCGCACAGGCTTTCATCGGCCATGATAGGAAAGGGGCTGTTTGCCGTGATTGCAACCATGCCTTTGGTGTCCCACCTGGGAAGGGGTTGTTCCAGAAAATCAACGTCCAGGTCACTAAGGGCTTTCAGGGCTTTTTTAGCTGTGTTGTAATCCCATCCCTGGTTCACGTCCACCCGTAGACTGACACCATCGCCCAATTCTTGTCTCACGGCTGCCAGGCGGTCAATATCTTTTTTCCAACTGTCTGCTCCGAATTTGAATTTAAAGATGCGGTATCCCTCTTCATATTTTTCCCGGGCCTCTTTTAAATCCCCCTCCAAGTCACCTATGGCCAGAGACCAACTGAGTCTAATGCTGTCCCTGTATGGCCCCCCCAGCAGGACAGAGACGGGCTGGTCATAGTATTTGCCAATGATGTCCAATACAGCAAATTCCACAGCGGCCTTGGCAAAATTGTTTCCCTGGTAGGGGGCAAAAACATGGTTCAGAGCTACCTGGTAATTGAGAAGGCTTGTTCCCATGAGACGGGGGGCAAAATAATGGTCAACAGTTGCCTGGATGCTTTCGCTGGATTCTTCGGACCAGGTTGGACCGTGGAAGGTGGCAGCCTCTCCCCAGCCGATCAGTCCCTCCTGGGTTTTTATTTTTACCAGGACGTAGTTTACGGTATGGGTTGCGCCAAAAGACATCACATGGGGGCGGATCAACGGGACGTCTATCAGATATGTGGTGCACTCAACGACGGTTAATGGCTTACTCATATCGATTTCCTTTTGAAAAAGATTAATTATGGTTTTTCAGGACACAATAAAATAAACACAGGCCAGGCAGACGGCAAAACAAAGGGTTCTCATCAGAGGGTTGAGTTTGGTTTTATAATATCCAATCATCCCCATGGAACCCAGGACCACCACCACGCAGGCCAGAAAAATCGCCACGACAATCCCCTTCAGGTCGCCAAGGAGAAGCAGGGAATCATTGAACAGGAACAAAAAGGGAATCACAAACCCCACAAAGGCGACTCGGGCGGCAGTGAAGGCCGTGGTCATGGGATTGGAACCTGCGATACTGGCAGCGGCATAGGCGCTCACGGCCACGGGTGGAGTTACACTGGCAATGACAGCATAATAGAGGATAAACAGGTGGGGCCCTAATCCTGTAAAGCCCAGCTTGGTCATGATGGGCAGAGTGATGACCCCGGTGACCACATAGGCCGGAACGCAGGGAACCCCCATACCAAGGGCAATACAGATAATCATAGTCAGCAATGGTGCCAGATAAATGCTTTTTTCGGCCACAGCCATGACCATGGAAGTCATCTGAAGCCCCACACCTGTGTAAATCACCGAGGCAGCTACGATACCAACCGAGGAGCAGGCCACGGCAATCATGATGGCATTCTTGCTGCCTTCAGACAGGACCTTGATCAGCCGTCGGGGCGTCAGCCGGGTTTCCTTTGAAGCAAAGCTGAGGAGAAAAGTCAGGCAAATGCCGGTAAAGGCGGCCATAAAAGGCGTGTATTTAAGAATGATCATACCCAGGATCAACAAGATCGGGCTGATCAAATAAAAATTTTTCCACAAATGATTCCAGGATCGCAGGTCATCACTTGGTATGCCCTTCAGTCCAAGCTTGTTGGCTTCAAACTGGACCATGCACATGATGGCAAAGTAGTAGAGCATGGCGCTGACGATGGCTTGGCGGCAGACTTCATAATAGGGGGTCCCGGTCACCTCGGCAATGATAAAGCCCACAGCCCCCATGACCGGCGGCATGTACTGTCCCCCGGTGGATGCAGCGGATTCTACAGCCGCGGCAAAATGGGGTCGGTAGCCCATTTTCTTCATCAAGGGGATGGTGAAGCTTCCCGTGGCATATACATTGGCCGGTCCGGACCCGCTGATGCTGCCAAACAGGCAGGAACTGGCCACGGCCACCTTGGCGGGCCCCCCTTTTGACCGTCCAAAAAGCCGGGAAGCCAGGTCAATAATATAGGTGCCCACATCAGTGTGGATCAAAAAAGCCCCAAACAAAACAAAGAGAAATACATAGGTGGCAGATACACCTACCACCACGCCGTGAATCCCTTGTTCCCCCAGAAGGTACAGCTGTTCCACCACCCGCTGAAATTGAATATGAGGATGCTGAAAATAACCGAAAACAGGCCAGTGGCCAATAAGCATATACAAAAGACTGACTGTGGTAATCATGGCCAGGACACGGCTGACGCATCGGCGGGTGGCCTCTATGATAACAATGACGGCAATACTGCCCAGAATCAGTTCACTGTTAAGGAGCTGGGTTAGATGCTCCATACGGGTATAAATTCGGGCATGGTCAATGACAACAAACAACTCTGCGGCAGTGGCCAGTCCGGCCCAGACCCAATCGAAACTCGAAGGCCGGTCTTTAGGAGAAGTGGGAAATGCAGGATAGAAAAAAAACGAAACCGGCACCAGAAGGAACAGGTGAATGGAGCGCTGGAGAAGAGTGGTAAAGACCCCGAAGGCCGCTGTATATAGGTGGAATACTGCGCAAAATGTCAGTAAAGCGATGACGGCATGCTTGTTGAATCCAGTTAGGTCCCTCATAATACAATTTCCTTTATCTACTGTTGTGGCTATTATACGATTCAGCTGTGACATTATTTTCACGAATAAATTCGTCAGCAAAACATTGTTCAACTGAAATTATCTCATCAGGGTTTCTCCAATTTATATTCACTCGATTGAAACGTTTATTACAGAGAAGTATTACATGAGGGTTATTAAATAATATGAGCATATTTTTCAAAAGGAAATTCGGCACCCAAGTCACTCTGTTTTTTTCAAAATACATTATGTATTTAAGTTATGTCAAGACATTTTATTTTAATTTTTAGTTATGTCAAGATTGTGGATACCATTTCCACATAAACCCTAAACTGTATATCACACCATTAACAATTCCTAACAAATTGAATTTTTGTGAGGAGAGCCTTGATGGTATTATCAAACAGGAGTCAAATCCCCCAATTTACCGAGAGCTTCTTTTTCCAGTCCGGGCTTTTTAAGATTTGCCCTGATACAAGATATGGTATGGATGGATTTTTGAGTTTCAGATTTGAAATTACAAGATATGGGATAGCCTCAATCCAAATTTCAAAAGGTCGCTACATAATTGGAGACAAAGATCAGCGACCCTCACCGGCATTACCGTTCCCTGGCCCGTGGGTTCTGGAAAACTTATCATCCTCCCACTTTTCTGCGATCAGGTAGTGGCCTCCTTACTGGAAAGGCATGCGGCGGATATGGGGACGATGATGGAGAAGTATCGGCGTTCGTCCCCGTACCACCCGGGCTGCAGTCGGGAGTCCTTTCCATATCCGTGCTTCCTGCGGCATTCCTGCAGTTGGGGCAGACGTTCAAAGAGGATGCCGGACTCGAATACATACAGGAGCACCAGTCGCAAGGCCGTTTGGGCTTGAACGCCAATGATTATAATGATACCCGGGCTAAGGGCTTTTACAGGGAAGTTCTCGGAATCAAAAATGGTTTGTCTCCCATAGAACATCTCTCCAATGGGAGCTCTTCCCCATAGGCCGTGTGAATCCGTCAACGGCGCTGTCAATACTTTGGCGAAACAATGGATAGCTCCAGTAGTGTATATGGCCCTAAAATCATAAAACCTTTATTGAAAAGGGTCTTTGCATTTTTTATGTTTTCTGGCACAGATCCTGCTTTCTCTTTTGGAAACGTGGTGAAATATCATGTCGAATAAGCCATGAAAAGGTCAACCCATTGGAAAAGAGAGGTGTGTTGTAAAAATTTTAGATACCGGTTTCTCAGCTCCCAAGCTTCCGCAAAAAGTTGTGTGGTCTCGGTCTGAAACCGCCAGCCCATTTAATACCCTGCTGGGGTCTCAAATGGGCCATAAGAGTCAGGAAACCCCGCCTGTATTATTGGGTACCATCACCCGGGAAACCCCTACAATTTCCCAGCTTCTCTATAAAAGCCCGTTAAAAGAAGAATGCTGGCAGATCATACATGACAAAATCAACAGCAACAAGGCGTTTCACCGGATTCGACCCGGTACCGAAATACATTATAATCCAGACACCCGTGAACTGGTCTGGGGAGAAGAACTTTCTGCTATGCTGGCCAAAGCCCCTCAACCTTCCAGAGGAGAGAACCTAACCCAGGCCCCTGCTGTCCATATGAATTCTGAACTACCCATGGACCTGTCCGATTCTGCCAAACAGTTTATCGGTCGAGACTATGACCAGATGGATTGCTATGAACTTGTGGTGGGGGGATTGCGGGAACTTGGGGTTCAATACAACGGAAAAGGCGGACTTCATGAACACCTGGTAAGCCGGGCCAGCCAACAGGGCCTTGCGCGAAATCATTACCTTAACGGCGAAGGTATAGTGTCTGCCTCGGGGAAGGATGTGTTTAAGAAAACCTATTACAGGATAACGGATCCGGCCGGTACTGTGGATGAAATCATGGCTGACCTGAAATTAAGGCTTGAACAAGGGCAGATCCTTTCCTTTTCCATGAAAAACAGGGGACATACCGGCGTTATTTCTCAAATGAAGGACCAATGGACCTTTGTCAACTCAGGTCAAATGGACAACAATCTGTCTGGGGAAAACGGAAAAAAGGCTGTGGGCGAAGAAGATCTGGAAGCGGAACTCCTCAACTGGTTCAAATTGGTGAACAGGGAAAAATCAGCGCTTCAGATCACCTTGGGAAGCCTGGATATGGCCCGGTTGTCCATGTTCAAACCTTCAGGATTTCGGCAAAAGGTCTGAGATAAAGACAACCCAAAAAACCGCAAATTTCCGTCTCTACCCAATGATCTCTATTATTGCGGCGGTTTTAACGGTCAAATCGTGGCAGTTATCCCATCCAAAGACATTGTAGTCATGCGTCTTGGTGTTACCCATGATAATTCATGGAGCCATGAGACCTTTATCAGAGAAGTCCTGGATAACATACGGTAAAAAGTAAGAGTAGGTAAACACTTGACCCTTGCAAAAAGAAAAAACCCTTTGATGCCCTGCACCGCATCAAAGAGGGTGTGCTGCAAGGCAAATTTTCCACGGGAGTGTTCAAACACTTTTCCTCCGCCTGGTAAAATAAGTCATGTCATGACGACACAAGCATTGCTCTATTTCCAAGAGACCGTTTCAAAGCATAAAATCGAATCTATCATGCATAGCTCAGTAGGACTGATGTAGAAACATTAATTTTTAGAAGAGTAATGCAGAAATTAATATTTGCATCCGAACTCTTTTTGCGCACTCTGGTAATTGTGAATAAGGATATTTAAAGAAAGGGTCAAACGCTTCCGGAGTATCAAGGTATTGTAGAAACTCAGCTTTAACATCTTCGATTGTTGAGCCTGTTTTTATGCTGATAGCCTCTATGGTTTGCCTTATATATTTAATTGCAGAATCCATACATATAGAATACAGGTTAAACAACAAAAATTAAAGGATTAAGCAAACTAACACTAACATAGGATATCCATTTTCTGCCTTTCAGGTTTTTATTTCTGTCAAAAGAGAACAATTCCCATGCCAGTTCCTCTATATGGGCTATTTCATTCATCCCTTCAGCAAGGGCATCTTTCAAGCCCACAGGGAACGGTATGTGCCCGGCAGTATATATGCCGTTATGTTTCGCAGCCGCAACGGCCTCATGAAATTCTGTTTTTGTCAGATAAGAATAAAGTTTGATAAAATCAAAACCTGCAAAGGCTTGATCCAGAACTATTTCACCTGGATTATCCACGAGACCGAATAATATGGGGCCACAGGTATAAATACTCGGCCCGGTGAGCTGACCTTTATTTATTTCCTTTCTCTATTCGAGCGCATATTTTTGGTCCCCGCCGTCAGGGCCAAAACACCGTATCGTTGTCACACCATTGAAAAGATAAAGATGAAGGGGTGAGGTTCTCCAGACATCAGATCCATCATTCCAATTAAATGCGGTATGGATATACATGTCACACAACCCTGGCATCAGATACGCGCCATCACCATCGATCACTTCTGCTTGCTTTGGTATGGTTATTTGATTTGAAAGCGCTATTTTTTTGATTTTATTCCCTATTACAATGACCGTTTGATTTTCAATCAGTATCATCATTTAACATGGGAACAAGAGTCATATTGCGAAAAACCATTATCTTCATGTTTTTGTTTAATCCCTGTGAACCTATCGCATAAGATGATATTATTAAAACAAAAAAGAAGATGAAGATGTATGGATTCAGTAAATGCATGATTAATTATCCTAAGGAGGACCATATCCTGTTTTTTTTCTAAATAGTCTCCTCAATGGATTTAATTGTTTTATCTAAAGAACCCTTTGGTTTAATGGATTGAGCAATGATTTCAGCCTTGTGGCGGATGCTTGGATTTGAGAAGCAAACGGACAGGGCATTAATCAATCTTTTTGCATTGAACTTTGATCGCTTAATAGGTGGGGCACCTAAACCTGATTGAAAAATTTTGTATCCATGATAATATTGATCAAGAATATGCGGTACAATCACTTGGGGTTTACCTGAAAGGGCAGCGGCGGCGGTTGTCCCAGCTCCACCATGATGAACAATCACAGACATTCTAGGAAACAGATATTCATGGGGATAGTTTTTAATAAAAAAGATTTCCTTTGGAATTTTAATTTCTAAGGATTGTTTCCAGAATTTTGAAATCACAATTCTCTTTTTTAACTGATTTGCCACATGAATCAGCATAGGCATATGCTTTGCCTGATCCTGGGGTGGCATACTTCCAAATCCAACATAAATGGGTGGGGGCCCCTGTTCAAGAAAACGTTCTAATTCCGGATAACACAAAGCAGGCATTTTAAGATGCAGATAACCGGTTTGAATATGTGTTTGAGTAACATCCAAAGGAACGCTTGCGATCTGGGAATCACATGCCAGGATTGTATTTTTTCCAAAGATATGTGGCCATGCAGCTTTAACCGGTGACAGGCCCATTTTTCTTCTATAGTGATTTACCAAAAAAATGCTGTTAATTTTATCTCCAAATTGAGCAAATTTCCATGTCAGATAATTGCACCATTTGGGAAGGGTTTGGGTTTGTATGGCCACAAAAGGGTGGCAGGACGATTGAAACAATTGCGGGGTAAATGCAACATATCGGTAGCGAATGTTTAAAGATTCGGCAAGCGAAGATAAGCCAAACATAAGTGAGGAACCAATGACAATATCTGCGCCTTCTATAAATTTTGGGAGCACTTTGAACTGATTATGAATTTCTTGCCTGACATATTTAACAAAAGAAATAGCTGTTGGTATGCTGATCGGATTTTTAATGGTATCTAAAAAGGCGGTAACATCCCTGCCAAGACCTTTATATGGACACCCCAATTGCAGTGCCCATTGTTTTTTTTCCGGAGGGCCTATCAACAACACATCATGACCCGTGTTTTTTAATCCTAACGACAGGGCTATCATGGGTTGTACATCTCCTCTGGAGCCTGAGGTGGCAAGAACAATTCTCACGATAAAATCTTTTTGTAGTCAGTTTAAATATCATCAACGGTGTACTGAAAACAATAACAAACAAGTTCGGCCATAAATTTATCCTTTCTTGTTTAATTTTCGAACCAGGATGTAGTTCGTTTGCAGAAACCCACCAGCATAAGCATTAGCGGGACTTCTATGAGTACCCCTACTACCGTTGCCAAAGCTGCACCGGAAGAAAGACCAAAGAGCATTACAGCTGTTGCAATGGCAACTTCGAAATGGTTGGAGGCGCCTATCATTGCAGCAGGCGCGGCATCTTCATATTTAAACTTTAAGAGTCGTGCGGCACCATAACCAAGGGAAAAAATAAAGATCGTCTGGATAAACAACGGGATGGCAATCCATAAAATTGTCAGGGGGTTGGCTGTTATTACTTCACCCTTAAAGCTGAATAACAGGACCAGGGTTAAAAGAAGCGCACCAATGGTAACCGGTGTCAGGACGCCTAAAAATTTTTCCTTGAACCAGGTTTCGCCCTTGACGTCAATGATCCATTTCCGGGAAAAATACCCTGCAACCAAAGGAAGGGCTACATAGATGGCAACAGATAAAAGCAATGCCTGCCAGGGAATGGGAAGTTTTCCAACACCAAGCAGAAAACCGCCTAAAATGCCGTATAGGACAAGCATGGTAAGGGAGTTGACGGCCACCATGACCAGTGTCAGGCCATCATTCCCGCGGGAAAGATATCCCCAGACCAGGACCATGGCAGTACACGGCGCAATCCCCAGGAGAATACATCCGGCAAAGTAGCTTCGCCATAAGGGGATCTGCAGCATTTTAACGCCTTCCTGCAAAACAACGATCCCTGCACCATGCTGGGCTCCCACAGGAAGATCAAGGCCGAACGGTATTTTGACAAGATCAATGGCATCTGCTCCGATAAAGGATTTAAGCAGAAATCCAAGGAAAAATATTGAAATGGCATACATGGTAAACGGCTTGATGCACCAGTTGATAAAGAGAGTTAAAAAGACCGGTTTTCCGCGTTTTCCGGCCTTAATAACTGAGGCAAAATCAATTTTAACCATGATGGGATACATCATGAAGAAAAGGCATACGGCAATGGGTATGGAAACAACGGGTGCGCCACCGACATTGATCGACATGCTATCCAGAGTTTTAGCAAAATTTGGTGCAATTTTACCTAACAAGATACCGCCAAGGATACACAACCCAACCCAGACTGTCAGATACCGTTCAAATATACTGGTCATTTTTCGATCGTTTGCAGCAATATTTTCTTGATCCATTCTCCTATTCCTCCTTTAAATTGTCCGGCAATCCCTCAACAAAAGTCTTTATTTCATCCCTTACCTTGCGGTAACAGTCCAATTGCTTTTCTTTTTCAAAACCTTTTTGAGAAAGTTCTTCAGCCATTTTGGGTGGGTCATCAAAACCAACATGGACGACCTCGCAGCGGGGAGGAAAATATGGACATGTTTCATGGGCATTTCCACATAATGTTACCACTACATCAAGTTTCATTTCTTTAAAGTCATTAACATGTTTTGATTTTTGGCCTGAAATATCAACTCCTGCTTCAGCCATCACTTTAACGGCATTGGAATTCAAATCGTGAACCTCAACACCAGCTGAATATGCCTCAATCGTGTCTCCTTTCAAAATTCTTGCCCATCCTTCTGCCATTTGGCTTCTGCATGAGTTGCCTGTACACAAAAATAATATTTTTAGTTTAGCGTTCACCCATTTACTCCTGTCTGGTTTTTAGAACAAGTCGTTTCTCCACGCTGTTTTCGGCAAAGATCTTCACAAGATACAAGCAGGATTTTATTCAGCGCATCCTCATCTTTTATTACTTGACCCGATCCTTTGAGTTTATGCGTTAACCATTTTAGAATAGGATCAAGTGAAATGTCTTCGGTGTTTATACGAAAATAAATCCATCGTCCATTTTTACGATTTTTTAAAATCCCAGCATTGACCATGAGGCTCAAGTGGCGAGAGGCGGTTGCACCTGCCACCTGTAGAAGTTCTGTTATCTGGCATGCACAGAGTTCTTGGTGTGACAACAATGCACTAAGTATCCTGAGCCTATTCTTATCAGATATTGCTTTTAATATTAAGAGAAGGTCGTTCATAAATAGCACCATTTATATAATTAGCTAATTAACCAAACATACTATACTGTATGGTTTGATTCAGTCAATATCTTTCAAACTGAACAGATAACTTAATCTATCCCGTTATTTTCATTTAGAGGCTTGACAATTTGTTTTCGTATCGTTATATTCCGTTTTAACGATACAGATAAAGGAAATGACAAAAATTGTCCAAGAAAAATCATATCCCATCAACTGTTGTTGATCTTTATACATATGCATTTGTACGTAAATATAAAAAGTTTATTGGTGAACCAATACCTGAACTACCAATTGATGGAATTGAGATTAAGGTCTTAGGTGCTGGATGTCCGAGTTGTGATAGATTGGAGCAGGATCTGATGATATTAATTGAAGAAACCGGTGTTGAAGTGCCTCTTGAACATGTCAGGGATTTTAAGGAAATCAGCAAATATGGGGTGATGGGGTCACCTGCCTTGGTAATTAACGGCAAAGTCAAAGCGGTTGGTTAAATATCCAAAGCTCGACCTAAAGATTTTATTCGAGAAGCACAAGTACAATTAACGAAACAGCAGTAGCTGTAATATGAGGAAAATATGAAAGTATTTATTCGAGTGATGAAAGCGTTGTCCGATCCTAAACGTGTCAAAATGATGAAGATGCTTCAAACTCGCCCCCTTTGCATTGGAAACCTGAAACACTGGCTGGATAATGAATCGGAAATCCTTGAGTTGAATCAGATCCTTCCAGGCATTAATCGTCATGTTATTGTTGGAAAATAATAGAAAACAAAAAAAACACGATATAACATCGTTAAGTGACCATATATAAGTAAAACCCGGAGAAGTCATGGAACCAAAAACAACCCAACCCGTTCAAGGTGAGGGGAAAATAAACAAGATGATGGCCTTAAATTTATTGATGGCAGCCATTGGTGTGTATCTGTGGTGGACGGTTTACCGAGTGCTACCAAATCTATCAAAGTGGCTTACATATAAACTTTTACCCATTCAAGAAGGATCTCACCCCTGATTTCAGCTCCCATGGTCAATGAGATCGCTCTTGGCCTTTTATACGGACTTCTGGGCTGGAAAGTGGCCGCCATTTATATGGGGACCGGCCTTTTTATTGCGATTTCCGCCGGCTATTTATTTAATATGATTATTTAAAAATACAAAAAGCCATTAAACCTTAAAGGAGTTATCATGGAAATTAAAGTTTTAGGCCCTGGTTGTTCAAAATGCAAAAAGACCGAACAACTGGTTCAGGAAGTGATCAAGGAAACCGGTGTTGATGCTACCGTTGAAAAGATAAGTGATATGATGCAGATCGCTTCATATGGTGTCTTCGGTACCCCCTCTGTTATCGTGGACGGAGAAGTGAAATGCCCAGGCAAAGTGCCTAAAAAAGATGATATTAAAAAATGGATAGGAAAATAAGAAAGGACTGTAAGCACATGAACAACAACAAAATTATTTTGATACTGGGACTGCTTGGCTTTATTGTCATGGCAGACAACTGGGTGGTATCTCCCATACTGCCTGCAATCTCAGAGAGTCTCGGCATCCGAGTTGAAAATGCAGGAATCCTTATCACAGCGTATATGATTCCTTTTGGTCTTTTTCAGATACTTTTTGGCCCCTTGGCCGACCGATTTGGGAAAAAACAGATCATCACTTTTTCCATCATTTTCTTCACACTTGCAACCGGTTTATGCGCAGTCGCAGGAAGTCTTAACGGGCTTTCAATCTATCGGGCATTAACTGGTATTTTTGCCGCCTCTGTCATGCCGATTTCTCTTGCGCTTATCGGAGATCTGTTTCCGGTTGAAAAACGCCAGATGGCCATTGGTACTTTCATGGGAATCGCCTTTTTAGGTCAGGGTTTGAGCATGATTACAGGGGGGGCTATATCCTATTTTCTAAATTGGAGGGGAGTTTTCGCCGTATATGCAATCCTGTCTTTTGTTCCCATGCTGCTGTTACTTAAAAAGTATAAAAGCATACCGGACACCCGAAATCCTGACAGCCAATTTGTAAAACCATACATCACGCTTTTATCCGATACCAAAAGCCTTTATACATATATCCTTGTCTTCCTTGAAGGGTTGTTCATCGTTGGCAGTTTTTCTTATCTTGGTGCCTATATTTCAAAAACTTATCATTTTAATTATCTTACCATTGGGGCAATCATGACCGCTTTTGGTTTTATGTCCCTTGTGGGCGGTCGTCTGGGCGGAAAGCTCATGTCCAAGACTAACTGCAATTGTGCTCAGAAGATAATGATACTTGCCTGTTCAGGTGGATCTGAAGAAAATAGCCTTTAAAAAATTGAGTGTTCTGATTGTAATTTTGATGCAGTTTTCTGTGATAAGTGCTTTTGCAGAGGATTTTTCAATTCTTCCTGTTAAGGGTCTGGCAACCATGATTGGTCTTGGTCATTGTCTGCCCATCGTCATTGCCGGCAGCTCGGCCGCAGCAGTCAGAAGACTAATGGAAAATACCGCCTGGCAAACCAAGAATCCCACCTGTTACAGACGGGATTCTTTTTTTGTCTTGGTATGTGTTGGTATATTTACAAACACCAAATCTGAAATAAAGTTTAAAATATGAAATCAGAGAATAATATTGTAAACTATCGGTAAAGCCGGAAGCCCCATAACTTCCAAACCAGATTTTCAGGAGGGATGTGATGAATAATGAGTCACTTAAAATGTATCGGTATTTTCTCAAAGACAGTATTCGAAAAAAGATTGCTTTCAAATTTACGGATCAAAACCAAGGCGTTCCAGCCCCTCCAATTGAAAAGACGTATCCTGATGACTCAATTTTAATTAATCTTCCAGGCCCTGATGATTGGACACATATTCCCCAAACGGATATCACACTCGCCATAGGGAATAGAAAAAGCCACCGGGTTTATCTGAACCAGAGCCTTTCTTTAGAAGAACTGACATATCTTCTGTGGTGTACCCAGGGCATGCGGGGAAAAGAATTTAGCGGTCATGCATATAGGAATGTTCCTTCTGCTGGCTGCCGCCATGCCCTTGAAACCTATCTTGCCGTTTTTAATGTGGATAATCTTGATCCCGGCGTTTACAGATATTTACCTCTTTCTCATCAGCTTGTATTTGAATTCAAAGATGATATGCTGTCAGAAAAAATGATCATTGCCTCCCTTAGTCAATCTTATCCGGGCAAATCAGCCGTCACCTTCATCTGGACCGCTATACCCTACAGGATGGAATGGCGGTATGGATTAGCAGCTCATAAGGTCATTGCCCTGGACGCGGGTCATGTTTGTCAAAACCTCTATCTCGCCTGCGAGGCTATTGATGCAGGAACCTGTGCCATTGCAGCCTATGATCAGGAAGAATTAGATGACCTACTCGGCCTTGATGGAGAAGACGAATTTGCGGTATACCTTGCTCCAGTGGGAAAGGTAAAAAAACGGTGACCAGGTAAAAACAATTTCCAAAGTTAAAGGTGCTTTCGATGGGGTCTTTGTTTTCCCAGCCCATCTTTTGCGAATACACACTGGAGAAAGCGTAAGTGCCTTGTTCAAATAGCGTTTTTACTTTGATTCGTCCTCCCCCCAAAAAACTGGAGAGAGGGCTTGCTGACAATGCATTATGCGCTTAATCTCATGCGTTAACTGAAACATGTTTATATGTATTTATTTACTTGCTGTTTGATTTAATTAAAACATTGCCATCGGTGATATTGTATTTCCACAATTCTGTATTGACACCGTCGTCAGTGGTGTAGATTAATGAATCATCCAACAGGTAAGGTGTCACATTCAATGTGTTATATGACAAACTGTTCACGATGATGGCATCATTGCTTTCCGCCGGATTCAAGGCATAAAGCGAGTATTGATTGGTGTCATTATTAACGGTTTTAATATACAGAATGTCATTAAAGCAGAACATACTGTGGACAAAGATATTGGGACCCGGGGTAAAATACCCGATAATGCCTGAAAAGCCATCTACCCTGGCCGTCCCGTCTGTTGTTCCGTCACTGGCGTACAGACGTTGGCTGATGGTTAGATACAGGGTATGGTTACAGGCAATTAAGTTGTCAACGGTACCGGCTGCTGTAAGGGGTATCTTCTCTGTCCCGGCCGCTGTTCCATCCGATTTCCACAGATCACTCCAGGTATCAAAAAACAAGGTATCGTTAACAGCGGTGAAATTGCGGATATCACACCCTTCGCTGCAGATGGTTTTCAGTTTCTGTGTGCCGGCAGTGGTGCCGTCACTGGACCAGAGACTGTCGTTATACCGCTGATCAGTTCCCTGGAAGTATAGATGACCGCCCATGGGGACCATACTGTTTACTTCACCGCCGTCTCCAAAGGGGTCCCAACCGAAAATATCGAGCAGTCTCTCCGTGCCCCCCTCGGTGCCGTCGCTCTTCCAGATGGCATTGTCATTGTCGCCATTATTTGTCGCCGCGGAATAAAATATCCGGTTATCAAGGGTAAAAAGCCCGCTTGAGATCTGGTCCAGGCGTGTATCGGTAACCATATCTTTAACCAACTGTGTTCCAGCAGGCGTACCGTCACTCGTCCACAAAAGTTTGCCGTCACAGTCCGCAAAAGGATCTGTATTCCCCGAGAAATACAGGGTGTCATTTAAAGACGTAAACTTATCTACAGAAAAATGATCTTTAACCAAATCAATACCGTTCTGAGTGACCTTATAGAACCTTCCATACCCGTCCCAACTGTTATAACCGGGGGGCACATACCAGAAGCCGTAATAGTAGGCATCCTTGAGTTTATAAAATTCACCCGCTTCTAAATAGATGGAACTCCCCATTCCCTCTTTTACATCACTCACCATACGGGTCCCCGATGGTGTGCCATCGGTCACCCATGGCTCACCGCCATGATCATGATCCGCAAAAGGAACGATAATCGTTATGACCTCATGGAATATCCAGAACCATTGCTCTGATGTATAGACACCGTCAGTGACACTGACCAGGATTTTCTGGTTAAGATTGATGCCGGTAACATTATCTATGGTAATGGTACCGGAACAATGGATGACACCCTCGCTATCTGTCACAGCGGTTATTTCCGAGATATGGGTTCCGCTGTAACCGTCAGGGCCCTCTACCGTTATTGCGGTAACCGTCATTGCCAGCTGGTCTGCCGGTGTGTCCCGATCCGTTACGGTGAAAGAAAAATTGATGACACCGGTATCATTGATTTGTATTTGTGTATCAAACATGTCACTGCTGATTTGCGGGCCTTTATAGGCGGCCCCGTTGTATAAACTCAGCAGTTGAAGTTTGTCACCATATATGCCCAGGGCCATGTCCCGATCCGTATCGGCAAATTCAAACGTCCAGATCTTATCTTCGCTTTTAAACACATTGGTATCGTCCCTTGACGGGTTCAATGCCGACCGGAGAAAGCCGGAACAGGTGATGCTGCCGGCACAGTAATAGTCACCATCGGCATTATATCTCAGTGATTTTACATTCTGATAGGCGGAACTGTTTCCAAAATAATAATCTTCTGTAGTTGGTTCAAAATTCAACTGGTAAATTTTCTGCCCCAACCGCAATATGGATGAATCGCCTTCAATGGTTGAGACAAGCTGCAGGTCATTGTTACTGCTATCCATGGAGAGCAGCATTTTAAGCGGATAGAAATCCTTTTGATATATTTCATAGGACGGTGTATAAAAAATGTCCCGGGAATCCGTCAGTTCCAGCCGGTTACTGGCATTGATGGTAAACAATAATATATTTCTGCCCACTGTTTCGAACAGACAATCTAAATCGTCGCCGGTGCAATTATTTTGAACGGTTTCCCAGTCCGGCCACCAGGCGTCACCGTCACTGCCGAAGACGAGTGTTCGGGTGAGCATGGCCACATGTGATTCATCAATAAATTCGACATTTGTCAAGGGAACGCCATTTCCAAAGGAATTGGCCGACAGACGTGTTATGGTATCGCCATTGATCTCATATACATTCAATTTTGGGTAGGCAGGGACGGTTTTGTCCGAGGCAGCCCCATAATCTGCCGGCACATAAGGTACCAGCAAGCGCGTTCGATTCGGTGACAGTGTTGCATTCAACAGGCTGTAGACCGGGTTCTCGTTTACATCTTTAACCAGAACGCTGCTTTCAAGAGTCATCTCCCCCGCATCGGTATAATGGACAATCATTAATCGGGCGCCTTGATCATGGGATATGGCAAAGAGCAGTCGATTGTCCGGAAGAAGCTGGACCAGGGGCAATTCCTTGACAATCTCATTGCCGGCATTGCGAAAACCCGTTGCCAGGGAGCGTGATGCGGTCATGGCCTCTTTTATGGGCAACAGGTCTCCTGAGAAGTCATTTACATCATATGTAAACCGGTTTGTTAAATAATAGGGGTCCACACCATAGGCGACAATCGTCGCTGTCAACAATTGATCATAAAGGCTGCCCACAATGGCGTTGCCCTGGAATACGTCAAAAATACGGTTATACCCGCTGGTGTCGATTTCTTTGACTGCTTTCATCTCCATGGAATAGGTATCCCGGCCAGCCCCCATGACGCCGACATCAAGGGAGGTATCCACCACCGGATGAAGGACGCTGATATCGCCCAGTGTCAACTTGACGGTCATGGAGACAAGGGCACTGGGTCTTCTGTTGAGATTATGTGCTTTCTGACGTTCAAAATCATCACTGAGGGGGTTCTCCAGGCAGAGCTGGTTGCTTGAGTTGTAGATCGGATACTCAGTGATCTTCAGCTCGTAGTTGCTGCCCCCCAGGAACGTCCATTTGAATTCGGCATTTTCATTGAATATTTCTTCAAGTTTGATGGTCTGGCTGAAGATACCAATCATGTCATCATCTTCGATACTTAAGGCATCATCTTCAATGACGGCCAGCTCCACATAGAGTGCGGCCGTATTGTACCCGCCACCTGAATACAGAACGGTATCGGGGGTGTCCAGTGTCTGACCGTCCGCCACATCGTTAAAGCGAAGATAATTCCATGGGTGGTTGCCGTCATTGAGATCTTCACTGTCTGTAAACAACGTCTGTAATTCGTCTCCCACCCTGGGTTTGTCGCTGATAACGCCGACAAAGGGTATTAAGCGGATCTCCGCCTTATCATCTTCTTCATAATTGGATATGATCTTAACCCGATCGAGTAAAACAGATATGCTGGTAACCGGAACAGAGCCAACGCGTTCAAATTCGACTTCCGCCCGGGTTTTTTTACCGGTACCCAATAAATAGCCGGCACTTGATTTTAAAACATTATTCCCATTTCCGGCAGAGCCCACATCCGCATAGCCGGCTAACAGACTGTCGAGATCATCAAACAGGTCCTGTCCCTGATTCAGCGCATTGATATTGCTGCTAGTTTTCATCAGGTCTCTGGCCCCGTCAATATCGCCTGCTTTAATCTTTTGAACAATCTCTTCCGCTTCTGCCATAATAAGGGCACCGTTGATGGCAGTCGATGTTCCCCCAATGATTTTATACACATCAGCAGCCGTTCCCAACTGCTCATAATCAAGATTCAAAACAGCATCTGCATTTTGTGCAAACTGCAGTCCTGAACTGGAGAGATTGGCACAATCACAGGTAATTTGCGCATAACTTAATTTCTGACCATAGGTATCAATCTGGGTATTTTGTTCGGGAACACCTG
Source organism: Desulfobacula sp. (assembly GCF_030145145.1). GTDB lineage: Bacteria > Desulfobacterota > Desulfobacteria > Desulfobacterales > Desulfobacteraceae > Desulfobacula. The sequence goes on along the minus strand of NZ_JAQYWD010000003.1, from coordinate 167,455 downwards.
ACATGAAAAATTTGAATGCGTCCTGACCATGCAGGCCATAGAACGGATCACTGCTGGAATAACGATTGATGCTGGCCCTGGCACTTCCCAGGGGATCATCTTCGGCGGCCAGTTCCACATCATGAAGATCATCCACCAGATCAACACTGTCACATATCAGGCCGATAAAATTACCCGTCACAACATTGAAGGTCTGGCTGGCCAGATAGCTTAAAAAGGCCCAGTTCGCAGCATTGATATCGTATACATCCTGGTCGCTTGCCGTGTAATCAAAGGTGATGGGCAAGGTGCTCTCTTTCAGCCGGTCCAGGGGAACACCAAATATGGGCCGGTTGGTCTGGATAATCACCGGTATGCGGGGATAATTCCCTTCTAATGCCGATGCCAGGCAGTCCGCATCTCCGGCCTCACACCCTGAAAATTCATGTGTTTTATAGGGCAGACCATCATAGGGAAACTGGGCCGTGTCCACCTGAACGGTCCGGTCTTTCCAGTTTTGATACAAATCATAGTAATTGGACAATAAATTTAAATACTCGACATCCTGATACTGGCGCTGCATATCTTTTGAAAAATCGTTCATGACCGCCTGGACCTTGAAGATGTCGGAGACCGGTTCCGGCATATTGTAAGGCCCCAGTTCCCCCCGGACACATACCGCTTCTTCACCATTTTCGTCACGGCACTGGTATGTCTCCGGATCATTCTGATAATCAAAGGTGTGAGAGCTTTCATAGAGTTCCCGGCGGCGCAAAAATTCTGCTCTGAAGCTGAAACAACTGCCGCCGGTTTCAAATTCAAGACCGGTTTTTTCCGAATTTTTCCAACATTGCCAGAGGGCAATGGTATCGTTCATTTCATCACCACTTTCGATGATGTCATCAATATAGGAGGGAATAAGCAGTTTAGGGGCCATATTGGTATTCAGATCAATGGTCACTTCACCTTCATCAAAGGTGCCGTCTTCACCCTGGGTCTTTAGAGAAATATTTTTAAGCGTACCGAGCATGAATTCTTTGGTTTGAACCTGGGGGTCTGTATTGATTAGGGTGGTCAAATCGAGTGTTTTTTCATTACTAAAAAAATCCACACCCGCGGGGTTCAAACCCGATATCTGGTTTGAAGCAATGGAAATGCTGCCGGCCGGCAATATATCCAGCCGCCAGATGCCCGAATCCCTGCTGATATTTTCGGGCAGTTGATCTTTAGTGCCTGCGTAGACCGTGCCGGATGGGGAATAAAGGACAAAATTAAACGATGCATGGGCCGCATCATTGTAATCCAGATCAAAGGTTACCGTCAAATCGGACAGCTGGGAGTTGAGGGTGCTGAAGGTATAGGATTTTGCATTAAATATGGTGTTTGAATTAAACAATTCTGCTGCCGGGCCATTGCTCAGGTATTCCATACCGTCTGAAATGACATGGTTTGTCAGACGCGCCGGTTTTATCATATCCACCAGCGTGATACTGTATGACGCACTGGCGCCCACAAATCGATAGGGCAGACAGCGGTTGCTGTTTGTTATGGGCAGGTAATAAACCAGGGTATCTGTTGACTCGCCGGAACTCAGCGTCAGGCCGTCACTGTCAACGATGGTGGCCTGTCGGCTTGCCACAATAACAGCTATGCCGGTTTCAGGGAAAGAAACAAGGGCATCGTTTCCCTCGGAACTGACCAGGGCCGTATCAATAGGCTCATTGGGGTTGGCAATCTGCATGGGCAAATTGGGCAACCTTGAAATAAAACAGACCTCTTCACCCAAAGGAACCTCGCCGATACCACCGCTTTGCCTCAGTTCATCCACGGCATTCACCAGCGCATAGCCTTGCGGTGTCGCGTCTGCCAGGGGGGTAGACATTCCAAAGGACTTGGTTTCACGGGTCGTTGCAGGAATTGTATCCCGGACGATAACATTTTGAAACTGCTGATCAAGATTGCCGAAATTATTGATAATGGGTATCCGGCGAAAGGCATTTTGCAAGGCAAGAAATTCCGCCAGACCCAGGGCTGTCTGGCCGCTTAATCTCAATTTCCGATTTAATTTTTTTAATTTTTCCTGATTCAGTATGGCCAGCGCATTGTCGGTTGCCTGTATCGGAAAAATATCCGGATCAGGCAGTTGAACAAATTGTTCCACCGCAACAGGCGAGTAGGGCAGTTGTTTTAATTTATCAATCACCTCAGTGGCAAAACCATCATCTATGAATTTTTGATACTCGATGTTCCGGTTGTTTTCTTTGAGCAGTTTAATGATTTTTTCGGTGGACGTACCGGTATCTGAATTGCCTATTTCTACGGTTAAGGCAAGGGCCCCCTTTGTGGATGTTTTTTCTTTCAGTTCATGGATGGAGGAAATACTGATTGAGGCCAGGAGGCCTTCTGTATCCGCCAGGGGAACAGAGGGTACACCACACAAAATTTTTAATATGTGAACCACTTCATTGATCCCGGTCTGCCCGTCTCCGTCAATGTCTATGAGATCGCTGTCTTCTATTCCCGCACTGGCTTTGAGCGCATATACAACTTCAGAAAAGCCTGTTTTTCCGTCTTCGTCTATGTCAATGGTTGCAAAAGCAGTAGAGATTGCAAAAATACCGGGGCAACTGTAAATCAGAATTGAGAGGGCAAAGGGTAAAAGGAACCTGTTAAATACTGCTGCTTTTGAAATAGACATCCACTTCTCCTGATAAAATGGTTTGTTAAAAACGGGTTTGTTTTAATTGATTAAGGACTGCAAAAAATCTAACATGGGATGGGTCGACAATTCCTTTAATTGCGTGCAGTTGAGATTTAATTATCTTATTTTTACAGATAATGACAATTCAAGGGACCCATTAAAGGGAGTAGTAAATACAAAATATCACTTCTGCTTAAATGCATTTTTTTTGTATTAATATCATTAAAAAGCGCTGCTGAACAGCACTAAAAAAGAATACATCCAGGTAAAAGGTTTGAATTTGTGTATTTTTTGCATGACTAGTTATACATTCAAACTGATTTCAGGAAAAGAAAGACATTTATGGAAGGGCACCGCCATCATACAGTCGTGCCAGCTCATCCCTTTCAAAAACCGGCCAGCCGACGGGTTCACCGCCGGACAGTGCATCAATCCCGGCAATGCCCGGCGTCACGCGACCGATACGGCTGACGGCAATGCCTGCGGATTCGATCTGCGCCATCAGCTGCCGGCTGGTATCCGGTGAACAGCAGATGAGCAGACTTCCGGAACCAATGAGCCCCAAAGGATCCAGGCCAAGCAGACGGCACATGCGCCGGGTGTGCGTATAGACGGGAACGGCATCCGTGTTCACCTCAATGCGCCAACCACCTGCGGCGCTTAACTCGGTAAGTGCCGTAGCAATACCCCCTTCGGTGACATCATGCATGCCATGAATTCCATCGGTAGCAGCAGCAATCCGGGCTTCAGTGAGAATGCCGATTCGAGACAGGTACGCGTTGGCCTCGTCAAGATCGCGCCGGCTCATTCCCATAGCCACCAACCGGTCGCCAAACTCCCGGGCAAGGATGGCCGTACCCTCCACGGCAACCTTTTTGGTCAGCAGCACGTGGTCTCCGGGTCTCATCCGGCGCTTGTCCACGAGGTCCGCCTCCGGTACGGTTCCCAGCATCATCCCCGACACTACCGGTCGGGTCACCGCATCGGTGATTTCCGTATGGCCGCCACACAGACTGATGCCCAGTCGGGCTCCCCTTTCCTGAATACCGCCCATGACATGGCCAATTTGAGAAGGCGTGGTCCCGCAGGGGAACAGCAAGGTGACTAGCAACCAGCGCGGCGTGGCCCCGGCAGTGGCGATATCATTGGCATTGACCAGAATGGTATACTGGTCAATGGCCGAGGTGGCAAAGGTGATGGGATCTGATTTCAAAATCAGGAGCTGATTTTCAACCGGTCGAATGGCCGCCACATCTTCCCCCACCCCCGGCCCCATGATGATGCTTGGATCATCCAGCTTAAAATCAGCCATAAACCGCTGCAATAGATCATTGGGCAGTTTTCCGGCAGGCAGGGGAAGGCCCATCCGCAGAACCGCCCTGAGATCTTCAAGATGGGCAATTGAAAAATCACTGGACCCGGATTCACCGGCGGTTCCGTTTTCCAGAAACACCGTCACCGCCCCGGCGGCCTGCCCGGCCTGAATATCGAATACATAATCTCCCACAACCAGAACCTGTTCGGCATCAACGCCCATGGAACGGGCCGCATGATAAACGCCTTCCGGATGCGGTTTGGGTTTTAGGGGAAGATCTCGGGATCCCACATAATCAAAGTCGGTTTCCCCAACGTATTTAAAATTATCCAGGGCCCGCCGAATGGAAGCCAGGCCGTTTCGGCTCAGGATACCCAGACGAAGCCCGGATTTTCGAATATGGCCGATGATCTCCTCTGCCCCCCGATTGGGCTCGGACACTGCCGCCGCAGCCATCTCAAATCGCTGGACCACCTGCCAGGCATCGGCCTTTTTTTGGGAATCGGCCAGCGCTTCAATAAATTCCAGCACCGGGGTTCTCCCGGGGCACCCGATTTCCCTGCGAATGGCATTAAAATCAATGGCGCCGGGTTGGGTCAATGTGCCGTCAAAATCGAACAATACGGCCTGGATACAAAATGGTTTCATAGACATGTTAAAATAATTTTTTCTGCAATCGGTTGTGTATTTACTGAAAAATTAGCACTTATGTATTTCTTTGTCAATTTCATTAGATCAGGGATTCCCAACTCATCATGAATATATTGATGACAGGCTAGTCATGGGCCATGCCGGGCAGTTTATAGGCCTGCCATTGTAATGAGGCCTGTTTTGGGCAGATGTTTTAAAACTTAGGCTGGATAATTATAATTATATTTTGCATAATGCCCTGGTTAACGATTAAAAACATGAAAAGGAAAGATATTCGATGGAGTTTAACAGCGCTGATCTACTCTTGTTTATGCCAATAATTTTTTATGGTTTGGCTGGTCTCGTTTTGGGTTATCTGGTGATCAGTCTTTTTTTAACGTATCTGGTACAGGAAATTCCCAGACATCCCGTAACCGATGCCCCTGACTGGGGATCTGTTGTCGACACCATTATTCCGGCCATTGACGGCGGTTCCCTGGAAGTGTGGCGAATCGACCCGGAGGCGCCGTCACGCGGCATTGTGGTATTTGCCCACGGATGGGGCCGGAATCGTGACCGGATGGTAAAAAGAGCCCGGCAATTTGCCGAATGGGGATTTACGACCGTTATCCACAGCGCAAGAGACCACGGCAATTCCAGTCCTAAAAGATTCATGAATGCCGTTAAGTTTGCTGAAGATATTGAAGCGGTACTGAAATGGGTGAATGCCCCTGTCCTTTTATATGGCCACTCAGCAGGGTCTGCCGGGGCCATCCTAGCTGCCTCACGGAACCCATCCACGGTTCAACTGCTTTTTCTCGAAGCGTCCTATGCCCATACCAAAGAAGCGCTGATGAGTTTATACCGCTGGGTCAATCCTGTTTTCGGAAACCTTTTTGGTCCAATGATTATCCTCTGGATGAGCCTTTTCTACAAAGGTGAGCTTGAAAAATACAGCCCGGCTCGACTGGCTAAACAGATTAAAATGCCGGTGATGATTATCCACGGCATGAAAGACCAGCGTTTTCCAGTCTCCTTTGCCCTGCAACTGAAACAAAGTTTTCTCCATGACAAGGTCGCCTGCTATTTGGCCAAGGATGCCGGTCACAGCGATGCAAGCCTGACAAAAGGATACAATGCTGCAATACAATCGTTTATGGCTGAATATCTGGATGTCGCTGACAACAGCGCTTCAGAATAAGCGCCATATTTCCGGACACAAAACGCTAAGATGATATGATACCACCCAAAGATGTGTGCCTGATGATCAAAATGTGTGGATAAATAGAGGATCGCCCTGGGATCTTGAAATTACTTTGTTTTCGTTTGATAATTGGGGTGTTGAAAAATTAAACCCTTTAAAAAAATAATGCAGTAATCAACAAAAAGAGTCGTAGATGAAACTTAAGTATAAATTTTTTATCGCATTTATTGTTACCTCTTTTTTAATTGTATTTATGGTTGTCGGTGTCACCCAAATCAATGTCCGGAAAAATTTTATTCGATTTGTAAATAATGTGGAGTTTGAAAAATTGGATAAACTGGCGGGCCTGCTCAAAAAAAGATATCAGTTAACCGCAGGGTGGGATGATTTCCATGACAACAAGACTGGATGGGAAAAACTGTTATCTGAATCCCACCCGGACAATCCGGATCAAGATCGGTTTCATCCCGGACCGCCGGAGCACCATAAAAACAGCAACGTGCCTCCCCCTCACCATTTTAATCCATTGGGCGGTCCGCCATCCCGGGGCGTTTTAAAACCCATGGATCCATTTACGCTTCACCGACGGCTCTGCCTCTTTGATGAGGACAAGCAATATGTCGCAGGAGAGTATCAACCCGGGGATAAGTTCAATTTCAGGGCCATTGTCCTTTCAAACCAGACCATCGGCTGGCTGGGGCTGAAAAATCAGGCAGAAATGATTAAACCCATTGAACTTGAATTTCTGGAAAAACAGACACAATCTTTTTATATTATCGGTGCGGGCATCTTTGTCCTGGCCATCATTATCTCTTATCTGATGTCAAAACATCTGCTGTCCCCCATCCAGGAACTTGTCCGGGGGACAAGAGCCATGATGAATTTCGATTTTAATACAAAAATAAAAGTCCATTCAACCGATGAACTCGGCGGGCTTGCCGATGATTTTAATCTCATGGCCCAAACCCTGAAGCAGTATGAAACACTGAGGAAAAACTGGATTTCAGATATTTCCCATGAATTACGCACACCGGTTGCGGTCATCAGAAGTAAAATAGAAGCATTGCAGGACGGTATCCGCGTGATGACACCGACATTATTGAATTCACTGCACAATGATATCATGGGATTGGGCAAACTGGTCAATGATCTGCACCTGATTTCCCTTGCCGATTCAAAGACTCTGCCGTGTAACCTGAAATCCGTCAACCTTTTTGAACTGATCAACCAATGCCTTGAAACATTTCTTATCCGCCTTGAGCAGCAGCAGATAAAAATTCACACAGACTGGAAAAAGGAAGACCGGCTGGAAATCAAAGGAGATGCCATCCTTTTAAGCCGTGTTTTCAGCAATCTGCTTGAAAATTGCCTTCGATATACCGATTCTCCCGGCAGCATTAAAATTTCCCATGACATACAAGAAAACCGGATAATCCTTTGTGTTGAAGATTCTTCACCCGGAGTACCGGCCGATTCCCTGGCATATATTTTTGATCGTCTTTATCGGGTGGAACAATCCAGGAACCGGGCTCTTGGCGGCAGCGGCCTTGGATTGAGTATTGCCAGGCAGATCATCACAAAACACGAGGGGACGATTCAGGCATCCCCTTCTTCTTTGGGTGGACTAAAGATAAAGATTGAATTGCCATTGCAAAAAAAAATAATTTAAGGATGAATCATGTCCAATGAACACTTGCTAATTGTGGAAGACGAACCGGATATCGCCCAGATTCTGAGAGATTATCTTGTTCGGGAGGGCTATCAGGTCTCTTTGCTGGACCGGGGCGATACAGTCATTCCTTTGGTCAAAAAAAACCCTCCAGCCCTGATCCTTCTGGATATCATGATTCCCTATGTGGATGGAAAAACCATTTGCAGGGAGCTGAGAAAATTTTCAGACATTCCGGTTATCATGATCACAGCAAGGGTGGAGGAAGTGGACCGGATTATCGGGTTTGAACTGGGTGCCGATGATTATATTTGTAAGCCCTTCAGCCCCAGAGAAGTGGTTGCCCGGGTAAATGCCGTGCTGCGCAGAACCCTTAAAAAAACGGATGATGAACTGCTGTCATCCGGCCCCATCCAGTTAAACAAAACATCCCGTATCACGACGGTGAAAGGAAATGAGTTAAACCTGACACCCAGTGAATTTGACATATTATCGGTTTTAATGGGCAGCCCCAACCGGGTTTTTACCCGGACTCAATTGATTGAAAAGGTCCAGGGATACAGTTTTGACGGATATGAGCGAACCATAGATTTTCACATCAAGAATTTACGGAAAAAAATTGCCGGGTATCTTCCCGGAGAAAAAATCATTCAATCAGCTTATGGATATGGATATAAAATGGTTTTGTAGCAAGGACGATATTCCCCCAACCTGACCCGGTATAACCGAACACGATGATGAAAATCATAATCCGGTTCGGTTACACAATGCTTCCAACCCTATCTAACCTCCTTTGATTCGTATTTAAAAATGGCGATAAAATTTCGAAACCATCTGTATGACCGTATACGCAATAATTAAGGGGACAATTAGATGAAAATGTGTGGAAAAATAGAGGGGTTAGCGGCCTATTGAAATTGGTTTATTTTCGTCCGATAATCATTTTACAGTTGTTCCTTCAACAAACACATGCAGGTGGCAATACTATGAAAAGGAGACTATCAAATGATGATCACCAACAAACGTCGGTCATGCGCAACACCATTTTTTTTCCTGTCAATTTTTATTTTTTTAACCGCTGCTTTTCCCAAGGCACAGGCACAGGATTTTTACGACATCAATACGGTCAACACGATTTCCATCACTTTTGTGGAATCAAACTGGGATCAATTGCTTGACGACTTATACGCGGCTGGGGAAGAAGAACGACTTGTGGGAACAGCGGTCATTAAAGGCGTTACTTATGAAAACGTCGGTGTCCGGTATAAGGGGAACAGCAGTTACAGCCCGCAAAATATAAAAAATCCGCTGAATATTAAACTGGATCATCTTATTGAGGATCAGAACCTGGACGGCTACGGAACCCTTAAACTTGCCAATGTATATAAAGACCCAAGTTTTGTGCGGGAAGTGGTCAGCTATGAAATCGCCGGCAAATACATGCCCGCAAGCCAGGCGAATTTTATCAACGTGACCATCAACGGAACCTGCATGGGACTTTATACGAACGTTCAAAGTGTTGACAAGTTTTTCCTTAACAATCATTTTGGGAGCAAAAGCAACAGCGATATTTCCCTTGAAGGGTATTCTCTCACAGATAACAGCGCGGATATCGCCCAATGGACTTTCCCGGACGTGTCCATACCAGCAGGCGGATATCTGATCGTCTGGGCTGACAAAGATGAAGATCAGGAGGGACTGCATACGAATTTCAAACTCTCTGCCTCAGGTGAAACCATTCTGCTGGCAGGCCCGGACCAGACTGTCATCGAGGAGGTGACAGGATCGGTTTACAGGAGGCCGTTTATGTATTGACTAAAATGGCGATGGAGAAATAAGCAGCCTGGCAATACTTTGGTGCAGGAAGAAAGTGGATGCACTGGAATTCTCCTGTATAACAGAGGTATTGCCTTATGGGCCTTTTCTACAAAGAAAAAAACGAAACCGCTAACATTAATTGAACATAAAATTAGCGATTGTTTTTTGGATGCCAACAACATCGGTTCCTTTTTTCAATGTTTTTACAATTGGCTCTTTTGAACTGGATATCCAGATTTTCAATTCCGCTTCCATATCAAAATGTCCGGCTGCCTCTACAGCAAAATGCGATATTGATTTATAAGGAATCGTGTGATAGTCGACTTTTTTTCCCGTAAACCCCTGCTTATCAATAAGCAACAATCTTTTGTTTGTAAAAATATACATGTCCCTGAGCACTTTATAGGCCATTTCTATGGATTCACCATCCGCTAATATTGGATTCAGTTCCTGCTGCAGATCCTCCACCTTCACTTCAGTTGCATTGCCCAACAACCCGTTAAAAATACCCATTTCTTGTCTCCCTCAACTATTTGATTATAATTTGACGCAACTTTCGGACGTTAGTTTTAATCGATGGGGTCAGGCTTTTTTATGGTGCTTTTTATCACTATTTCATTACTATACGGGTAAAAAACGCCATAAAAAAGCCTGACTCCAGGCATAAATGGCCAAACCCGAAAGTTGAGTGATATAAAGCAACAACCGGATAGGGTTTTATTCATGCGGCTCGTCATCATCTGGCAGCGACTTGTTATCAAGACGCTCCAGCCCCCTGCCGGCAATGAGATCTTCTTGTTCCTGCAGCGTGTCCAACAGGGCCTGACTGAATTTATCCGGGTGGTCAGAATCCGTATCAACATACATGGCAAAGGCATCAGGATATAATTCCCTCATAGAGCGTTGCCGGGGATTTTTCCTTTTGAAATTAACCGGGATTACATTTTCTGGAAATCTTTTCCCTTTTGTCATGGCAGGTCTCCTTTTGCAAACAAACAACCACATTTCTTATATCTGACGTTGGTTCAACCACTGAACATTTGAACAAACATCTTCTTTTATTATTCGAATATAATCATGATTAAAGGGGATGGCAATCGTCCGGGGTTACCGCTGGGATCATTGACGATTTCGTTTGTAGAAATAGATGATGACCATGAGCTTTGCCTGTTTATCGCCGATACTTTTTCCACTATGGGGCACACACGAGTCAAAATATACATTCCATTCCAGCTGCTTTCCATACATCAACACATTAATTGCCGTAAACGATTCCCGGAAGCCAGGTAACAAGGCTGGGCCAGACGGCAATAATCATTAATCCGATAAGCTGTAATATCACAAAAGGAATAATGCCTTTATACAGATCCATTGTTTTGATTTCCGGCGGACAAACCCCTTTCAGATAAAACAGCGAGGGCCCAAAGGGAGGCGTCATAAACGATGTCTGCAGGTTTACGGCAAACAGAATGCCGAACCAGAGGGGGTCATACCCGTAATCCACCACAATGGGGGCAATGATGGGAATATGGATATAGGTAATTTCAATAAAATCGAGGAAAAACCCCAGGATAAAAATAAAAATCATGACCATGGTCACCAGTTGCCACCCGGACAGATGCATGCTGTCGATAAATTCCCGAAGCAGGTCATCCCCCCCAAGACCTCTAAACACAAGGGCAAAGCAGGTGGCCCCCATAATGATAATAAACACCATACAGGTCATGCGAATGGTGCCCTTTGCAACGTCATGCAGTAATCCAAAAGACAGCTTTCGATTCATGGCCGTGAGGATAACGGCACCCACAGCGCCCATGGCGCCGGATTCAGTTGGTGTGGCAATGCCGGCAAATATGGTGCCCAGAACTGCCAGAATGAGAAACAAAGGGGGTAAAAGGGCTTTTAAAATTTTCAGGATAAAGACGACATCAAACTCAACGCCTTTTTCCTGGGCTGCCGGAACATTTGCTGTTCCAAAAAATGTAGACAGCCAGATGAACAGACAATACAGGGACACGAGAATCATTCCCGGTATCACGGCCCCAATAAACATATCGCCTATGGGCACATCCATCACCGGCCCCAGAAGCAGCAGAACAATGCTGGGAGGAATAATCTGACCCAGGGTTCCCGAGGCGGCAACCGTGCCCGAAGCAAAAGAGTTGGAGTAGTTGTGCTTGAGCATGGTGGGCAGGGACATCAATCCCATGGTCACCACCGTGGCCCCGACAATGCCGGTGGATGCCCCCAGTAATGCGCCGACAATAACAACGGAGATGGCCAGGCCGCCCCGGACATTTTGAAACAGCTCCTCCATTGTTTCCAGCAAGGCTTTGGCCAGCCCGGATCTCTCCAGGGCAAGACCCATGAAAATAAACAGGGGAACGGCCATTAACATGGTATTGTTCATAATCCCCCACATCCGCAGGGGCAGCAGATCAAAAAAACCAGGCGTTAATCCGATAAGGCCAAAAAGGAAGGACGCCCCCATCATGGTAAAGGTGACGGGGAATCCTCCCATTAAGGCAATGGTCAATACCACAAAAAGCCAGGCAGCCAGGTAATCCGCAATCCAAAATGGCAAATACTCAATCAGCATGTTATCTCCCCGTCAGCGACACAATCATGAATGATCCAGATCCAACGGTTTTCCCAAAAGAATAAACGCACTTTTTACGCAAAGCGAGAGGCCTTGAATCAGCATTAAAAAATAACCCACGGGCAAGGCTGCCTTTATTAAAAACCGTGCAGGAATACCGCCATCAATGGAAACTTCTCCGATTTCATATGCGACGATAACCCAGGGAATGGTGGTGGTCAAAACAACATAGCAGGAGGGAATCAGAAAAAAAAGGACGCCCAAAAAATTAATTAGGGCCTGTTTTTTTCTGTCCATCGTTGAATAAAAGATATCCACGCGGACATGTCCATCATGCAACAGGGTATACCCGGCACCTACCAGGAAAATAAACGCAAACACATGCCATTCCAGTTCCGCCATAAACACAAAACTGGTATTAAACACATACCGCATAATCACATTGGAAAAGATCACCAGAATGAAGAAAAAAACAGCAGAGGTAACAATAACACTGCCAATCCATTCATTGATTTTATCACACAAAAGAATCGCTTTTTTAACGGTCTGCATAAAATTAAGCCATTGTATTCCAATAAACTTTTTCAGACATCTTTCCCCAGACAGCTGTTTTGGCCTGGAAGGCCACATAATCTTCATGGACTTTCAAGGCAAACGGATCTTTTTCCGCTTCAGCCGCTATGACCTGTTTGGATATCTGTTTTAATTTTTTCAATACATCTTCGGGATAGACCTGTACGTTCACATTATGCTCCTTGACCAGCGTGTCCAGGGCTGCTCCGCTCTGGGCATCAAAAGCGGCCAGGGTTTTAATATTTATATCGCCTGCTGCAATATCCAGGACGCGCTGAAAATGTTTGGGCAGATCATTGTAGGCTTTTTTATTGAAGAAAATATCCAGGGTCGGTCCCGGCTCATGCCATCCCGGGGTGTAGTAATATTTGGCGACTTTATACAGCCCCAGCAGGATATCATGAACCGGGCCGACAAATTCCGCTGCATCCACCACGCCTCTTTCCAGGGCCGGAAAAATTTCAGCCGGCGGCACAAAAACAGTTGTAACGCCAACTTCGGAAAGAACCTTGCCGGCAATACTGCCAATCCGCATTTTTAAGCCCTTGAAATCCTCCAGGGAGTTGATTTTTTTGGCATACCAGCCCCCCATCTGCATACCGGAATTTCCAATAATCCTGGGGACAAGATCAAACCGGTCATACAATTCATTCATCAGTGTCTGGCCATTTCCTTCATAGAACCAGGAATTGATGGACTGGGCATTCATGCCAAAGGGGATGGACCCAAACCAGTTGAATGCGGTTGATTTGCCTGCCCAGAAATACGGAGACCCGGTACCCATTTGCACCGTTCCCTTGGATACGGCATCAAAGGCACCCGGAGGAGGGACCAGCTCGCCGCCGCCATAGAGTTTGATTTCAAACTGGCCGTCGGTCATCTCTTTTACATTCTCGCAAAAGTCCTTAACCTTGTCGAACATGATTCTTATTTTTGGATTCCAGAATGACGTGGCTGTCCATCTGATTTTTGGCGCGGCAATGACTGCCGGTGCGCCAACGGTTAATGCCGCTGCGGCTGTGGCGGTTCCAATACCTGCTTTTTTTAAAAATGTCCGTCTTTCCATAATGCCTCCTTTAAAGTTGATATGAGCTAATGAGACTTCTTTTTTTTAAATATTCAATGTCAATTGATATAACATCGTTACCGGTTAAGGGCGACTGATAACCGGCAGAATATTTTCAGCAAATGGGATAATATAGCCTTTTCCCTTTAATTGTTTAATATAGTCGTCAATGGTATCGGTATAGCCAAATCCCAATGCCGTTGTCTGTGATTTTGAAAACGCTGAAAAAAGGGTTACATCAAATCGGTTAAGGACATCGATGACCCTGAACGCAACATAAGCGGGCATGTTAAAACGGATGGCCAGTTCTTTGCCGATTTTTTGGGGATCCTCCTTAAACGTTTTTAAAACAGATGAAAATGTTTCATTTCCCGCTCCCTGGGAACACCCGGCCACAAAAAGGAGGCTTCCGCCTTCCTTCACAATATTGACGGCATTGAAAAGGGCTTTGGTGGCTTGATACAATTGGCCGTCCACCCTGTATCCCCCGGCTGAAATCAGTGCAAAATCTCCTTTTTCAGGGACATGGATACAACAGGCCCGGTCAAGTTCTTTGCAGCCGTTCATAAACGTCGTATGCAAAGGTCCCACCCCGGCGTGAAAAATGTCCCCGGTACCATTTGCGGCAATCGCAACATAGGTGCAGGTTTTATTTTCCAGAAACAAATCAGCGGCCTCATTGAGGTCTTCATTGATGGGATTTCCCCACAATTTTGCCTGCCGGGCCAGTGGGTGGGGGGAACCGTCTTTCCGAATGGCAAGCGAATGATTCTCCTGGATGGTGTCATACCCTGCGATACCCGGCAATATATATTTTCTGCCGCCCCCGAATCCGGCAATCATGTGATGGAGGATCCCGCCGAAAATGATGATATGATCGGCTTCAACAGCCTCCCTTGTGAAAGTGAGGTGGGTATTTTTATATGTTTTACCGAGATGGACCAACCGGTCCTGATCTTTATTCGCTGAATTGAGGATGTTAACGCGTTGTGTGCAATAATTTCCGGCAAGCTCGGCAAACTGGTCCTTTTCCATATCCTCATGGGTCCCGAGGGCAATGATGATCTTGATGTTCTCCCGGGCAACACCCAACTCAAAAAGGGTTCGGACGATTTGAGGAACGAAAACATCCCCCCGGGCCCAGAGCCGTGTATTATCCGGAATGATAATGGCAATCTTTTGATGGATGATATCTGCCGGCGTATGCGCTTTTATCCCCTTTGAAATGATCTGTTTGATCTTATCATGGCCCAGGGCCGGGACATCTTTTCCCATAATAATATCCAGTACTTTATCATCCGGGAGAGTGATGTCCAGGTGGATTTGACCTTGCTCTAATTTAATTTTCATATGTCTTTCAATGCCGAATAAATAAGGGTTACCGGGTGTAAAACCTTCAACGGATCATCCGTATCCAGATTGCCGGCAAGGTTCATCCTGCAGACCGGGCAATCTGTAAGCCATTGCGATGCGTTTACAGCTTTTGCGTTTTCAATTTTTTTGTCAACCATTTTTTTTGAAACCTCGGGATATTCATAAAAAAAGGTCCCCCCACCGCCACAGCATTCATCCGCATCAACCGCCCTTTTGTAATCCACAAAAGGCAGTCGTTCAATCAAACGTTCAACAATGATGTGGGCGTTAAAATTGTTTTTTGTGTGGCAGGGCGCATGATAGGTGACAGAAAGTTTTTCAGTGATATTCGGATCAAATTCCAGACGATCAAACTGTTGATCAATAAACGAAAGAATATTCATCACCTTTTCGGCAATAGCATTTGCTTCGGAAGGATTTTGACCCTGTTGTTCGATAAACCGCGGATATTCATTTGTCAATGCCTCTCCGCAGGTGGAGCAGTCCACAATAATGGCATCCACATCATGGCCTTTTAACGCATTGATATTGGTGGTAATATTTTTGGATGCCCTGTCTGCTGCCCCATGAAACAACAATGGGATAGCGCAGCAGGTCTGGTCCCGGGGAATTAAAATTTCATACCCCATGTGTTTTAAAATCCCAATGGTGGCAACGCCGGTGTCATCATATAAATAATTGGTTGCACACCCGGTAAAGTAAACCACTTTTCCCACTGGTTTTTTATCGGGATGTATAATGACATCATGGGCTTTTCTAAAGGGGGTGGCATTGAGTGTTGGAAAATTTTTTAACGGGATGTTACCCAGTTTATAGTTCCGGGCAAAAAGGTCCGGCACAAATTTCTGCCCGGTTCTGGCCAGACCGGCACCAAATTTTAACCGGTATTCCCGGGCCAGAAGATATGTCAGACTTTTTATGGCCGGCGTTTCCCCCTGGTCTTCCACCATTTTTCTTCTCATTTCCATGAACGTTGAATAATGATCTATCCCGGAAGGACAATTGGTGGTGCATGATCCGCACATCAGGCACTTAGACATAATTTCCTTTAACAGGGGAGACGACGAAAGGGTATCATTCTCATAGGCTTTTATCAGTTGAAGCTTGGCCCGGGGAGATGCCGGCTCTTCTTTTAAGACTTTATATACCGGGCAGACATTCAGGCATAGCCCGCATTTCCCGCAATTTTGAGGTGTTTTTTTTTTCATACAAATTTTCCAGGATTCAGGATACCGTCAGGATCAACCGCCTGCTTGATTTTTTTCATAAAATCAATGGTCTGTTTGTTCATCACAAGGGGAAGATAATCGGATTTGGCAAGCCCGATGCCATGTTCACCGGACAGGGTTCCATCCAGCGCTGCTGCCGCCTGAAAAATCTCATCAAATGCGCGTTCAACCCGCTGCCATTCTTCCTTGTCTGCTTTGTTGGCCGGAATCATGGGATGCATGTTGCCGTCCCCGGCATGGGCCAGAACACCGACTTTGAGTCCATATTTTTCTGTAATTTCTATGATTTTACGGATCATCGCCGGGACTTTGCTCACAGGAACGGTCACATCTTCCGAAACAATATCCGGTGCCAGTTTAGCAAAGACCCCATAGGCGGACCGCCTTGCTGTCCAGAGCCTTTCCCGTTCAACCTCTGATTTAGCTTCCTGGACATGGATTGCCCCGTTTTCTTTCACCTTTTCAATGATGAGGGTCATCTCTCTTTCGCAGGCTTCTTTCACCCCGTCGATTTCAATGAGCAATGACCCTTGCGCCTCCCTGTCCAGTCCCAGGTTTGCCACGTCTTCAATGGTATTCAAGGTTAGTTTGTCCATCAGTTCCATGGCAACCGGTATGATGCCCGACCCGATAATATCGGTGACGGCCTTTGCGGTGTTATCCAGATCATCAAAGGTCACCATGAGGGTCTTTACCGTCTCAGGCAACGGCCGGACCTTTAAAATCGCTTCCGTAATAATTCCCAGGGTCCCTTCTGAACCGCAAAAAAGTGACGACAGTTTATATCCAGTAACATCCTTGATATTTTTACTGCCGAACCGGATGATGTCCCCGGATGCCAGGACCACTTCCATCCCTAAAACATAATCAATGGTGACGCCGTATTTCAGGCATCGGGGACCGCCGGCGTTCATGGCCATATTCCCCCCAATGGTGGCGGTGTTCATGGAACCCGGATCCGGTGGATAAAAGAACCCGAACGGTGCCAGGGCTTTCTGGACATCGACATTGACAACGCCAGGCTGAACAATGATATACCGGTCCCGGGTATTCACGTCGATAATCTTGTCCATTTTTGAAAAACAGATCACAATCCCGTGTCTTAACGGAATCGGTGCACCGCAGACACTGGTACCGGCCCCCCGGCAGGTAACGGGAACCTTATACCGGGAGGCGATTTTTACAATATCCGATACCTCCTGGGTTGTTTCAGGAAATATCACCGCATCCGGAAGGGCCTCCACCACAAAGGCATCATAGGCATAACAGGCCAGTTCTTCGGGCCGGTCAAGGTATCTGCCGGTATCGACGATTGTCATTAATTCGTTTTTGACTTGGGTGTCCAGCATGCTATTGCCATCCTCATATGAGATAAAGATTTAATATATGACGGCAATAAACCAATTATTTACTGTTTGTCAACTTTATTTGTTGAAATTGTTGCGCTGTTTAACGGTTGCTCGAAAAAGACCCCGGCATTTAGTGTTTCCGTTCAGGCACGATTTAATTCATGACCATAAATTTCCGGCCCAAAACTTTTTCCGAGTATCCGTTATGATCTAGTAAACCGGTAATTCCTCCATTGAAAAATGGCCAACCTGCTCCCAAAAGCATGGCTGTGTCAACATCTTTATAGCTCTCAACAACCCCTTCATTGAGAAGGCAGTCTATCTCAACGGCAAGACGGGTCATAACAATTTCATTTATCTCATTGTCAGTCAGACAAACGTTTCCCCGGGGCCAGATATCGGCAACTTCAGGGTCTAAAGTTATCTGCCTGTCCGAGGGAATGAAAATCATATTTTTCTTTTGGGCAACGATACGTTGCAGTCCTTCACGACCATTAAACCTTTCAGGCCAGACGTCCGCCATCGTTTTTAGCATATTCAGCATGGCTGATGCGCCTGAAGATTGCCATACCCCCATACTGCCAATGGGGAAACCCAAATCAAGATTGGCTTTCTCAACCTGCTCAAAACAAGCCCCTTTTTCCAGACAGGTCATTCCCCCTTCTACCATGGCACTCAATAAACGACCCACAAGAAACCCAGGTGAGTCTTCAACCAGAACAGGGACTTTTTTGACGTTATTGGCAATTGAAAAACTTGTTGCCAAGGCCAGCTGGCTTGTCTCTTTTGATTTGACAATTTCAACCAGAGGCCTTGCAAAAAGGGGTGGTATCGGATGAAACCCTGCCAATCTTGAAGGATACTGGAGCACAGAGGCCATTTGAGTAATATCCAAAAAAGAGGTGGTGGTCAGAAACAGGCAATCAGGGCTGCACACGGATTCTAATTGATGAAATAATTCCTGTTTTTTACTCATGTTTTCTGAAACAGTTTCTATTACGACATCACAATCTTTAAGGGTGTCAAAAGACAGGGTCCCCTTCAAACAATCATTGGCCAGCTTGTTAACTTCCGTCAACGACAAAAGCCCCTTTTCCTTGTTTTTGAATAATTGTCCCTGGATATATTGTACTGCCTTTTCAATACCCACCTGATCCATATCCTGCAGCACCACTGTCACCTTGAACCGTTGAAGAAACAACAGGGCCAGGTCACAGCCCTCTGAACCAGAACCGACAACGCCTATTTTATTAATTTTCCTGGTCTCGAGATGACTGAACCGGCCGGACATTTTTTTAGATCTTCGTTGAATCAGATCAAACGAGTATATGCTGGCTTTAAATTGTGGGGATATCAGCATTCTGGCAAGGGCCTCATTTTCTTTAACAAAACCCTGCTCCAAAGTTGTTTTATCCGCTTCTTCAATTAATGCCAGCGCGTCATAGGGTGCTTTAGCACCGGAGTGGACTATTTTTTTTATAAACTCAAGGGCGTCATTGTATTGGGCCTCACTCATCCTGGGATTTGCAATTTGCTTTTTTATATCGCCTTTGCCGGTGATAATATCTTCCAGAAAATTTATGGTGTCTTCCAGAAATTTTTCCGGTGCATACAATTGATCTACAAGCCCTATTTCCAATAGTCGATCCGGCTTGACCATTCGGTTTCCCATTAACGGATTTTTAATGATCAGTTCAACAGCAGCTTCCGGCCCGGCAATTCTAGGAACCAGCTGGGTCCCCCCCCAACCGGGGATCAGTCCCATATAGCACTCTGGAAAAGCAAATTTACCCCGGCTGCCCTGGGTGCCGGAGACGGTTCGGTAGTCATGGTAAAGCGTCGATTCCAGCCCCCCGCCCAGGGCGATGCCATTAATGGCGGCAACAGTTGGTATATCAAGATCCATGATCCTTTTAAAAACCGTATGCCCTTTTTGTCCTTCCATTAATGCCTCTTCCCATGTGGCGGAAAGGTTAACACTCATAATATCAGCCCCGGCATTAAAAAACCATGCATTCCCGGTTAAAATCCAGCCGGTAAAATCAGGATCTGCTTCAACCTGATCCAGCACCCCTCCCAGGGAATCCAAAGCCTCATCACTCCATGTAATCGGCTTTTTATTCATCTGGCCGTTATCCATTGTAACAATGGCAATCCTGCCTGCTCTTTCACTCTTGTAAACTGTTAATTTACACTCTGTTATATATTTTGCCATGAAAAGCTCCTGCTGTGTTTTTACAAATGACTTACATCAAAAGATTCGGTAAAAACATGATAATTGATGGAAAGATATTGAGCAGTATTAGAATGATGACATAAATCACCAGCGTTGGAATAACTGCAACAGCAATTTTTGCATAGGATTCTTTGAGAATCATGGATGCCACAAAAAGATTGGCACCCAGTGGGGGTGTCACATACCCCACACCTAAGTTAATGGTCAGAATAACGCCCAGAAAAATGGGATCAATATTTAATGCGATAACCGTGGGCAACAATAGTGGGGCAACGACAATTATTGCCGATAAAGGGTCCAGGAATGTTCCGAGAAACAAAAAAAGCAGGTTAATACAAATTAAAAATACGATGGGGGATGTAATATTGGATACCACAAATGAGGATAATTCCTGGGGAATCTGCTTCATCGTAAGATAATCACAAAAAACAGTGGCACCTGCCAGTGTAAATAATAATGCGCCCGTACTGATTCCCGAGGTGCTCAAAATTTCTTTGAAACTTTTAAAATCAATGGTTTTAAATATCGTCATTTCCACAAAAAAAGCATACACACTGCCCACCACAGCCGCTTCGGTGGGTGTAAACAAGCCGCCGTAAATCCCCCCCAGAATAATGAAGGGAAGCATCAGGGCCCAGATGGCTTTTCGACCGGCTTTGATGATATCACCTAAACCATTGTTCACCTGTTTTTCTTCAACCCCGTATTGATTTTTTTTTGATACAATCATCACGTACAAGGAAAGCCCTATGGCAATCATTATCCCTGGAATGAATCCCCCTAAAAACAATTTTCCCATGGAAACATTTGCGACCACTGAATATAAAATCATCAGGATACTCGGCGGAATAATGACCCCGAGTATACCTGCAGTGGTTAATACACCATAAGAAAATTCCTTTTTATATCCTGAAGCAATCATTTCCGGCAACACTATGGGCATGATGGCAACAACTGTGGCTGTTGCAGAACCGGAAATGGCTCCAAATACGGCAGACGCAATGATACCGGCAATACCGAGACCGCCGGAAATTTTACTGACAAGTAACCGGATAAACCCAATCAAGTGCATTGAAGAATTGCCCTTGCGCATGATATTGCCCAAAAGGATAAAGAAAAGAATGGCTTCCAGAGGGAATGAATCCAGCTTGGAAAAAAGTCCTGCAACAATATACATCATCGGCACATCCATATATAGAACAAAAAGAATGGTGGCGGTGGCAACAAATGATATGGCGATGGAGGTTGTTGACAGAAAAAAAGAGATTAAAAGAACACCTATAATAATATTTTCCATTTTATCACCCTGTATTGGCATTGAGCAGCAATAATCAACTGCAGTATCCGTTTTACACGAAAAAACGTTTAACCTGTTGGAATTAAATCTCTTTCATGGTTTGTTGTGGCAGAGAGATCTGCCATGGCCATTATCAAGACAGTTTAAGCCCTGTGATGTGAGCTGCCAGCCGTATCATGTATTTTATGGTCATGAGCATACCGGCAATGGGTATGATTGAGTAAATATATCCCTTTTGTAAGGGGAAAGATGCAGCCACTTCCTGGCTTTCCATGAGCATTTGTGTAAACTGAATACCGTAGATCAACATAAAGACAGCTATCAGCATCCCAACAATTGCGGCAATAAAAGGCGCCGTTTTTTTTATGACAGCCGAATTTGTCACCTGGGTCAATATATCTATTTTTATCTCTGTATCATTTTCAATGGACTGGGAAACCCCAAGGTAAACAATCCATATCATTACATACCTGCTGGCTTCTTCCGGCCATACCGGCGGATTATTAAACAGATATCTGAGGACAACCGTAATAAACAAAATGGCCACGTTAAAAAAAAGCAGCCCGGCAATTATATTTTTTTCCAGTTTTGATAAAAAAATCAAAATTTGCTTCACCATAAAACTCTCCCTTTAATCCGTGGAAAGGGGGGTTTCCCCCCTTTCCACGACTTGACGTGTTCTATCTTTAGAGGGGTGCCTTAAAATTCAACTCACCATAAAACTGATCCAAGAGATCAGCACCGATAATATCCCTATATTTTTCATGGATGCTGTAAGTGTTTTTAAGCAAAGCATTTCGTTTTTCATCAGAAAGCCGCATTACATTGACGCCGTTTTCAGCATAAATTTTCATCACTTTAGCATCATATTTTTTTGTCTCCTGTCTGGCAATCACTGAATACTTTTCAAACCCATCCCGCACAAGGATCTGATTTTTTTCGGATAATTTACCATACCAACGCTTATTCACCAGATAAAGAAACCAGCCGTAAAGGTGGTCGGTCCGCGTTAAATATTTGGCTATCTCATACTGCTTGCTGGCATAGGAACTGTCCAGAGTGCCGTCTGTTGCATCTATAACACCCTGCTGCAGACCGGTATAAATTTCAGGAAAGGCAATGGGCGTGGGTGACGCACCAAGGGTTTTGTAAAGATCTATCAGGATGGGAGTCGGATAAACCCTTATTTTCGAGCCTTTATAATCGCTTATGTCCGTACAAAAATTCTTTTTTGACAACACATTAAAAAACCCATATCCGCCAACACCCATTAATTTTAAGCCCTTTTTATCAAGGGATTTGCCTATATCAGCCATGGTGGCACTGTTGGCAAAGGTTTCAATATCTTCCCATGTTTTAAAGGCATAGGGGAGCATCATTATATTGGCTTTGGGTTCCAGCACGGATATGGCAACCCCTGTAATGGCCGCAGACTGAACGGCACCCATCTTCAGACTGTTCAGCCCCTGGCTCTCGGGTCCGAGTTGACCGGATGGGAATAAAGCCATTTCCAAATCACCGCCACTCTCTTTTTTCAGGAATTCATTCATTTTTTCCATACTGGTGTTCACCGGTGAAAAAGGCGGGGCCACACAATAATATTTCATTACCTGTTTTGAGCCGGCCCCTGCTTCTTGAATAAAACCACATGTTACTAGGACAAAAAATAATGTTATCGTTGAAAGCACTCTTTGCATACCCATAATCAAACTCCTTAATTTTTTTTAAACAGTTTTGGTTTCCAGCATTTTTTTCAAGCTTAATTTTTCCAGTTTTCCAGTAGCTGTTTTAGGTAATTCGTCAAAAAAGACAACTTTTCTGGGTGTTTTGTAAGCCGCAATATTATTTTTACAAAAGGTAATAATTTCATCCTGTGTGGCACTCATTCCTGGTTTTAGAGCAATACATGCCACTGCCAGTTCACCCTTTACCTTGTCTTTCATGCCAACGACCTGGGCTTCACCGACAGCCGGGTGTGTATACAGGAAATCTTCAATTTCCTTGGGGTAAATATTAAAGCCGCCTGTGATAATCATGTCTTTGATTCGATCTTTGACAAAACAATATCCGTCCGCATCAAAATAAACCAGATCACCTGTATGCAGCCAGCCATCAATAATTGTTTCTGCTGTTGCTTTTGGTTTATTCCAATATGCTTTCATGATATTGCTGCCCCTGACCACCAACTCTCCTATTTCACCGGTCTTAACAGGATTGTTGTCAACATCCACCGCTGCTACTTCTATTTCCTCAACAATTGGCACCCCGCATGAATTTGCTTTTTGCACCCCCTTTCCCATCAGCGGATTCATGAAGACCACAGGAGAAGCTTCTGTTGTTCCATAGCCTTCACTTAAGTTTGCAAATTTTTCATTCCACGCTTTTAATATGGGTTCCGGTGTTGCTGCAGCACCGGTAACACAATAACGAAGATTGATTTTTTTTGCATATTCATCCAGTTTCGGATGATTCACCAACGCATAATAAATTGTTCCCACACCATGAAATGCCGTTGCCTGATATTTTGCCATGGCTTCAAAACAATCGGTTGGATCAAAGCGACTGAGCCATACAACGGTACCCCCAACCATCAATAGTTCAGCAACAACATGGGTTATGGCATAAGAATGAAACAACGGCAGCGCACAAACCGTAATATCCTTGTAGGTTGTTTCAGCCCAGTCTGCGCAATGCCGACCATTTACCCATAAATTGGTATGGGTCAGCATGACCCCTTTGGGCAGGCCTGTGGTTCCTGATGTATACAAAATAGCTGCAACATCATCCGCTTCAACCGGAACAGAATCGAATTCCGGGGACTGATTTTTCAAAAACGCTTCAAAAGATAAAATATTCTCCCCAGTATCACCCCCCAGGATAACCATCTTGTCAACAGAACAATCGTCCCTGGAAAAAATTTTCAAGGGTTCCGGCGACAATTCACGGGTTGTTACAACGACTTTGGGTTTGCAATCATCAATCAGGTAATCCAGCTCTTTCTCCCTGAGCATTACATTAAGAGGGTTCACAATGGCGCCTATTTTTAAGATTCCGAAATACCAGAAAAAAAACTCGGTGCAGTTTGGCAAAAACAAGGTAACCCGATCACCTTTTGTCACTCCCATTTCTCGCAGCCCGTTTGCAACAGCATTGGCCCTTTCGTTAATCTGTCTAAATGTCCATTTTTCATCATCAAAGATTACTGCAGTTTTGTCCGGATGAGCGATAGTAGAATTTTCCAAATAAGTTGCTAAATTTATCACCTTTACCCTCCCTTTAGTTTGTATAATCCATTATCTCTTTTCGATTACCTGACATAAACGAATACTGAATTCGGATTAAAATTTTATAAACTTTCAACCACCATGGCAAACCCCTGACCGCCTCCAGCGCAAAGGGTTGAAATCCCTTTGCTTACACCTCTTTTTTTCATTTCATGGACAAGACTGACGATCATTCGGGCGCCTGTGCAGCCCACAGGGTGACCCAATGCGATGCCACTGCCATTAACATTGGTAATGTCTCTATTCAGGCCCAGGGCTTTTTCACAAGAAAGGTATTGTGCAGCAAATGCTTCGTTCAGTTCAATCAGTCCAATATCATCCAAAGACAGACCTGTCTTTTCAAGGACCTTCCGGGTTGCCGGAACCGGGCCGATTCCCATATAATCCGGATCAACACCGACCACGGCATAATCAAGTATCCTGGCCAACGGCTGAATACCAAATTCCCTGAGTTTATCCCCATCCATGAGAATCACCGCTGCCGCCCCATCGTTTATCCCTGAAGAGTTGCCGGCTGTGACGGTCCCCCCCTTTTTGAAAGCGGCAGGCAATTTGGCCAGGTTTTCAATGGCCAGGCCCGGTCTGGGATGCTCATCGGTTTCAATGAATAGAGGATCGCGGCCTTTCCTGGAAATTGTTACCGGGGTAATTTCTTCTTTAAACCGACCGTCTTTGATTGCCTTGCATGCCCTATTCTGGCTTATCAAAGATAATTCGTCCTGTTCCTGTCTTGAGATATGATCTTTTTCTGCCAAATTTTCTGCTGTAAGCCCCATGCCCACCCCCACAGGGTATTCCTGCATGGATTTCCAAACCAGATCAAACAATTGCGTGTGCTGGAGACGGCTTCCCCATCGGTTACTGGTGGAGATATACGGCGCATTACTCATGCTTTCCACGCCACCTGACAGGACGACGCCAACATCCTTTTGCTGGAGTGCCTGACATCCGCTGATAATTGCCTGTAAGCCTGATCCGCAGGTGCATGAAACCGAAAATGCCGGAGTTTCCAAAGGGATTCCAAGATTTACCGCCGCAATACGGGCAATATTATTGGCAATGGGATCAAAACAATTCCCCATGGTCACCAGATCCAGTGCACCTTTTTCAATGCCAACCCTGCCAAGGGCAGCATCCATGATCTGCATGGCAAGTTCGGTTGCAGATGCACCTTTTAAGGACCCACCAAAATCTCCAATGGGTGTTCGCGTTGCGCTGACGATATACACCTCTTTTTCCATTATAACCCCCTTATCTTAAGTCTCGCTGGTTTAATTATTCAGTGTGGAAGGGACAGGGTTTCTGCCATCAGACCAGTCATAAAACCCTTTGCCGGATTTTTGCCCAAAATTTCCGCTCAATACCATTTTTCTCAGGATAGGCGGTGACGCATAGCGGCTGTCCTTGTATTCATCAAACATGATGCTGCTTGCATTATAAAGAACATCCAGACCGATAAAATCGGCCAGCATCAAAGGCCCCATGGCGTGATTGCACCCTAATTTCATGGCAGCATCAATATCCCGGACACTGGCCACGCCATTTTCCGCGGCCTGCATGGCATCGAGCAAAAAAGGAGTTAACAGCCGGTTGACAAGAAACCCCGCAGTATCCACAGCGACAACTGAAACCTTGCCCAGAGATGCTGCAAAGTCTAATATCGTCTTTAATACTTCAGCCTGGGTTGACATTGTTTTGACAACTTCAACAAGTTGCATGACGGGTACGGGATTAAAGAAATGAAGCCCCACGAATTGACTGGGCCTATTTGTGAATGCAGCCATCTGGGTAATGGACAAAGAAGAGGTGTTACTTGCGAAGATGGTCTCTTTTTTACAAATGCTGTCCAGGGAACTAAACACGTCTTGTTTAATGTTGATCTCCTCAAAAACAGCTTCAATGACAAGATCACAATCTGACAAATCCTCAAGAACGATTGTACCTGAAAGCAAGTTTTGTATTTCCTGATTTTTCCCAGATGTGATGGCATCTTTTTTTTCAAGCTTATCCAGGGACGTTTTAATCCTTTTAAGACCCGTATCCAGAAATTGCTGTCCGGAATCCTGCACAATGACTTTGTATCCCGCCTGAAGTACAACCTGGGCAATTCCGGAACCCATGGCCCCACACCCAATGATGCCAACTTTTTTAATGGTCATTACTATCTCCTAAAATTTTATCCTTGATTCACAAATTAGAAATTCAGGTCTTTAAAAAATATATTTTTTCAGTTTAATCACCCGTTCTGCGATTTTTTCTTTCAAAACAATCGTAGGAATCGGATGGCAAGATGATAATTTTTTAATATCATCAAGATATTTATTCAGGGTTTCTTCCGGATCTGAAAATACCAAAATCTGGTTTGCCCAAAATTCCATTTTGTGTAGTGTCTCACCCACATAGGTCTTAACTGCAGCAATATGGTATTCGGCTTTTTTTATACCATTTTTTTCTATAATTTTAATGGCTCGAAGCAGGCCGCTCTCCATGGCAAACACCTCAATACTCATATCTGCCAGAATTCCCAGGACCGATTGTTCATTTAAAAATGATTTTCCTAATTTCTGGACGGTAACCCCAAACGCCAAAAGGATCATTTTTTTGCACATTCGAACCATATATTCCTCTAACGCCAGGGGTTCATCAGCCATATCGTTACGACTTGTTTCCCAGGAATTGAGCTCTTTTGTAACCGCCTCAACAGCAGCCTTTAAATTCAATCGTCCCTGCAGGCTTCTTTTAAAAAGGGTCTGGGGCACTAAAAGACGATTGATCTCATTGGTCCCTTCCACAATACGATTAATGCGGGAACCCCGATAAGCCCGTTCAGCCGGGTAATCAGCGATCAAACCAGCACCACCTAAAATTTGAACCCATTCATCCACACAAAAATCAAGGCATTCACTGCCATAGACCTTTATCATGGAACATTCCACAGCATATTCTTCAATAACGTTTGCCGTATCTCTAGCAGGCCTTTCTTTTTTTTCACCCTGGTTTTCCAACCTGCTGTCAATCATGAAGGCAAGCCGGTAAATCATTGATTCGGTCATATAGGTTCGGATTACCATGTCCGCAAGTTTGTTCCGGACCATTCCAAAGGATCCTATCGGCTGACCAAACTGGATTCTGGTGGCTGCATGTTTGGCTGCGTCACTAATGGCTGTTTTTGAACCACCAACTGCGTTGGCACCTATCTTGTATCTTCCCATGTTAAGAATATTAAAAGCGATTTTATGACCCTTGCCGATTTCGTACAACACATTCTCCACAGGAACAATGCAGTCCTTTAAAAGAATCGTACAGGTGGAAGATCCGGTAAGGCCCATTTTTTTTTCTTCCGCGCCTCTTTCAATACCGGCAAACGCCTTCTCAACAATAAATCCGGTAAATTTTTCTCCGTCCACCTTTGCATAAACCGTATAGCAATCTGCCCAGGACCCATTTGTGATATATATTTTTTCCCCATTTAAAATATAATTTTTCCCGTCTTCAGATAATACAGCCGTTGTCAAGGAGTTCAGTGCGTCAGATCCGGCCCCCGGTTCAGTGAGGCAATAAGCGCCCACCCAATCACCGCTGCAAAGTTTTGGCAGGTATTTCTTCTTTTGGTCTTCAGTACCAAAATAAACAATGGGAAGCGACCCAATACCCGTATGAATTGAGTGCGTGATACTGAAAGAACCGGCAGCACCCATGGCTTCTGTTACAAGACAGGTGCTTATTTTATCCATTTCCTCACCACCATAGATTTCCGGAATATCTGTCCCATTCAGTCCCAGTTCACCTGTTTTGAGCAACAGCTCCCGGGAGATTGCTTCATCTTTTGTTTCAATCTGTTCCGTATTGGGAAAAACTTC
The DNA here is from genome assembly GCF_030145145.1 of Desulfobacula sp. Taxonomy (GTDB): domain Bacteria; phylum Desulfobacterota; class Desulfobacteria; order Desulfobacterales; family Desulfobacteraceae; genus Desulfobacula. The sequence continues at coordinate 139,272 of NZ_JAQYWD010000003.1, read as the reverse complement.
TTTTTGTACGAAATCAGTTGTGGCAGCATGAATCATCTTATGGAGTTTTGTAAAATCTTCCGGGATGAAAATATTGTGTGGTGCCGTCTCAGTAATCAGAAATTCGCCTCCTAAAGGCAGCCGTTTTTCTGTCATGGTATCCACTTCTCCTTCCTAAGATATGTATTAACGGACGTTTACTTTATGGCATAGGGCTATCAACCCACGATCTTTTTGATATTTACAGCTTGTCACTCACCATTTTTGTTTGAGTAAAAATCATATTTAAAAAAAAAATGAATGTCAAGAAAAAACTAACCGATCAGTATTTTTTTAAAACAGGATATTTCCAATAAATTTAAATTTATTGAAAATAATAAATTATATTGGTATGATAGATAAATAATTTTATTTTATTGATAATGGATTGGGTTTAATTTATAATACATTAAATACCAACCGATTAGGAAAAATATGGATATCATATCGTCATGAAACAAAGCAAAAAAACCGAAACAATCATTCTTCAGGCTGCGCTTGAACTCTTTGTCCGAAAAGGATATCACGGCACCTCCATCAATGACATTATGAAAAAGGTAAACTTTACCAAAGGTGCGCTTTACGCTCATTTCAAAAGCAAGAGTGAATTGCTGTTTAAAATCATAGAAGAATTTAAAACAAAATATATTGATCAACTGATTAAAACCACTACTGAACACAAAGGGGATACCATAGAAAAACTGAATTATGCACTAAGTTTTAATTCCGAGTTCGCCCTTAAAAATCCAGACCTCTGTGTGTTTTTAACCTTTATGACAACAGAATTGAATAGTAATATTGATTTTCAATATGCCCTTAAAGCAGTTTATCGAACCTATATGAATTTCATCAGCAGTTTGATTTCCCAGGGAATTCGCCAGGGGATTATTAAAAATGACCTCGATCCGGACCTAGCAGCGCTCACCTTTATGGCCATACACGATGGAAGCCTTCACCAATGGGTGCTCAACCGCGAGCATCTGGATGGCAGGGAATACGTGAGAACGTTCCGAACCATATTCATGAAAGGGATAACAAAATAATGGCATCCGGATTCATCTATAAACCTGACAATTTCTTATCCGTTTGTCTATTTCATTATTGATCAGGGTATATGCATCAGAATCCAGATCCGTATATTTCTTTTTGAATTCAAGTTCCATGATACCTTCCGGTAAACGATCTATGGGGGGCATAAACTCAGTTTCCGTTTTTATTGCCGCCATTTTGTCCTGGAACAAAAGCGCCTGTTCTGGGGAGGCAATGGCCATATCCCCCATTTTTACACCGGCTTTATCCGCAGCAAGGTCAGCAAAACTGAAACCAGACCCCCCGTCAGCATCTTCAACTTCCTTTGCCAGTCCAATAAAATTGGCCAGCTGGCTTCCGGCAGAAACCGCAAGACCGCCGGAAACAAGGAAATGCTGGGGCAAGTCACTTCGACCATGAAGTGTTACCCTCTTTTTAACAGCAGGTTTAATCTGTCGCTGGATATCTGTATTGATAAAATGTTTCACCCCCCTGTTGACGGCATAAAGGGACAGAACCTGCAGCAATGCCGTATTCTCCAAAACCGGCCGGTTATGTAGTTTTGATTGCCGGGCCGCAAATTTGAACATGGGCCGTATCATATTGACCAGTGGAATGTGCGGATTCTTAACGGTGGATAAAATATCTGCCAGTTGATTGTGATAGCGCACAAGCCTTTCCTGATGATCTCTTGATACCAGGAAGGTTTTCCCGCTTTCATGAAGTTTGTCCAGAGAATCCGGGTCCCACTCATATCTTATCTTTAAATCTTTGCTGGTTATTGACATGTCTTTTATGGAACGGGCATTTTCCATAAAATGATGGTACAGGTCAACTTTCAACAGCAACCCATTGAAGAACTGAACAACCGGATGAATAAGGACACCCGGCAGGGTAAGATTTCCCGCTTTAAACGTGTCGACATCAAGAGATGAGCCGGTATTCTTCATGCGGACAGAAAGATTTACATATTCTCCCACCGGATTAGAAGGGAGGCCAACCGTAATAAACGTGTTGATCATTTGATGGGATAACTTGATCTCTGAAAAAATAGTTTCAAGTTTCAGCCCTTGGGAAAATCCATAATTAAGCAAAAGAGTTAACTCTTTTTCAGTGATTCTGACATCCTTAATTTGTCTTTTCTTTAAGTGGTCAGGCGTGATATCCCGTATCAAGGTCTTTACTTTTTTAACATTTTCAAAGGACAGTTTTTGATGGTGTGAAACCAATGGTGTGTTTTCAATGGTCAACAACACTAAAACAATCGGAAGCGCCAGTATTCCGATTGTCAGCAGAAAAACAACTCCCTTGAAAAAATTTTTCATAACTTCCCTTTAACTTGTTTTTTCCTACCATTAAAAGCCCGCCCATCCATGACCTATCCATATGATGGGCATCATTGGCTTGAAAAATAGATGTCGCCGTAATATGCCGTTACCGCTTGTTGGGTGTTATCGGTATCGCTCATCAATACAACAGCATCAATCCATCTAACCTCTTTGTGGAACAGGGTTTTAAAATCCTCACGGATATTTCTTTTTTCCGTATGCCAGACCGATACCGGGGCTTCAGATGATCTCAACGCCACCATGACGGCATTTTTTTTAGCAAAAGCATTGGGCCAGACATCTCCTTTTGGAGAGGTTTTGGCCCATACATAATTCAGTGCCCGGGTATTCCAGATGGCGATGCCACCGGAGACCACGACATAAATCCGGGCAGCATAGTCATCCCCGGTTTTTTGTCGTTCATCAAAGGTGCCTGGCAACCGGTTTTCAATTCGCCATCGCCAGTTCAGGACCGGAAATTTTTCAAGATCGACCCGAATTTTTTTGATCAATCCTGATGCCGCACTTTCGCTGACAGCCTTCAATGACCAGTCTCCGTCAACCACGGTCAGTGAGTAAGCGGTTTCCTTGACAAATTTTTTGGACGTCCATTGATCCAGCGTTTGCTGGGAAAATGCCCCCACAAAAAGAAGGCCCTGTTCATCTGCCCCGGCAAACAGGCCTGAAAAAACGAAAACGGCCACCATCAAAAGGTATTTCAGATATCGTGTCATATGTCGGCAATTATGGCCTGTTTTCCAAGGAAATTCAAGAACCACACTCTTGTCATCACAAAAAAAACCCTTATCTTTTAGGCCGTTCTTTTGGTATGATAGAGGTAACTCAACTTTCGGTCATTCGCTTCAATGGACGGTGTCAGGCTTTTTTTATTGGAGGCTGAATCTTTTCTCAGGTTCCATGCTTTTTATCATTATCCCATGACCAGACAGGTAAAAAGTAGCATAAAAAAAGCCTGACACCATGTAAAATGGCCAATTCCGAAAGTTGAGACAGCAATAAACAACGTTTTTTTTGGAGGTATGTAATGAAAATAGCCTTTCCCGTTAAGGAGAACAAAGGGCTGGAAAGTATCATTGATGATCATTTTGGTGTGGCTGAAAAATTTTTGATCGTGGACCTGGAAACCCGGGAGGTTGAGCTTATAGGAAACCAAAAACTTTCAGGTGAAGGATCCACATGCAAAACCGGTTTGTTCAAACAAGAGGATAACGTGGATGCGGTGGTAACCAAATGCATGGGGGATGGGTCTCAAAGAAGCCTGGCATCATCAGATATTAAAGTCTATCAGGCACTGAAAGATACCGTCCTGGAAAATCTGGAACTTCTGGAGAAAGACGAACTCAAAATGTTCCATATGTTTGACTTTTGTCAGACAAAAAAGAACAAAAAAGAAGGCGGTTGCGGACATCACCATTGAAAACCCTGTTGAGCATAGTGGGAAAGATGTTGTATACGCTCATGGGATGGTCCTATGATGCGTTGCCAAACTATTGGACCGACAAAAGCGTGGTGATCGGATTTCCCCATACAGCAAACATGGATACGGTGCGGGCACTGACCTATATGAAAATCGCTAAAGTCAACGTGCGCCTGCTGGTGAAGGCGGAATGGTTTTTCTTTCCCATGTCACTTCTCCTTAAAAGCCTTGGCGGCATGCCGGTGAAAAGGGATAAAACCCAGGGGTTTGTCGGAAGTGTGGTGGCGGAATTCAATCAAAGGGAGGCGCTTGTCCTGGCCCTTGTTCCGGAAGGCACAAGAAAAAATGTGGCCGCTATAAAGACAGGTTTCTGGTATATTGCAAAAGGGGCCACTGTCCCGATCCTCTGCTGGTATCTTGACAATCAGGCAAAACGAACCCGGTGGATCGGCAAAATCAACCCGGGAGAAAGCCTTGAAGAAGATTTATTAAAAATTCAAAAATTGTATGATAATGTTGGATTTTCAATACCGTTACCCCCTCTTAAGGACTGAACATATTCGCACGTCTCAATTTATGTAACCCATTGAAAAGCTGTTTAATTTATTGACATTACCCGTCTTGTTCTTTATACTGAAGTTTTGGAAAACAGGCAATAAAACCCCATTTTCCAAAGAATCAAGCAGAATGCTGCGATATTTTAAAGACCCAGCTTTTGGTCATTCGTTTTAAAGAACGCCTGACCCCATGTAAAATGGCCAAGTCCGAAAGTTGAGTTAAAGATAAGGAGAAGAGAACTAATGTGTCGTCTGTTTGCGCTTACCAGCAAGGACCCCGTGTCTCCCATGCTTGCCATCAAAGCCCTTGATGTGATGAAAGAAGGCCATGACGGATCAGGTATGGGGCTTTTGCTCCAGGATCTGGGCGGCCCCTTTGAAGAGATGAAAGAGGCACCGATTTTATCCGGTATCTTCAGTGAAGAAGGGATTCGGCGCCTGGACCTTTTTATGATGGACAAGGGGTTTCTTACCAAATACAAAATCACTTTAAAAGTGCCCAAAAAATCGGTTCCGGGCATACCCAAACGGGACCTTTACCTGATCAGGGCCTATGAACTACCCGAGGACTGGGACACTCTTGAACCGGACGAAATTTCCCAGAGACTGATGATGATCCTGTTGAAAATCCGTGAAATGGGGGAAGAAAAAAAAGATATGATGGTCTTTTCCTTCTGGCCGGACACCATCATGATCAAGGAAATCGGTGATCCCATGCAACTGGCCGATTATCTGGGCCTGGATCGAAAAGAGCTGAATGCCCGTATCATTATGGCCCAGGGCCGGCAAAACACGAATTACGCCATCAATTTATATGCCTGTCACCCGTTTTTTATCAATGGCTACTGCACCATGACCAATGGAGAAAACACCGCATTTATCCCCATCAAGGACTTTTTGTCATCAAGGGATTTCCCCGGCTACATGGGATATCAGTCCGATTCCGAGGTGTTTGCCCATATTCTTCATTATGCCATGGTGGGCCTTGATATGGGGATTGATGCGTACAAGCATGTGATTACCCCTTTGCAGGAAAAAGATCTTCAGCAACACCCGGATGCACCATTTCTCGCCCATCTTAAAAGAACGTGCAGACCCCTTATTATTGATGGACCCAACTGCGTCATCGGTACGCTGCCGGATCATTCCCTTTTCATGGTCCAGGACAGGAAAAAACTTCGCCCGGGTGTTGTTGGCGGAAAAGCCGGTTTGTTTGGATTTTCCTCTGAAATCTGCGGCCTTGATGCCGTCATCCCGGACCGGGATACAACAAAAGATATACAACCCATGCACATTGATACAGCAATTGTCAGCCCTGACCGCCAGGAGGTAAAAATATGTCGTCAAACAGAAGCCTTGAACCTTCCTCTTTAAGCCTGAATGATCTGCCCTGGCAGATCCGTTACAGCAATGATCGGTGCACCCTGTGCGGCCAATGTACCGCTGTCTGCCCTGTCCAGGCCATTGAACTGAAGGTGTTTCAAAAAAGGATGGTTAAAATATCCATTCAACAAGACACCCCCCATTCCAACCAATATGACACGTTTTACGGCATCCGCCAGAAAACCCGGGTGGAAAACGCCTGTATCGGGTGCGCCATGTGTACCATGGTCTGTCCCAATGATGCCATTGCCCCGGTGAAAAACCCAGGACTGGACCGGCTCAAATTCCATATCAACCAAAAGGGTATTCCCCGAAGACGAGGCGGCAGAAGGAATTCTTCCCAATCCATACTGGACCGGATCAAATTTACCCGGATCTCCATGCTCACTGATCCGGCTCTGGATGCCGGCCGCCATGAATTTGAAATGAGAACCCTTCTGGGACGGGTCCTCTCCCCCAGGGAAAACATGAAACGGTTAAAAGAAAAAGGCTGGATTCCGCCGGTCAGAGAAATCTATCCGTTAATCATTGGTGGAATGTCTTTTGGTGCGCTGTCTCCCAGCATGTGGGAAGGCCTTCAGATGGGGGTGGCCTATCTGAATGAGGAGATGGGGATGCCGGTCCGGATCTGCACCGGGGAAGGCGGTTGCCCGCCACGGCTGTTACGGTCCAGGTTTTTAAAATATGTCATTCTCCAGATTGCCTCGGGGTATTTTGGATGGGATGAAATCATCCATGCCATTCCCCACATGAAAGAAGACCCCTGTGCCATTGAAATAAAATATGGCCAGGGGGCAAAACCGGGCGATGGCGGATTGTTGATGTGGCATAAGGTCAATAAACTGATTGCCGCCATCCGGGGCGTTCCCCCGGGGATCAGCCTGCCCAGCCCGCCGACCCATCAGACCCAGTACTCCATAGAAGAGTCTGTGGCAAAAATGCTCCAGTCCATGTCCATGGCCTGGGGGTTCAGGGTACCGGTATATCCAAAGATATCCGCCTCTTCCACATCCCTGGCCGTATTGAACAACCTGACCCGTAATGATTTTGCATCCGGGCTTGCCATTGACGGTGAGGACGGGGGCACGGGAGCCGCCTATACGGTTTCCATGGACCACATGGGTCACCCCATTGCCTCCTGCATCAGAGACAATTACCTGAACCTGATCAAAATTGGAAAGCAGAATGAAATCCCCATCTTTGCCGGGGGCGGGATCGGGAAAAATGGGAATCTTGCAGCCAATGCCGCAGCATTGATCATGATGGGGGCCAGTGGGGTTCAAATTGGAAAATATGTCATGCAGGCGGCGGCCGGTTGTGTGGGAACGGAAGAAGACCGGTGCAATGTATGCAATGTGGGCATTTGCCCAAAGGGCATCACCTCCCAGGACCCGAGACTTTACAGACGGCTTGACCCTGAGGATGTTGCCCAGAGAATCGTTGATCTGTTTATCTCCTTTGATACGGAGCTTAAAAAGATCGTGGCCCCACTGGGTCGCTCAACATCCCTTCCCATAGGTATGTCCGATGCCCTTGGAATTGATGATCATGCTGCAGCGCAACGCCTCAGTATAAAGTATGTGGTGTAAGGAGGGGTGAACAATGAAAAAAGATGCATTTATTAAAATATCCGGCAAAAAAGAAGGCCATCGAATTTCTTCCAGGGTTTTGGAAGAGATCATTCATCGCCATATAAAAAACGGTCGCAGAAACATTGAAGTAGAAGGATTTGGACAACACGGTATCGGCGGAAGACTCTGGGATGCAGGGACAGAAAAAACCTATATCCGGATCATCGGCCAATCCGGGCAGAGAGCGGGATCTTTCGGCCATGCAAATACCCGGATCGAAATCATGGGACCGGCCTCGGATGATATTGGCTGGCTGAATGCCGGTGCCGAAATTATCGTCCACGGCAATGCCTCCAATGGTGTCATGAATGGTGCGGCCCAGGGCAAGGTCTATATTGGCGGTTCCATTGGTGCCCGGGGCATGACCATGACCAAGCGAAACCCGAGATTTGAACCGCCGGAACTCTGGGTACTGGGATCTGCCGGGGATTATTTTGGAGAATTCATGGCCGGTGGAATTGCGGTTATCTGCGGTCACACGGCAGCCCCGGAAGATCAGATCTTAGGGTACAGACCCCTTATCGGAATGGTGGGGGGCAAAGTCTTTGTCCGGGGCAGTGTGGAAGGATTTTCTAAAAAAGATGCCAAATTGTCTGACGTGTCAGATGAACAATGGAACTGGCTTCTCACCAACCTGGCGGCTTTCCTGGAAAAAATCCATCACAGCGATCAATTACCCGCGTTCTCCAACCGCTCCCAATGGCAGCTCATTGAAGCAAAATCGGCCCTGGAAAAAACCGATGAACCGGAGAAACCGTCCATGTCCTGGTTCAGAGAACAGGTCTGGGACAAAGAACTTGGCCGGGGCGGCCTTATCGGAGATCTCCAGGAAACGGAAAAAGAAATCCTTCCCCTGATTACCCGGGGCGATTTAAGACGGTACATTCCGGTATGGGAACAGGGAAAATATATGGCACCTTGTGAGGCAGCCTGCCCCACAGGGATTCCTGTCCGGGAAAGATGGAAGATGGTGCGGCTGGACAATATTGACGAAGCCATCAGTATGGGTCTTGAATACACCCCGTTTCCCGCAACCGTCTGCGGATACCTCTGCCCCAGCCCCTGTATGGCATCCTGCACCCGGCATCAACAGTATATGTCCCCCATTGATGTGAGACTCCTGGGAAAGTCCGGAGAACGCGTCAAACTGCCGAAACCGGCTAAAAAGAGCAAAAAGAAAATTGCCGTCATCGGTGCCGGACCCGGTGGTATCTCGGCTGCCTGGCATTTAACGCTGAAAGGCCATACCCCTACTTTGTTTGATACCGGCAGCGCCATTGGCGGAAAAATAGCGTCGGTGATTCCCGGTTCAAGAATGCCCGGAGAAACCTTTGATGCAGAACTCAACCGGGTCAGGGAATTGATATCGGATATAAAATTAAACCAGGTCATTGACAGCAAGGAATTTTCAAAAATCAAGTATGACTATGATTTTACCATTGTTGCAGCCGGGTCACAAAAACCAAGGTCCCTGCCAATCCCCGGCATTGAAACCGCCGTCTTTGCCAATGCGTTTCTTGAACAATCAAAAAAAGACATTGCAAAGCCAGGAAAACATGTGGTGATCATCGGCGCGGGAAATGTTGGATGCGATGTGGCAACAGAAGCCCATCGCCTGGGAGCTGAAACCATCACCCTGATTGACGTTCAAAAACCGGCAGCCTTTGGAAAAGAAAAAGAAGATGCCCAGGCCATTGGTGCCACTTTCAGATGGCCCTGCTTTACAAAGAAAATCACAAAAAAAGGGGTGGTGCTCCAGGATGGTGAAATCCTGAAAGCAGATACAGTGGTGATCTCCATTGGGGATGTTCCGGACCTTGACTTCCTTGATGATGCGATTACCGTTAACAACGGATTTATTGACGTGGACCCATTCAACCGGACGTCAGACCCACGGGTGTTCGCCATTGGAGATGTGGTGGGCCCGGGGCTTATCACGGATGCCATTGGGGCTGGAAGAAAAGCAGCCCTGAGTATTGATCAAATCATAAAAGGCAACCGTCCTGATGTTGCAGAAACGTTGCCCCGGATCGACAAGCAGCGGATCCATCTTGAATATTACAATCCAAAGAAACAGGCTGACAATCTCAGCGATTGCGGTGCGGATTGCGCCTCCTGTGGCAATTGTAAGGATTGTGGCATCTGTGTGGCCATTTGCCCGGAAGGGGCTATTGAAAGAATTGAATTCGACAAGGAAGCATTTGAATATCGGGTAAATTCAGATCTGTGTATTGGCTGTGGATTCTGTAAAGGGGCCTGTCCCTGCGGGATATGGGATTTAATCCCCAACACAGCCATGTAGAAAAGACAAAGGGATAGGGACTAAATTATTTTTTCCTATTGACGAGAATCACTGATTTCTGATTAATATAGGGATATGATGGAAAATAATGATGACCAGACATATGACGGTTACATAAAAGCGTTGACCGATATCAGCCGGGCAATCACTTCGGACCTTTTTATTGAAGATCTGCTAAAATTGATTGTGATGGTAACCGCAAAAGTGACCGGTGTTGAAATTTGTTCTTTATGGATTGTCAATGAAGAAGAAAAACCGCCTAAAATCCGCCTGAAAGCAACCCAGTCCATTTCTCCGGATTATATCATCGACCGGGCCCTGGGTCTGGATGAAGGCGTTGTCGGGTTTGTGGTAACACACAAAAAGCCCTTAGTCCTTTTGGATGTATTGGAATCCGATCTCTTTAAAGAAAAAGAAATGGCCAAAAAATTGGGCCTTGTTTCCATGGTGGGTATCCCTTTAGTTGCAAAAGAAGAAAAAGTCATTGGGGTGTTAAATTGTTTTACCGCCACACCCCATGACTTTTCCGATACAGAAGTCAACCTGTTAAGAGCGGTTGCCAATCAGTCGGCCATTGCCATCGTCAACACGGAACTCATGGTAAAAACAAAGGTCATCCAGGAAGAATTGGAAGCCCGTAAAAAAATCGAACAAGCCAAAGAGGTTCTCATGCACAATCGACAGATGACTGGTGATGAAGCCTATGGCTGGATCCGGAAAAGAAGCATGGATTCAAGAAAATCCATTCGAGAAGTGGCAGAAGCCGTGATTCTTTCCAATGAAATCTTCAATAATGAGTCGCCTTAACCGGGTAACCCGATTTTAACTTCCCTTGCCCTTTTTTCTACCAAAATCCCCACTGGCCGGTAAAATATACATATCCCCCCAGGGCTAAATTGGTTGTCCCATGGGCCACCATGCAGGACAAAAGATCTTTTCTGATAACCCATAAAATGGATATCAGGATGCTATACGCCACAGCAGCCAGCCATTCAACCGGCAGGTGCCCGGCTGCAAATGCAATCGTTGAGATGCCGATCGCCATAATGCTCCAGGCACCAGGGTTGACATCATCGAGACGGTCATGATCCAATGTTTCATTTAAAGGGGAGTCAATTTTATGGTTTTGCCGGTTGATATCCCATTGAAGCGCCACCCGCAATATATACCCCCGAATAAACAATTCTTCAAAAACCGGCACAATCAATGCCGCTGAAAAGAGTCTTAAAAAAAAACCTGTGTTGCCCCAGGGTTCGCCGGAAACCGCTATGAAAGGGGCCATCAACAGACACCAGATGGCCAGACCCAATATTCCGAAAACAACGCCATAAACCACGGAGACCCATGGTTTTTTTGGCCCGGTAACGGGGACATACCATTTCCATGCCCAGTATAACAGCAAAGGGACAATAATGATTTTCAACAGATAACCGACTTCAACAGGGAGCCTGTCCTGGGTCAATGAGGCAATGCCAACATACGCAAAATAAGGGACCCCATACGGAATGAGCAGGTCCCGATTCACTGTTTTTTTTGATACTGCAATTGTTTTTTCCTTTACCATATCAACAGGCCCCACTTTTCTTTGATTTCGTATTTTATCAGTAAAAATACCATACGACTGATAGACCTCATAACAAAATTAAATTCGTAAAGACAGATTTTTTTACATCATCGGCCAGGCCAATAAAAAAAGATTGACATTTCAAACAATACCCTTTAATCTGTTTATTGCTGAATACAATGGCGTATTGGCAAGGTTAGAAGAAAACAAAGGCGTTTTCCCAAATTATGACTTGGGCGAAGGCCTTTTTTTATTTTAATTTTGGGAAGAAAAAATGGAAATCCATAACACACCAAAACTTACGCTGTTTCATTGTATCAATTCTTTTGAAGAAACCCCTTCAATGTTTGACAATTGCCAGGTCAAAACCGTTAAGATGGCATGCGCTTCAATGACAAAAGATATCCACCTCTTAAGAGCATTTGAAGCCGGTTCAGACGCCGTCCTAGTGCTGGTCTGCCCGGATAAAGGCTGTCGATATGCCCAGGGCAGCATACGGGCAAAAAAACGGGTCGATTATGTAAAAACCATTTTAGATGATATTGGAATGGATGGCAGGCGCTTGAGCATATTCAACACCACTGCAAAAGACAGCAGGGCGATTACAGATATCATCCAAAAAACATTAGTGGCGCTTGAAACGATTGGCCCGAATCCCGCTTTAAATCATTTGAATTAATACCATCCCCAAAGAGGGTATGATAAAAAAATCAGATTTAAAGCAAGTTCCTGGTTTCTATATCTGGGGTCCATTGTTTGATCACTCCCCGATTAAATGAAGCCCAAACTGTATGAAGCCCATGCCTTGCTTTAATCTGGTTTTTACCCAACCTATCCAAGAAATGGAGTACAATAATGATAACCGGTAGTCAAAAACCCATTAATGAGATTATCAAACTTGTAGAACCCTATAAAAAGGTTCTCATCCTTGGCTGCGGCACCTGTGTAAAAACATGTTTTGCCGGTGGCGAAGACGAAGTGGCCGTCCTCGCGTCTGCCCTACGACTCAGTTTTAAACAAATGGCAAAATCCATTGACATAGAAGAACTGACCATTGAACGCCAGTGTGAAAACGAATTTATTCAGGAAGCATCCCCCGGGATTGCCAGAAATGAGGCCATCCTTTCCCTTGCCTGTGGTGCCGGTGTTCAGGCCATGGCAAAGCGCTTTGCAAAAGAGGTGGTATTGCCCGGGGTGAATACCACTTTTATCGGCATTCAGGAAAGTCCCGGCATTTTCACCGAAGAATGCTCCGGGTGTGGCAATTGCAGCCTGGCCATATTTGGCGGGGTCTGTCCGGTCACCCGATGTGCCAAAAAATTACTCAATGGTCCCTGCGGCGGCTCCCAGAACGGCGTGTGTGAAATTGATCCGGATACCCCCTGCGCCTGGCACCTGATTATTGAACGACTGACCACTTTAGGGCAATTGGATAACCTGAAAACTTATATCCCCCCAAAGAACTGGAATACCAGTCTTTCCGGCGGACCCAGAAAACTGATCAGGGAGGACCATATCATATGAAACCCCTTAGCCGACTTCATGAGAAACTTTCCCAGGGTAAATTTGCCATAACAGGAGAATGTGGCCCCCCAAGGGGTTCCAACAAAGACGTCATTGACAACAAAATAACCCTGCTGAATGGGTTTGTGGATGCGGTAAATGTCACTGACAACCAGACCGCCATTGTCAGGATGTCCAGTATTGCCGCCGCTGCCCATGTGGTTGCCGCAGGTCTGGAACCGGTAATGCAGATGGTGGTCAGGGACCGGAACCGGATTGCCATTCAATCGGATATCATGGGCGCCTATTCCCTGGGCATCAAAAATATTTTATGCCTGTCCGGCGACCATCAGAAATTCGGCAGTCAGCCGGATGCCATGAATGTCTTTGACATCGACTCGGTGAATCTGATCCGGACAGTGAGAGACATGCGGAACACCGGAAAAGACATGAGCGGGTTTGATCTGGATGTGGCGCCACAGATGTTTATTGGTGCAGCAGCCAACCCGTTTGCCGACCCCTTTGACTACCGGGTGATTCGACTGGCCAAAAAAATTGATGCCGGGGCGGATTTTATCCAGACCCAGTGTATCTACAATATGGACCGGTTTAAAGAATGGATCAGGCGGGCCAATGATGAAGGACTGACAGAGAAGGTATACATCCTCGGGGGGGTCACCCCGTTACGATCCGCAGGTATGGCCAGGTATATGAACAAAAAAGTGGCCGGCATGGATGTGCCCGATGAGATCATCAAACGCATGGACGGCGTTGACAAACAATACCAGGCCGATGAAGGCATCAAAATTTGCCTTGAAACCATTGAAACGCTCAAAGAACTCACCGGAGTCCACGGGGTTCATATTATGGCCATTGAATGGGAAGCGGTTGTGGAACAGCTTGTGACGCAGGCTGGGTTGAAATAAAAAACAAGGATGTAAGCGTATGCCTCAAAAATACAATATCCACACAAAGGCGGCTTTGCCAAGATTTTATCCTGTGGGTAAATATGCCACCATAGAGTTCAGGGAAGACTGTGCCGGAAGCTGCAAAGCGTGTGTAAAGAAAAAATGTGTGTATGACATCTTCAAGGACAATTACCTGCATATGAGTAAAATGGAGGAGCCTGAATATCTCTACACCTGCAATTCATGTTTCCGGTGTATTCAAGAATGCACCAAGGGAATTTTTTCCCGGGTGGTCAACCCGGAATATCGGGAAATCGGAGATGACTATTGGACACCGGACGTCCTGGGCCGGACCTGGTACCAGGCCCATACCGGAAGCGTCCCCGTATCCGGGGCCGGATACCGGGGGCCTTTTGTGGGAAAAGGATTTGATTCCATGTGGACGGATATGTCTGAAATTGTCCGGCCCACCCGGGACGGCATCCATGGCCGGGAATATATCAATACCTGCATCGAACTGTCAAGGCGGCCTGAAAGACTGGCCTTTAATACGGACGGCTCCCTTGCCACTGACGTTCGACCCATTCTCGAGGTTCCGCTCCCCATCTTGTTCCAGCAGCCTGATTTTGGCCTCTTAAGCAAAAACGTCCGCCTCTCCATGCTCAATGCAGCACAGGATATCGGGACAAAACTGTTTATGCCTGCAGCCGATGTGGGAGAAGATCTCCTTTCGTATGGACCCACCATCATCCCGCTGGTGACAAAAAAAAATTATCACCACTATCCAAAACTTTTGACCCTTGTTGACATGGTTGAAATTGAATGGGAACCGGGGATTGAAACCGTATTGAGCGATTTAAAGGCCATGAACGAAACACTGTGTATCAGCGTGGGCGTCAAGCTCAGTGCAGATCTTGATTATGCCGGAATTTGCGTTGACCTTTCCAAAACCGATATCGACACCCTCCATGTCTATGCCAACGCCAAGGGTAGAGCGTTTGAATCTGACCATCCGAGATTTATCAAAGATATGTTAAGGGATATCCATCTGGCATTGATCGATGCTGCCACGCGGCAGCAGATCAACATTCTGGCATCGGGCGGGATCAGCATGGCTGAGCATGTGAACAAGAGCATTATCTGCGGTGCCGACGGGGTGGTCATTGACCTGCCCCTGCTCATTGCCATGGAATGCCGCCTGTGCGACCGGTGTAAAAAAGGGCTGCCCTGCCCGGTGGCATTTGAAACCCTTGATGCGGCGTATGGCTGCAACCGGATCACCAATCTCATGGGGGCCTGGCGCAACCAGATGCTGGAAATGCTGGGCGCCATGGGCTTAAGGGAAGCCCGGCGGCTGAGAGGTGAAGTCGGTCGCTCCATGTGGTTTGAGGACCTTGAACGAGAAAATTTTGCACCGATTTTTGGTGAACGAAACGTATCTATAGACGTAGGATAAGTTATGAGCCCGAAAAAAAACCCCTTGCCTGAAACCCGCGAAACCCCTTCCCGGTTTCGCAATACCATCGGCAAATATATCATTAAACGAAATTCAAACTGTATCTCCTGCGGAAAATGTGCCGACCTCTGTTCCTATGGGGTTCACATTAAACCGGAGGGTCACGCGTCCCCCTTCAGGCCCATCGAACACAAATGCATTGGATTCGACTGTAAAAAAACAGACCACTACTGCATTGAACACTGCCCGGAAGATGCCTTGACCCTCAAGGAGAATCCTCTCCTGGACACCATGGGAGATTACCGCTGGCCACCGGAAATGCTGCTGGGTCATTTTGCCCTGGCAGAAACCGGGGCAGCCCCCCATGTGAACCTGGAATACAACCTGGGCAACTCCGGCGGCGGATTTGACATGATGCGGTTTGTTCAACCGGATCCCGGGCTTGCCCTGGACATCAGTGATGAAGACATGGATACCAGCATTGACCTGAACAAAACAGGAGACGGCCGGCCCCGGAAAACCATTTCCATTCCCTGTTACGGCGGCGGCATGTCCTATGGCTCCACCGCTTTATCCGTTATTGTGGGACGGGCACGGGCGGCCAAACGGATGAACTCCCTGACCTGTACCGGTGAAGGGGGATATCCGCCGGAATTCCTTCCCTATAAAGCGCATGTCATCACCCAGGTGGCCACCGGCCTGTTTGGGGTCAGGGAAGAAACCATCCAGCAGTGTCCCGTCATGGAATTCAAGTATGCCCAGGGGGCAAAACCCGGTCTCGGCGGTCATCTCCTGGGAGAAAAAGTCACGGAAGCAGTGGCCAAAATGCGGGAGACCGTTGTGGGCAGTTCCCTTTTTTCCCCCTTCCCTTTCCATTCCGTCTATTCGGTTGAAGACCATAAAAAGCATGTGGACTGGATGAAGGAAATTAATCACAATGTTTTATGTTCCATAAAGGTATCCACCCCAACGGATGTGGACATGGTGGCCGTTGGTGCCTACTATGCCGGTGCCCATATTATTCATATTGACGGCAGTTACGGGGGGACCGGAGCCGCCCCGGACATTGCCAAAAAAAACATTGCCATGCCCATTGAATATGCCATTCCAAAAGTTCACCGGTTTCTGGTGGAAGAAGGGGCCAGGGACAAGATCTGCCTCATCGCCAGCGGCGGCATCCGGAACGGGCTTGACATTGCAAAGGCCATCGCCCTGGGAGCAGACGGGTGTGTGATCGGTACCGCCGATCTGGTGGCAGTGGAATGTGTCAGGTGTGGCAATTGTGAAAGCGGCCGGGGATGCGCCAGGGGGATCGCCACCACAGATCCTGAACTGGGATGCATGATCGATGAAGCCTATGTGGAACAGCGTCTGGTAAACATGTATATGGCCTGGCGCAAACAATGGTGCGATATCTTGAGATCCTATGGACTGAAAAGCATCCGGGAGCTCCGGGGCCGGTCAGATCTTCTGGTGCACCTGGATTATCTGGACCAAGAAGAAAGAAACCGCTACCAGCCCGCACCCAGTTCCAAAATGGTTTTATAACACCTCAACTTTTGGCGTTACCCATTTTACATGGGGTCAGGCTTTCTTTATGGCACTTTTTACCTGTCTGGTCATGACATAATGATAAAAAGCACCATAAAAAAACCTGCCCCTGACCATTAAAGCGAATGACCGAAAGTTGAGATAATAAGGAATTTCAATAATGACTCATATGAATACGGATAAAATCATAAACAACATACTGGCATCAAGAGGGCGGCTGCCCCACATTAAAACACCGGTGAACAAATGTGATGAAGAAGGCGGCTGCGGTGTGACCGGATTCATGGCCTCCATTCCCATTGCAGGCAAACATATTTACGAACCCTCGGTTCAAATGCACAACCGGGGTAACGGCAAAGGCGGCGGCATTGCCGCAGTGGGATTAAGTGCCGGCGACCTTGGTGT
This sequence comes from Desulfobacula sp., assembly GCF_030145145.1. Lineage (GTDB taxonomy): Bacteria > Desulfobacterota > Desulfobacteria > Desulfobacterales > Desulfobacteraceae > Desulfobacula. The sequence continues at coordinate 122,199 of NZ_JAQYWD010000003.1, read as the reverse complement.
TCCCCAGGATGTGCTGGAAGACCATTACCTTTTGCAGGTGGCATATCTGGATAATATTGCTATCCCCCAGGTGGAATCCACCAGCATCACCCCTTTGTTTGACATCTATAAGTCTGAACGAATCCCCACCATTGATGATTACACCACCATTGGCCTTGAAGTCAAACCACCGGATGTCTGGCGGTATTTTGTCAGGGTCAAACCAAGTGTACTTGAAAATTTTATCCAGGCCAATCATTTTCATGACATGGACAGGCGCAAGGCGGAAGATGAATTTGTCTTCCAGAATTCCAATCGCCTGAACCAGACCTATTATGCCTCCCTTGGGGAAAAACAGGCCTTTGTCCTGTCCCATGCCCGGAACGTGATGATCCTGAAGGTGGTGGGCTATGCCGAGCAGGCCACCCAGTATTACTGCCTGGATGATTTCCGGGCCCATGGCTGGATTGCCCACCAGCGGTATCCGACCCGGGGGCGCCTGTGGCATCCCGGAGGCGCGCATCCGTTTTCCGGAATGCACGAGGCCCTGGTCCACAATGGTGATTTTGCCAATTATCATGCCGTATGTGAATATTTAAACCAGCATCATATCTACCCCCAGTTCCTTACGGATACGGAAACCTCTGTTCTGCTGCTGGATTTATACAACCGGGTGTTCAATTACCCGTTGGAATATATCATTGAAGCCCTGGCACCCACCACGGAATATGATTTTGACTGCCTGCCCCGGGAAAAGCAGGATGTTTACCGGTATATTCAATCTCAGCACATGACCGGCTCCCCGGACGGACCCTGGTTTTTTATCATTGCCAGAAATGACCCGTATAAGAACCTGATGCAGTTGATCGGGATCACGGACACGGCCATGCTCCGGCCCCAGGTATTTGCCCTCCAGGAAAGGGACGAGGTTCAGATCGGCCTTGTCTGTTCTGAAAAACAGGCCATTGATGCCACCTTGCAAAGCATTGCCGCCGAAGACAGCCGGTTTTGCCCCATTGCCGACAAATACTGGAATGCCAGGGGCGGAAGTGCCACCGATGGCGGCGCCTTTACGTTTACCATCAAGGATTCAGGAAAAGGGAATGGATCAAAACACCTCATCACCCAGAATAAGTTTGGCGACATCGTTCAGACCCGGAAAGACCAACGCCATTTTGACCGTTCTGTGGATATGTCCCCTTCTTTTGAAGAGAGCCCTCAAGCCGGCAGGATAACAAAATTATTTTCTGACAATGCCCGGGAGGAAATGAAACAATACTGCATATCAGAACTTGTTGACCTGGATTTTCAGGACATCACACGATTGTGCAGCACCATTGAAGTCCTTGCAACAAAAAGCGATGCCAATCAAACCATGGCCATTGATCTGTTAACCCACTTAAACGACAGAATTTTTCCAACTGCCAATAAAAAACGAAGTTCTGTCCTCCAGATCATCCGGGAGAGCCTGACAACTATTTTTAAATCCTCTCCCCAAATAGGCGATCGTAAAAACCGTTTATACGCCTATATTGACCGTTCGACCCGGCAGGCGTTAAGGGCCCCCCTGGAAAATGAAAAAATCCTTGTGGTAAATGCAAAAGAATTTGAACCTGAAGGTAAGGACTGTGACTCCCGACTGATAAATAAGGCTTACCGACTGGGGTGGAAGCAGTATATCTGTTATGGGTACAAAGGTCAGAGATTCACCGGCTGCGGGTTTGGCGCCGGTTCTGACGATGTCCGATTTGATGTATATGACAGCTCCGGGGATTATATGGCCTCGGGGATTGACGGCATGGAGATCCATGTCCACGGCAATGCCCAGGACCAGCTGGGACAAATCATGAAACGCGGTAAATTTGTGGTTCATGGAGATGTGGGACAAACCTTCATGTACGGTGCCAAGGGCGGGGAGGTCTATATTATGGGCAATGCTGCCGGACGTCCCCTGATTAATGCCACGGGCAGACCCCGGGTGGTGATCAACGGCACCTGTCTGGATTATCTGGCAGAATCTTTTATGGCAGGCGATCCGTTAAACGGGGGCGGATTTGTTATTGTTAACGGGATTGCCTTTGATGATAACGGCAAGGTCATTGATCTTTCCATGCCCTATCCCGGCTCCAACCTGTTCTCGCTGGCTTCCGGCGGTGCCATTTATCTGAGAGACCCGGACTGCAAGGTCGTGGATGAGCATTTGAACGGCGGTATTTTTGCGAAACTGTCAGATGCTGACTGGGCGTTGATTCATCCGTATCTTGAAGAAAACGAAACCTTGTTTGGTATTTCCGTTGAAGCGGATCTGTTGACCGTAAACGGCCGTCAGCTGCCCTTTGATCGCGTCTATAGAAAGGTAATGCCGGCGCAGTCCCAGGCATTGGGAACCTCAAAAAAATAAATCCAGGGTCAGGCCGGCGCTTCCCTGTTTGAGCCGGCCCCCCCCTCCACTGCAGAGATCCCCGTTGCCCCACGGCAGCAACATCCGGTCCCGGCTGGATGGATTTTAAAAAAATCTCAATTATTTCCATGACAATCTGACAATTTGTTTTGCATTGACGGGCTTTTTGCGATATCTTCATTTTCATTAAACGTGTCAAAATGAAATTTCCACTGGATAATATTAAAATTATCTATTATTCAGGACATCATGGACAACCGGAAGCATCATCGACCGGGTATTTCTCTGACATCGCATAAAGCGAATTGGGATTGCAACGTGTGAAACACTTTTTCTTTCATAGTATCAAAGGCAAACTCCTGATTGCCCTTACCTTTCTTTTTGGTGCGGCCTTACTCATCCAGCTGGTTTATATTGCACCCAAATTCCAAAAAAGAAAAATGGAGGAAATCAAACTATCGCAAAACAAAGTCGCCACATACCTGGCAGACCAAATAACCCTAAGCCTGGACACAGCCGCTAAAGAACTCCGGGAGATGTCGTCATTGCCGGCATTTGTGTCCATGGACAAAGCGTCTCTGGACGACACAGTGAACACCCTTAACAGATCGAATCATTTTTTTAATTATTATTTTGTCATGGACAATGATGGAAAATGGTTGTCCTATCCAACCCACCCAAAACTTGTGGGGGAAAAAATCCCCATGGAGAACATCCATTGGGTCAATGAAACATTTGAAACCGGTAAAACCGTGTTTCTTGATGTTGTAAAATCAAAAATAGGCACCCTCGTGGGTGGCTTTTCAACACCGATAAACGACACGGATGGAGGGAGATCCGCTCTTTTAAGAGGTGTGTTGATTCTTTCTGGAAATAATGCCCTGGTGAAAGTCATATCCACCCCAGGCCTGTTAAAAAATTCTCACGTCTACCTGGTCTCTTCCAAGGGCTGGCTTATCGCTCACAGCCATCAAAAACTGAATTACAATGCCTTCAATGAATACCGCATATTAAAAAATGAGCCCGTAGAAAAGGTATTAAAAGGGCAAACCGGAACTGTCACTTACGCTTATGACCATAAAAAATGGATCGCATCTTTCCATCCTATTGGCATTACAAACTGGGGTTTGATCGTGCAACAGCCTCTTGAAACGGTGGTCTCTGCTGCTAAATCAGAAACAAGGGGCATCATTTTTCTGATCCTGGGTTGTTTTTTTATGGGTCTCTTGATTGCTGCGTTTTGGGTACAAAAATCACTGACCCCCCTGATTAAACTGGTCAAAGATATCCAGTCCGGTTCTGTTGATGTGAAAACAGACTATCCAAAAGATGAAATTGGCCAATTGGCATTTAAATATCGAAGTCTGTTCAATGAATTGCATAGATCTAATCTGCTGATTCAACGGTCAGAAATAAAATTCCGCACGCTTTTCAATAGTGCCAATGATGCCATCTATATCATTGACCTGAATGGCAAATTCCTTGAAGTCAACCAGAAAGCCATTGATCTTATGCAATATAGCCGTGAAGAATTGCTGAAAATGAATATTTCGGACATCTATGCCCACGATTCTGACCCGGTTTTACAGTCCCCGGTAGATGAGCAGCAACCCAGAAGGAAACTGATCTTTGAAACCACCTGCACGACGAAAACACGAAAGTTGATTCCTGTCGAGATAAGCAGCAGTCATATTGAATACGACAATAGAAATGCCATATTGCGAGTTGCCCGGGATTTGACAGAAAGGAGACGGTTTGAAGAAAAAATTCGCCACTCCCATAAAATGGAGGCCATTGGAACCCTGGCAGGGGGTATTGCCCATGATTTCAACAATATTCTTTCGGGAATCTTCGGGTTTTCCCAATTGGCCAGAAATAACCTGAGCCATCCGGAAAAAGCCAAAAAAAATATTGATCAGATCATCAAAGTGAGCCATAAAGCCAGTGCGCTGGTTCAGCAGATCCTGGCCGTCAGCAGGAAATCACCCCATAAAAAACATCCGCTCTCTTTGTGTGTCGTGGTCAAAGAGTCTCTTAAGCTGCTACGGGCAATCATACCGACAACGATTCAAATCAAGCAGACTGATTTTTCCGAGGCATTGGTGATGGCAGACCCTGGACAAATCCATCAGGTCATCATGAACCTGTTCACCAATGCCTATCATGCCATGCAAAAAAACGGCGGCATTTTGTCCGTGGGCCTGAATAAGATAACGGTCTCACAACAAGCGTGTATTTTGGGATCAAAGTTTAAACCCGGCCAATATCTTAAACTTGATGTCAGTGATACCGGTCACGGTATTGAACCCGCGATTATGGAAAAAATTTTCGATCCCTATTTTACGACCAAGGAATCCGGTAAGGGTACAGGGCTTGGCCTGGCCATCGTTTTGGGTATCGTGCAGGAACACAATGGGCATATAGACGTTTTCAGCGAGCCGGAAAAGGGAACAACCTTTCACGTATATCTGCCCATCGTTGAACAATCCGCAGATCCCCATCCCTCCCCAGAAAAAGAATCCCCGGTTTCCGGAACGGAAAAAATTTTACTTGTTGATGATGAAGAATGCCTGCTAAGGACTGTGCAGGAACTTTTAAAGGAATTGGGATATGCGGTAAGTCCTTTCCAAAATGGGCACCAGGCGTTTGACGTCTATGCACAGCAGCCGGGTTTTTTTGATGTCGTTATTACGGATATGACCATGCCTGAAATGACCGGATTGGAACTTGCAAAAAAGATCCTTCGCCTTCGACCGGACCAGCCCATCATCTTATGCACCGGTCATAACGAATTGATCAACCGACAAAAAGCCCTGGACATGGGTATCAGTGAATACTATGAAAAACCAGTGGTCATCAGTGAACTCGTCAAAATTATCCGTAACGTGCTGGAGGGTCAAAAAACAGTTCCGTAGACACACACCTTCCCACAACTGATGCCTGTCCCACACCTTATTGCATGGTACCGCCCATTTCCAATGGATGTCATCAATACCGGGGCCGGTTCCGGGTCTGTTCATAAAATTCCTCCAGACCTATCCGTTTAATTTTCTCGTTGATCTGTACCCACCCGTTATACAGGCCTTCATCAAAATGGGTTCTGTCACAGGGAAACGCGTCACACTGGTAGCAAAAATCAATCTGTTTTTCCTGGTGACACCTGCGGACCCCACAATCTTTAAACAATTTGCACTGCTCATTCCGGCACCCTTTGCAATTTTCCGAAGCCAGATAATCCAGCATCTCTTTAAAATCAGCATATTTTTTAAATATCGGGTCGTCCAGCAAGGTTTCAAACCGCTTGGCATTGAGGTGAAAATTTCCCAGTTTTTCCTTGAGTTTCAGGCTGTACTTGCGGATATCACCATCCACATGGGCAAAACATTTTTCACAGTTCAGGCCGCAGGGGGCCAGGGAAGCCTTGATTCGTTCAGATGTCATAACCGGTCTCCTTTCGTTGAAAAAATAAGGTTAATTATAGGGCTTGCATGAAAATAAAAAAAGTGGCATAAACGACATATTAGGTGTCTATATCGACATTTATCCATTATTTTAAGGATAACCAATGAAAAAAGTAACGATTCTTGGACTGTATAACTCCATGGCCACCACTATTTTCGGTCCCATGGATATCTTGAACCAGGCAGGACGGCTCTGGAACCGTGTGGGCAATACCCCGCAAACCCCGTTTTTTGACGTCACCATTGCTTCGGCAGACGGGCACCCCATCCGCTGCACAAATAATGTCCTTATCCAGCCCCATTGCAGCATTGAGGACATTCCCACAACCGATTTAATTATCATTGCTTCGGCCACGTATATCAAACAGATTCTTGAAAAAAACCCTGAACTGGTTCCCTGGATTTGCCGGCAATACCGGCAGGGTGCCCATGTGGCCAGTATCTGCACCGGCGTATTTTTACTGGCGGAAACCGGTTTGCTGGACAAAAAATCCGCCACCCTTCACTGGGGATTTACAGGGATGTTTCGCAAAAAATATCCCCATATCAATTTAGAAGCGGACAAAATGTTCATCGACCAGGGTCGCCTGTATTGTTCGGCAGGCGTGAATGCCGGCATGGATTTATCCCTTTACCTGGTGGAAAAATTTTGTGGCCGGCAAGCTGCCCTGGAATCTGCCAAGACCATGGTCCTGGATCTGGGACGGGAAATGCAGACCCCCTACGGCCGTTTTCTTTTTTCAAACGACCATGGCGATCCCTTTGTCCTTAAGGCCCAGAGGTGGATAGAACAGCATCAAACCCACCCCATTGATTACGACCGGCTGGCCGAAAAATTCCGGATGAGCCGCCGGTCCCTGGAGCGCCGTTTCAAACAGGCCACGGGTGTCACCCCCTTGGGATATCTGCAGCAATTGCGGGTGGAAACCGCCAAAAGCCTTCTGGAGGAAGGGAGCCGGACCTTCAACGACATCACCTATCAGGTCGGTTATGAAGACATTTCTTTTTTCAGGAAAATCTTTGTCAGGCTGACGGGCCTGCGGCCCAAAGAATATCAACAACGGTTTTCAGGATACGCTGCCAAACCCGTATTGAAATGATCCTGTCATTTCAACCACCACCGCCATAGAAAAATGATGTGAGTAATTTTTTTGGACATCGTTATCACGGCGTAAGCAATACCTCAGGTTTAACATCACGTGCTTTGAGATATATCAACCTTCTCCAACTCACAAAGAAGCGCCTTGAAGACAGGAAATCCGGTGATGGGATCCCGGTTTTGATCGTCAGTCAGGAAATTGACATTGCTGTCTTTCCATCCGTCGGCCTGATTGGATACCCCCCCGCCTTGGTTTACCTCCACTACTCCTTTGGCGATCTTTTCGGTGACCCGGGCGACAAATTTAATTTTACCCCGTGCCGTCTTTACCCATATCTTATCACCGCTGGAGATCTTTCGGGGTCCGGCGTCATGGGGATGCAGAATGGCTTCCGCATTCGGCTGGAGCTTGACAAGGTTTGGAATATTCTGGTGCTGGCCTTTTTTAGCCGGAGAAAGGTCTGTAAGGGTGAACCTGTGGCTGGATTGGCTCCCCAGACAAAAATGATATCAGCATGTTCGAGATCCGGCTGGAGTATACCGCCAGACGCACCAAATGTTGTAAGCGGTGCGACAAATGCGTGGGAAAGATGACAAATGGTGCCGATGGAGAAGGCATTGGGTGAGCCCAAAGGCATAAAAATCGAGTTCGGAATGGTATAGCCTTGTTCATTGGGAGAGAACATTTTCCAGATAGACTCCTCAAAGTTTCCCCGGCCGAAAAAAGAGGCGATACACTGGGGATGGGTTTTCCAGGGTAGGATCTTGGTGATTCGATCGTTTTCAAGGCCGATGCTCACACCGCAACCGGCCCCGCAGATACCGCAAATCCCTTTTTCGATTCTCTCGGACACTATTCCTCCAATCATCATTGATTGTTAAATACTCAACTTTCGGGGTCGGCATAATACCATTTTCGTTATTCGTTGTGTCGGCAGGCCGACATGTGTGTTATATGAAATCAAGAATACATTGTGAAAAGACATCCGGCATTTGCTCCGGCATGGGGACCATTCCCCCTTCGATCTCAGCGGTTAAGCTTCCCTTAATAGCTTTGGACAGCGGATCCATGCGGGGATAGGCGAACGGGTCTTCCGTGCCTGCCATGATAAGCGTGGGTGAGGTTATGCTTCGCGTTTTTTCCTCCATCTTGTAGGCATTGACCGCATGATGCCCTTCTTCAACCTGGTCCAACACTTTCAGGGCATCCAGCATAAATCTGGCGATAAGGTCGGGACGGCCTTTTGGATAGAATGGCTGCCGTTTATTCCAGAGCTCAGTCAGGTGGGAACCGTCGGCGGAAAAGGTCACTTTGTCAATAGGTGGACGGGTTTTTCGCCTTTCACGATCCGCCTCGTCTGTAAAGGGACAAGAAGAAAGAATCAGTTTGTAGACTCGTTGAGGCCAGGACGCTGCGAATTCAAAGGCGATCAGCCCACCGGTATGATGACCCACCAGGGACGTCCTGTCTATCTCCATTGCGTCTAAAAAATCGACCACCCCGGAAGCATAATGTTCGATACTCGCCTTTACCCGTGGGCGATATGAATCTCCAAAGCCGATGGTGTCCATGGCAATCGCCCGGAATCTCTTTCCCAGAATGGGAAGTACCTGCTCATATTCGGTCCAGGATCTGGGGGTTTGATGGAGCAGCAGTACTGGTTCACCCTGACCCGCTTCGGCATAATGTATTTGACCGTTGGGGGTATTAACAAATCCCCTGTGAATTGTATGGTCTGCCATTTTATTCTCCTTTAAAAAGTATCCGTCAACAATTCAACTTTCCGTCTTATTTCTTTTTTCAAGCAACCGTAAAGCGAATCCATTCCCATCCAAACCATTTAATCGTATGGATTACATTTTCGTTTTTTTGATTCCCTCCTGATTCTTTTCGAGCAGCGCGCCAAAACCTGAGATCGAATCCTGAATCCCCGAGAGCTTCAAACAATGCCAGGCATTGGCCTGGTTGCTTGTAATACACGGTATCCCGGTCTCTTTTTCAACATATTCAATAATTTCAAGGGCGCGTAACCCACCGCAGCTGATAAAGATGGCATCAGCCTCACCTTCGGGGGTTTCTTTGAATGCCTCCATGACCAGCTGATAGGTCTCCCATGGTGTGATTCGGTAAATTTTGTTCGTATCCGACAGGCCGAGACCTTTATGGTGAACCACCGTTATTCCGGAATCTTTAAAATATGACAATTCCGATTTTACAATTTCCCGGTTGTATGGACATACCAGTAAAATCCGTTTTGCATCCACCTGTTTAAGGGCTTCCAATGCAGCTTTCGCCATTGTTGTTGCGGGGGTGCCCGTTATTTTTTCTATTTTTCTGATGAGATTCTCATCAAATTCAGCCCCCTTTAAAAATGCACCGGATGTACATGAATAGCTCACGCAGCTGGGATGGGAAGTCGCAATCAGCTCGGCTGCATATTCAGCGTCCTTTCCCATCTTTATAAGCGCTTCGGCGGTTGTCTGGGTGAGCATCATACGGGTTACAATGGGCACCACACCCTCAGGAAAGATCATCTCGTGTTCACGAACGGCAATTCCCTGTTCAGATGAGGGGATAATGATGCCGATTCTTGACCGCCACCCCGGAGGCGCGGTCATCATTTTAAACTGTTGAAATTTCTCTTTATCAAGCTTCATGCAGCGCCTCTTTTTTAGATCGGAGAAAATCCGTTGCAGTCTTGTCAATATTTAAATTTTCATCCAAGACGACTTTGTAATCTTCCAGGGCGGATTGAACACTGATTTTCCCGGCGATCACATCCGCTTGAACTGCCTGTAATTGCCTTTCTTCGGGCGGGCCGTATCCCCCGCTACCGGGCAAACAGATACTTAAAAGATCACCGGCTTTAATCTGGTCAACCCCCTTTGATTTGCACTTTTGTTCTTCTGAAGTACCCGGATTCAAAATTAGACTGCTCGTACTGCCGTCTTTTCCTCCAAAAATACCCAGGGGTTTGAATTTTTGCCGATCGGAATATCGGGCCCAGGTCACGTCTGTGAGAAACCGGATATCTCTGCGGGTGGAGACCCCCCCCCTGTATTTACCGGCACCACCTGAATCTTTTATAAATTCATATCGTTCTATCATTACAGGGTATTCTATCTCCGCCGCCTCCACAGGGGTGTTCATGAAACGGCCAAGATGAAGGTCCTGTCCGTCGGGACCATCTTTGTCAGGTCTTGCACCGCCGCCGCCACCCTGTATTTCAATATAACTGAACCGCTTGTTCGTTTCCGGGTGGATGCCTGAAAAATTATTCGTACAGGCCTGGCCATGGCTTCCTGCAACTATTCTATCCGGGACAACCCCGCTCATTGCCCTCAGCATGGCCTCCACGATTTTGGTCATGGTCTGGCTTCTGGCAGTAACACCTGCCGGCAGGTTCGGATTTGTGACAAGCCCTTTTTTACTGGATACCTTAATGGGAGCAAACGTCCCTGAATTGAGCGCCATATATGGATCAACGATGCCTACCATGGTATAAAAAACCCCGCCCTTGGTACATGACCATGGGCAATTCACATTTCCTTTTGTCTGGGGGCTGCTCCCGTCAAAGTCAACAGCCATTTCATCCCCCCGGATGTGGACGTTAAGCTGAATTTTTACAGGGGTATCCACAATGCCATCGTCATCCAGATAATCAATGCCTGTGTAATCCCCGTCCGGAACCGATTCAATAAAGGCCCGAACCTTTTTTTCACTATATTGATTGAGCATGGAAGTACATTTTAGAAAAACATCCTGACCGTATTTCAAAACCAGTGCTTTGATTCTTTCAACTCCGATCATGGTTGTTGCTGCCTGGGCTCTTATATCTTCCATGGTTTTTTCCGGAATACGGATATTGTTTGATATAAAACTGAAAATCTGAGGGTCTTCTTCCCCTTTCTGATACAATTTAACAAACGGAATCCTGAGGCCTTCCTGATAAATTTCAGTCAGCCCCCCGGCAACCCCCCCGGGAACCGCCCCCCCCATATCCAGCTGATGGGCAATATTCGCTACAAATGCGATGGGTTTATCCTCTATGATTACTGGAGAAAAAAGCTGTACATCTAGAAGGTGTTGTCCGCCAAGATAGGGATCATTGGAGATAATGATATCCCCGTCATTAAATTTTTCAACCTGCCTGATCATATTTGCAGCCGTTTCCGGAAGACTAAAAATCATTAAGGGACAAAGGTGAGCCTGTGCCAGTATCCCGCCGTCAGCAGCCAGTACACCGCAATTAATATCCATGATTTCCTTGACGATTGTCGTTCGCCCCATCCTCATCAGGTTATACCCCATATCATCGGCAACCGCTTCCAACGCATATCTTATGACCTGCATGGTTACAGCATCAGCTTTATATTTCATCATTATCTCCTTAACTTTAGTCATTTTCGGTTTCAAATTCAATTATGATATTTCCAAATTCATCCATCACACCGGAAGAATCCGGTGGGATCAATGTTGTGGAGATGGCTTCTTCAATAATGGCCGGGCCGACTATTCTTTCTTTTTCAGGCAGCTGATAGCGATCAAAAACAGGGATCATTTCCCATCCTGTATGTTCAAAATAGACGTTTCTTTTCCCTTTTAAATAGGAATTTTCCGGCGTGATTTGGGTTTTCTCCGATGAAAAAGTGATGGGCCGGTTCTTTCCTTTGGCTCTAACCCTCAAATTTACAAACTCCACTGTTTCCATGGGTTCAGAATACGAGTAAACTGTCTGGTGCAGTTGATGGAAATCTTGCGCAATTTTTTTAATGTAGTCGACATCCACTTTTTTGGAAAGTTCAATGGGCGCATTAAGTTCCCACGACTGTCCCTCATATCGAAGATCGGCAGACCATGTCAGTTCGATGTTTTGTACCGACACCTTTTCGTTTTCCATTTGCAGCAAAGCATCCTTCTCCATTTCCAAAAATGCCTGTAAAAATTCCTCCGGAATGACTTCATGATCCTTTTTCATAAATGTTTTTACATAATCATGTTGAATATCCGCCACAACAAAACCGACTGCCGAAAAATTACCGCTCATTGAGGGGACAATCACCCTGGCCATGCCTAAATCTCTGGCAATATCCACGGCGTGGAGAGCGGCAGCCCCCCCCATGGCAACCAGGGAAAATTCCCTGAGATCATACCCCCTTTCAACGGAGTTCCTGCTGATTCCTTTGGCCATGTTGGCATTCACAATTCTTAAAACACCTATTGCCGCCCCTTCGACACTGATGTCCATTTTGTCTGCAATATAATTTTTTATGGCTGAATGCGCCTTTTCCGGATAAAGAGGCAGTTTCCCGCCTAAAAAAAACTCAGGATTTAATCGGCCAAGCGCCAGGTTGCAATCGGAAACCGTCGGCTTTTCCCCCCCCCATCCATAACAGGCAGGCCCGGGATTTGATCCCGCACTCTCAGGGCCGACATTGAGTGCGCCTGCAACATCGACCCAGGCAATACTGCCGCCGCCTGCGCCGATGGTTTTTAAATCCACCATTGGCAATTTGATCGGATAGTTACTGACACCCCCCCAGGTAGTTGTTTTGGGCATATTTTTGTCAATGATGGAAATATCAAACGTGGTTCCGCCCATATCTGCGCCAATTGCCATTTCATTCTTGGTCAAGGTGCTGATGAATGCGGTTGCGATGGCCCCGCCGGCAGGGCCTGAATTTATCAAATGGGCGGCGTAATCACCGGCAACATGGGCGGCCATCGTTCCACCGCTGCTTTGGATAATGTGAAGCGTTACCTCACCATATTTGGATTTTAGGCAATCAATCAGCTTGTCCATATATTCTTTAATGACCGGGCCAAGGTATCCGTTCATAACCGTTGTACAGGTTCGCTCATATTCTCTGAATTCCGGGCAGATCTCCGAAGAAATGGAGACAGAGACACCTGGAAGTTCTTTTTTACAAATTTCTTTAATTCGTTTTTCATGCGTTTGATTCAAGAAGGAGAAAAGAAGCGAGATAACAATGGCATCCACATGATTTTCTTTGAAAACCTGGATGACCGAAAGAACAGACGCTTCATCCAGCGGCGTATGAATTTCACCCTTGCTGTTCACCCTTTCGATAACGCCTTTTCTAAGGTGCCTTGGCACAAGTGGTGCAGGATTGTCACAGCTGAAGTCAAAGGCTGCCTCCTGCGGGCGGGCAACCCGACGAATTTCAAGCACATCTTCAAACCCGGCTGTGGTTATTAGGCCAACCAGAGCGCCTTTGCCTTCAATAATGGCATTGGTCCCAATCGTTGTGCCGTGGATAATATAATCAATATCCTTCATTTCAACATTTCCGATCTGGAGTATCTCGTCCAGGCCTTTAAGGACACCTTCGGTTAAGTCATCATGCGTTGTCGGAGTCTTGGTATAATGGAATTCACCTGTTAACTCATTTACCATCACAACATCCGTAAAAGTACCGCCAACATCAACGCCTATTCGAAAAGTTTTCATGATCTCCTCCTGATATTATCGTTACTCAACTTTCGGTCTTTAACTTTAATGGACGGGGTCAGGCTTTTTTTATTGTGCTTTTATCATTATTTCATGATCATACGGGTAAAAAGCGCCATAAGGAAAGCCTGACCCCATGTAATGACCCCATGTAAAAATGGCCGACTCCGAAAGTTGAGATCTTTATTATCCAAAAATATGGATATTGCGGGTTCATTTTAAGCCGGGGCTGATGACAGATCAGATATTGTTTTCTTCCAGCTCTTTTTTCTTTACTTTACCCGTTGTCGTACGGGGAAAATCCGTCATAAACGTCACTTTTTGAGGCCACTTGTATTTTGATAATTTTCCATGACAAAAATTGATGACATCTTCCTGGCCTAGACTGGCAGTCGGTTTTTTGATAATAAAGGCATGGCCTGATTCTCCCCATTTTTCATCCGGAATACCAATAACCGCTACCTCTTCAATATCGGGATGGGTTTTCAGTGTTTTTTCCACTTCAATGGGGTAAACGTTTTCCCCCCCTGATATATACATATCCCCGGCCCTGCCTGCCAGGTAGAAAAAACCGTCTTCGTCCATCCAGGCCAGATCTCCAGTGTGCAGGTATCCGTTTTTTATGGTTTGTTCTGTTTTTACGGGATCCTGCCAGTATTCCTTCATCATGGTGGACCCCTGGACAACAATTTCCCCTATTTCACCCTGTTTGGCGGTTTTTCCGTCTTTATCAAGAATAGAGACTTGAGCGTGAAACACGGGTCTGCCAACTGTTCCCGGTTTTTTTAAAGCGTCCTTTTCAGAAGACCACAACAGGATGGATGTTTCTGTCTGTCCTAAAATCTGGCGAAATGCCAGGCCTGCATCAGTACATTGTTCAATCAAATCCTTCGTCAGTTTTTCACCACCTCCGGCACAGACTTTTAAGGAGGAAATATCGGTTCTTTCCTCAGGGGGAATTGTCAGCAGTTCCTTATAAACTGTGGGAACCCCCAGAAATTTGGTGATGTTGTATTTTTCAATATCGTTATAAATTTTTAAAGGTTGGAACTTTCGGTGAAGAATGATGGTCGCGCCCTTGAATAAAACAGGCGCCGCCTGGATAAAAAGCCCGCCTGAATGGAAAAGGGGCAGGGCAATCAGCATCTTGTCACTGAACTGGAGTTCAAAAAACATATCTGCATTCAAGCAGTTGAAAAAGGTTTTCATGTGAGTCAGAACAGCTCCCTTGGGCCGTCCCGTTGTTCCCGAAGTATACATGATGACCTGCGGTTCTTCAGGGCTTGTTGGGCCGATGAAGCCTTTGGGCATATCTTTTTTCCCTTCAAAATCTGATACCGCTGCACGATAATCATCACGGGAATTGTCACCCATGTGTTCCCCAATGGCAAACCTTGAAATTGGGGGCAGATAAATCTCAAAGTCAATTGATTCTACCGCTTCTTGAAAAGCACTCCCATAAATGAACAGTCTCGGTCGACAATCCTTGAGAAAATAATCAAGCTCCACTGATGCGATACGATAATTCAGCGGCGTAAAAATGGCTCCGATTTTGGAACACGCCAGAAATAATTCCATGAACTCAGGACAGTTATTCAGCATCACAGCTACTCTATCCCCTTTTTCAATACCAATTGTCAGGAGCCAGTAACTGGTTCTTTCTACCCGATCAAGAAGCTCCTTGTAGCTGATGGTCTGCTCTTCAAAGATGATCGCAGATTTATTAGGGTGAAGTTCAGCCCAGCGTTGTACACACCATGCAATATTCATTGACTTTATCATTTGATCTCCTCAAATAAAAACCTGTAGTTGTTGCGCTTTAATTATAAAAATTTTTTTCCCAAAAATCAGGATCCAATCGATCCTTCCAATTAGAACCGTATTTATGATTAAAATACCGGTCGAGTTTAACAAACCATTTACTGTTCCTGGGTATGCCTTCCTGATAATGGATTAAAACATCTGCCAGTAACGTATTAATCTCAAAAAGACTCTCTTTGGGTACATACGCCTGGGCGCCGTTTTTTATGGTCCGGGTAAAATGATCGGAATCAAGGGCGTTGGCTGTGAGCATCAATACAGGCAGCCCTTTTTTTTTCCCGATTTTCAATAATTCGTAGCCATTTACGCCCATTATATCCAGAATGATCGCATCATAAGATTGGGTTTGTAACCGTTTCTTTGCGGTCTCAAAATCTACGGCTTTATCGACAATACAGCCGTCCAGTATTTCTTCAATAGAATCGACGATATCCGGCTCATCATCAACGGCCAGAATTCT
Organism: Desulfobacula sp.; assembly: GCF_030145145.1. Lineage (GTDB taxonomy): Bacteria > Desulfobacterota > Desulfobacteria > Desulfobacterales > Desulfobacteraceae > Desulfobacula. The sequence goes on along the minus strand of NZ_JAQYWD010000003.1, from coordinate 106,505 downwards.
TTTCCCTTCCAGAATACTGAAATGCGTTAAATCCAGATCCACGATAAACATACTTTTATCCAGATCCTGTGAAATGTATTTAACTTTAGAATAGGGGCAGTGTTGATCGAATATGACGGAAGCCAATCCGCCAATGACCCCCATGACCAGATAAGACGCAGATTGCTCTGTTTTTTTACCCGGTAAGATAAAAGGGGAATTATCCACACAAATTTTTAAGATCCCTTTTTCTTCATTAAAATCATTTAACGAGAAACGACCCCACCCAATCTCTGTACCCATTTCCAACATAAAATCAATAATCTGTCTGTCAGAAAAATTGAAAACTTCCTTGTACTTTTTTGCAGAAAGGTATCCGCCTTTGAATCCCGCTTTATAGAAAATTTCTTTTGTTTTTACGCCTAGAGATTTTTCCATTTCTACCTGAAATTCATGGATTGTTTCAGGCCGGATTAACAAATAACGGATATCCTTATAGGTCAATGCCCCTGTATTTTTGTCATACTTGAGGGTGTTCAATATCGAATTTTCAGACATTATTCCTCCTTGTTCTCCATTTTCCTGAAGAACTTTTTTTCAACAGTCCCCACTTCAGGAAAGAACCCGTCTTTTTAATTTTTTAACGTTATGGTAATGGCATCGGTGGGGCATATGCTAGCGCATGTTTCACAGCCTATGCATTGTGATTCATCATCAATAACCGCTTTCCCGTCCGACATAGTTATCGCTCTTCGTTCCAGGCCACAGTGCGCTGGTTTTGTGCATAAACCGCAACCATTGCATTTTTCAGCATCAATGACGGCGACAGCATCAAGAACCTTTATTTCAGAGGGTGTCAACGCGACTTTGTCCAGAAAAATCCCCCTGAAATCGTCAATAGAGCTGTAGCCGCTGTCAGCCATGAATTTTTCCAATCCTTTCTGCAGGCCTTTTAATATCCCGAAACCATAAATCATAAATGCAGAGCAAACGGCTGTTGCGGACGCGCCGCACATGATCATTTCCACGGCGTGTTCCCAGTTCGTTATGCCGCCGCACCCCAGTATGGGGATTTTTAAAGATTTCGCAGACCGCAGGATGTACCCTTCCGCGATCATTCTCAACGGTTCCCCTGTCAAACACAGGGATAAATTTTTATCAGCACTGACAAATTTGTCTCCCATCCTATCGGTATCGTATATGTTTACGGCATTGGGCATCAGGCCCATTCCGGCATTACCGATATCAACGATATCTATGCCTGCCATTTCCATGGCCTTGATTAACGCCGGCACATTTATATTTTCATAGGCAATTTTTCCCATTATGGGAACATCGACAACCTGTTTAACGCTTTTGATGGTTTCATATACAAACCTTGGATACTTTATTGACATCTCATCAACAAAACAATCAACGGTTTCCGTCTCCTGTTCCGTCTCGCCAAAATGAACCGGCAGATTGCCGGTGGTATTCAATTCTATAAAATCAGCCCCGCTTTCATAAAGCCTTTTGCAAGCGTTTGTCACAAGCTCTTTTTCTTCCGGGGTTGGCAGCATGACAAAAACATTGGCGCCAATGGGAATCCTGGTCTCCTTTTTCGCCGCTGAAATTAATCTTTCGGCGTCCTCCAGGCCAAGTCTCCTGAAACCAGCCATGGCACTCAGTATGCCTTTCTTGCGATCCACACGAAAGCGTGGTTTTCTCGTCAGCCCGACGGCACCGGGAACCGGTATGCAGCCTTTGGTGATAAAAGCCGCTGCCCCATAGTGCTCTGCTTCCTTTATCTGCCCAATGTGACAACCAATATCAGAGGATGCAACAACAAAGGGATTTTTCAGCTTTAATCCGCCGATTTCAACCTGCAGGTCTGCCATGTCATATGTCCTTTATTATTTTCATTTCATTAAATTCGGCAGGTATAATGCAATAGCAGGAAATGCCATGATCAGGGCCATCACAACGGCATCACAGGCCAAAAAAGGCAGTCCGGCTCTGTATATGTCACCCATTGTCGTGTTTTTGGGAGCAACCCCTTTCATTACAAAAAGGACGAGGCCAAACGGAGGTGTCGTTGTCGCCATCTCCATGTTTAACAGCATGATGGTATTAAACCAGATCGGGTCAAACCCTAAATTTTTAATGATCGGCATATAAACCGGCAGGGTGACCATCATGATGGTGAGGGGTTCCATAAATATTCCCATGAACAGAAGAATGAGCTGCATAAAGATTAAAATAAACATAGGGGGAAGATTCAAGCTCCCGGCTAAATTGACCATGCCGGTACTTGCGCCGCTGAATGCCAGAATTTGAGAAAATGCCATTGCCCCGGCCATGATCATAAACATCATGACGGTGACCCTAAGCGTATTGGATATCGACTTGGTGATAATTCCCCAATTCCATCCCCTGTAAATAAAGGCCAGCACAAAGCATCCAAGCGCACCGGCAGCTGCTGATTCGGTGGGTGTCGCAATGCCTATGAACATCAGGCCGATGACTAAAAAAATAATGACTCCCAGGGGGAGGACATATTTACAGAATAAAAAAATCTTTTCAGCCAAATCCGTTTTCTCCACTTCATAAGACGGTGCCAGTTCAGGTTGAACGATACACCTGATGACCACATAAGCGATGTACAGAAATGCCATCAGTATTCCCGGTACAATGATTGCCATGAGCATCTCTCCAACTGAATTTCTGCTCAGGGATGCCAGCAATACAGCCAGGGCGCTTGGTGGGATCATAATGGCAAGCCCGCCGCTGCCTAATATCGGCCCTATGCTCATCTGTTTTTTGTACCCTTTTTTTTCCATTTCCGGTACCAATACTGAACCGAGCATGGCGCATCCGGCCATGGCTGATCCGGATAGCGTAGAAAACAATGTGCCACCGCCAATGGCAAGCATGCTCAGCCGGCCCGGAATTCGTCCCAACCATTTGTCCAACGTGTCCATCATGTTTTTAGCAACGCCGGAAATGAACATGATTTCACCCATCAGTATAAACAGAGGAACCGGAAGCAGGGCAAACGAGGCGATAGATCTGTAAATGCTTCTGATTAGCTGATCAAAACCTGTTTCACCTCCCCAGAAAACATAGACACCTACGATATTAATAAAAAGGAATGAAAAGGCTACCGGAACCCCGATCAAAAACAGTAACATTAAACAAGAAAAAATAATTATGAGTATCATCCACCATTCCATAGAAACGCCTTTTATCCTTCAAATTGAGTGTTATTTTTTTTCGATTCGATGAAGAAACGAGTAACAAACCGAAGGGTTCTCCTCATGAACTGGATCAGGAGCATTAATCCCCCGATGGGGATAATAATTAATATTATCCACATCGGAATTTCTAAGGCACTTGTCGTATAAAGTCCATTTTGTAAAGATGCCATGGTAAGTTTGAACCCATAAACAGTTAGAATGAGACAAACAAATATACCGATAATGGAACTGAATATTCCCAGGAAAGAAATTTTCCGGGGGCTAAGGCGGCTTAAAATAATATCCACCTTCACATGCCCCCCTTCTTTGAGTACCCATGCTGAACCCAAAAATGTAATATATAAAAGCAATACCTCGGTGACCTCTGTAATCCAAATTAATGACGTGTTAAACAAATTTCGTAAAACGACTTCAAGGCAGACGGAAAGCATTATGAAAATCAGCATAATGCCGGCTAAAATGATCATTGCTGTCTGGATTCGATCTATTATTTCAACTGGGTTTTTCATTATTTTCAACCCTTTATGATTTGATGAAGCATTAACCTTCCCAAAAAAGAACCGGATGGCCAATGCTTCAATTGGTGAAAATTAATTCCCTGTCAATTTTTTGAGATCCGGGATAAGGGCCGGCACTTTTTTAGCCAGGTCTTCCCATTCAGCTTCATATGCTGCGTCATAGTACTTTTTATTTTCTGACGGTGAAAATTTAATACGTGTGATACCCATCTCATCATATTTCTTCCATTCTTCCACTATCATCTTTTTGAAATGTGCCTCCATTTCCGGTTCGAATTTTACGGTAATATCCATTATTTTATCCTGGATGGTTTTATCCAGGCCGTTCCAGACATTGAGATTCATTAAAATCAAGGTATTCTGTCTTGTATAAAACGGGATATCAATAATATACTTGCAGTTTTTCAGCCACCCCCAGTCTCTGGGACCCAGGGTTGCAAAACCGAATCCGTCAACCAGACCCCTTTCCAGAGATGTGAACGTATCGCCGAATTTTACGGTCACCGGCACCATGCCCAGTTTTTTCATGAAACGGTCATACAGTGCAGACGTCCTCATCTTTACCCCTTTGAGGTCTTCAAGGGTCTTTACCGGTTTGTTTATTCTAAGATAGAAAGGATCGTACAGCCAGGTCCCGATGTATTTCATCCCGATTTTTTTATGGCGTTCATCCATGTAATCATAAAACCCGCCCGGTTTGCGTTCCTCAGCCATGGTCAGCTTGGATAGCGAGAATGCATTCACTTCAGGCGCCAGGGGAGCGTAATAGGCAGACGGGTTGAAGATAACCTGGACAATGTTGTTCTGCAGAGATTCGGCCTGATCAAAACCGGGAATCACTTCTCCTCCACCTAACCAATTGATCGTTATGGCCTCACCGCATTCCTTGTTCACCCGATCCACCCATACATGGATCATTTCACACAATGGATGATCTTTCGGCAAAAAACTTACCGCAGACAGCTTTTTTGGTTTTGCCATGACGGTAGAATTTATTCCCAGGATAAAAACAGCCATAAACAGAATAAAGAGTGAGTAGAATCTAAACTTTTTCATTTTATTAATCCCCTTGTTTTAAATAAAGCATGTTAATTTTAGTCCTCTCCCTAACCTATTTTTTCCAATGCAACCCAATCATAAGACTGCAAAGTAAAAGAATTGCTTTTCTATAACCATGTCAGTATCGCTGCCTGCAGGCCTTAAGATCTCTTACAGTCTTCACAGGCCCTTCTAACATGATCCCTGACGGTCTGGCGGGCCTTTTGATATTTTCCCTCTTTGAGATAATTTACAATTTGAACATGATCCTCAACGCTGTGTTCTATAGCCCCCTTGGTAAATGCATATAAAAAAACATACCGATTTATATTGAAGTATATTGTCATATAGGAATCAATCAATCTCTTATTACCCGTCAACTTGATCATTTCCAGATGGAATTGAGCCAGCGTTTCAACATAGCAGAGTTTTTCCTTCGACGTTGCACTTTTAGGTGGTGCTTCTAATACGACCATGCGGTCCAGACAAAGCGCTAAATTTTCATATGCTTGAATTTGTTTTTCTTCTAATAAGTCAATGGCAAAGCATTCTATCATTTCTCTTATCCGATAGACTTCAGAAAGATCCTCTAAAGAGATGGTGGATACTGAATTCCCTTTTCGAGGTGTATAGGATACCAGGTGTTCAGTTTCCAGTATTCTCAACGCTTCTCTAAGCGGTGATCTGCTGATGTTCATGCTTTTGGCGAGCCCTATCTCATTGATTTTCTGACCAGGCTCGAATTCGCCTATAATTATTTTTTTTCTAATGAGATCAACTAAATTTTCTGTCAGTCCGGGAAATTCCATCGCATTCTCCCATTGTCGTATACAGTATACAGTAAGAATGTCGACAATTATATTGAATTCATTTTTTTTGTCAAGAAAAAAATTGAACTACAGGAGGCATCTTAACGGTGAAGAAAATGATAGTCCAAATACCAATGAGCATACTGCTGATGCCAAACAAACGGGAACTGTGGACTTGGTGGATATCTGACTGAGCTTAACAAACCAAAAGGATCAATGACGGCGGCTATGAAAACCCGGGATGCAACAATAATTTTGACGGCGGCAACACGCCCCGGGCAAGGGACACTATAGCCGAAGGGTTGACTTATTATTCAGGAATCACAGCAGTGGCTTCGATTTCAATCTGGCTCCCGGGCACCAGAAGATCGGAAATAAATATCATGCTCATGACGGGATAATTTTTTCCCAGCAGTGCCTTCCATGCTTTACCGATTTCCTTGCGGGCCGCGATATATTTATCTTTGTCTTTGCAAAAACAGGTCATCCGGCAGATGTGTTCGGCACTTCCGCCGGCTTTTTCCACCAGTGTCAGTATGTTTTTCAGGGCCTGGGCAAACTGGGGGCCCATTTCTGCGGATTGAAATTTTTCATTTTCATCCCAGCCCACCTGCCCGGCCATAAACAGAATTTTCCCGGGTCGAACGAGGATGCCGTTGACATACCCTCGTGCCGGCTGCCAGTTATCCGGCTGAATAATTTCTTTTTCAATACTCATGTTCTACTCCTTTATTATTGAAACAGATCTACGATCTGTATGTATTTAACTCAACTTTCGGACTTTAGCCTTAATCGACTGGGTCAGGCTTTTTTATTGTGTTTTTTATCACTATTTCATAAAATATACGAGTAAAAAGTGCCATAAGGAAAGCCTGACCCCATGTAAAAATGACCCACTCCGAAAGTTGAGGGTTAAAGATTCAAATACACTATTCTCAGTTTTTTTTTTTTATTTATGACACCTTTTTGATTCTACAAGCCACATTCCTGAATTCACAATATCCTGTTACAGGATCGCAAGCATCCAGCTCTGCAAAGCAGCTTTTTCGCAAGCGTGATTATCTCGGCCTTTTATTCGGTGTGGCTGTTATCGCGCTCCTTACGGCAACCCATTTTATTTACAAGGGTTTTGGACTGCATCTTTCCGGGATTACCATCGGCCTGCTCGGATTTACAGTCCGGTACCGAATCAGTAAATCGAGGAGCTAGACCTAATTTCTGATCTCCTGAGTCATTCTTCGACCACGACCACAGAAATTCACCTAAAGGCCATGGAAGCCCAAAAAAAGAAAATGGAAATGTCTGGGGATAAACCATATGTTAAAAGAACAATGCTATATACTCTTGCTGAATACATACCTATGCTATATACTTCATATATAACAAATTGAATATAGGAGATTGAGTTATGGATGTAGGAACCGTCTTTGTGAATAATAGAACCCAAGCGGTAAGGTTGCCTGTTAGCAGCAGGTTTCCAGAAAATGTGAAAAAAGTTGTTGTTCGTATTATCGGTAAAGACCGTATACTTTCACCAGTAGAAAATACATGGGATAGCTTTTTTCTTTCCGAAGATGGGGTGTCTGATGATTTTATGACGGAACGTGCTTCACAAGAACAATCTGAAAGGGAATCTTTTTGATGTTAAAGTATATGTTGAACACCAATATTGTTATTTATGTGATTAAGCGTCGTCCAATCCAAGTATTAGACATTTTTAACGCCCATGCAGGACAAATGTGTATTAGTTCAATCACATTGGCAGAATTATTACATGGTGTTGAAAAAAGCGCTATGGTGTCTCACAACCTACGCAAAGTTGAGGACTTTGTATCCCGTTTGGAGGTCTTGCCCTATGACAATAATGCCGCTGCCCATTATGGAAATGTCAGAGCGGATTTAGAAAAGAAAGGCATTCCTATAGGGGTCAATGATTTGCACATTGCCGGGCATGCCCGAAGTGAATCTTTGATCCTGGTCACTAACAACATGCGTGAGTTTGTGAGAGTCGAGGGTTTGCGGTTGGAAAATTGGATTGAAACAGAATAGGGATAGGGGATTCCAAAGCAATCAATATGTTTATCTATAAATTTTCCTGTCTTTGTTATTGGATGCCTGATATATAAATCTGGCCGATCAAACCGAAGTGTTTGAGACGAGGACTTCTTTTGCCCAAATTCATGGTCAATATAGATTACGAACAACCCTGCACGCCTCGTGCTAGCAGATGAAAATATCCACCGGGACCCGGCTCAGTAATCGTGCTCCCGTCTCGGTGACCGTGAAAACACTTTCTATGCCGGCGGAAAATTGGTTCTCAAACACCATTTTGGGCTCAAGGGCAAGGGTCATTCCCGGTTGAAGGCGATCTTTTCTGCCCCGGGCGATGAAAGGCGGCTCCACCAGTTCAAGACCCACGCCATGGCCGATAAACGTCACTTTATTTCCGGACGGACCGAGGAATTGCTCTGCATAGCCCCGGGAGTCCGCCATGTCAACAGCCCTTTGATACAGTTCGTCCATGGTCACATCCGGTTTTGCCATTTCAATAACGGCATTATGGATATCGATCACCGCCTCACAGGCGCTTTGTGCGGTGTCAGGCATGGCACCGATGGAAAACATGCGGGTTTCGTCCAAATGATATCCATTGATGACCGTACCCATGTCGACCATGACCGGCTCCTTGGGCATGAGTTTTTTATAGGATGCACTGCATGGAAAGGCCGCAGATGTCCCCTGACCGGTAGCCGGGGCATCAACCAGTCCCACGACCCCGCCACTCGTCCCGCTGAGAATATGCCAGTTGCAAATATCTGCCTGGTAGTCCCGCACACGCAGTCCGGCACTGTGTCCCATTTTCCTGGCGTAGGCCTCATATATGCCGGAGAATTCCATTTCTGTCAGTCCCGGTCGCATTTGAGTTTGAATATAATTAAAAATTTTATGGGATAGTTCCGCTGTCTGCGCCATACACTCAATCTCCCAGTCGGATTTGATCATCCTTACCCCAAGAATCAGCGATGAGCAATCCATGCAGTGTTTTGGCGCCAGAAGCGTTTGGAAATAATAAAACTCCCGCACGGGCATCACATCCCATTCAAAACCGATCACATCCGGAAGCTTACCGTAAATATCAACAATCAGCCCTGGCAATTCTTTGACTGATCCTATTTTTATTTTTTTTTCAATGGGAGATTCGGCCTCAGCTCTGGGCATATATTTCCGGATAAAAAGTGTTGGATTACCCTGGACCGGGATATACAGATACCCATTCTGGGATGTACCGGAAAAATAAAACAGATCCACCCGCTGGACAATCACCAGGGCATCCATGCCTTTTGCTTGCATGACCTGCTGGATGGCGCTGATTCGTCGACTGATTTCAGATAAAGGGACCCTGAAAGGGGGGATTGGTTCCACTGTGTCAAAGGATTCAGAATTATTTTTATTCATGATGATCTCTATTCTATTTGATTACTATCTCAACTTTCGGTCATTATGTTTTTACAACGCATTACCCGTTTGCAAGCATTCTATATATCCTTAAACGGTCTGGGTATCAATTTAAAATTTTATCAGCAATTCTCATTATAACTCAACTTTCGGTCATTCGCTTTAATGGACGGGGTCAGGCCTGCGTTATTGACACTTTTGCCCTGGGTATGCTGCTTTACAATGGACAAAGAAACACTATTATATAGTTATGTGCCTCTATTAACCCTCAAAAAAAGGAGGTCCCATGTATCAGAAAAATAAAATATGTGAGAAAATAAAATCCATCTTCCCGGATGTCGGAAAATGCGGTATTGATAATGGCAACATGGCCATTCATAAACCATTGGGAAAGGAATTGAATAAATGATCTCTCAAAAGGTATGTTCCACATGCAAAGGCAAAAAGATTATAGTCGGAAATTGTGAATGCAATGCTGAATGGAGAAGCATGGACAAGGACAACGAATTGGATGACTGTCAATGTGAACCAGATATTGAATGTCCTGACTGCCAGGGTAAAGGATATATTGAATAATATTAAAAACCCAAAGCAAAAAAGCGTCAGAGAGATTCTCCTATGGGGTGTTTTCTGGCGCATTCTCTTTATCGAAGGGGTTTTGCTTGTGTGTTCCCTGGGATATAAATGGGTAACAGAAGATGCCACTTCCATGGATCTGTTCTGGTACAGTGTCAGAATAACCGTGGTTGTGGTCATCATTATCGCTTTTATGATGGTAACCTTGAAAAGGTTTCTGGCCCAGAACATCATTGCCCCATTAGAAGCCATTGCATCATCAAACAAACAAATACAGGCGGATATTTCCATTGTCGACCATATTGACCTCCCTGAAAATTCTCCCCATGAAATCGCAACCATTGTAACCACAAGATCAAAGATGCTTAAAACCATCCTTAATATTTCCGAAGAACGATTGAAATATTCCAAGGCACTGAATGATGAATTGGAGAGAGGGAAAAAAATCCAAAATGATTTTTTACCCCGCCACCTGCCGAAAATTAAAAATTGTGATATTGCATCGTATTTTCATTCTGCCTTGCAATTGTCCGGTGATTTTTATGATGTGTTTGAATTACCGGATCATCATGTCGGCTTTGTTGTTGGAGACGTCAGTGGCAAGGGGGTCGGATCTGCACTGTTCATGGCATTGACCCGAAGTCTTTTGCGCATTTTTTCAGGATCATTCGACGATGGCAACAATTCATGCAGACTCGCTGATAGCCTTAACGGCTGGACACCGGAAGATGCCTTGAAAACTGTTTTTTTAACCAACGAGTATCTGGCAAAAGAACATGGCGAAGATGGCATGTTTGTCACCTTGTTTTTTGGTGTTATTGATCCGTTAACGGGCAAAATAAGTTATGTCAATGGTGGGCATGAGCCGCTTTTTATTATAGGAGAAAACGGCATAAAGCAATCGCTTACCGGCACCGGACCCGCTTTAGGGCCCATCCAGGGGGCTTCATACGACATAAAAACCATCCAACTTGAAACAGGTGATATGCTTTTCAGCTATACCGATGGGATTACAGAAGCACGATCAGAAACAAAGAAATTTTATACCCGGGCCCGCCTGGAAGATCTGATGAATATACATTTTACGCGTTCTGCTGAGAATTTTTTGGAAACCATTAAAACAGATCTGTTTACATTTATTGGAGACGCCCCCCAGAGTGATGATATCACCATGCTTGCGATTAAATGGCAGCCATGAAAATTCAGAAAAACGGTGGTTCTGGGCGGGATAAATAACTGGGGGCGGCAGGACATCCGGAGCCACTATCTAAACTTGTTAAGCCCCTTCTTTTTTTTATTTGACAAATAAAAACAAACGCTTAATTTTCAACCATATTTATTTTTTACTAAAAAAAGGAGAAAACATGCCTGATTTAACCGCAATTATGGAAACAAGCAAAGGGACCATCAATATAAAATTATTTGCAGACCAGACCCCGCTTACCTGTGGTAATTTTGCTAACCTTGCCAAAAGAGAGTACTATAACGGTCTTAAATTTCACCGTGTCATTGACAACTTCATGATCCAGGGCGGGTGCCCTTATGGAAATGGAATGGGTGATCCTGGCTATAAATTCAAGGATGAGTTCAAAAAAGAACTGAAGCATGACAAACCCGGCATCCTTTCCATGGCCAATGCCGGTCCTGGAACAAACGGCAGCCAATTTTTCATCACCCATGGCCCAACCCCCCACCTGGACGGTATGCACACCGTATTTGGCGTGGTTGAAAGTGATGAAGACCAGAAAGTTGTAAACAGTATTGCCCAGGGGGATGTTATTGAAAAAATCACCATTAAAGGCAATTCCGGGTCATTGTTCAAACAGATCAAACCCCAATTGGATGAATGGAACAAGGTTGTATCCAAACAATTTCCCAAACTGCCCAAAGCATAAAAAATCCTCTGTGCCAACAGGATAAAAACATAAAAAAAGGCCGGATCCGTATGTTACAGATCCGGCCTTTTTCAATCCTATACGTGGCGTTATTCCATATCCAGAAAAAAGGGAATGACATGAAGTGAGTCACTATTTTCTTCCGTATCTCCCAATTGCCACTTTTTTATCTTAATCCCTTGTTCTTCAATTTTTTTTACCATCCCCTTTATGTTGATCAATGGATGGCGGGTAAACACCGTGGGAAGTCCGTATGTCAGACTGCACACCAGGCATTTTTTGGGTCGCTTGATGAGGTTGAATGCCAGGACAATCCGCTTATCATGGGCAGAGATAAACTCAAGATGGATATCATAGGCACCATCTGATGCATCCCCGTATAGTGCTTCAAAAAAATGATCACTTGTTTCCTTTGGTAAAAGTGTGTCAAGATAATCCTGGGTAAAGACCTGATCTAATGCAGATTGATTCATGATAAGCATTATCCTTATTTTAGCTAATTCTTTCAAAAAGAGTAAAGCTTTGATTTTAATAAACTTTACAATGAAAATCAAGAACAAAATCATGCCCTGGCAATCGACTCTTTATGCAGGAATACGCAATTTATTGAACGCTGACACCATTTATGGTAAGTTAACGGTTGTTTCGCTCAATCGGTCAGAAAAGGATGGTAAAACATCCCAAAACGGTGACACCTTTCACCCCAGTTTTTTAAAAATGGATGTTATGAATGATGAAACACATCAGCCTCTCAAAAGGATTTAAAACGCTGCTTTCAGGGATGCCGGATCTGAGCTGTGTCCAGATACCGGAGCCTGAAACAATCGCCGTGTCTGCCATGGACATCCCCTATATCCGGCCCAGGCTCCTGGTGAAAAAAAATGCGCCTGTTAAAACAGGGACCCCGCTGTTTTGTGACAAACGCAATCCGTGTATCGTTTATGTGTCACCCGGGACCGGGACGGTACAACAGATTGTTTTCGGGGAGCGGCGGCGGTTAAAAGAAGTGGTGATTGCCCTGGAAAAAAAAGAAGCGTTTATCCGGTTTGAGCCCCTGTCTTCCAACAGTCTGGATTCGGTTCCCAGGACCACTCTCATCCAGCAGCTCCAAAAGGGGGGACTCTGGCAGTGTTTCCGGGAATTTCCATCAAAAGACACTGCCGATGAAGCCCATGCCCCCCCCATGATCATTGTGTCGTTAAATGGGAATGACCCGTTTTCCCCTCACCCCCAGGTGGTGCTGGAAAATGAAACCAAGGCATTTGACTTTGGCATAAACTTGTTAAACCGTTTCTCAAAGCGGGTCATTGTGACCTCAAGACAGGACAGCCTGGAAAGATTAAACGGGGTTAACCCCCATATCACCCATACGGTTCCTGACTTTTATCCGGCATGGGACCCTGGTGTTGTCCTTTATCAACTGAAAAAAACCCAGGAAGAGAACCGCTCCTGGTGCATTTCTGCAGAGCACCTCCTGCTGGTAGCAACATTTCTCTTGACGGGCACATATCCTGTAAAAAGGGTGGTAACCGTTACACGGTCAACAGACAAAAGACCCCATATCATTACCCGGCAGGGCGCACCTGTAAACCACCTTGTGGGGGACCTGGATGATACCAGCCTCATCACCACCGGCCTTTTTAACGGTAGATCGGTTGATCCCCAATCCCACCTGGGATTTTTTGAAACCACCTTGACCATTCTCCCTGACCCGCAAACAGAAGAATTCCTGGGATTTCTTCATCCCGGGATGACCCGGCCCACGGTATCTAAAACATTTTTATCCTGCCTGACCCGGGCACCCAAAACGCTTGACTGCAATCTTCATGGCGAAGAACGGGCCTGCATTAACTGCGGGTATTGCACCAAGATCTGCCCCGTGGATCTGGCACCCAATTTTATCATGAAGGCCTTGCTGAGCGATGACATTGAAGATGCCTTAAGTTATGGCCTCCTGGATTGCTGCCGGTGTGGGTTATGCGCCTATACCTGCCCGTCAAAAATTGAACTGACAAACATACTGTCCCATGGAATGGACGCGCATTACAAGGACAAAGAATAGGCCATGAATCCCTTTAAAAAACTCCTGGAGTCCAGTGAAAAGCATTTTACGGAATCAGGAAGATTTCATTCCCTGGAACCGCTTTTTGATACCATAAAGACCATCTTTCTGTTTCCTTCACCCAGGAACAAACAGGTCCCCTTTGTCAGGGACAACCTTGACCTGAAACGATATATGAGTTTTGTTCTCCTTTCCCTTATACCGGTCTTGATCTTTGGCATCTACAATACCGGTTTTCAGGCCGGGCTTGCCAGAGGTGAAACCTATACGGTTTTCAGGTCTTTTTTAACCGGATCACGATATGTTCTGCCCATTATCCTGGTCACCTATGGGGTGGGCTTTTTCTGGGAAACCCTCTTTGCCTCCCTGCGGAACCATAAAATCAGTGAGGGGCTCCTGGTCACGGGTCTTTTATTTCCGTTGACCCTGCCCGCCACCATCCCCTTATGGCAAGTGGCCCTGGGGATTTCTTTCGGTGTGGTCATTGGGAAAGAAGTGTTTGGCGGCACCGGCAGAAATATTTTAAACCCGGCACTGACAGGGAGGGCGTTCTTGTTTTTCTCTTACCCCCTGTCCATGTCCGGAGATGTCTGGGTGGCGGCAAAAACAACCGTGGATGGTGTCAGCAGCGCAACCGCCCTGTCCATTATGGCCCCGGAAGGGGAGCGCCTGGCCACCCTGCTTTCCGATTCCGGGTTCACCCTGTCCAATCTTTTCTTTGGATTTGTACCGGGAAGTATCGGAGAGACGTCTGCTTTATGCTGTCTCCTGGGGGCAGCGTTTTTGATAATCACCCGGATTGCCAACTTCCGGATTATTATCGGCGGTATTGCCGGTTTAATCCTCACCGCCACCATTTTTTACCTGATTCCCGGGGGCAGCCATACCTGGTCCGATGCAGGCCCTTTATACCATCTGTGTGCCGGTGGGTTTCTCTTTGGCATCTCATTTATGGCCACCGACCCTGTGAGTGCCCCCGGCACCAATCCGGGACGGTGGATATTCGGAGGGTTAATCGGTTTTTTAACCGTTACCATCCGGGTGGTAAACCCGGCATTTGTGGAAGGCGCCATGCTGGCCATTCTGTTTATGAATGTGTTTGCTTCACTGCTGGATCATATAGTGATTAAATATACCGCATCCAAAAGGATTCCCAATGTCTGAACGACCAGATAAAGCCAGTAAAAAATCGGTTATCCTGTTTGCCCTGGTACTCTCGGTCATCTGCAGCCTGATGATTTCAGCTGCTGCTGTCGGATTAAAGGGCTTTCAATTGGCCAACATGGAACTGGATAAAAAAATTAATATCCTTAAAGCGGCTGATCTGGTGGACAGCAAAAAACCCGACAAAACAACAATCAATGCCCTTTATGATGCCCATATCAAGGCCGTCATGGTTGATGATCAGGGAAAAATAATAACCCCGGGTGTTCCAGGGTCTTTGAACCTCTATCTGTACCAGGAGAATGGGGAGATCCAAGGGTATATCCTTCCCATCAACAGCCGGGGGTTATGGGGAAAAATACAAGGGTATCTGGCTGTTGAAAAGGACGGCCAGACCATATCCGGATTTTCGATTTTCAGTCATTCTGAAACCCCGGGCCTGGGTGGCGAGATAGAAAGTGCCTGGTTTCAAAAAAATTTTAAAGGGAAAAAAATTTTAAATGCCCAGAACAAATTTGTTTCTGTGGGTATTGCCAAAGGAAAAGCCGCAAATCTTCCCCAGGATCTACAGCCGCATTATGTAGACGGCATTTCCGGTGCCACACTGACAGGTAAGTACCTGTCGGAAGGCATACAACAGACCCTGGTCACGTATGATGCCGTGTCCATTACCTTCCGGCAGAAACAAGCCGGCGCCGTAAAAAAGGGTCCCCAGAAAGCCGCGACCCCGGCGGGTATCAACTAGACAGGAGAAGGTCCATGTCAGAAGAGAACACAAACTATATAGAAATTTTGACCAAAGGTATCTGGAAGGAAAATCCCGTTGCCTACCAGGTATTGGGCATTTGTTCCGCCCTTGCGGTCACGGTCAAAATGTCGACGTCCATTGTGATGGGCATTGCCCTGACCCTGGTCACGGCCTTCTCAAGCATGCTCATCTCCGCGTTGAGAAAAAAAATTCCTTCCAATATCCGGATTATTGCAGAGCTGGCCATTATTGCCTCCCTTGTCATCGTCACCGACCAGATATTAAAGGCTTTCTTTTATGATATTTCCAAGCAATTGTCGATTTTTGTCGGCCTGATCATCACCAATTGTATTGTTCTGGGTCGGGCCGAGGCCTTTGCCCTTGCCAACAAACCCCTGGCATCTTTTCTGGACGGTATTGGAAATGGACTGGGGTATAGTCTGGTCCTTATTGCTGTGGCGTTTTTAAGAGAGCTTTTAGGATCAGGCAAAATCTTTGGCTTCAACATTATTCCACAATTTTTCTTTGATGCCGGATACCAGAACATGGGGCTCATGGTGCTGGCACCCGGCGCCTTTTTTATTATCGGGTTGCTGGTCTGGCTGAAAAACAGTCTGCCCGGTGTATCAAAGGAAGAAAGGTAAAAAGCCATGATGGGCGACCTGTTCAGTCTGTTTATAAATTCTGTGTTTATCGGCAATATCCTTCTGGCCTATTTCCTGGGAATGTGTTCCTTTATAGCGGTCTCAAAAAATGTGGCTACCGCCACAGGCCTGGGATTTGCCGTCATTTTTGTTCTGACGGTGACAAGCCCTGTCAACTGGATCATTTATCACGGATTGCTGGCGCCGGGAGCACTGGCCTGGGCAGGCTTTCCCGACCTGGATTTAAGCTTTTTAAAATTCATTACCTTTATTGCCGTCATTGCCGCCCTGGTCCAGGCCGTTGAAATGATTATAGACAAATATTCACCCCTGTTATACGTCACCCTGGGGGTATTTTTACCCTTGATCGCAGTGAACTGTGCCATCCTTGGAACCTCTCTGTTCATGGTGGAAAGGAACTATACCTTTGTTGAATCCATTGTCTTTGGGGCAGGCTCCGGAACCGGCTGGATGCTGGCCATTGTCTCCATGGCAGCCATACGGAATAAGGTCAAATACTCGGACGTTCCCAAAGGGCTTCAGGGATTTGGCATCACCATGATTATTGCCGGCCTCATGGCCATGACCTTTATGATGTTCTCAGGGATCACTCTTTAATCAGGAGAGCTAAACCGTGTTATACCTCTTAAGTATACTGATTTTTTCCGGTGTGATTCTTATCCTTGTCACCGTGCTCCTCTTTGTTGAATCAAAGGTAACCAGCAAGGGTGAATTTGATATCACCATTAACGGAAATGCAGATAAGTCACTCAAGGTCTCCGGCAACCCGTCCCTGTTATCCGCCCTGTCCCGGCAAGGGCTTTTTTTGCCCTCCGCCTGTGGTGGGTCAGGCGCCTGCGGCATGTGCAAATGCGAAGTCCTGGCCGGCGGCGGCAGTATCCTGCCCACAGAGCTGGCCCACCTTTCAAGGAAAGACAAACTTGCCGGCAAGCGGTTGTCCTGCCAGCTGAAAGTAAAGGACAACCTTGAGATCACCATACCCGAAGCCATATTCGGCATCAAAAAAGTAGATGCCATCGTGGTCTCCAATGATAATGTGGCGACCTTTATCAAAGAGCTGGTCATCAAACCGGCAACCCCCATTGATTTCAAGGCGGGGGCGTATATCCAGATTGATGTCCCCGAGTACGTCCTGACCTTTAAAGACTTTCATATCGACAGCAAATATGTGAGTGAATGGAAAAAATATAATTTTCTGGAACTGACGGCAAAGGGCATCAAACCAGGCTTTCGCGCATACTCCCTGGCCAACCCACCCCATAATAATGACATCCTGATGATGAATGTCAGGATCGCAACACCACCACCGGGAATGGAAGGCATCCCACCCGGATTCGGCTCTTCCTATGTCTTTGGTCTGAAACCCGGGGACAAGGTAATGGTCAGTGGACCCTATGGCGATTTTATGACCCGGAATACGGACAAAGAAATGTGCTTTATCGGTGCCGGTGCCGGTATGGCGCCCTTAAGGAGTCATATTTTCCACCAGCTGGAAGGCATCCATTCAAAGCGAATCATATCCTTCTGGTATGGCGCCAGATCCAGAAAAGAAATGCTTTATGATGACGATTTCAAAGACCTGGCAAACAGATATGATACCTTCACCTATCATGTTTCCCTGTCGAGGCCAGCTGAAGAAGACCACTGGGAAGGGTTGGTCGGGTTCATCCAAACCCATCTGTGCAACACCTATCTTTGCCGGCACGAGGATCCAACCGAAATAGAATATTACCTTTGCGGTCCGCCCCCCATGATCGATTCAGCCATCAATGCCCTTTACGATCTCGGGGTGGAAGATGACATGATCTTTTTTGATAAATTTTAAGGGGTATCCAGACATCTCCAATGATAACCGGTTGACTGACAGGGCAGAGCGATGCTGTCATCTTCTCGTGGACAGGGATGTCCCACCAAAGAAATCTTCACTGATCATGATTTTCCATGCTTTATAACAGACTCGCCGACGTACAAAAAAACCCCGATCCAAATAAACCCAAACGTGACCAGGTGGTGGCGGGTAAAGGCTTCCTTATAGACGAAGACACCCAGTATAAAAGCAATGGACGGGGCTAGGTATTGCAGGATGCCGATGGTGGACAAGTTCAGTCGTTTCGCTGCTGCGGCAAACCAGAGCAATGGCAGGCTGGTAACCACACCGGCGCCGATCATCCAAAGGGTCAATTCCACATCTTTCATAAAACAGGAGCCTGCCGTCATCAGCCTGTACAGGATATAGACCAATGCGGGAATAAACAGCACCATGGTCTCTACCAGCAGGCCCGGGATGGGTTCGGCCTGGATCTTTTTCCGGGCATAGCCGTAAAGGGCAAAGGTGATGGCCAGGGTCAGGGCAAACATGGGCAGCGCACCATAGGCCACAAGAGAATAACTCACCCCAACCAGTGCAAAGAACACGGCAGTGCATTGAAGTCGGCTGAATATTTCACCCAGCAGCAGATATCCGATCAATACGTTGAACATGGGATTGATGTAATACCCGAGACTGGTTTCCACCACCCGGCCCGAGTTCACCGCCCAGATATAGATGAACCAGTTCGCCCCGATAATGAGCCCGGAGAGGATAAGGCCTTTTAATTTAACCGGTGTTCGAACGATACGGCCGACTTCCCCCCATCTTTTCTGCAGGGAGATGATCACTATCAGAAAAATGCAGGACCAGACAATTCGATGGCAGAGGATTTCAAATGAACCCACCTGCTGCATCTGTTTCCAATAGGCCGGAAGGAGCCCCCATGATGCAAAAGCGGCCAAAGCAAATATAACACCGCGAACTTGTTGGTTCATACGTTCTCCTGCAATAAAAAAGATTAGTGTAACAGTATCCACTGTATTGGCAATCAAAAAATACGGTTTTGACCAAAAAGGTCAAAGGCGGTATCCAGAACCAAATGTTTAAATACCGTAAAAAATCAAGATCTGGAAAATAATGTAAAACAATGCTATTCATTTGAACAGAAACAAATGGGGATGAGGGGGGGTTACCGTGAAAACAAAAGCCGCCGCCTGTTTTGTACCCGTTTTTCAGATAAGGTAAAAGTTTCACCATGCCCAAAAACAAACGACACAAGTATGAACGGGTCAAACACCTGACCAACGTGACCTTTTCCCTGTTCGGCAAGTCACGACCCCCTTGCTCATATCCCTGGTATGCGCCGCGTTATGCGGGCATGAAAAAGGTTCTCGAACTGGGATGCGGTAAAGGCGAATACAGTCTTGCCTTTGCAGCAGCCGATCCCCGCAGCCTTTGTGTGGGTATCGACAGCAAAAGCCATCGCATCTGTGTCGGCGCAGAAAAGGCCATTGCCAGGGGTCTTGACAATGTCCACTTCCTTCGTACCCGGATTGAGCACATCAGGGAATTTTTTATGGAACAAACGATACACGAAATCTGGCTGACCTTTCCGGACCCGCATCCCAAGAAACGGGCCGTCAAGTGCCGGCTGTCCGCCGCCCCATTTATCGACACCTATGCACACCTGCTCATACCGGGGGGCACCGTATATCTAAAAACAGACAGCGACCTGCTCTACAATTATACCCGGGAATCTGTGGAACAATGGGGCGGGCAAGTGCTCACAGCGTCAGAGAATATCCATGGTACCGATGACAGCACACCCGGTGCCCGGGACATTGTTTCCGCATTTGAAAGCGCAGCGCGGTTACAGGGAACAACGATCAAATATCTGGCATTCACATTGAACTGACACAGCCCACGCCCTTGACGGATGGGCCTATAGCAGAATAAAGGAGTCAGATGGAAATTGCAGTCATTGGCGGTGGAGCGGCGGGTTTCTTTTCAGCCATTACAGCAAAGGAAACCTATCCCCATGCAACGGTTGTCATTTTCGAACGATCAAACCGACTGCTGGCCAAGGTGAAAGTCTCGGGGGGAGGCAGGTGTAATGTCACCAATGGCTGCACCGACATAAAAGAATTGTCAAACGCCTATCCCAGAGGAAGGAACGCATTAAAGAAAGCCTTTCAAGTCTTTAACACCAGCCATGCGATGCAGTGGTTTGAGTGCCGGGGCGTGCCGTTGGTCATCCAGGCGGACAATTGTGTTTTCCCCTTATCCCAGACATCCCAGAGCATCATCGATTGCTTTTTAACGGAAACCCATCGATTGGGGATAAAAATCGAAACCGGGAAGGGGATAAAAACCATTACTCCCCTCAATAATCAGCTGGCAGTGGCGTTTATGGACACCCAAGTGCCGTCAAAACTTTTTGACAAGGCCATTGTTGCCACCGGCGGGTGTACACGGCGGGAGGGGCTGGAATGGTTGGAAAAATTAAATCACAAAATCCAGGACCCGGTGCCGTCTCTGTTCTCCTTTAACATGCCCACGGAATCGGTTACCCGGCTCATGGGAATCGTGGTGGAAAACACCCGGGTGGGGATACAGGGGACACCCCTTAAATCCCAAGGTCCCTTGCTCATAACCCATTGGGGGATGAGCGGGCCCGCGATCCTGACATTGTCCTCTTTAGGCGCCAGGCTGTTGAATGAAAAAGGATATGACTGCAACATTCAAGTCAATTGGGTCAATGAAAAAAACACAGCCATTGTTATGGACACACTGACCCGCATTGTGAAGGGGCATTTAAATAAATTACTGTCAAACGTGAGGCCTTATTTTTTACCGGAAAGATTATGGCTGTATTTGCTTGAAAAAAGCGGCCTGTCAGCGACTAAAAAGTGGGGGGAGCTTGGAAAGAAAGGGATGAACAAATTGGTGACCATCTTAACCAATGACGTTTATTCTGTGAAAGGAAAAGCCACTTTTAAAGAAGAATTTGTGACATGCGGCGGGATTAGTCTGGAAAGTATCGACATAAAAACCATGCAAAGCCGGGTCTGTAAAAACCTGTATTTTGCCGGAGAAGTAATGGACATTGACGGCATTACAGGGGGGTATAACTTTCAGGCTGCCTGGACAACTGCATTTATAGCCGGTAAATTGCATGAATAGAATCGGTTAACGGGAGACATCCTATGAAAACAATACTTCGTTTTTTTTGTACCCCATGCACATGGATATGGGTCCTTATTTTTATTTTTACCATTATACCGCCCTGTTCTGCAAAAAAGGCACCCTATGTTCCAGCCCTGCTTCAACCGTGGGTTGACTGGGTGATGCATGGTAAAGAAGAGCAATTGACCTGTATTCCGCGATATAACAATTCCCACATATATCAATGTGCCTGGCCGTCTGAGCTGGCGGTTATATTGAATGATCATGGCGGATATTTCAGCCAGTCCTGGCTGGTAAACTATGACACCTGGGTGACGCTGCCGGGCAACAGCCGGCAGTGGCCCCGGCAGGTTCAAGTGGATGGAAAACCCCGGATACTTGTTCAGAAGGGCACAGCACCGGCCGTTCAACTGTATCCCGGACGTCATCAGATAACCGGTCATTTTACCTGGTCCACCCTGCCTGAAAACCTGCAGGTGCCAGCCGAATCCGCCCTTGTGTCCCTGACCGTCAATAATGCCCCCATCGCGTTTCCAAATCTCGATGCATCCGGTCGGTTGTGGGTAAAGCAGTTACAGACAAAGAAAAAGGTGGAAAACCGCTTGAAAATAGAGAGCTTCAGGCTGGTAGAAGATTTAATACCCGCCCGGGTGTTACTCTATTTCACGCTGGATGTGGCTGGTTCAGCCCGGGAAATTACGTTGGGTCCCCTATACCCCCCGGAAGACTTCACCCCGTTGTCACTGAGCAGCGCTTTGCCCGCCAGGGTCGAGCAGGACGGCAGAATGCGCCTGCAGGTGAAGCCCGGCCGATATGCGATCCGCCTGAATCTGCGGCATAAAGGACCGTTAAACGACCTCTCGTTTCATCCACCGGATACGGGTGTCTGGCCCCGGCAGGAGATATGGTCATTTCAAGCACAGCCAGACCTGAGGCTTGTTGAAATTACCGGGGGCGCACCAATTGATCCGCTCCAGACCTCAATGCCCGCCGACTGGCACCCCTATCCCGCCTACCGACTGGGACCCGGAGATACCCTGACAGTTAAGGAAATCAAACGGGGGGACCCATTGCCGGCACCGGACCAGCTGACATTAAACCGAAGTCTCTGGCTGCGGTTTGATGGGTCCGGGTATACGATCCAGGATACCATCAACGGCCAGAAAAATACCAATTGGCGATTGGAAATCGATCCTTCGATCACCCTTGGCAGGGTTGCTGTGGATGGAACCGAACAATTTATCACCACACGCAAAGGATCGGATAAGGCCGGGATTGAACTCCGGAATGGCGAATTAAACCTGACAGCCGACAGTGTTTATCATGGAAACATTACCAGCCTTCCCGCCACCGGATGGGACCATGATTTTCAACAGGTCAAAGGGCGCCTGCTCCTGCCACCGGGCTGGAAACTCTTAAATGCCACCGGCATTGACAATATTCCCCGCACCTGGATCAAACAATGGACCCTGCTGGATTTTTTCATGGTGCTGATGTTTACAATTGTCATGGCCAACCTCTTCACAAAGCGCCTATCCGGAGTTGCATTTTTAACCCTGATATTGATCTACCATGAACCGGGTGCCCCCCGCTACATCTGGCTGGTGCTGGTGATCGGTTTCGCTTTGCTCAAATACCTGCCCGATGGCACATTTAAAAAAGCCGTCAAGGTCTTCCAGGGCATGGCCATTTTATCCTTTGTCGTCATTGTGATCCCCTACACCATCCATGCGCTCAGGATCGGTATGTATCCCCAACTGGCCAAACCCGGGACGTCCATGGCCGGATATGACCTGCGTCAGCCATCCGCCCCATCCATGTCCCGGCAAATGGACAGGATTCAGGAAATGCCCCTGGCACAGATGGAATCCACGTCTGGTGTCACGCTTGGCAAGTCCCTTGTCAAAAGAAAAAAGGGGGAGTTATCGTCTCCCGACTCAAGGGATGCCGGTTCTTATGCCAGGCCCCAGATCCTTGAGCATGATCCAAAAGCCCTTACCCAGACAGGACCGGGCATCCCCCAATGGGTTCCTTTTGAAACCATTCATTTCAGCTGGTCCGGACCGGTGACCCGGGATCAGGAGATCTCCTTTACCCTTATCGGGCCTAAAACAAACCTGGTTCTGGCGGTTATGCGGGTATTTTTTATTCTTTTCCTGGCCCTGGGCATGCTGGGGGGCCGATACCGGCCCGGGAACGGATTTCGCTTCCCCGGTATGAAAGCAATAAAAATACTGCCGTTTCTCATCGTTTTCCTGTGGAGTCCCCCCCTGGCCCATAGCACTGAAATTCCCTCTCCCCAACTGCTGGATGCCTTACAGGCACGATTGCTGGAAACAGAGGACTGCTATCCTGCCTGTGCCGATATGTCACATATTGACATAACAATTGACCCGGATCAGCTCTCAATGGATGCCCATATCGACGCACAATTGTCTGTGGCCATCCCGATTCCAAGTCATGTGAAACACTGGCTGCCCCAACACGTGATGATTGACGGCATGTCCGCCCAGGGCCTGTTGCGAACGAACAACGGGTTATGGCTGTTGGTGCCGGCAGGCAAACATGTGGTGCACCTGAGCGGGGCGATTCGAAAACAAAACCTGCTGCAGGTTCCGTTCCCCTTGAAGCCCCATCGAGCCACCATCACGGCTGCAGGTTGGTCCGTAGAAGGCCTCCATCCAAACGGTATCGTTGACGACCAATTGCAGTTCAAACGGATGGTGGAACAGGATGACAAACAACCGGAAATTCTGGAAACCGGCATTCTCCCGCCATTTGTATCCATTGAACGAACGATTCTGTTGGGACTTGTATGGAAAATTCAAACACGCATTCAACGCCTGAGCCCCACTGGGGCCGGGATCGTACTGGACATCCCCCTTATCCCCGGAGAATCAGTGACAACACAAGACAT
This sequence comes from Desulfobacula sp., assembly GCF_030145145.1. GTDB lineage: Bacteria > Desulfobacterota > Desulfobacteria > Desulfobacterales > Desulfobacteraceae > Desulfobacula. Next base: position 82,446 of record NZ_JAQYWD010000003.1, on the reverse strand, counting down.
CCGGGTGATGGAGGGGGTTGCCAAAGTCCATCTCCGGGCCGATCAGACCCACCTTCACTGGGACTCTTTTCTGGAACCGGCGGACCAACTCTTACTGGAACATAAAGAGACAAGTGCCTGGACAGAAATCTGGAAAATCGCTGCCAGTCCTATCTTCCATCTGGCGTATGAGGGCATTCCCGTGATCCTGCATAAAACCGGAACCCGCTGGTATCCCACATGGCATCCGTGGCCGGGAGAATCAATCCTTCTGAAAATTTCCCGGCCTGCCGGAATTGAGGGGCAGACCCTGACCATTGAAAAAAGCCAGCTTGACTTGCACCCGGGCCAGCGAACAACAGCGGCAAGGATGGTCCTTTCCATTAAAAGCAGCCAGGGTGGACAACATACCCTTACCCTCCCTGCCACGGCCCGGTTACAGGAGGTCAAAATCAACGGGAAAATTGTACCGGTGCGTCAGGAGGGTCGGCATGTGCAGCTTCCCATCACACCGGGTCAACAGACCCTTGAGTTGAAATGGCTTGAATCCACCGGCATCACCCCGCGATACCAGAGTTCCAGCATTGATCTGGGTGCCCCCAGTGTCAATGCCGGTGTTGACATTTATCTTCCGCCCAACCGCTGGCCATTGTTCGTTGGGGGGGATCAACTGGTGGGTCCCGCAGTTCTTTTCTGGTCCGTTATCATCATCCTTGTGATTGGGGCGTGGGGGTTATCTAAAACCGGTTGGACCCCGCTCAAGTTTTATCACTGGTTTTTACTGGGCATCGGTATGTCCATGAGTCACCTGGCAGCAGGCCTTATGGTTGCCGCCTGGCTCATCGCCCTGGATCTTAGAAGCAAAGCCGTCAACCGGAAAGGACGCGATTTTAATGTCATACAAATCGGCATTGTCCTCCTGACCCTTTCGGCCCTGGCATCACTGGTTTTTGCCATTTCCAAGGGATTGCTGGGCCATCCGGACATGAACATCATCGGCAACGGATCCAACAGTGGTCTCTTACGGTGGTATCAGGATGTGAGTGCGCCGGCACTTCCCCGGGCCTGGGTATTTTCAATTCCCCTGCTGATTTACAGGATCGCCATGCTGGCCTGGGCCCTTTGGTTATCCTTCTGGCTTGTGGGCGTTTTAAAATGGGGATGGCGGCAATTCACAACGCCAACCATCTGGTATAAATTGCCACCCAGGATCAAAAAGAAGAAAAAAGGGGAAAAAGCCGCTGAAACAGAGTCGAGTCACTGAGAAAGGAATCGGTTTAAACCTTAATCCGGAGTAAGCAATCCAGCGATTTTATCCCGGCTTTCAAGCAAATCACCCGAATTTTGGGAAAAAATCTCAAAGGTGATGGTATCGTCATAGCCGGCATGTTTGAGCAGGGTTACCACTTTTTTGAAATTGATATTGCCTTGTCCAACCCGGACATGGTCATCCTTTTTTCCGGCGTTATCACTGACATGGATATGGCCGATCCTGTCCGGAAACCGCTGGATAAATTCATACAGTCTTGTTTTACCCGGGTCATCAATATTGGCATGGCCGGTATCAAGGGTCATTTTCAGGTCAGAGAATTCTCTGAAAACCGGTACAAAATGGCTGGGATCAAAAAACCAGTGGTATGCGGGGAACATGTTCTCAAAACAAAGTTCCACGCCCAGATGACGGGCTTCGGTTATGATGGCACAAAGGCTTTCCTGGGCATGGCCCGTGGCTGTTTCCATTACAAAAGGCCCTAATCCACTGATGAAACTGGGGTGCAGAACCGCTTTTTCAGCACCGATCCTTGCGGCTGTGGTAAGGGAATGGATCATTTCCCTTAAAGAGGCCTTGCGAATCCCCGGGGACAGATCCGCCGTATACACAAATGTGGGCAAATGACACACCACCCCCATTGAATAGTGCTCCAGGGCCTGGACAAGCTCAGTCTCCATCTCCAGGATACGGGTATAATGGGCACAGGGCGGGTCCAGTGTTAACTCAAGATAATCAAATCCCAAAGTTGAAATCTTCTCCAGTTCTTCCAGTACCGGTTTGATCGGAAAATTCATTGCGCCATATTTCATCTGTTTTATGCCCCTTGATTCTTACGGTTTTGATGCCGGATCCAATAAACTTGTAGGAAATTTCACACACCAAGTCAAGATAAGGCGATGAAACGTAAAAGAATATGGCATAAGCGGCCCTCTTCTTTTATCGCCTTTTTTCGAAATATTTTCTTTACTTTGAATTTAATCCATATGATAATCCAGTTGAAAATAGAGCCCTTTTTAAAGCTTCCGGGAGATATCTGATGCAGTCAAATTTGTTCACACGATTAGAGAGGTAAAAATGATCGATTTCATACAACAATTCAATCCCGTCACCCAGGCCTTCCTTGCAACACTCTTTACCTGGGGCTTAACAGCTGCTGGTGCAGCAATGGTTTTTTTAACAAGAGACGTAAATCAAAAATTGCTGGATTCAATGCTTGGCTTTGCTGCCGGTGTAATGATTGCCGCAAGCTTCTGGTCTCTGCTTGCACCCGGTATCGAGATGGCGGAGCAATTGGGCCATATCCCATGGTTAGCAGCGGCCATTGGATTTATGGGGGGGGGGATTTTTATGCGACTGACGGACAAATTCCTGCCCCACCTTCACCCCGGCTTAAGTATCGATAAAAGTGAAGGCATAAAGACCTCGTGGCAACGAAGCACCCTTCTGGTACTGGCCATAACCCTTCACAATATCCCTGAAGGACTTGCTGTGGGGGTTGCTTTTGGCGCTGTTGCGGCGAACCTGCCGTCTGCCACAATTGGCGGCGCCATTGCGTTGGCCATCGGCATTGGCATTCAAAACTTCCCGGAAGGGACAGCCGTATCAGTGCCCTTGAGAAGAGAGGGGATGAGTAAAGGAAAAAGTTTTTTCATGGGGCAGGCGTCCGGCATTGTTGAACCCATTGCCGGTGTTTTAGGCGCACTATTTGTCCTGAAAATGCAAACGATTCTACCCTATGCCCTGTGTTTTGCTGCCGGGGCCATGATTTTTGTGGTGGTGGAGGAACTCATCCCGGAATCGCAAAGAAATTATAAGACCATCGACCTGGTAACCATGACAACCATGATCGGCTTTTCAGTAATGATGATTCTTGATGTGGCGTTGGGATGAAGGGTCTAACCCTACCTGTGTAAATGGACCAATATAGGAGACACCCATGGCAACCGTGGCCCAGGTAATGGCAGGCACCTTAAAGGAACTCGGCGTTCACTATATTTTCGGAGTGCCCAGCGGAAACTGGGTGGATTATATGGCTGCAATTCAGGCGGTTGACGGCCTGGAATTTATCCTGGTCAGCAATGAAGGCAGCGGCGGGTTTATGGCAGATGTCTGCTGGCGGCTGACCGGTAAGGTGGCCGCCTGTTTCGGGACAATGGGCCCCGGCGCCTGCAACCAGACCATTGGGGTTTGCGGCGGATATCTGGATCGGTCTCCCATGATCGCCTTTTCTGATGAGGTAAACCCCAAGCTGCAGCATAGAATTTCACAGATGAATATTGATCATCAAACCCTTTTTAAACCCATAACGAAATGGACCGCACGCCTCAAGGCCTGCAACGTAAGAGAGACCCTTTATAACGCCCTGCAAATCGCGACATCAGAAGTTCCGGGGCCGGTCTACATTGGTCTGCCCTGCGGTATTGGCCTTGATGAAGCCGCCGACGAATCCGTAACCGTTCCGGATCGGGAAGAGATTTCAACGGCTGATACAGATGCGCTGGCGAAAATGGCATCCCTTTTCATGGGGGCGAAAAAACCTGTCATTGCGTTGGGTATCACCGCAATGCGGGCCAATGTTCAAGAAATGGTGATTAACATTCTTGAAAAATTCAAAGTGCCGGCAGTATTGACGCCCATGGCCAAGGGAATGGTGCCGGAAGATCACCCCTGTTATACCGGCGTATTGAGCCATGCCCTGGGCAACCAGGTCGGCATCACCCATCAGCAGGCGGATCTTGTGGTCGGCATTGGTTTTGATCCGGTGGAATTGAACTATGAAGACTGGATGCCCCATGTTCCGCTGGTGCATATCGATACGGTCCCTGCCGATCTGAATACGAAAAACCACACACTGGGTTGCGACGTGGTGGGTCAATTACGCCCTTCTCTGGAATGTTTATTGTCCCTGGATTGCACGGAAAAAGAATGGGATATGGAAAAGCTGGCTGCCCGTAAAACGGCAATGTTTGCTCAACTGGCAGCGCCGAAGGGCACCTTCGGTCCCAGAAGGGTGCTGGAGGCGTTGAGAATAATATTGCCAAAGGACGGTATTATGACCTGTGATGTGGGGGCGCATTCCCACCTAATCGGGCAGCAGTGGCAGACCGATTCACCCGAATGTCAGTTAATGAGCAACGGATGTTCCGCCATGGGCTTTGCTATTCCCGCTGCCATTGCGGCGAAACTTTGCTGTCCCGAACAAAAGGTGTGCTGTGTTGTCGGTGATGGGGGCTTGTACATGATGGCAGGCGAAATGGTAACGGCCATGCGGTTAAATGTCAATATCGTGGTGGTGGTTATGATGGATGCACACCTGTCTCTTATCCGGATCAAACAGCAAAGGAAAAACTATGTCCCATATGGGACCTCGCTACCCACGCCCTCCCCTGATACCGATGTCTCACCCCATACCCTGTTTGGCGTACCCGTGTTTATGGTAAAGGATGCCAGCCAGTATGACCATGCCCTGAAGGAGGCTTTTATCGCTAATGGCCCGGTAATTATTGAAGCCTTTGTCCATGCAGAAGAGTATGAAAACCTTGTATTAAAAGGAAATAAATAACTAGAGGGATCAAAGGTCTTACGACGTTTCTCCAGGACCCCGTTTGCATTGACGATTTAAAAATTACGAAATTTCTCATCTCCGCTATGATGGATGTCCTGAAGGCCAATATCTGATTGATTTGATGAAAAAATTTTTATATAGTATAAAAAATCATTTTCCCCTTTTTCGCTATCGCCACCTCCTATTCTGTAATCGACGGTGCGGAGCTGCGGCCATTTGCTTTCTTGAGCCTTCCTTTTCCTGTGTGCTTCACCCTTTCTGATTTCATTTATTTTCCCAACCATCAACGGTTCCAACCCCGTTAAAACGTATTAAAAAATATGGAGGGCGGTTATGAATAACAAACAAAATGAAAAAATCTTGATATCCGGTTCCCTGGAAGAAAAGCCGGAAGGCGAATACCGTGAAAGAGGTTTGGGAGGGACCATAAAAAAAAGTGTTGTTAATGCCGTGGGGGTTCAAGAGCTCAAGAAAAACGTGACAACGTTTTTTTCTCAGCTCAATGAAATTCTGGTTACCAGTGGCGACAGGGTGGGATCATTCAGGGTTGAGCAGGTTGAAATATCTGCCCAGATAACCGGTGAAGGGAAAGTGTGCCTTTTGGGCAGCGGAACAAAGGTAGGGGTAGGAGGCGGCCTGAAGTTTGTTCTAAAACGGTCAGATTGATGTCAACGATATCTGACAAAAAATGACCCTGTGACGATTAATTCGCTGTTCAATCGTATTTATGAAAAACAAGGAATAACCGCCGGGAAAAATGAAATACCTTGACTTTGACATCTCCATTGATGACCGGACCCCCAGGGGATATCCCCTGAGGGCGGATTCAGCCGTATTTGGCCAGGCCAGAAGCTTTCTGCAGACAGGTCCTGATTCACCTGAGATACAGAGGGAGTTAACCCTTCTTGAAACGCGGGATACGGACAGAGACGATCTGATCCGTTTTGGAACATACCTGTACAAACTGCTGTTTGCGGGGGATATTGAAACGATTTTCCAGCAAAGTTACGGCAACATCCATGGAGAAAAAGATGCCGGCCTGAGGATTCGACTGAGGATCCAGCCGCCCGAGATGTCGGTTTTGCCGTGGGAACTGATCTTCCTGACGGCTGCCGACTGTTTTATGGGTGCCTCCAGGCGCACCTCACTTGTCCGGTACATTGAAACCAACCGGCCGATTCCCGTCCTGGAAACTAAATTTCCCATCCGGATACTCGTGGCGATCCCGGACAGTGTCGCACCCTACCCTGACCTGGATTCAAAAATTGAGCAGGAACATCTTGAATCCGCATTAAAGGGATTGGGACGAAACGTAACCCTGACTTTTCTTGATGGCATCGTGTCATTGGGCAGAATCAGTGATGCACTGATGGATCATCCTTACCATTGTTTCCATTTTATCGGGCATGGTGAATTTGAAGATGAACAAGGGATGATAGTGCTCAATACGGAAAATGGGGAGATTGACGTTGTCGGTGATGACAGGTTTTCGGATATTTTCTTGAACCACCCGTCAATGAAGCTTGTTGTCCTGAACTCGTGCAAGGGAGCTGAAACATCCAGTATCGACCCTTTCTCAGGAATGGCCCCCCGGCTTGTGAACCGGGGCATACCGGCAGTCATCGCCATGAGATACCCCATCATTGACCAGGCTGCAGTACTTTTTGCCCGGGAATTTTATCGTAAGCTGTTCAAAGGATGGGATACCGGAAGGGTGGATGTTGCCATTGCCCATGCCAGGAATTGTCTGGCCGGCGAATTTTCAAGTCAAAGGGAAATCTGCACCCCTGTTCTTTTCCTGCGGGCTAAAAATGGTGTTCTGTTTCACCGTGTGACTGGCAATGACATACTGGATATCCCCTTTTCGAGCCAGGCCCTGGACAGATCAGAAGCCATCGTCCAGACGTACAGGGACAATCTGAAAATCAAGCGCTCCCTTGAAGATGAAGCAGGACTCAGCCGGCAGGTAAGGCTGATGAGATTGCGAAAATATGCACAGATAGCAACGGCCGCTTCAGTTATTTTTATGTTTTTTTTATCCTGGGTTAATGTGTTTGATTTGATCAACCTGGACACTGCCATTGAAACCTATACGCTCTATTTTGCTGACGATTTCAGGAACAAAACATTCAATAAAAACATTGCTGTTGTCACCATTGAAGACGAGTCCTTTGGCCCAGGCTGGCGCAAGGAAAACCTTCCGGCGCTTCTCGAGATACTTTCCCATGCCGGGGCCAGTGTCGTTGTCTTTGACATGGTTTTTGAAACCCCCACAGATGCTGACAACGCTTTTGTCGAGGCCATACGCAAAACAAGGCGGGCCGGCACAGAGGTTGTTGTGGGCATCCGGGATCTTGACGCAGATGGCCCAAAACTGATTAAACCTGTCATGGAAGCGGTGACCGGGTTCGGGATTACCTGCATTGGCCGCAGGCTGGGGAGATCAAGAACAGCACCTCTGGCGGTTGTAAGGAAAGCGTCTCCAGGAGAGAACAGGGAGGCTGAAACATCATCGGGCACGTTCTATTCCCTGTCACTTGTGGCCTATACGTCTTTTAAAGGACTGAAGATCCTTGATCCGGATCTGGAGCGTATGCAGATCAGCCTCCTGTCTGGAAACAACCGAACGGAAACAATAGACTTTGCTGAATTAACCAGGGTAAAGAGTAAACAGGCATGCCGTATCATCGGGGCAGGCAGCAGTGTTGCAGATATCCTTCTGGATCCGTATCCCATTGACATATTGAGAGAAAAGAAACGGCAGTTTTCCTACCATGACCTGATAGAACGAACGCTTCCCCAGGCCGACCAGCACTTCAAAGGCAAAATGGTACTTGTCGGCGCACTGGGGAAGGATACATTCAGTGAAAACAGAGGATTCAAGGATGAAAACCGTTTCGGCATCGAATTTCATGCCGAAGCCCTGAACACCCTTGTCAATGGTGTGGCCATTCGTTCGGTTGGCGTGACCGGACAGATGATTTTCATGATTCTTCTTGGGATTTGCGGCGCATTTCTTCGATCCCGGATGATACAGACATCCGTTTGGGCCAGAATGGCAGCCGCCGCGTTGGTTCATGCGGCTTATTTTTTCTGTGCGATTTTTTTCTATGCCCGGTATTGTCTGCTCTTGAACACGCTCTACCATCTGAGTGCTTTCTGGCTGTCTTACGGGGCAACCGCTTTACTCGAAAAAAAAATAATGCCAGACGTCACAAAACCGATTTATCAGAAAGGTGAAAAGACATGAAACAGATCTGTGCCCATAAACGAATCATTTTTTTATTGATGCTTTTCAGCGTGCTTCAAGCCGGCTGTGCCCCCGGAAGAATCGAGCAGCTAGTGATAAATGGGATTCCGGCAACCCAGGGGGAAATCCACGAGGTCCAGATTTTAAGTGGAGACGAGAGAACGCCTGCAAGACAGAGAATGGCGCTTAAACCAGGGGATGAAATCATCACCGACAGCAACGCCATGGCCATTATCTGGCTTCAGGGAGGAAGCCGTGTATTTGTGGGGTCTGATACCCATATACGATTGGTAAACCCCTATCATATCATTGATCTTTTATCCGGTTTGGGAGACAGCATCAGCCGACTGTTCATCGAATCAAAAGGCGCCCTGCAGATAAACACAGAATATGTCTCTGCAGAGACGGAAGGAACCCGTTTCGCAGTTACCCTTGAGCCGGGGGATACTGCCACGATTACCGTACTGGACGGAACGGTAAGGGTGGCATCTAAAACCTCAAGTTTTCAGACCGTAAGGGTCTCAAGGTTCCGGAAGGTAAGCATACGAGCAGGGCAATCACCGGTATCAGACACTGTCAGCCGGGATGAAGCAAATGATATCATTCAGTGGGTCAACCGCATGGAAACATCATCACAACGCTCGGATACCCTGCTGCTGATGCCCGATGTAACAGGTCTGGTTGTGGACAAAGCTGAGCGGGTTATCCGTGAAACCGGATTGTCTGTCAGGAAAATGACCGGACGGATTACAGGAAAGCACCCTGTGGGGACAATTGTACGGCAGACACCCGCTCCAGGAAACCGTTTGAGAACAAAATCCGGCGTCATTCTTTTCTTTGAGGCTGAAGCGGCAACCGTTCCCTCCCTGGTCGGTCTGCGGCTGGAAAGAAGTGTGACCCTACTGAGGAAATATAACCTGGTTCAGGGAAGCGTAAGCCACAGGGTCACTGGCAAATGGCCCCCCCATACCATCATCGAACAGCAACCCGCTGCCCATAGTGTTGTTCCGGCACAAACACCAATCAATATCGTTCTAGAGGCGGAATCTGTTGTTGTTCCCCAGCTTGTAAACAGCCATATCGATTCTGCCCATAACCGTATCACATCGGCAAGGCTTGTTATGGGGGTCATAAAACAGGACCTTACCGACAGGTATAAACCCGGAATGGTAAGATATCAAAGCGTTCCGGCAGGCTCCCGGGTTCGCACCGGAACCGTTATTAATTTGACAATAACAGCAGCGGGTGTGCGCGTGCCTTCCATTAGAAACCAGCCTTTTCCCAACGCTGTGGATATCCTGAGAGGTGCGGGACTGGTTCCGGGTAGAGTGACCCATTCGGAATCTTCACGCCACCGGGCTGATACGGTCTTATCCCAGAGTCCCCAACCCGGCTCACTGGTCAGAAAGGGAACCCCGGTTCATCTGGTTATTTCCGTGATACCGCCAGTTCAAGCGTCTCCACCCCCTGGGAGAATCGTGCCGCACCCCACTGTCATCAAACCCACTGTCATCAAACCCACTGTCATCAGGCCCACTGTCACCTCCCCCCCGACCGGCCTAACCATTGTGCCGGGGAAAGCCATACGGTGCACCGTGCCCAATGTGATGAACATGAATGAAAAAAACGCCCTGGCAGCCTTGAGAAAAATGGGATTAAAGGGGAACATCACACGGAGAATGTCAGGAAATTTTGTGTCAAAGCAATCCCCGGGTGCGGGCAAAAAAATCCGTTGCGGCAGTGTGGTAGAACTCAGCATTGGAACGATTTATTGATATCAATGGACTGAAGCAAACACCTTATGGGAAAAAACAGATTAGAAAAAGGAACGGTATCATGATCAAAAAGACAACAAAATATGGGAGAACGCTTATTTTTGCGGTGATCTTCCTCATCTCCACGTTACTGGCCTATGCCTATGATCAGGATCTTGCTGATACCCTTACAAATAATGTTAAGGACCTGGAAAAAATTATCCAAACCCTGGATATTCCAAAAATAAGCCCAGAGACGCCGGCATCGGTTCAAAACACTATTTTCAGGATCAAGGGGGATCAGAATATACTGTTGAAAAAAGCCTCGGAACTGTCCGGTATTGTAAAGCAACTTCAGGATGACACATCCATAAAGAAAAATACCCCCCTGATTTACCAGACCCTGGGGTCCATTATCCATGTCGGAGACCATATTACTTTTCTGGACAACAGACCTGATATGAGCAGGTTCAAACGGAAAACAGGTCAGATCCAGTCCTCGGTAAACGCATTATCTGCAAGTGGAAAAAAGTCCTTCCGGAGCTCAACAAAATTAGTCTTTGCATTAGTCGGATGCTTTATATTAATCCTATTTTTAATCGGCCTGGCCCTTTATTCCCGGAACCGTGTCTTGGCCGAAACCACGGACAAAAATCAATTTGCCCAATTTGCAATGAAACAAAGCTTTGGACTGCCAGTGGGAACCATAAGGGGAACAATGGCGTTGATGATCTGCCTTCTGTTTATTTTTTCCCTTTTCCTGGGCCCTGAAATGATGAAAGATGTTCCTGAAATTGTGAAAATTATTGTTTCCCTTGTTTTTGGGTTTTATTTTGCCAAAAGCAGTGACCAGGGTCAGGACATCAGGGATGTCACATTTGAAAAAAACAAGCAGCACGACTTGAAACAGCAACAGGCCCGGGAAACCGCCATCACGGAAAGCCGATTATGGGATGACGTCCTGGTGGATGGAATCCTGGGAGATGAAATTAAAAAAGCCCTGCCCACCAGCCTGACCTTTGAAAAATTCAAAAAAGCCATTAAACACTGTCAGGAAGACACGGATGGCAGAGCCGCCCTAGGGTCAATCCAGGCCATCATGGACGTTGGCGAAACCCTTATGGGGGTCCTTCCCCGTGACAAAACGGCAAAAATGACAACGGCTTTGGGCAACGGACTTTTTACCACTTTTTGAACCCAATTCCCTGATGGGTGATAGGGGCTTACCCTGAAAAAATCTGTTCATTAAAGCGGTTTAATCTGACAAGGAGAAATCATGGCCATCACCTGGACAGCCAGCAGAAACCATATCCAGGGCTCCCGGTGGGATGTCTGGAACGATCATTTTAAAGATATGCTTACCTGGGAGGACTTCCGGGACAATGCCGCCAAGCACAATCCCCACCTGAACAAATCCACGGGATGGTGTTTTCTACCGGAGGCCACCTATGTGTTCCCGGAACCATCATCCCCTGTTGCCGAAGAACCGGGACAGAACAAAGATGCCCTGGATATTCAGCAACTGATCGACAATGACACCGTGGAAGCGGTTTTAAAATCAGGATCAGGTGCAACAGCCTCCGTGCAGGCCCTTCAGAACATCCTCAAGGATCTTGGGTTCGGCACGGTGATGAGATGGGATGCCTTTGGTGCGGATGGGAATTATGGCCAGTCCACGGCAAGGGCGGTGAGATCCTTTGCCGTAAAAAATGGTTTCACAGCAAATGGTGAAAAAGTGACCCGGGCCATTGCAGAACAGATACTGATCCGGCTGACGTTTCTGGATGATCTTAGAAATATTTACAATGCCCTTAAAAATGGGACCCTCGAAGCGTTTTACTGCTATGGCTCTCCCCATTCCCTGGCCGTTATCTCCCTGCAGACACTCTTGAATGAACTTGGCTACGGCCAAGCGCTCAACTGGGAAAAATACGGGGCAGATGGGGATTATGGAAAAAGTACGGCCCATGCAGTTGACACCTTTGCCTCAGACCAGGGGGTTCCCGGCGATGGATTGCGCCTGACCCGGCCTATTGCAGAAAAACTCATTGATCGGCTCCAGGGGTTTTATGGGGATGACTGGGCTCAGGATATGGAATTGCCCGAAAAAAAAATCAATGATATCACCATAACAGAGACACGGGTGAACGGGAAAAGAAAAATTATAATTTCCGATGGATTGTCCAATACCGTCCGGTTCAGCAAATTCAGAAAAGGGGTGTATTATTATGGCCGGCAGATAACAAAAGAATTTATCACTGGCAACACGGCTGAATTAAACCGTGCCGGGGTTACAAATTCAGCCATCAATGTCATGCTGGCCGTATCAGAAAACGAAGGCAATCTTGACGGCATCAACACCTGGGACAATTCTTTCATGACCTTTGGTATTTTTCAATGGACCCTGGGGGCAGGAAAGGGTCCAGGAGAGCTTGCAGCCCTGTTAAAAAAAATAAAAGATCATCATCCGGCATTGTTTGAAACCTACTATGGGCGACACGGCCTTGATATCACCGAAACTGATGCCACCACCGGATATATGTCCCTTAACGGGACAAAACTTTCCACCCCGGACCTGAAGGAAAAGCTGCGCACCCATGAATGGGCCTTTTATTTCTGGCTGTCCGGCCAGGACAAGCAGATACAAACCATGGAAATTGGACATGCCCTTTCACGTCTGGATACCTTCTACACGGCTAAAGCACACCGCGTAAATGGATATTATATTTCAGATCTGATCACATCGGAATACGGTGTTGGGCTGATACTAGACAACCATGTCAACCGCCCGGGCTATATAAAAAAATGTCTGGCAACCGCATTGGAAAGAACCGGTTTGCCAGATCCCGAAACCTGGGGAGATAATGAGGAAAAAGAATTGATCCGACACTATCTTCAAATCCGGGAGACCTATGGGAAATCTCCCATGACCCATGCCTCCAGACGGGCGGAAGTGACGGCGGCATATCTTGAAAATGGGTTCATTTCCGATGCACGGGGGTCCTTCAGGATATAACCCATGCCGGTCCCCTTGACTTGTCTTTTTTCTGGGCATTTGCCAGAAAATAACCGAAAAAATAAACACATTTAAACAACAGATGGAGAAGCCCCATGCCCTGGTATAATGATCTAAGACCCGAAAAAGACCATGACAGAAAAGAATATTCCCTGGTATTCCCCGGGCTGTCCGACAATGACAGACGAGCAATCCTTCCCAACCTGCTCCATTTGCGAGCGGCGCTGGCTGAGCGAATACCGGTTAAAAAAAATGATCACAATCTTTTGCTTGCGTCCTGGAATATAAAAGAGTTCGGACATTTGGACAAACGGCTTCCGGAATCGTATATGTACATTGCCGAAATCATCAGTAAATTTGATTTAATCGCCATCCAGGAGATCAAAAGTACGCTGAAAGATCTATTGATTGTCATGAAACTGCTGGATAATAATTTCGGCTATGTGATCACGGATGTTACCGAAGGAAATGACGGCAACAGTGAACGATTCGGTTATATTTATGACAAAAGGAAAGTCATACCGTCCGGACTGTCCGGGGAAATCACGCTGTGGGATGAGATCACACAAGACTCCCCCATCCGGCAATTGAAACGGTCCCCCGCCATCACCGGGTTTAAGGCTGGATGGAAATCCTTTATCATCATCAATATACACCTTCATCCCGGAAACAATGCCGATGACAAGTCCTTAAGAAAGGAGGAGGTCAGACTTCTTATCAAGGCCATAGAAGAAAAAATCAAAAGGGGCCATCTCTGGAACGAGAATATCATCCTCCTGGGGGATACCAACCTTTACCGGAACAATGAGGATATCATTCAATTGTTCCATGACAGCAAATTCAAGGAATCAGAAGGGTTGGAAGGAAAAGTCACCAATGTGAGCAACAATGAAATCTACGACAGAATTTTCCTGCGAACCAATGATTTCTTTCAGCTCATTCATAAAAACGGAAAAGAAAACGGGGATGTGTTTAATGTCTATGACCATGTCTTTACCGAAGCATCCAGAAGAGACTATCACGATGTCATGATCCATCAAAAGGATGATGCAAGTAATTTAACATCTGATACGGCATTTCGAACCTATTATCACAGGTATTGGAAACGGAATCAGGTGTCCGATCATAACCCGGTGTGGATCGAAATTCTTATTGACTCGTCTGACTTGTTTCTGAGTCAAAATCTTTCAGCGATGGGGTGAAACAAGGGCATCAATAGATTAAAAGGTAAGGAGCCTGACCATATTGATCAATTTCAAGGATGTCACCACCCAAATCAGTAAAGCAGATGTGGATGTGCTGCTCAATGGTGACAATTTCAATGCCTATGGCAATTCCTGCTCGGTGAAGGAATACTATAGCATCATATCCAGCAACCGGCTTGAATATACCAATACGGTGGCGGGACCGGTGACCCTGCGAAAAAACAGAACACATTATATCAACCATCCCTGCATGAAAGAAGCCCTGGATCTTGCCGTTAGAGAGTTCGGGGTGGATCTGGCCCAATTTGACTGCAAAAACAGAGGTGTGGTGGATGCCATCAATTTCCTCTACGCAGGAGAGACCCTTTACGAGGAATGGCTCTGGCCCCATAATTATTCCATGGACTATGAGCACAACGGTATGAGAACGGATCTGTATACCATCCAGAGCCTGGGCAGAAAACCCGTGGACATGAAAATCGGGACATTCTGCCATGAGGCAGGACATCTGATCTGTCGTTTCCCAGATCTTTACGATTACGGCAGCAGGGATGGAGATTCCGATGTCAGCGCCGACATGGGATACTTCTGCCTCATGGCCAGCGGCAGTCATTTGAACCATGGACGTAATCCTTCCCCGGTATCCGGTTATCTGCGACATCTTGCCGGGTGGGCCGACAACGAAATCATCCTGAATAACCCGGGCAGGTACCAGGCAAAACACGGGGATTACAATACTGTCCATAAATACTTTGTCACCAATAAACCCAATGAATATTTCATCATTGAAAACCGGTCCCGCCTGGGTCTTGACACGTATTGCAGATCAAGCGGTCTATCTGTCTACCATTGTGACACCCTGGGATCAAATGAATGGCAGGGCGGAACTGCCGACAGGCACTACCAGTGTGCTCTGATCCAGGCTGACGGGGCCCGCAGCCTGGAAAACAACCGCAACCGTTATATCACTCTGTGCAACCTTTAATCCTACTGGATGTCCTGGGCAGGAAAAAAAGGATCTTCAACATGCAAATAGACATTATAGGAACCGAATCACTGGGTGTCCGTGGATTATGCTGCGTTGTTACCACCGCTGAAAAAAAAATTCTCATTGATCCGGGTATTGCCCTTGGGTTCATTCGCAACGGCCAGGCACCCCATCCGGCTCAGGTGGCAGTGGGCGAAGCCATCCGGGAAAGGATAATACAGACATGGGCACTTGCCACGGATATTGTTTTCAGTCATTTTCACGGCGACCATGTTCCCCTGGCAGATGCAAACCCCTATCAACTGGATGTCGGCAGGGTGCTGAACCTGAATCCCGGGGTAAGGATATGGGCCAAATCATCTGAATATCTTTCTGCCAAAGAAAATAAAAGATCGGCGGCGCTTAAAAAAAGACTTGATGCCCAATGGCAGGATGGTGGATCAGGCGGCCATCAACTGCATTTTTCCGATCCCGTACCCCATGGCGAACGAACAGATCGAAACGAAAAGGTCATGATGACCAGAATCGAAGATGACACCGTGTTTGTGCACGCCTCGGACATTCAGCTTCTGGACGACGATACAGTGGATCTTGTTCTTGAGTGGCAGCCGGATATTCTGCTGGCCGACGGGCCGCCGCTCTACCTTGAACAACTGACCTCAAGGCAACGTGACCGGGCCTGGCAAAATGCAGTGCGGTTAGCCAGATCGGTGGACATGCTGATTCTCGACCATCACCTGATGAGAAACCGTGAAGGGTTACAGTGGCTGAACAGGCTTTTCGCCGTATCCGGTCGCAGGGTATTGTGCGCGGCGGATTTCATGGGTCTGCCGCGCCGCCTCCTTGAGGCTGAGAGAAAAACCCTTTATGCCCAAATGCCGGTCCCTTTGCGATGGCACCAGGATTATGCAAAGAAAAAGGCCACTACCACCGATTTTCAATTTTTCGTTTAAAAGGAAAAAACAAACCGAATAAGGAATACAGGACGTGGTGTAACACCAAGTGTTCTCACAATAGGTGAACTTCATAAAGGATCTTGCAGAATTCAGGCGATTTGGATTTATCGCCGCCATAAACCGGATGAGGCATACCGATTGAACATATGGCAGACCATTGGTAACTCTGCTGTGCAGGGTTTATTTGAATCCGGGACCCCCAAGACAACGGCCCAAAATCATTCAACAATTAAATTTTACTTGACAGGTCCTTAGCACAAAGATATTTTATATTACGCCATTAAAAAAAAATAAAGCAACTAAAAACAGGAAAAATTAGTCCATTTAATCCAGATGAGGGGATAGGCTTCATGAATGGGTTGCATGAAAATAATTGCTTTACTGCCATTAAAAAACACAAATCACTATGTCAGACATATCATTTTATTCTAATTTCTGATTCTATCAGAAAAAAAGATTCTCTGTCTCCACACGCCCATAATGGCGGGTGCCTCCTATGAGTTTTTCTGATGCAGTTTCTGAAATGCTGGGTCACCTTGATACGGTTGTGGGATCGCTTCCTTCACCTGCCGGCGCCCCCAATAAATTACCTGATGACGTTGTTGTCCTGCGGACCATCGAAAAGGAAAAAAATGGTATCGGCGGGGTAACCCAGGAAGATCCGAAAGCCAACAAAATAATAGTACACGGCCAATTTTTCGCAGGTATTGATGCATATCTCTGGTCCATAGAAACTCAAAATGTGGTGGATAGATCTCGCGCTTTCATGACGGAAGTCTTTAACATGGGGGGTGCCACTACGGTAAATGGAATTTTCAGGCATCTGGCCCTGAATGGATCTCGGGGGCCGGATTATTTTGATAATGGAAAATTATGGAGAATGGCTATCGGGATTAATGTCACGTTTGCGTACCGGTTTGAAGAAGTCCCCGGTACCGGCGTTATTCATCAGGTTCCCGTTAGCCTGGAAGGCGAATTAAAAGAAGCGTTTATCGTTAGTTAATTAAAATCTATTCGATTAATCGTAAATCACAGGGAGAGTGATGATGGCAGAATCAATTACTGAAATGATTATTCCGGGCACGTACATTGATGTCCGAGCAGAAGGGTTAATAGGGGTTAGTGGTATCGCTACAGGTAATGTTGGGATTGTGGGTACCGCGAATAAAGGGGCTGTTGATTCTGTTGCCGTGCTGTCGAGTTTTGCGGAAGCCCGTGAAATTTTTGGCGAATACGATGCATGGGTAGATGGCAGCAGTAACGAGTTGACACTGGTGAGAGCGCTGCAGCAAGCGTTTGCCAATGGGGGGTCCACCGTATATGCCGTCCGGACCGCAAAAAACAGTGCCTCCGCTGCCTCCAGAGCGCTGGCAGATGGTACCGGCGATGTCGTTGTGTTAACCGCGCGAACGAAAGGAACATGGGGACATAATATTTATGTTCGGGTTAAAGCGGCTTCCCAAAATGGGTATGTTGAAAACCGTAGTCAGAACATTACATCAGACCCGCTACAGCCACTGCATGCAAATATTGCTGAATCGCCGCGGAATGCGGTTAAGTTAACCAGGGCAGATACAGGGCAGACGTTCAGGCTCAAACTATCCACCACAGGGTCTGCAGCAAAAGGAAAAGTACATGTAGGCCTTGTAACAGGTGTCATGACATTTCATGCAGACGATTTACCCGTTGACGGAGATTCAATCTCTGCTTCTTACGAAGTGTTACAGACAGCATGCCGTGATATTGAAATGAGTTACCTTAATGTTAAAGAGACCTTTACCATTGTAGATGCCACCGACCTGAAGCGGGATATTGATAAGGCTTCAATTCTTGTGACTGCCACCATTGTCACCGGTGCGGATCCTCGATTGCCCGATGTAATGACCGATGCACTTGCATTGGAGGGGGGTGCAAACGGAGAGACAGCCGGCACGTCACAATATACCCTGTCCCTGGAACAACTGGATACCGAGCCTGTGAATCTGGTTGTGTTAGCGGGGCTTGGTTTCAGCGATGCCGCTGCTGCCCTGGCAGCTCATGCGGAAAAAGCCGAAAACGCGGGCCGGGAAAGGTTAACATTTGTTGGTGCAGATGAAGACTCAGCGTCAGCGGTTGCGGCAAACGCAGATGAGATGGCAGATGATAGAGTGGTGTTAACCGCACCCGGCATTAAAGCGGTTGATTTAATCGGTGGTGGACAAGTCAATCTTCCACCCGCTTATACTGCAGCAGCGGTGGCAGGACTGGTTGCATCCCTTGCCGTTCAAGCCAGCCCCACGAATAAAACCTTAAAAATCCCCGGCATCACTACGGACTATAACGACGGAAAAATTAAAAATCTCTTGAATAATCGGGTGTTGGTGATTGAAAAAAAAGCAGGGTATCGGGTTGTGAAAGGGATTACCACGGATACGGGTGCGTTTAAACAGGTCTCTATTCGTCGTATTGTTGATTATGCAAAGGAAGGGGTGCGTCGCGCCACACTGCCGTATATCGGCAAACTGAATAATGCTCGCGTTCGTGGTGCCATGTATGGCACACTGAATGGTTTCTTGTCGCAAATGGTACTCGATGAGCAGCTCACAGATTTTCAATTGGAAGTCACGGCTACCCGGGAACAGGAAATTGCGGGAGTTGCATTGGTAACACTCTACTTGAAACCCACATTCAGTATCGATTATGTCAAAGTGATTATGAATTTGTCATAATTTTTTCACGCTTTTGATATGAGGTTTAAATAACAAGGAGAGGTTTAAATGGCCAATACTAATGTTTTTAGAGGTTCAGATGGTTCCATATCCGTTTCTGTTGATAGTGGCGCAGAAGGAGACAGTGCACAGTCTGTAATTGATGCATACGCATTAACACCGGTGGGACGGGTGACGGGTGTGCAGGTGACAGTGGAATCTGATTTAAAACCGTTTCATGAGTTGGGACAGCGGTATGCAACCGAGTTGCGACCAGGGAATGTCAATGTTCATGGAAGTATCGATCGAGCGTTCATCAACGGCGCCCTGCTGAAAATGTTTCTTGGAGACGCGGCATCAAGTCGCCCGGCCGGCACCTTTATCAGCCCGACATTTAATTTGAATCTGCGGCTGGAAAACCCGGCCAAGGAGGGGACATCATCTGCCGTTACCCTATACGGTGTAAAACTGGAAAACTGGTCATTTGATATTCCGGAAGATGATTTTGTCATGGAAAAGGTCGGCTTTCAGGCACTGTGGGTTGGTATAGAAGACGCAGAGGCTTAAGCAATGGCTTATTTAAGTGCTGAAGAATTACTGGCCGGCAGTACACTCAGTTATGACATGGAAGTACCGGATGAGATAATTAACCCCGGGCAATTGAAACCTGGCAATGGCCCGGGATTAAAAATAAAGCTAACACCCTTGTCCATGAATGCCGTGCAGCGTATTCTAAAAGCATCCCGGGACAACGACGGATTGATGTCAGCCCTTATGGTGAAAGAGTCAGTGATAGAGCCGGTGTTGAGTTATGAAGAGGTGATGAAATTAAACAGCGGACTGATTCGTTACATCCTGGGTGAAGTTCAACGAATCAGTGGATTAAAGGCCAGTGAAGATGAATTAACCCAGGCAGTTCAGGAACCCATGGCAAAAGCCTGTTTTATTCTGGCCAGAGAATTTGGCTGGTCGCCCCAGCAAATTTCTGATCTCACCCTGGGGCAGGTGTTGATGTATATTGAAATGATCCGTCAAAATCAATCTGAAAGTCAGGACCCATGATACATACCCTCCATAACTTTAATGCCAGACCAAGTGACCTGAAAAATGCCCTTGATGCGGATGTATCAATGCTTTTTAAAGATATTTTTTCCCTTTTAGGACAAAACCCCATTGATAAAAGACAGCAATCGTTGTTAGATGAAGTTAAAAAGCTTGCCCATGGTCTTAAACATACGGTTCTCGATAAAAATGGGCAAAAAATTGCCTCCAAAGGGGATGAAGAGACCCAACTATTTTTATTGAACGTGATCAAAAACGAAATTCATAAAGACCTTCCATCCATAGTTGAACGAATAAAAGGTGACTTAACTGCTGATTCAAAACATATAAAACAACCTCAGAATAATATTCATAAGACCAAAGACACCGATGAAATTGCGTCAAGATCAATCACTGAACTGAAAAATGATGCAGTTATGACGGCGACTCAAGAAAACATAGATGCCAAAAAAAAAGCAGCCACTAAAATTAGAACCCTGTTTAAAAAAGGACTGTCAAACAAAAAAGCGGTTAGCACAACAAACAAGCAACCGACAACGGTCGAAAAACACATCGCCCAAACCACTGCAGAAATAGTAGAGAAAAAAAGGCCGGCAACGAATATGAATCCTGTATACGGGAATGTATTAAAGGGAAAAAGCAAATTAATTGCTGATTCAAATTATATCAAACACCATCAGAACGATATCCATACGCCCAAAGACACGGATGAAATAGCGTCAAGATCAATTAGGGAACACAAAAATGTTGCATCTGGGGATAGGACGACCACTCAAGAAAATATAGACACCAAAAAAATAGCAGACGACAAAGTTAGACTTGTGTTTGAAAAACAATTGTCAAATAAAAAAAAGGGTACCCTAACAAAAAAACAACCGGCGAATATCGGAACCCTCATCTCCCAGGCCAATACTAAGATAGCAGGGAGAGAAAAGCCGGCAAAGAATGACACGATTCGATTCGGCGATATCGTATCAGAGCAGATAAAACACTTTATACGCGAAAAAGAATCCATTCACCAGGTACGAAATAAAAAAACAGGTATTGATCGTAAGGGTATTGAAAACAATCCAGTAGAAACAAAAAAACTGACGGCGCCAGCCAGGGCAACGGCAAAATTTCATCAAAAACTTGATGAAACATTCAACAGATCTGATAAGGGAATAACACCGAAGCAGAATAATCCGCCTGTTATTGAACGAGGCCAAACCATACAAAATCAGACGGATCAAATTCAGGACCAACAAGATCAAACACCCGTGACGACACAAAAGAGCAGTCCCAATACGATTCCGGAAGAATTACAGACTGCCGTGCAGTGGATGGCACAGGAAGAGGTGGAAAATAAACTGGTGGAAGTATTAACCCGACAAGCCAGGCTGCGAGGCGTTGATCTCTCATGAATATTCACCCCATGATAGGTGACTTGGAAGTGCCTGGATTACAGCGTATTGGTGCTGATCAAAACCGACGCATTGTGGATATTCCGGTTCCAGGACTGGAAGGCGGTTTAAGTCAGGACCTTGGGGCTGAGTCGGTCATCATTGTTATAGAGGGATCATTGGCCAAAGATGAGGCAAGAGATGGATTTCTCGAATCCGTCAGAGAGATGTACGATGCTGCTGAACCAGTGGACTTTGTTGCCGATATCGTCACGGCTACAGAAGTGTTTGAGATCCTGATCGAAAGCATTCGTGTTCAGGAAGTCGCCGGCACTGACAGTCCATTTCTATACCAATTAAAACTCAGGCAATATGTTCCCCCACCTGAGCCAACAACCGACAACGGTTTTGGCGAAGGATTCCCCGGCTTAGACGATTTGGGGCCGGATCTGGATTTGGGACTTGATATAGATGCAGGAAATTTGTTTGATATGATGGAAATACCCGATTTGCTGTCTATCCCTGATTTTGGTGATCCCTCACCGCCCCTGGCGACCGCTCTGGATGGTGTTAAAAAAAGCATGGGTGCCTTGGATGCGGCTTCCAGCGCCCTGGAGTCGCTTTTTGGGAGTGGCAGCTAATGGCAAGTTTACCCGAGCAATTGCAAAGCCTGATTTCTTCCAGCGGCATCTTAGCAGATCTCGATGGCCAAATAGGGTCGATAACCAGTGCTGCATCCACGTTGAGCAATCTGATCAACAGTCCCCCCGAAGAGATTGATGACCTTATCAAAGGGTTGTCGAATATTTCTCTGACAAATATCCGTTTGCCGGATAATTTTATCAGCGGATTTTCCGGTATATCCGATGTCATCCCCACAGACTTCAATAGCATCACCGGTGGCCTGGACAGCGTGTTGTCCGGGATAAATAACGTACTGGATGTCAATGTTTTAACTTCCATCCAGGCGTTTATCCAGTGTCTTGAGACGTTGTCAGTATTGATCGAAATGGATTTTAGTCGTTTTCAGTTTACTGCCAGCGGCAGCCCCCCGGCAAGCTTGGCAGAAGCCAGTGAAAGCCCAACAAGTTCAAGCGCTGCAGGTGGGCCTGCGGCAAGTGAACCCCTGGCAACAGGAAATGGCGGGTCAGAAGGTGGGGCCGAAGACTCGGGCAGCCAGGGGTCCGGCACTGCTGAGGCAAATGCCGGCGCATCAGTGGATGCTTCAGCGAGTGGCGCTGTTGTCGCAACAAAAAATATTTCAGCGTTAGTGGGTGCTTTTCCAACGCCTTTTAATGCTGAAAATGCGGTTGGGTTTTTCCGAGACGTTTTAAAAGGGATACCCCGTGATAATGTCAACATGTCCCACGTCCCGGTTTATGACGACGTATTTCTATTATTAAATACAGGCGTTGGATTTTCTGAAATGGATTCGTCCGGAATACAGACCCATATTCAGAACACACTCACCTCATTGACAACTGCCCTGGATCGGGACGGATTAAAACCCGTGCATGACCTATCAAAACAGGTCAATGATATCCTGGTAAAAATAGACTTTAATGAATTAGGGACTCAAAGCATACAAGTGGCCAGTGCAATGGAAGAGATTGCCACTGGGCTGGAAGCAAATGATATCACGGGCATGGATGACCAATTACGTGTTGTTGATACGTCTCTGGATATATTATTACCGCTGTTGGATAGTCTCCGTGACACGGTACTAGAAAATGAACTGGTCCAGTTGAATCAGTCCCTGTCAAAATTAAGCAGCGGGTTGAATCAGTCCATGCTGCAATTGCAAAGATTATTGAAACCACCTGCTACAGCTGATTTTTTCGTCATCATTGATGATCTCATTCAACAGGGAATCCATCAATCCGGTATTCAAGAGTTAACCAAAGCGGCAGAGAACCTGTTTAAACAGATGACCGATATGCTTGCATTGCTGAACACTTCGGTGGTGAAGGATGCGTTAAGCGCTGTGACAAATAGCCTGGGTGATGCGCTGGATACCTTTGACAGCGCCATGTTGCAAGTCACCAGCACTGTGTCGGCAGTTTTCGATGACGTCCAAAATGCGCTGGACCTCATTGACACGGTTACTTTTCAAGAGAGTGTAGAGAACGCGCTGCAGGAAATACACGACACGATCAAGTCCGTTATCGATCAATTGTTTACCCCCATACGAACTGCCGTAACCTCTGCTGTTGATTTGATAGAATCCGCCGTTGACAGCTTTCATCCTGAACAAATAAAAGCAACGATACAGGATATGATTGATCAGATGACCGCTATATTTTCATCCCAGGAAGTAATGGATGCGATTCATCTGATTAAATCCACTATTGAGACAATAACTGAGCAACTACAGGCCGCATCATTTACCCCTGTTGTGGATGGTGTTGTGACGGGTATTGATGGTGTCAAAGACGTCTTCCAACTGGTTCCATCATCGTTGTTGAGCGATGATTTAAAACAGCAGATCCAGACGGCCATTAACGCGTTGCCACAGGACCTTGAACAACCGATCCATACGCTGACATCAGAGTTGGACAACCTCATAGAAGAGGGTCCCAAAGCGCTCCTCTTACAACTTCAGGAACCCGTAAAATCATTAGCTGCGCAGCTTAACGAAATTTCTCCGGATAAACTCATCGGGAATGATTTGTTCAAGGAATACGACAATCTACTCAAAGATCTGGCAGACTTTACACCCAGCACGGTGCTAACCCCCATCCAGACTGCCCTCACCCATTTAAAAGAAGAAATTTCCAGGCAAATTGATCTTGTTACTTTGCTAAAACCAGTGGAAGATTTGTACGATGGCATGGCGCAGCAATTAACCCAATTGGATCCCAGCGCCATTGTTGAGCCGATAAACAACAAGATAAATGAAATGACCACCAGTTTTCTTGACATATTACCCGAAGAATCAGTGTTTGAAATATTGGAAAAAATCGTTTCAGGTCTGGAAAGCGCCCGGGCGATTGTGACTGAAATAAAAAGTCTGGTGGACACATTGACAGGCATGGTAACTGAATTGGCAAATCCGGAAGCCCAGTTAACCCAATGGTTACAACCGGTGCTGGACCAGGTTGACAACCTGCCGGAAATACCCGGCATTGACATCACACTGAATCAGATGTCACAAAATGTCGACACCCTAAAAAAAACGGGGATTATGTCTCAAATCAGTCAAGCCGTCACACCGTTGCAAACGGCTCTGGATACGCTGGACCCACAAACCATACACCCTCGTTTGTTAGCCGCTTATGGGCGGTTGAATCCATCTGCAATTGACGTCTTGCCCCCAGGCCCGCAAAAGACGGCCTTGTTATCCATACGGGGTCGGTTTAATCCGGTTTCTCCACCCGTGAATCTGGTATTTGGCAAGCTTCGGGAAACCCAAACCGGTTTACAGACCACACTCAGCAACACAGAGAATCTGCTGGCCGATTGGGAGGATCGTTTTTTTGGGACCGACTCCTCCTTTAGGGCCCTGCAATTGGATAATCCAACGTCACAAACGGTTAAAGATATGATGAAGCAAAGCATCCAGGACCATACCATTAAACCGATAAGCAACTTATTTTCCAGCATCACAACCGCGTTCAGCGCATTTGACGGTCCGGTTAATCGATTACAGGGGTTTGTTGATGCCATGGACGATCTGTTTTCAGATATCGTGGAAGGGCCGGGATCATTGGGAGAGATTCAGACCATACTGGCGGGCATGGTAGACCGTATCAGGAATTTAAACCTGGATTTTCTTGAGCAGGAACTCAAGGATGTTTTTACTGCTGTCAAACAAAAATTTAATGATATCAATCCCAAACCCTTGCGGGAATCCTTGCAGACGTTACTGGACAATACCCTGGCGTTAATTGATGTCGAGCAAGTATTGCCACACGCTGAAGTACAAGCAATTGATCATACCTATGCTGAGACACTATTAAAACTTGGGGCGTTAAATCCGGACACGCTCATTTCTGAAGTTGTTCAGCCCGCGTTTGATGAGAAAATCGAACCCATATTAACGCTTTTCGATTTAACCGATCCCATCGCGGTATTGTTGGAAAGAATGGATGGTCTGGCCGAAGAGTTGGATATTGAGCTGAATAAAGTCGATACCGCTTATCAAGGCATGATGCAGGCGGTGCCGATATGAGTTTATCTGCCGTTTTAGCAAAACCCGATGCCTTTGAAGCAACGACAGATACTGTCGGTGAACATGAAATCCAGTTCATTGCAGATCTGACCCGGGTCTTTATTCAAAACCCTCGGCTGGGCCGGAAAATTGGAGAAAAAATATTGCCGGTTATGGTTTCTAAGCTGCGGGGATTTCTTGTCCTTCGGGAAGAAAACGCGCGATTGGCTTTTGGCAAAGCCCGCAACTTATTTTCACCCATGGAAACAACCATCAGCACCCTGATAAATGGGTTGGATACCGATATCTTTGACACCATTCCAAAAATTATCGATATCATACAATCAATATTAGACGGTCTGACGCTGGAGAAGATAAAAATATTTGTCGCTGATGTATGGGATCTGGCAGTCGATGACCTGGACGTCTCCGGGAATACCATACACACCCTGATCCGTGACATGTTTGACACCGTAGTAATGGTATTACGTCAAGACTACAAGAATGGCGCCCGGGATGCCCAAGCCATTGCCCTGCTGGATTTCAGTTATCGTGTGGATCGCCTGCGCGGTTTTGTAATGGATGAAATGAAACTTCCCGGTATTGAAAAACAATTGCTGATCAATGCGGTTGAGCATATCTGGAAAAGTAATTCCATTGATGAAACAATAACAACTATCAAAACATTTTTTGATGCCGGTGAGGAAATTGTAGAACCGCTTGCCAATATTGCCCAATGCATTGTTCAACAATTGCAGGCGGCAGCCGGAACACATTCTGGCGATAGTGGTTCCAGCAGAAATGAAAGCCCTGGCTGGTATGCCGCAAGGACCCCGGACGAAAGCATGCTATTCCGTGAAACTGCTGCCGGAACCAGTGGCGCCGGTGGCAATGAAGTGACCGCCTGGTACGCCTCCTGGGTTGCGGGCAAAAATGTGTCCTATTGTGACAACACCGCAGAAGCGGTGAATATTTATGAAAACCCGGAATTGCGAGGGTTCACCTATAAACATGTATCCCGTGAAACCATGGAAGCCTTGGCCTTTCATACGGCCTGGATCACCCCGGCACTTGAATGTATTCCCCATCTTGTTTCAATTGAAAAAGGGGATGTGGCCAGTAATGCGGCTAATATCATGTGGAATTTTATGGAAGCCGTTATCAATGGCGCCGGAAAAATTGATTTTCCCCGTTGGTCACAATGGTTGGGCCTGCCGGTGATTACCACCCTGGGTGGCTTTGAAAGTCATGAAGGACGGTGGTCCTGGGGCAATGATCCCTATGTGATCATCAATATGCTGGGTGACTATGGAGAAGTCTATACCTATCGACGGTATAGCTGGACCCTGCGTGAAACCATTTTGTCTTTGGTGACCCTGTTGAATAATGACCCGGAACAGGCAGCGCAATGGCGTTCCTCGGCCACAGACTTAAGTGAGGAAGAAAAAGAAACAGCATGGCATAACCGGAATAACAATTGTTTTGCCGGTACCTGTTATTTTTTTGGTGAACTCATGAGCATGATGCTTCCCGGCATCCTCTCCCACACAGACAAGAAAAATTACGGGTTTGTCGGCGGTGGTCCGGCAAAACAATTCTGGTATACGTTTCTCGGTGGCGGCGCCATCACCTGGGTCAGTGAATATTTGTTTGGCGGCATTGCATCACGACTGCTTGCCGGCGAATGGTTCAGTCATAATGTGCGCTTCGGCATGCTGCCTTTCCGTGAACGATGCATTAAAGGGCTGTTTTTTTCCGACCTATGGGGGGCCTCTGAAGTCACTACGTCAATCTTTCCAGGGTTGCTGGGGCTGTTTGGCCGGCCCATAGATAATTATCTGATGTTGTATTTCTTTACCAATGGCAATACAAATGACGGCACTTACTGCCTGGATGATACCGGGGTGGAAAGAACCTACATGGGATTTCCCGCCCTGGAACATTCAACCTATAAATTGCCCTGGACCCGTGGCCGTGACATGCAGTGTGTACAAAATCCCATGGGAATCTGGAGTCATTTTCCAGAAGGCAAACAAACTTACGCCTATGACTTTTCCCACAAAGAGGGGGAGCCGGTCTTGTGTTCCCGCAGCGGTATCGTCAGAAGATCCAGGGACACCATTGCGGATCATGATACCAGTGACTGGAACTATATTGAGATTGTCCATGTTATGGAAATAGCGCCGGGTGAGGCTGTACCGGATAACCTGATACAATACCCCCAGGTTTATTCTCCCTACACCGGGAGACGTAACTATGCAGACCCTGCACCATCATCGGGCACATTGCAGAAATATCCATTTACAGACACAGACATTCCGCTGGATGTGGTTTTCCCGGCACTGCCGGATGGGTCGACTCCGATACCCAGGGAAAGTGCGGCCCGACCTTCCGGGACATCGTTTGCATTTATTGACAAACATCAGGACAGGGCCATGGCCGGCAAGACATTTGACGACAGTCCCAACCTGGTTTTTGCCCCGGATATCACAGCAGCCAATCATGGTACAGCCACCTCTTATCCGGTAGGTACCACCTTTTTACCACCTGCAGACACTGTCTACAACACTACCGGTGGGGTCTATATCGCGGCTAAGGGCTATGAAGCGTTGACAGCGACCTGCTGCTCTTATGGTCATGGTATGCAGGGATTTATCCAGCGTGTATTTTCATCGCGGTTATCACGGCCGAATAAAACAAGTCCCTGGACGGATGCGGATATCTCCTGGGAATTTATCACCCAGGGTGAGCAGGTCATGGAAGCCGGTGATACCGGTATCAGTGCATACAATCATCTGCATACCCATGTGACCGGATTATTTGCTGATGTGTATGAGGCCAATAATTTGCTCACGATTCCCTTTTTATATGAAGGACATGGTGTTTTAAAAGCAATGGATTATTATACCTCGGACAATGAAGCATAGGTTATGGCAAACAAATTAAAACCATACGCACAACTCACCATTGACGGCATGACCGTCAGTGTCAGTCCTTTGCGTGCCATAAGGGTCAGTCGTCGATTATCGGGTCGTACCGATGAGTTACGGTTTGCCATGGCCTTGAATGCCGGGTTGGATATTGGCAATGATGCGTCAGTTTCACTGGATATGGGGTGGGGTGATAGGGGTGCAACAGTGTTTACCGGTGCCATTCAGTCCCTTGAATACACCTTAAATGAGGTGCAGGGTGTCGCCCATGGGTCGCAAAAAGCGCTGGTACAAACCAGAATTGATGAAACCTTTATTGATCAAACAGCAGGAGATGTTGTTAAAGCCCTGGCCGATCGAGCTGGCATTGATACCGGAACCATTGATGCCGGCATCCAGCTTTCAAAATATTTAGCAGATGGCAGTGTTTCATTATTTGAACACTTACACACGCTGGCAAGAATATGCGGGGTTGATGTGTTTACCGATGAAAAGGGAAAGATCAATTTTACAAAACGAGAAGCGTTCACAGCAGATTACACGTATCAGTACGGCATCAATTTGATGGATGCAAGAATAACGCAAACCAGACCGGCCATTTCATCGATCCAGATCATCCCTGAGTCACCCACAAGCCAGGAAGGTACTGACGCCGGCACCTGGTTTGTTAAGTCTTCCCGGGATCTTGCTGCCACGGCTGGAGAAGGAAATGCGCGCCGTTTTTCCAGTGCCTTATGTACCACTAAAGAAGCAGCGGAAACCGCAGCCAAATCCTATCAACGGGATATTGAGCGGCGGGGGATTAAAGGAAAAATCATGGTCATGGGACAACCTGACGCAAACCCCGGCCAGGTTGTTGAGTTAAAAGACATGCCGGATGGTCATACCAACGGATATTATGAAATCAGCGGGGTTGATCATGCCCTGGACGGTATTCGGGGGTTTCGAAGTACAATTCATTTATGGGGGCAAGCATAATGTCTATGCCGGCATACACAGGTCAGGATCTTTACGGCATCATACAGGCGATTGTCAAAGAAGCGCTCTCCAGTTTGCACATAACAGAGCTGGGTGAGGTAACCGAGGTATTTTCCCATGAATCAGATGCGGATAAAAACAACTACCAGGTCAGTGTCATACTGCGAGATTCAGGGATTTCACTCCCCCGGGTGAGCGTTGCCACCCAGCGGATTGGTTCAGTGGCACTTCCCAGAATAGGGGATCTTGTCATTGTTCAATTTATAGGCGGAGATCTTCACCATCCGGTGATTACGGGTAGCGTGTATAACGATGTGGACAGACCGCCAGTGGCAAAACCCAACGAGTGGCATTTTGAAACCCGGGATTCGGAAGAGACGGATATCCGTCGATTTTCAGCGGTGTTTCCCAATAATAATTCAATTACAATTGTTGACGATGAAGCGACGATTGTCATTGGTGATTCAACATTAATGATGAAAAACGATGGAACCCTTGAATTAACCGGCAAAAAAGACATTCGCCTCAAGGCGGACGGAAATATTTCCATTGAAGCCGGCGGTGATCTCATACTGGAGTCCGGCGGAAATGCACAAATAAAAGCCGGGGCAGATCTGCTGGCTGAAGGCAGTATGAATGGAACATTGAAAGCCGGGGCTTCGGTCAAGGTTGAAGGCGGCGCAGACGGAACCTTAAAAGGTGCAATGGTTACCATTGCTGGAATGACGAGTTTTAGCGCCAGTTAAGGAAATGGAAAAATGCCTGGAATGCCGGTTACAATTGGTTGTGCACTCCTGCTATCCCCGGGAATGGCCGGCGCACCGGACATGGGTGTAATCATCGCCGTTACCCAGGTCACTGCAACTGCCGGGGGAATGCCCTTGGCGGTGCAAGGGTCCAGCTGCCAATTTATACACTCGGTAACGGGCGTGCCCTATGTTTTACCGATTGGTGCCCCCTTGGCAAAGGGAATAACAATTGATAATTTACCGGTGATCAGAATGGGAGATTTTTGTCCCACCGGGCCAGGGATTGTGCAGGTGATAGGGCCGCCGGCAGCACCCTATTTGAATGACATGTCCGGTTGATACCACCCGTTAAAACAGGAGGGGCAACCCGGGGTTTTTCAACAATCAGCAACACGATATTCAGGTAAGGTATGGATACTAATTTATCAAAAGACGTAATCAAAAAATTCGGTACCGACTTAAGGGCTGTTTACCGCATTAAAGATGGCCGGTATGAAGATGTCGATTTTGATACTGCACAGGTTACAAGACGGGGAAAAAAAGAGAGAGATCTGGCCTTGGCTTTAGGTGTTGACAACATAACCCAGGCCATTATTCATCGTTTAAAAACCGGTTATGGAGAAATGACGTCACTTGGGCATCCCGATTATGGGTCCCGGCACAATGAACTGATTGGTGAGCCAAACACGGAACATAATCGCCGCCTGGTTAAATTGTATATATTACAAGCGCTGGCAAAAGAACCGCGCATCGAAAAAATATTAAGGGCTGACATTCGGTATGATCGTCGCCTGGATCCATCCCGGGTGGATATTGCCCTGGACATTAAACTGGGAATGATCAACCAGGTCATTAATTTTGTTCTGCCGTTTTATTTCGAGGTACAAACATGAATTATATTGCAGAGCCGTATGTTGCACTGGTTGATCAGCTTCTCACCGGCTTGACCGGTGGAGAAACCCGGGAGGTGCATCAATTTTTTCCCAAAACACCCGGTTACAGTCTGTCCCGGTCGTTTAGTGAGGTAAAGGTCAACACCATTAAAGTTTTGGGACAATCGTCTGAAGCTTTTCTCGTTTTTATACCGGGGCGAGACTGGCAGTTTACAACAAAAGGCAAGATAAAATTTCTCACGGATACGGAAGATGCATTATTGCCTGGGGCAAACGCTATCTGGCCGGACGAAGGGTCGGAATTTTTTGTCAGTTATTATCATCATGAGAGCGACAACGCCTTACTCACAGATAGAAATGTTGGCAGCCTGACGCGCACCCTTGCCGAAGCCTTCAGCCGGGAATTAGCGGTTCTTGAAAAACAATTGGAAATGGTATATCAATCCGGATTTATCGATACCGCAAACGGCACTGCCCTGGATCAGGTTGTCGCCCTGCTGGGGTTAACGCGCAAAGGCGGCGATTATGCCGGCGGCACAGTCAGATTATACCGTGAATCAGCCGCCCCGGGAGATATTTATATTCCGGCGGATACAAAATTATCAACAAACCTGAATCCTCCGGTCAGTTTTGTTACAACCAGTGACCGTACCTTGCGGAAAGGACAGCTCTCGGTGGAAGCCACGGTAAGATCAGAGGTTGCAGGTGCCACGGGTGTTGTGGCAGCCAGCGCCATTAATATCATCAATAAAGCCATTCATGGCATCACCGCTGTAACGAATGATGCGCCCACTTTATTCAGTGGTGAAAAAGAATCAGATCAAGAATTACGGTTGCGGGCAAAAAGTGTGATGGAACGAGCCGGCCGGGCAACCAAAGGCGCTATTGTTAATGCCATCACTTCCGGGGCCGGGTTAAAAGAGAATGACATAAAGCTGGTTGAAGACTTTCAGGGTCATCCAGGGTTAGTGAAACTCTTTATTGCTCGAGAGCCCGACGCAGCGTTAGCTGCTAATGTTGATAACGCATTGCTGGCAAGCCGCCCCGCAGGGGTTCGCTTTGAGCATAATCTGCAAAATACGATTTCAATTGATAACCGTGTGGCCGTGTCTGATGAAGACTTAAGAGAAGAAAGCGCGTTTGAGGTTAGCATGAGTTCTTCCATGGCCGGTGATGATTTCAGGCTGCCGATCAACTGTAATATCCTGATTTATCCGGAAAACACCCGTTTAACCGCGGATGAAAAGACCCGTTTAAAAAATTCAATTGTTACTGCAGTCTTTGACCATGTAGATAGCACACCGATTGGGGGTGCCATTATTTTCAATCAATTAATTGTCACTATTATGGCCCAGGGCGGCATACGGGATATTGTGCTGGACCTTTATCCATCAGAGGATGTCACCCAGAAGGGTAGAAGAAACCTGATCGTTCCGGATGGACAACGGGCAGTATTTCTGGACAAGCAAACGGATATTCAAGTGCTGTTTGTTGGTGCGCCAGTGTATTTTGATTTTCGATTTTCCCTGGGCTTAAAAGTGGCAAACACACTGGCTGCAGCGGAACTGGAGATAAAACAAAAACTGGTAAGCTATTTTTCAACCGCTCCCGCCACCATTGATTCATCCGGTATACAGGCACAATTGCAGCCCAGCGACGTGTTTACTCTGACCGAAGCGGATCAGCACTGGACCGTGGAATATGAGCAGGCCGGCCTGATGATCAAAGAATTGGATGAAACCATGATGTTATCTCCGGAAGAACAGGCTGTGTTGAGAAAAATAACAACAGAAGAAAAGAAAACCTGATTATGGGCAGAGACGTAAGTATTCTCAAGCATTTCCCCGCGTTTATGCGGACGGACCATACCGGAAAGGTAATGGGCGAGATCAGTGCTGTTCTCGGAGGGAATCTGGATGAATGTGAGCGCAGGATGGCGGATATTTTACGGTCCCATCGGTTGTTCCTGGCACGACACGCGGCGGATTTGCACCGTCTGTCGGCTCTGTTGGGATTGACGTCCGCTGATTTTGCAATCGTACAGAATTTTTATCTATCACACGTGTTTGGTCCCCGGGATCACACCGGTTACAAAGCGTATCTATCTGTTCTCCGGACCTTAGTTCAGCGAACCGTCAAGGTGTTTGCCGACGGGTGCGGTACCATTTGGTCTTTATTGGAAGGGACATGTATTTTGCTTGCCGCAGAAACACTTTTTACCGAAGAGAATACGCCTGCATTAGAACATCCTGATGATGATATCTGGATAGATGACACCTATCGGGGCGGATTTATACACCGCCTGGCTGTAAAGTATAAAACCATGGCAGATGAAACCCTGGTTGATCGATCAGGGTATCTTTATCTGGTGGAAAATCCGGTTATGGAAAAATCCAGTGCGATCAAAGACCGGCGCCAGAGGGAACGGTTTCCCATCACGAAAAACGGATTTTTTGATACCCGGATCGCCATCAAAATTGTTGGTATACAAAACCGAACCGTTTTTCCTCAAATCATTAACCTCACCACCCACCAGGGAATCGGCTTTAACGGAACAATAATGGAAGGCCAAACCTTATTGTTTACCCGGGAGGGAAAGGCATACTTAAACGGATTAGATGTTACGGACCGGTGTTACACGTTTGAAGGCGCCTTATTTGATGAAGAAAAAGTGGTGGTCACACCGGATGATCTGTTTGTGGTTGTGGCGCCGGAAGGGGCACTGCACCGTAAATTTCCCAGACCGGTCATCCTGCCGTTAATTGAACTTAAAATGCCCCGGATACCATTGGGTGATAGTACCTGGCAATTTTCAGTGAAAGAGGGCGTATTTGATGGGGATGCATTTAACCGATGTGTTTTTTCCCTTCCCACAGATGTGGTTGAACTGAATGCGTTGCCTGCTTCCGGCAAGGTAGAACTCTTATGGGAGGAGCACGAATTATATGCTGTAACCATTTTAATACCGGATGATTTGACGGCATTGGATGAATATCTGGAGTCTGTTGATTTAACCGCCTGGATCCGTGCGGGTCTGGAGCGCTTTAGAGGGGCAGGGATTCGAGTAAATGTGGCCTATTATTCCGATGACTGGATCATCAACCATAGTGTTTTACGAGAAACCACTGCGCTGACAGGAAAAGGAATATTTTTTGATGGCACGGTTTTGTGAATAAAGGGGTGAACAAGCCAACCACCCGACAAACAGTATAACAAGGAGTAAAAAATGGCAATCACACATCCGCCACTAATCACTGCAACACCCGGTGATCCGATCACTTCTGAAGCATGGAATAATGTCATTGTTTCAATTAAAAAATTATATGAGGCATACAATCAATCCGCGAGTCAATTGACCATTGCGGTGATAGATGATGGGGATAATCATGTCATAAAGAATGCACAGATAACCCTCACATCAGAAAAAAACCCCCCTGTTATCGCGACCTATGCCGGAGCTGATATTAAAAAATACATTGTTAGGGATATCTCCCACGGCAACTATAAATTGTTTGTTGAAGCTGACGGCTATGCCGGTGAAACAAGAGAACTAGTTGTGCCGGAAGGTAACGCACCCGTCGTTACCAAGATTGAAATGACGAAAACCCTACAGCAAAAGTCAGTTGCCAATTATTTTGGGCTTAGCCTGGTTGCTGCCAATAGTGCAATAAAAGAGGCGGGATTTTTGTTGAATAGAATTATCGATAGTCACGGCAAAGAATTGACTCAAGCAGATATAAAAGAATCAGGCGCTGACGTCAAAGTTTTAAATCAGGTTCCTGAAGCAGGTCTTAACCATACCGTCGGTGGACCTGTCGC
The DNA here is from genome assembly GCF_030145145.1 of Desulfobacula sp. Taxonomy (GTDB): domain Bacteria; phylum Desulfobacterota; class Desulfobacteria; order Desulfobacterales; family Desulfobacteraceae; genus Desulfobacula. Next base: position 47,810 of record NZ_JAQYWD010000003.1, on the reverse strand, counting down.
ACTTCTGGTGTCAGCTAAAGCAGCCGTGGAACAGCGGGAAAAAGTGCCGGACCTTAAGGGTCTGAGTCTCAATGAGGCCAGGGTTGCCCTGGAAAATTTGGGTTTGGTGTTGGGTGAAACAAAGACAATTTCATCAAAATAAAATGAGGTAAATTAAAATGGCACTGACAACAAATAATAATTTGTCCCGTCAATCATTGCTGGCGACAAATGTTGATTCCAGAACATTGAAAATGGCCCTGCGGGATACATCTGAGCTGCAGAAAAAAATCGATCTATCCAAGTATGTTGACGCGGAAAAAATCAATCCAACCCGTTTGGTTGTTGTGGATCAATTTCCCAGGGCTGGCGAACAAGTTCCTTTGGGGACACCTGTTATTCTTACGTTTATGTCAAAAGATTCAATTCCTGTGGGAGATATAGCAGCGTTGAGTGATGCCATAAAAGGAAAATATAAAACCGCTGATGTAAAAGTGATCACGGATGATATTCAGTCAGACGTGGAGATGAAAAAGGTGTTAGCAGAAAACAAAGCGTATACGGACATGAGTGCAACACAAAAAGATACCGTAAAAAAATATGCAGTGGAAAAAGAAATCGTTGCATCAAATGCCACGGATGAAACACTGGCAGCCGTCCATAAAGATTTGACATTTATCTATAACATTTAAGCAATGGTGAGACCGTGGTAGATACCCGTCACGATTTAGACATCTCCGTTACAGCGACCGAATACAGCGCCGTAAGCTGGCAGACACATTGGGGGTGGGAAAATTATATTAATTATAATTTGGATGCTCAGTCAGGGAATACCACCCAGTTAATTGAACACCACATCCCCAGAAATGCAAGGGTTCGTATTGTTAACGGTTCTTTGATCGGCTCTGCCCACGACGGTAATTTGAGACATTTTTCAGGTACATCAGTCTCTGCAAGTGCCATAGAATATGAAACCCCGGCTGCCGGAGGTGAGGCCGTTGTTACGTCAGCAGGCGAATCATCAAAAGCGTTTATACTGGATTTTGGCGGCATCCGAAAGGTTAAAGCTCTTGCGGTGGCAGAGGTAGACGGAAAACTGCCACCCATTGTCATGGTGCTGCCCTGGATGGGCATTGAATTTGGGAGCAAGCCCCTTTTCCCTTATAACGAAAAACTAACCTTAGCCGACCCGGGTGTCGATAACGTCAGTTTTACAGCGGTAGAAACCGCTAAATTGTTTATACAGTTTGAAAACCCGGTAATAAATCCACCCGGCGAAGAAATGGATAGAACCGATGAGGTGCTGGACAAACTGTTTATTATCAGCAGTACACTGCCGTTAAATACGCGCGTAGCCGTTGGTAACAGGCCCCCTTTCCATACCTATGCCGGTGAATTAAAGGAAGAGACACCCCTTCCGGAATTTTCCGACGAACTCAATGCGTATCTTGACGAGATCAGGGCAGCAGGGGCAGAAGATGTTGAAAACTTCCCGTTAATGATAACAATGGATGCCCCCGGGAAAATTGCGCTGGGTGATTTTCAGCTTGTTTACGACCGGGAAGGAAAAGCGAAATGGGGGGATTCCCATCGCCAATCCATCAGCTTTGATCGGCAGGGGGTACAACATCTACCCCTCAAATTTCCGGCTAGCACTCCAAATAGCTGGCAAATACACCGTATCAGTCTTGATGTGATCCCTGAATTTCCTGACTGGCGGTCATTTCCAAGAAACACCCTGGATGTGCCGGATAAGATATCCGCCAGTGTGTGTTCAGATCTAAATATCGCACAATGTCTTTCCATAACCGAAACAACGGAGCTGTACGGGCTTGGATTATTTGTTTCAGCCAATAAGGAAAAAAGTGCCATCCTAATTGAGATACAAACCGACAAACAAGGACAACCGGATAATATACCGATTGTTGAAGAAAGTGTCACCTTTGCTGCCAATGATGACGCCGGCTGGGTGGATGTGATGTTTTCAAAACCCCTGTCGGTTGTGGCAGGTAAAAATCTCTGGTTTGTGATCAAATCAAAAAAGGGCCGACTATCCGTGGTTCTTGATAGCGATTCAACGGAAAAAGCGGTTTTGTTTAATCGAAATAGTGCCGGGTATAAGAAATTTCCTTACAACAGCGGTAATCTGGCAATTTCATTCCGGCAATACAGGAAACCCGCAGTAGGAGAAAATGCCCGGGTGGTCTCTTTAACCATCGCGGGAACAACAGTGGACGCTGATCTCCCGGAAGAGATGAATACACTCACATTTTCCTATCTTGATGCTGAAACCGGTGTGAGTAAGGGACCTGTTGTCGCACCGGAAAACAATAGTGTCGGACTGGACTTACAAATTACCGCCCACGCGTCGGGCAGCATCACATTTCAAAATGTTATCGCCCGTTACCAGCAGGAAATGGCTTACTGAACAATGGATAACACAATGAACGAACAGGCAAAACTACTTTTTTATGATGGCCAGCGAGTACGGCAAGAAGACCTGGAATTTTTGCAGGAAAATCTATTGCAAAACCAACACTATTTGCGCACTGTTTTAGGTAAAACTGGCGTGAGTTGGGGGTTTCGTGTCAGTGCCGGTGACCATAAAACCATCCGGGTTGGAAAAGGGTTGGCGTTTGATCAATTTTCAAGGCCTGTCATTCATCCAGCGGCCACAACCATACCCATCTCATTGGCAGATGATGCGTTGTTTCTTTCCGTTAAATATGTCCCAACCGTTACACAAGAAAATAACGGACAACCCATGAGGATTGAAAATGGGTATCAATTTGTTTTGTATGATGACACCGAGACAGAAATACCCCATGAAATTGCCGTGGCCCAAATCCGACCAAGAGAAGGCGGTTATGATATTATTCAAAAAGGAGAATGGTATATACCGCCAATTCATGCGGCCCACAGTGGTCGGTTCTTTGAAGATATTGAGGGCCGATGGCGTTACGATGGCGATCCTGTTGTTTCGGCAATTACCCCTGATTTTGATTCCGGCTGGCTATCGCTGGAAGCAGCCAGTGACGTCAATATTCCCCACGGCCTGGGTTCAGATGCTTTGTTGGTGCAGCTGCAAAACAGATTGCCCGGCGGCATGATTTCCAACAAAGGAAACGGCATTGATTTTTACTATGAATTACATGACAAAAGCATCATCCGATTGTTTAATACTATGGATAACCCCTTGACAATTGGTGCAAAACTCTGGCGGTTGGACGCCCAGACAAATCCGATATTGGCCCCGGTGGCGGATGCCGGTATGGATATAAACACAGAATATGGTAAAAGTTTTAACCTGGATGGATCAGATTCCATGGCGTTCCAAGGACGGAGTGTCGTGCGGTATCGGTGGTCTTTATTTGATTAACGGGAGACATAAACATGGCAGATTTTAAACCTGGAGAAATAATAACAACAGAAGTCGCAACCATTGAGGTTACCCAAAACCCGGAGAAACCAACGTTGTCACCCGGGCGACATTCATTTCAATTGGTCGTGGAAGATGATTCAGGGAATGTCAGTTTACCTGATGTGGTTGAAGTCATTGTAAGGGATACCATATTGCCCACTGCTGTAATGGATGCTCCCAAGACAGTCCAACCCGGCCAGAGTTTTTTTCTGAACGGCAAACGCTCCAGCGATGTCGCACCCGGCCGTGTCGTCAAATATGAATGGACCCTGTTGGAGTAACCCGTTGATACTTGAGTATAACAAACCCTTTGAAACAAGGACGTCAACTCTCCGGATCGATGGATTAAAAGCAGGTGTCTATCAATTTCAATTGCGTGTCATCAATGATGCAGGGAAAGTGAGCAAGCCGGATATTGCCCGTGTTCAAGTTCAATCCGGCATTCGAGATCCATTGCCGGGGGTGACACCTGTTGACCGGGAAAAGAGATCAGCTTTCACCGAGTGAGGATACTTTTTCAGATCGGTCTCTTCCGTTTTGCTTTGCTCCATTCTTTAGTTTTCTGCCAGAAAGATCTGGGGTTCTTTGCGCCGGGCACACGTTTCAAAAAGCCATTTTGCTTTATCCTTGATGGGACCGTCTTTCAGGATTCTGGCCTGCTGGGGACAGGCTTTAATACAGGCACAGCAATAGATACACAGGTCCTCAAGGGTTGAATAGGTGCGGGTTTCATCAATGGCATTTTCAGGGCATGCAGTGACACAGATGCCACAATTGTCACAGTCATCCGTGATCTCAATGAACGAAAAAGGGCCCATGGACATGCCGTCTTTGTAGGGAAAATTACCCGGGACATCAACACAAGAAAAATCTGTGAGTGTTTGAACATGGTCCAGTAACCGGGCAATCTGTTTTCCAAACGAAAAGGCTTTTTCAAGGTCATCTTCATCCGGCCTGTTGGCGGCGATCAAAAATTCATTGTTGGAAAAAGAATGCTCTCCAATAAACGCGCCGGCAGCCAATGGGGAAAACCCATCCGCCACGGCAATGTCTTTTAATTCCAAGAGGGCGTCTTCAAACTCCCGGTTGCCGTATAACACGACCAGGACTGCCAAAGAACCGGATGCCCGAACGGTTTTAAAATACTCGGCAGCATCTTTCGGCAGTCGCCCCCCATAGACAGGGGCCCCCATGAGGACCAGATCATTTCCAAACTCGGGTGCCGGCTGGGTTCGCATTTCCGGTTTTGTAATATCAATGACAGCCAATGCTTCTTTGCCCATTCCCCGTGCAATTTCTTCGAGAATGATCCGGGTGGTTGACGTGGGACTGAAATAAAGCAGGGTTGTCTTTTCTATATTCATCAGGAAGCTCCTGTAATACATATCAGATCTGTGGGATCTGACGGTAAGGGGTTCGTATGGTATTGTCTTCCTTTTCGGGAAAAGCCATATTAAATAACTCAACTTTTGGACTTTAGTTTAATCGACGGGGTCAGGCTTTTTTTATTGTGCTTTTTATCACTATTTCATAACCAGACGGGTAAAAAGTGCCATAAAGAAAGCCTGACCCCATGTAAAAATGGCCAACTCCGAAAGTTGAGTAAATAATTTTAAATCTTCATTGTTTCAAATTGCCATAATATGGTAAGAATTGCCAGTAAAGATAAATTTTTATAGAATGGACAGACATGATGACCCTCCAGTTTCTTGGAAAAACATTGAAAAATCCCACGGTGCTGGCTTCCGGAATTCTTGGAAACAGCAAGGATATTCTTGAAAGGGTGTATGAAAACGGCTGCGGCCTTGTGACCATGAAATCCATCGGTCCAGCCCCCAGAGATGGTCATAAAAACCCCACGGTGCTGGATCTGGGTCACGGGATGATCAATGCTGTGGGCCTGCCGTCTCCAGGATATTTAAACATGGAAAATGAATGGAAAAATCTTGAGCAAAGAGACTTTCCGTTAATTGCCAGCGTCTATGGCGGGTCTGTCAGGGAATACCAGATGGTGGCCGAATTTGTATGCTCAAAAAAACCGGATTTTATCGAAATCAATATTTCCTGTCCCAATTCTGAACAGCACGGCATGATATTCGGGATCAATCGGCAGTCCTCCCATGATGTTGTCTCTGCCGTTAAAAGCGTCATTAATGTCCCGCTCATTGTCAAACTGACCCCCCAGGCCCCGGATATCGCAGACATTGCCAAAGCCTGTGAAGGTGCCGGTGCCGACGTCATCTGCGCCATCAACACAGCGGGTCCTGGTATGGTCATTGATATTGAGTCCCGAATGCCGGTGCTGGCCTTTAAAAAAGGCGGACTGTCCGGTCCCATGATAAAACCCATTGCCGTCCGGTGTGTGTTTGATATTTACAAAGCGGTCAACATCCCCATCATCGGGCTTGGTGGCATTACCACGGGAGAAGATGCCATAGAAATCATTATGGCCGGGGCAAGCCTGGTGGGAATCGGCAGCGCGGTCCGGTACAGGGGAATAGACGTGTTTCAACAGGTTGCAGATGAGATGGACGACTGGCTGTCAACCCATCAGTTAAGTTTAAAAGAGATTAAAGGGGCAGCCCATAAGGAAAAAAAATGACGATACCCATGACCGATCAGAAGCATATCATGCTCAGGGTTGAAGAAAAAAAAATGGAAAGCCGGGAATTTGCCACCCTGTTTTTTCAATATGCCCTGCCGTTTGCGCCCGGTCAGTTTATCATGGTCTGGATTCCGGGCATTGATGAAAAACCCTATACCCTTTCCTATCATTCAGACAAGAGATTTGCCATCACCATTGAAGCCAAGGGAATCTTTTCCCAAAAGGCCGTTACCCTGGACAAAGGGGATCTGGTGGGTATCCGGGGGCCTTTTGGAAAGGGGTTTGACATTAAACCGGACGAAACCGTCGCAGTTGTTGCCGGCGGATTTGGTATGGCGCCCCTGGCCACTTTGGTGGAAACCCTCAATAAAAACACAACCATTATTCATGGGGCAAAATCCAAAGCGTTTCTCCTGTACCCGGAACGGTTTAACATCCAGCGGCAATTTTGTACGGATGACGGCAGTTTCGGCCACAAAGGCCTTGTAACCGACCTCCTTGAAAAGGAAATTGCATCGGGCAAGCACTTTGACTGTGTCTATACCTGCGGACCTGAAATCATGATGTACCATGTTTTCACCCTCTGCGAACACCACCATATCCCCTGCCAGGTGTCGCTGGAACGGTATATGAGATGTGGGTTCGGGGTTTGCGGGGCCTGTGTCTGCGGCAAGCAGGTGGTCTGCAGGGACGGACCGGTCTTTAACACAGACGCCCTTCGACAGATGCGGGACTTTAATACCCGGGCCCTGTTAAAATCAGGCAAAGCCGTGGATCTTACCGAGTATTTTTCCTGGCGATGCAAATCATAATGATGGCTAAAGGATGGTTGTAAATGAGTTATAAAGAAGAATTTATTGATTTTTTAATAGACTGTGATGCCTTAAAGTTTGGTGACTTTGAATTGAAAAGCGGCAGGATTGCCCCCTATTTTATCAATACCGGCATGTTCGACACCGGTTCTAAAATAAAGACTCTGGGCATGTTTTATGCCAAAGCCATCCGTGAGCACTATGCCGACACCTTCGACGGCATCTATGGCCCGGCTTACAAGGGAATCCCCTTATGTATTTCCGCAGCCCAGGCCCTGGCCGGCATGGGCATGGATAAAGGGTATGTGTTTAATCGAAAAGAAGCCAAAACCTATGCAGATAAAAGCCTTGTGGTGGGTATGCCCCTGACATCCGATACCCGGCTGATTTTAGTAGATGATGTGATTACCTCGGGCAAAGCCATCCGGGAATCCCTTGACGTGTTAACGGCCTGTAACACCCCAAAGGTCTGCGGTATTATCATCAGTGTAAACCGCCAGGAACGTGGGAAAACAGACAAAAATGCATTAAAGGAACTTGAACAGATCCTTGATATTCCCATCCACGCCATTGTCACCATCACCGACATCAAAGCCTACCTTTACAATAAAAAAATCAAGGGCAAGGTCATCCTTGATGATGCTATACTGACAAAAATTGAAACCTATCTTGAGGAATATGGTGCCGCTTAAAAATTAACGTGTTCTCATGTTTAAAAAATGGGGAATAAAACGGCAATAAGGCATCTGCTACTTTTAAAATCAGGGAGATTTTCAATGACAAAAAAGGACGTCCCCCAGTCGGCCAGGATCAAAACAAAATTCCCCATCGTTGGAATTGGCGCTTCTGCCGGCGGTCTGGAGGCGTTTGAATCATTTTTCACATCCATGCCTTCCAACAGCGGCATGGCCTTTATCCTGATATCGCATCTGGACCCCACCCATGTCAGTATCCTGCCGGAGCTGATTCAAAAAAAGACGGAGATGACCGTCACGGTGATAACAGATGGTTTAAAAATGAAGCCCAACAGCGTATATGCCATTCCCCCCAACAAGGATGTGGCCATTTTAAACGGGGTTCTGCACCTCATGGACCTGCCCCAACCCCGGGGATTCAATCTTCCCATTGACAATTTTTTCAAATCTCTGGCCCAGGACCAGGGTGCCAACGCTATCTGTATCATCCTCTCGGGAACCGGCAGCGACGGCAGCCTGGGATTAAAACAGATCAAGGGTCAACTGGGCCTGGTCATGGTGCAGGACGAGGAGTCTGCCAAATATGCCGGTATGCCCCGCAGTGCCATTGCCACCGGGCTGGTGGATTATGTGATGCCCGTGGACAAGATGCCGGAACAGCTGATTAAATATACCCGGCATGCCCTTGTTGAACCAACGGGTAGGATCTGTAATAATAAGGATCAATTTCAAAAGGCCCTGCCAAAAATTTTCATCCTTCTTCGGGCCCACACAAAGCATGACTTCTCCCTTTACAAAAAAACCACCATTATCCGGCGGATTGAAAGACGAATGCATGTGCATCAGATTGATAATGTTCAGGATTATGTCACCTATCTCCAGACGCGTAAGCGTGAGGTATATGTCCTGTTTAAGGATCTTCTCATCGGCGTGACCAGTTTTTTCAGAGATCCGGAAGCGTTTGATATCCTCAAAAATAACTTTTTATTCCATCTAATTGCGGATACATCAGAAGATGATATGGTCAGAATCTGGGTGGCCGGATGCAGCACAGGCGAAGAGGCGTATTCCATTGCGATTCTTTTACAGGAATGCATGGAAAAACAGTATCGGCAGGTTGATGTTCAGATCTTTGCCACAGATATTGATGAAGAGGCCATCAATATTGCCAGGTCCGGTCTCTACCCATTGAGTATTTCAGCAGATGTTAATCCTGAACGGTTGAAACGGTTTTTCACCAGAGAAGAAAACCATTTCAGAGTAAAGAAAACCATCCGGGAAATGCTGGTATTTGCGCCCCAGAATTTGATTAAGGACCCGCCGTTTACTAAACTGGATGTCCTCAGCTGCCGGAATCTTCTGATCTATCTGGGACCGGAACTACAAAAAAAATTACTGCCCGTGTTTCATTACAGCCTGAAACCCCATGGGATCTTATTTTTAGGGTCATCAGAATCCATTGGTCAGAATACAACTCTGTTTAAAATCCAGGATAAAAAATGGCGATTATTCAAACGCCAGTCCACCTTGTCAATCACCAGACCCATATTGGATTTTCCGGTTCTACCACCCCATGAACACACAGCAGCGGCACAAACCATTGAAACTGTCAGAAAAGCTGAAAATATCAATAGTTTTATGCTGGTGGAAACCATTCTCAAGCAAAGTGGCACGCCTCCCTGTGCCATCATCGATGAAAAATCAAATATCGTGTATACCCATGGCCGCACCGGCAAATACCTGGAGCCGTCCATCGGCAAGACCAGCATCAATATTTTAGAAATGGCAAGACCCGGCCTTAAACCGGTTCTATCTGCTGCCATCCGTAAGGTCTCCGCCCTTAAACAGGAATTCAGCTATAATGGAATAGATATCCAGGACAATGGCGGGGGGATAAAAGTCAATTTAACGGTGAAACCGGTCCTGGCGTATGGCGCTGTCAGCGGCATGCTCATGATCATTTTTAATGACACAACACCCGTGAAAAACCAGATCATACCCAAAAAATCGAAACAAACCGAAAACGTGACTCAGCTGAAACAGGAACTGCAATTTACCAAAGAAAATTTACAGACCACTATCGAAGAGCTGGAGACCGCCAACGAAGCGCTCAAATCCACTAATGAGGAACTGCAATCAACTAACGAAGAACTGCAATCCACCAATGAGGAGCTGGAGACCTCAAAAGAAGAACTTCAGTCTCTTAACGAAGAATCCGCCACCGTAAATGCGGAACTTCAAAGCAGAATTGATGAGTTGTCAGATGCCAATGATGACATGAAAAACCTGCTGGACTCCACTGAAATCGGCACGATCTTTCTTGATATCGACCTGAATGTCAGACGGTTTACCAACCGGATAACCCGGTTGATTCCGTTAAGCAGTGCAGACATTGGCCGGCCCATCAAGCATTTTGCCACTGAATTCAAGGACTTTAATATCTTTGAACATGCACAGCAGGTACTAAAAGATCTGATAACCCAGGAATTGGAAGTGGCAAGCAGAAACAACACATTTTTTCGAACCCGGATGATGCCCTACCGCACCATGCACAATGTTATTGATGGGGTTGTGATTACCTTTGAAGACATCACTGAATTCAAACAATTCCGTTTGACCACCCAACGCCTGGCAGTTATCATGGATTCAAAGGACGCTGTCATCATTCAGGATAATGACGGAACCATTACCTTCTGGAATAAGGGCGCTCAAAAATTATATGGGTATACTGAACAGGAGGCCTTGAAAATGAACATCCTTGATATGATGCCCAGGGAAAACCATCAGGAATCCCTGGCGTTTATGGAAAATGCCTTCACCGGCAACCTCTTCCAAAGCCTTGAAACCCAGCGTAAAACCAAAGACGGCAAAACGATAACCATCTGGCTGATGGCGGCAGCACTTAGAGATGAAAAAGATGCCATCAATGGTATCGTCACCATTGAAAGGAGGAATTGACAGCCTTTCCAGGCCACAAAAAATGAATGATCCTTTAAAACAGGCTCTATGCCTTTCCTCATAAAAAAGGTATTGCTATGAAAAAAAATCAAACTGCCCAGGAAAAGTTCAATCAATTACGCAGGCAGGCTGAAGAATTGATGATAAAAAAGAATGTCGCAGTCGCACCAGCTGTTTTTGAAAATCCACTGACATTAATTCATGAGCTCCAGACCCTTCAGATTGAACTGGAACTGCAGAACGAGGAACTGCAGCGTTCCCAACAGGAGCTGATGGAATCCCAGATCCTTTATGCCGAACTCTATGATTTTGCGCCACAAGGATACGTCACCCTCAGTTTAAAAGGTATGATCCTCAAATCCAATCTAACCTTTGCAGAAATGCTGTCAATGGAAAGGAAGCATCTGATAAACCAGCCATTGTCTGACTATATTATTTTCCAAGATCAGGATATCTATTACCAGCATATGCGAAATCTGTCCGACTTAAAAACACGACAAACTTGTGACCTGCGCATGCAGAAAAAGAAGGGCCTACCCTTTGATGTGCATCTGGAAAGCACGATCCGTTTTGATGAACAGGGAGATCCGGAACAATATCGAACCATTGTCATTGACAATAGCGAGCAAAAAAAGGCTGAAAATGCCTTGGAAATGGCAAAAAAAGCGCTTGAAGCCCGGGTAAAAGACCGTACGAAAAAGCTTGAAACTGCCAACCGGCAACTCCAGCGGGAAATAGCAGAGCGAAAAGCCTGTGAACAAAAAGAAATAACCCTGGAAAAACACCTCAGGCAAGCCCAGAAAATGGAAGCCCTGGGCACCCTGTCCAGCGGAATTGCCCACGACTTTAACAATATCCTTACCAGCATTATTGCCTATACACAATTGCTGGAGATGCAGAAGTTTCCTGACATAAAATATATGAAACACAGCCTGGGCCAGATTTTACAATCTGCCTATCAAGCCAGAGATTTAGTCAAGCAAATTATGATGTTCAGCCGGAAGACCGAACAGATAAAAGAACCGGTCATGATTGACCTTGTGATCCGGGATGTGGTTAACATGATGAGAGCCTCATTGCCTTCGACAATTAATATCCGGGAACAGATGAGCGTTCAACCCTGTATCGTCTTTGCAGATCCGGTCCAGATGCACCAGGTCCTTATGAATGTCTGTACCAATGCGGTCCATGCAATGGGCAACCAAAGCGGTGTTCTGACAATAAAGCTGGATATGACGGACCTGAACCCAGAGCAATGCAAATTGACAAATGGCATCCCCCCTGGAAAGTATGCCCAAATTATGATCAGCGATACAGGACAGGGGATACTACCGGCGAATATCCAGAAAATTTTCGATCCGTATTTTACCACTAAAAAACTCGGGGAAGGGACCGGGTTGGGACTCTTTGTTACCCACGGCATCATCAAAAATCATGGCGGTGCCATCCTGGTGGACAGTCATTTGGGCCAGGGCACGACGTTTAAGCTGCTTGTCCCGTGTTTTTTTGAACCCGACATCAGGGCAAAGGAATCCCCCCCCCCGGCCATACCCCCTGGGAATGCTGCTGTCCTTTTTGTGGATGATGAGGCGGCCATTGCCATGGGCGTCAAGATGGTCTTGACGCATCTGGGATATGACATCGTTGCTACAACGTCCGGAAAACAGGCGCTGGTAGTTTTCAGTAAGGAACCTGAACGGTTCGATATGGTGATCACCGACCTGACCATGCCTGAAATGACCGGTGATGTGCTGGCGTCAAAAATAAAAAAAATCCGGCGCGATATCCCTGTCATCCTCTGTACGGGATTGTTAGAAGAAAATTCTAAAACAATCCTGGCGAAATATGAGGTGGATGCGTTTATCCAGAAGCCTTATGATAAACAGACACTGATTGAAAGCATCCAGCGAGGGATCAAGAAAGCCAAGCCGGAAAACCCCGATTGTTTATGATGCATACCCCTCAAAAATCGCCCTGTTTTTTTTTAACATTTCCCCTGTCAGCAAATCTTCCAGGGCCATATCATAATGTTCTTTTGTTACGCCGGGAATAAGCCGTTGTTTTGCAAGAGACCCCAAAAGGGCCATGTTCTGCATTCTTGAATCTTCCAGGAAACGTGTATTCACTTTTATCTCGGTTGCATCCGCAATCTCACAGGCCGTCTGAATCTCTCTGGCTGTAATTTCAGTGTTCAGGCCAAGACGAACGGGAAGCGGCTGCCAGGACACATCCAGGTAGACCAGGGTACCCCCCGTCTTCAAGGCCACCTCAAGTCCCCGCAGGGCTTCATGGATTTCCAATCCCAGAACCAGGTCAGCACTGTGTTTCATGATCATTGGGGAATGGATTTTTTCACCACATCGAATCATGGAAACAACCACCCCCCCGCGCTGGGCAAGTCCGTGGGTGTCCACGGCAATGACGTTGATCCCGGCATGATCTATCCCCCTCAACACGGCCTGGCTTAACAATCCAATGCCCTGGCCCCCAACACCGGTGATATGAATATTATAGGATTTCATTTTGCTCCTTTTTCAAAACCAATGGCCTGTTCCGGGCATGACGGTGTGCATGATCCGTCTCCGATACAAAGATCCAGATTAATCCCCACACTCTCATCCGGGTTTCGAATGAATGTGGGACAGCCGAACCGCTCCACACAGTCGTGGATTTTGCTACAGGTTCCAGAGTCAATGGTGATATGCTGTTGAACAAACCCGGATTTTTTCCGCTGGTGCCGTGTGAACTTGAGCATACAAGGGTGTCTGGCAATGACGACACTGATGCCGTTTATATTCAGGGATGTCTTTACAAGGTCTGTTAATTTAGACTGGCTATAGGTATCACACGAGCGGATGCTCTCAATGCCAAGCCCCTTTAAAAAGCCTTCAATGGGAATTTCACTGCCGGCATGATCCTGGTGACCGGTCATGGCCGTGGTACCGTTTTCCATGATAATCAAGGTGATATTGTGATGGTTGAACAAGGTGTTGATCAAGCCTGGCAGGCCGGCATGAAAAAAGGTCGAGTCCCCTAAAAATGCCACGACTCTTTTTTTGTCATTATACAAGGATAACCCGGATGCCATGCCGGGAGACGCCCCCATGCACATTAAAATCTCTCCCATGTCATACGGTGGCAGGTACCCCAGCGTGTGACAACCAATATCGGCTACCGTAACATCTTCCTCTCCCAGGGCTTTTTTTATGGCAAAAAAGGCACTCCTGTGACCACAGCCAGGACACATCTGGGCGGGCCTTGTAGGGACTTCCATTGGCAGGACAGCGGCTTTTGGCGCTTGAGTCATCATATCCGGCCAGATCCTTGCAAATATGCCCGCTACCTTATCCGGGGTGTACTCACCCACATAATCCTCATCCTGAGTTTTCCCCATCAATTTTATGCTCAGCCCGGCATCATAGGCCAGGGCTTTTATCTGAATTTCAAGGATATCGTCCAGTTCCTCCAGGATCAGGATCTGGTCATGGGCGGTTAAGAATGAAAGCAGGATGTCCTTCTCAATGGGATTTATAGCCCCCAGCTTCAGGATATCCGGGGTGTAAAGGGCTTGCTCGAGCCCATCAAGAACGGACAAATAGGTCAACCCGGAGGTGATGATGCCTTTGCCCCGGCTGTTGTTTGAAATCAATGCCGTATTCAGCCCCACATCCTTAATAAAATGTCCGGCTCGATGCATTTTTTGAATGGATTGCCGTTTCATATCCAGGGCCATGGTGGTCAAGGGGATATACGGGCCATTTTCCCTATTAAAATCAGTTTTGTAAGGCATCCTTTCTTCATATGTATCAAAGGTAACCTTTTGCCGCGCATGGCAGACATGGGTGGTCATCCTCAGGACCACAACGGTTTTTTCTTTTTTTGCAAGGGCGGCGGCATATTTATAATATTCATACGCCTCCCGGGGGGAAGCCGGTTCAAAAACCGTTACCCGGGCCATTTTATAAACATTTCGATTGTCCTGCTCATTCTGGGAGGAATTGGCACCCGGGTCATCTCCCAGAACCACAACCATCCCGCCGATGATATTCATCAGTGACAACTGGACAAAGGTATCAAGGGCAACATTCAGGCCAACGCTTTTAAAAAAAACGCAGGAAAGATTGCCATTTAATGCGGCGCCAAAAGCCACTTCCGTGGCCACTTTTTCATTGACTGAAAATTCAAAATAAAAGGGTCGGCGATCTTCGGGAATGCTTAGAATAGCCGTTGCGATCTCAGGGGTCGGCGAACCAGGATAGGAGGCGACCACTTTTGTCCCGGTTTCTATCATTGCCCTGACAACCGCCTCGTTCCCCATTAAGATTTCTTCAAAGGGATCACTGCCCATAAGGAGTTCACCTAATTTTTTCATATATACATCCTTGGGAAAAAGGTTGGTATTTAATCGTCATACTAACACGAATTCCTTTTTCAAACATTAAAAATATTTGAAAAAGGATGCTGCTTTTTCAGCAGCAAGATTCTTGACTATTCGGGTAATGTTGAATACACTCTCCATACAAATCGTATTGCGAGGAAAAATGATTCCATCTCCTGACATAACATCGGATATGATAATCGTATTCGGGTTTTTGATTTTTGTGATCCTGCTGTTTGTTTTTGAAGTGGTGCGGGTTGATATGGTGGGGCTTTTAATGATGGTGCTGCTGCCATTATCCGGCATCATCGAACCGTCCCAGGCCATCAGCGGCTTAAGTTCCAATGCGGTTGTTTCCATCATTGCCGTCATTATTATCGGAGACGGCCTTGATAAAACAGGTGTCATGAATATTTTTGCCCGGCATATCATCAAGTTTGCCGGAAAAAGTGAGGTTCGCATCATGGCCCTGATTTCAGGAACGGTTGCCTTCATTTCCGGTTTCATGCAGAATATTGGTGCTGCCGCTCTGTTTTTACCGGCAACCAACCGGATCTGCCGGCAACTGAATGTGCCCATTTCAAAGATTCTCATCCCCATGGGATTTTGTGCCGTTATCGGCGGATGCCTTACCCTGGTAGGGTCGAGCCCCCTCATCCTTTTAAATGACCTGATGGCGGCGTGGTGGTCAAACAATCCTGGCGTTTTAGGAGACAAACCCTTTGAGGCCTTTGGACTTTTCAGTGTCACCCCCATCGGTATTGCCCTTGTCATTACCGCTATTTTTTATTTTATTATCTTTGGAAGGTTTGTTTTACCGAAGGTTATCCCTGAGGATAAGGACCAATGCTTCCTCGACTACGACCTTGAATGTACCTATGGTCAGGAAATCCATAATGCCTATGAACTGAATATCCCTGCCACCTTTATCACAAAACGGCTGGATGAATTGGAAATACGACCGAAATTCCATTCCACCGTCATCTGCATCTGCAAACAGGGCGCAGGCGATGGCTGGTATAAAGTCGCCGTTCCCTCAAGATCCGATATTATTGAACCCGGTGATATCGTGGGCATTATCAGCAACAATGAACATATTCGTCATCTGGCCGAGACCATGGGCTGGGAACTGTGTGATGAACTTAACCACATGAGCGAGGTGTTATCTCCTGACAACGCCTGCATCACCGAAGCCATTGTCACACCCAGATCCGAACTGGTGGGAAAGACCTTGCACCAGATCTATTTCAGAAAACGATACCAGGTCAATCCCATCGCGCTTTTCCAAAAGAACAAGGTGCTGCTTGAAAATATCTCGGCAACCAAAATTCAACCCGGGGATGCCTTTCTCCTGTTTGGGGAGTTGGAAAAATTTCATTTACTCCAGCACAAAAAAAATCTGGCCTTTACAGAGCATATCCAGGGGGAACTCATGCACCCTGAAAAAGCAGGGTTTGCTATTGGCTGCCTTGCCCTGGCCCTTTTTCTGGCACTGGGGCTGAACGTCCAATTGTCCATCGCCCTGCTCACCGGGGCCATCGGTATGATTCTCACCCGAGTTTTAACCATTGATGAGGCCTATCAAGGGGTTGACTGGATGACGGTTTTTCTGCTGGCCGGTCTGATCCCCCTGGGTCTGGCCTTTGAAAAAACCGGGGCGGCCCATTATTTATCCACCGCCATTGCCAATCTCCTGCAGGGGGCACTCACCCCCCTGGTCTTGTTTCTGCTCATTGGCTGTTTAACCTCTTTTTTTACCCTGATGATCTCCAATGTTGGTGCAACCGTGCTCATGATTCCCCTGGCCATGAATTTGGCTGTCCAATGCCATGCAGACCCCAGAATGGCTGCATTGCTGGTTGCCATTGCGGCATCAAACACGTTTATTCTTCCCACCCACCAGGTGAATGCCCTGATCATGAGGCCCGGCGGTTACAAGGTCATGGATTATGTCAGAGCCGGTACCGGTATGACATTTCTATTCATTGGCGTGGTCATGTTTATCCTGTATTTTTTCTATGGCATCTCTGGCTGAAATCCGTTTTAACAGAAGGCGTAACAGATGAAACCCTATATTGCCTCCCGGCACGACCAATTTTTAGCTGATTTTCAAACCATTGTGAACATTGACAGCAGCAGTGATAACAAACCCGGCATTGAAAGCGTGGCCCGATTTTTTGACACCCGGTTTTCCCACATCGGTCTGAATTCCCAGGTGCTATTTTTAGGGGACAATAAAATTCCCTGCCTCTATGCAGCGCATAAAAAGGGAACATCCCCATTTGATATCATGTTTCTAGGGCACATGGACACGGTATTTCCCCCGGGAGAAGTGGCAAAACGACCGTTTTCAATCAAAGATGGCAGGGCATTCGGACCGGGTGTCTGTGACATGAAAGGCGGGTTGCTTGTGGTGCTGCATGTTCTTGAAACCCTTAAACATGAAGGTATTCTCGGCGCGCTCTCCGTGTGTGTGGCGTTTAATGGGGATGAAGAAACCGGCTCCCACGCCTCCAAAAAATGGATCCAGTCAACGGCAAAAAAAAGCCTTCGAACCTTTGTTTTTGAACCCTGCCGGCCCGGATATCGGTTCGTCCTTCAACGAAAAGGCGGCGGCTGGTTTCACGTCTGTGTAAACGGCCGGGAAGCCCATGCCGGTGCTGACCCTGAAAAAGGGATCAACGCCGTTGTGGAACTGGCCCACCAGATCGTCAAGATAAACCGGTTAAATCAAAATGATATGGGGACATCGGCCCAGGTGACGGTCATCACCGGTGGTGATAAGGTCAATATTATTCCCGACAGGGCCACGGCCTCTGTTGATGTGCGAATCTTAAAACAGGAAGAAAAAAACCGTGTTGAAGAATTTTTTCATACCCTGGGCAAAACCCCCTGTATAGAGGGATCAACCATCCGTGTTCAGGGCCGGATCGATCGGCCGCCCATGGAAACGGGGAAGGCTACCCGCCAACTGTGGGATCTGGTCCGATCCACAGGAGAAAAAATCGGGCTGCCCCTGGAAGCGATTTCAACCGGGGGATGTTCTGACGGCAATTACACGTCTGCCTGCGGCACCCCCACCATTGACGGGATGGGCATTGTGGGAGCCAATTCCCACAGCATTGACGAGTATGCTGAACTTGACAGTATTGACAACATGGTATGGCTTGTGGCCCAGGTCTGCAAGGCGATTCGCGAGGAAAATTAAGCCTTTTTATCTTTAAAAAGCCTTAGAATCGGATCTGAACTGATAATATAATAGACATGACCTGATGAGGGATCTTTACCCTTTTCCATGATGTTGATGTCACTGATACATTTCACGGTTGCCAGGATTTTAAGGGTTCGCTTGTCATGTCCTGCGGTATCAAATTCTCTGGCGGTAATTTTTCCTTTTTCTCCATAGGCCCAGTAAACCACCCGGTCATGGGCCAGGACCGTTGGGTCATCAAACTGCAGATACAGGTCACCGATGAGGTCTTGAATTTCCGGCTGTGTTAAGGTTTCAAATTCTTCATAAAGGATAAGAATCCGGTGGGTTGATTTCTGGGCCACCACAACCAGGTTTTGATCTTTGAATTTAACGGTATCCGGTGCAGCTGCATCCATTGGATTGGCCGAGGCTGTTTTGAGTTGTTCGGGATTCAAAACCGCCCCTAAAACATATCCCTGCCGCTGAATATTCAATGCTTCAACCCGCTCAAAAAGAGGGGCCAGGTCATTGGCATAAAGTCTGACCGACATCAGACAAAGCAGCAGGGACAGGAGAATACACCCCTTTATATTTTTTTCAGGCATAGGGAGATGTCCAAACTATTCCGGCAGGACAGCAGGCAATGCTGTCCTGCCGGAGACATTTTTTTTACTGGTTATATCTTAATTTATTTTCTTCTTCGATCAACTGCATGGTTTCAGCACTGCCACCGGTTTTTATCCATAAATGTTCCGGTTTGGCCATAAGCGCTTTGATATAGGTCCGGTATCGCTCCCCCTTATCAGCATGATCCGCCATTTCCTGGACTTCCGGTAAAAACTCATGGTAAAAATTTCTGGAAATTTCATACATCCCATGCCAGTGAGTGTAATCCGGTGCAAACATGGCAGCAGCCATCCTGGCCCTCCGGCCTTCATGGTGCCAGATTTCAAACCAGGTATACCCGATTCGATGCTGGAAACCCGAATTTTCCCAGATCCCGTCTTCTTTTAGCATGTTCACCAGTTCCACACCGGGTTTGGCGAATTTTTCATTGTACAGCATCACCACATCATCCAGCTGCCGATAAAAATTATCAGCCTGGTTGATGCCATGACAGGACTTGCAAACCTCCTTCATGTTCGATCGCCTCTGTTTCCAGGACATAACACTCTGGATGGTTTTTTCAGAAACGATTTTCTTTAGCTTATCGCCTTCCCTGGAATAACTTTTTGCCGTGGCTGTCTGTCCGGGGCGGGGTGCTATATCTCCGGTAATATCCGTGCCCGTACCGTCTGTAAATATCACCCGGTTCAATTTTGAAGAAACAGGGGCCCTTAAGTTCCACGAAATCCTGTCTCCCACATTATGGCTGTTTTTAGCCACCGCACCATTGAGTTTAATAAAGGACCCCATGTGGCAAGTGGAGCAGGTGGGGGCGGTATAATAATCATCCCCTAACACCCAGGACCCGTCTTTCAGGATATTCATGCCGTCAGGAGAATTTCCCCGCTCAGCCGTAAAATAGGCAATCCCGTGTTTGGATTCTTCATAGATCTCTTTTTGGGGATGATCCGGCCCCAAATGGCATTTCCCGCAATTTTCAGGCTGTCTTGCCCTGGATGCAGAAAAAGAATGTTTGGAATGACAGGCATTACAGGCCCCCTTGCTGCCGTCGGGATTAATTCTCCCGATACCGGAATTGGGCCAGGTATTATAATCCATTTGAGGGGCATCTGTTTTGGATCTCAGGGCGTTTCCGTCCTTATCCTTTTTCAACGATACGATGGAGCCGTGGCACTGCCAGCAGCCGCTGGCCATGTTTGCCTTATTCGAGGGCATCCCCCCCACCACTTCTGCCAACATATTATCAAGGGATGCCATGATTTCACCGGCAGTGGCATGATGCGACTGGGCCATTTCCCTGGCCTCGGGTTCATGACACATGGCACAGTCATTGGGTGAAAGAATGGCTTTGATAAAGGCACCTTCATGGGTGTACCCCATTTCTTCCCCCACATTTGCAGCATGACAGGTAAAACACCCGATCTGCCCGTCTTTGGCAGCTGCATGGGCTGAATTTTCCCATTGCCGGACCAGGGACGCATTTTCTTTTAAATGACAGGTGATGCACTTTTTGTTCATTTCCTGGTTCTTTTTGTTTTTTACATCAAAGGATTCCTGGGTCAACGCAAACGCCATCCCCGGGACAAAAACAACCATCATCACAAAAACAAGTAATGACCTTAAAATTATCATATGGCTTTCCTCCCAAAATATAAATTAAACTGCAAATGATTCCATTTTCACTTTTTGCGCGACCGCGTCGATTGACGGCAACACCTCCTTTCCGGGATTTAACGGTATATTGATTAAGGGTTACGTTACGGTCGTTTCATTATCGGGTGTCCAGAAAGGAAAAATCCGACTCAATACAAAAAGAATCATAAACGGGATGGCCATGACAATGATCACGGCAAGAATGCCTTCTTTGTCAAACCATTGGGGATGAAACTCGGTATACCCCCTTGCACTCTTGCTCATGAGCTGACCACCGATGACAACATTCCACCGCATGATCAACACCTGCAGCAAAAGAATCGCCGAGACAACCGCTGCCCAAAAATGATACATCGCCCGTCCCATACGAAAAAAAGCCATCACCCCCAGAATGACCAGCGGGATTACCGAACAGATTTTAACCTGCCACAACCAGAAGGAGCTGGCCAGGGGACCGTTTAAAAGGCCCTCCACCATGTGGTGATACCCGGATTTCAAATATGAATGGGAAAATACCTCCAGCATCTCAAACGCAAAGGCAAGGATGAAAAAAAGGGTCAATGTCTTGATACACGTCTTGATGCAGTCCGAATCAATGGACCGGCCGGTTATTTTTCGGATGACGATATAGGCCAGAATAATGGCAGAGATTCCCGATAAACAGGCGGAAAAGAGAAAAATCACCGGCATCAGGGGGGTTGACCAGGTGGGAATGGCTTTAACACCACCAAAGATAAAGCCCACATACCCGTGAAGCACAGCGGCAATGGGAATACCGATGCCCACCAGAAACCGGATGATCTTCCGGTCAAGCGCCAGGGAATAAGTTGAAAGATCCCGGCTGTCAAAGGTTATGGCCCGGTACAGCAGCTTGAGCAATCCTTTGGAAGTGTCTCTTAATACCACCAGATCCGGACGATAGACAAACAACACGATAAACACCAGAACCCCCATGGACACGGCATAGATATATCCAAACCCTGCCATGGCCGAACTGGGACTGGGGGTTAACAGCATGTTGAGATTTCGCTCGGGCCGG
The DNA here is from genome assembly GCF_030145145.1 of Desulfobacula sp. Taxonomy (GTDB): domain Bacteria; phylum Desulfobacterota; class Desulfobacteria; order Desulfobacterales; family Desulfobacteraceae; genus Desulfobacula. The sequence goes on along the minus strand of NZ_JAQYWD010000003.1, from coordinate 26,450 downwards.
CCCAAATGGAGCAACAGCGGCAAGGTGGCACAACACAGGAATGCCAGGGCAAACAAAAGGGAAAACCGGGCCAGGGGTTTAAGACTTTTGATATCAAACAGATAGTAGAGGGCAGCAATGATAAAGGCCCCGTCAACAAGTCCTGTAATATAGGGGTACAATACGATCATCATGCTCCAGTGAACATGTAAATCATTGGGGAAGACATAATTCGATATCAGCATCGTTGCCGTGCCATTGACAGCATCCATCAAACCACCTCCCTTCTGGCACCCTTGTAATAAAGGGCCGGCCAGGTCCCCATTTCTTTTTTCAATACGGTCAAAACACCGGGACCCTTCAGAATGTTATAGACTTCCGAGGTGTCATCCCGCATGGAACCAAATTTCCTGGCACCGGTGGGACAGACCTCTACACAGGCCGGCAGCAACCCTTTTCTGACCCGGTGATAGCACCAGGTGCATTTTTCCACCACCCGGGTAACCGGGTTCAAAAACCGGACAGAATAGGGACAGGCCTGGATGCAATAGGCACAGCCCACACACCGTTTTTCGTCCACCAGGACAAATCCGTCCGGAGAAATAAAGGTGGCCCCCACCGGACACACCTGGACACAGGGAGCTTCCCTGCACATATTGCACAGCTTGGGCACAAAAAAGGTGTCTCTTATGTCCTCATCAATATCTGTTCTGGGATGCTGGTATCCATCCAGCCCCCCATTGGGGCAGTCCACATAGATCTGGTCGCTGAATCCCTTTACATACCGCTCAACCCAGGTCCGGTAGTTCCCATCGGGTACATTGTATTCCCTTTTGTCCGCTACACAGCAGGACCCGCAGCCGATACACCGGGTAATATCCACGATAAACACAAACGCCTGGTTATGGATATCATAGGCGGTGTCCCGGATGCCAGGAATCTGTTCCGGGATTTCCAGACTGTCACCGCCCATGGGCCAGACCAGGTACAAAGAACCGGCAATGGTGCCATTTAATACGTTTTTGACGAAAGATCGCCGATTCATTTTCGGGGAGGGATCTAAGATTTTCATCTGCCTGCCTCCGTCCATCGGGTCATCTGTTTTGCCCGGATAATATATTTCAACGGCGCATGAACATGATGGCATTGATTGCAATTGTGGGTGAGTTTGACGTTCTGGTCTGCCAGGTGGTTGGGCATGGCAACGGTTTTAATGACGAGTTCACTCCTTGCCTTTATTTCCGTATTATGGCATCGGAGGCACAGGGTGGTGATCTGCTTTTCACGTTTAACAGGAAGGGTTCCGATCTTCCGGCCGTTCTCTACATGATCCATATATGTGCCATGACAAAATTCACAGGAGATGGTCTGATGGCGACCTGTTTTATGAATACCGGCTTCATAGGCATGGCACTTAAAACAACTGGCATTGGTCCCATGGCGAATGGGAACAAGGGCTGCTTCGGCAATGGCATTTGCCCGGTAGGGGCCGTAAACGCCAAAAGAGTCCGGCAGCAGCAAGTGTTTCAATAAAAGCCCCCCCCCGGTCAACACCCCCAGGCTGATCAACACAATCAAAAGACGCAAGCGATAGCTTAATTTCACACCGACCTCCTGTGGTTATTCCTAACCTGGGGTTTGAATCGTCCATTGCAACCCGAATTTTATGTTTATTTGCAGACATTGAGAATACGCATCAGGAACTGTCTCTACAATAAATGCAAGCATACCATTACCCGATTAACCAGGGCAAGTTTTTTTTCAAATACCAAGGTATTGATTTGCTTTTTATCCTGTTGCATATTAAACTTCAGTTGATATTTCGCGCCATATTAAGGATCGTGAACCAAACAAATTGATCAAGGGAGAACATATGCCGTTTCTTTTTTCCGATGATACTGATTTTATTATCACCATTGAAGTGGTGCCGCCAGCAGGCAATGACCCCACCGGAATTTTGGAAAAACTGTGCCGCCTTTCCAGTCTCGGGTTTCACGCCTTCAGTGTGGCATCAAACCCGGTGGCCAAACCCAAAATGTCAGCCATGGTATTCACCCACCTGGTACAAAAAGCCACCCAAAAACCGGCCATCCTGCATTGTACCATAAGGGACCACAACCGCCTGGGATTACAAAGTGAACTCTGGGGTGCCAAAGCCCTGGGTATTGATACGGTTATCGCCGTAACCGGCGATCCGTCAGCCGCCAGAGCCCAGGACCCCACATCAACCGTCGGCGATTTAAATGTCTTTCAGCTCATTTCCATGGCCAGAGATGCTGACCTCAATACCGGCGCAGTACTTGATTTCAGACCTGAAGTCAATGGACTGGAACATGAAGCCAAAAGACTGGAAAAAAAAGTGGCAGCCGGCTGTCGGTTTATTGTCACCCAGCCAATATATGATGAACAAACCGCTCAAGCGATCCATCGTGCCACAAAACACCTGAAAGTGCCTGTCATCATGGGCATCCTTCCGTTATTGTCCTATAAACATGCTGTATTTCTTCATGACAAGGTGAACGGCATTGCTGTTCCCGACCCCTTACGGCAACAGATGAAACATACCAAGGACCCTGTAAAAGAGGGGATTTACCTGTCAAAACAGCTGCTTGAACTTGGAAAATCCTATTTTTCCGGTGCCTGTATCATGCCACCCTTTGACAGGTTTGATATTTTACCGGACATCTTATAACCTCAGAGGTTAAAAAGACCCCCGGGTAAGGAGTTTTATAAATTCATCCGGGGGAACCGGACGACTGAAATAATATCCCTGGCACTCATCGCAGCCCAGGTCTTTCATCAAATGATATTGTTCTTCAGTTTCAATTCCCTCGGCAACAATCTTTTTACCCAGGCTGTGCCCCATTGCAATGATGGCCTTGATAATCACAAGATTATTGCTTTTCGACGTACAGTCCATGACAAACGACCGATCGATTTTTATGGTATCCACAGGGAATGACGTCAAATAACTCAAGGAGGAATATCCTGTACCAAAGTCATCTAAAGCAATTTTCAACTCCAGGTCCTTTATTTTGCTCAGGGTTGACACGGTTGCCTTGGTATCCTGCATGAGAACATTTTCGGTAATTTCGATTTCAATATTTTGGGCAGCAAACTTTGTTTGCTGAAGAACCGTTTCAATGGTCTCAATTATTTTCTGGCTGGCCAGCTTATACCCGGACAAATTAATCGCCATTCTGATGGGGCATAGCCCCTGTTTGAACCATTGTTTTGCCTGTTGGCACGCCGTGAGAAACACCCATCGATTTATTTCAATGATGATGCCGGATTCTTCTGCAATGGGGATGAATTTATCCGGCGGGATCATGCCCCGAAGGGGGTGATGCCATCGAATCAAGGCCTCTGCCCCCACAATTTTCCGATCCGACAGGTTTACTTGCGGTTGGTAATATAGCACAAACTCATTGTTCTGCAGGGCCTTTTTGATATCCCTGTCCATAGAAAAACGCTCAAGCGCTGCCTTGTTCATGGAATCCATGAAAAACTGGTAGGTATTTTTTCCTCCCTTTTTTGCATGGTACATGGCTGTATCCGCATTTTTCAGGAGGGTGTCAGCCTTGTTGCCATCCGTTGGAAAAACACTGATCCCAATGCTGGTAGTGATGGACACATCATTGCCAGCCAAATCATAAACCACAGGGATGACCTTGATCAGCCGCTCAGCAATCAAGGCGGCATATTCCGGATCTTTAAGATCGGTCACCAGAATGGTAAATTCATCGCCGCCAAGCCGGGCGATTAAAGAATCGGGTTCCCCCTCTTTTACCAATCGTGTTGCTGAATCACTTCTCCGTATCGATTTTGTTATACTTTCAGCCACCTTTTTAAGCAGCAGGTCACCGATATGATGGCCCAGGGTATCATTAATCTGTTTAAAATTATCCAGGTCCAGAAACAATAAGGCAAAATATTTTTTGTTGCGCTTGGCCGATACTATGGCCTGATCCAGCCGGTCCATGAACAGCATGCGGTTGGCCAGGCCGGTCAAGCCGTCATAAAAAGCGAGAAAACGAATTTCCTTTTCTGCTTTTTTCAACGGGGATATATCCTGGACAATACCCAGCATTAATATGGGTTGTGCCTGGGCATCAAAAACAATCTCTGATTTGTTGAGTATATATCTTTGAGACCCCTCAATATCGCGAATTTGATATTCCAGGGTGGTGCCTTTTTTTGTCTGGAGTGCCTTTCCCAGAGCGTTTTTTACCCGACGTTTATCCTGATCCAGGATGGAACGGATAAACGCATCCAGAACCATGTAATTATCAGTACTGCTCAGTTCCAGCAGACTGAGGGCTTCCGGTGAACAATAGAATTCACTGCTCCTCAAATCAACCTGCCAGTTGCCAATTCTGGCCAGTTCCTGGGTTTTGGCCAGGCGACGTTTGCTGATATCCAATTCTCTGAAGGCATGGCCCGCCCGCAGCATGTACTGAACCCGATACCCGAGCATGACAAGGCTTAACGGCTTTGTGACAAACCCGTTCGCCCCCACGTCAAACGCCTTTTTTGTTGATTCAGTATCTTCAAGCCCGGTGACCATAAGAATCTGCGTATAGGTCCCCCCGGGGGATTGGCGGATTAATTTGCAGACTTCAAACCCATCCATCTCTGGCATGACCACATCCAGGAGGACAATATCGGGGTTTTCGGATTTAAACACTTCAATACCGCTGCTGCCGCTATCCGCTTCAATGGCATCAAGACCGAATTTTTTCAATGCAGCAACCATTACCATCCTTAAAGACGCGTCATCGTCCACAATCAATGCCAATGGGGTTTGTCTTCGTTTGTCGGTGTATATCATAACCGGCTGATTTCCTCTTCCAAAGCAGATTTAACGTTTACAAATTCACACTCAATCGCTTTAATATAAACATCTGAATCGTCCAGTGTATTATTCCTGCATGTCATTTCAAGGGATTTGCATAGTTCAGACAAAACAACAGCACCCACATTCGCACTGGATGATTTGAGGCTGTGGGCAAATGCCTGCAGATCCAGAAGGGTATGACAGGATCCCGTATCCCGCAACTGGGATATTTTAGATTCCACCCCCGTCAGGTATGTGGTTATAACGCTGGATAAAATATTGGGCTCGCCTTCCATTTGAAGGGCCTTAATCGTTTGAATGGCCGTGGGATCAATCACGGTTGAATCGGGCCGCCCGTCACCCGGGGAATCCTCTGTTGCCAAACCGTCCTGGAGAAGGCCTGGGGCCTGGGAAAGATCTTGTGTTCTTTTTTTAACCATTTTTTCAAGGTCGGCATTATATGTGTTTAATTCTTCATCCCGGGTTTGAATTTCTTCAATCATTTTATTAAAATGATCCACCAGTATCCCGAATTCATCTTCCCGCGGCTTTTTGACCCGAACCTTGTAATTTTTGAGGTCTATCACCTGACTCATGGAATCAATGACGTCAAACAGTGGGTCTGTTATCAACGTTTGCATTCTGGAAGACAAAAACGCCACCACCATCAGTGTAATCAAAATAATAGCAGCCACCACCTGGTAATAGGTATTCAGCCGTTGTTTGACCTGCTGCATATTGTCAACCAGGTGGATGGCCCCCATAAAATTTCCCTTGTCCATCACCGGCTGGATCACATGGAGACGGCCCTCCAGCAGATAACTCAGCCCACCGAAAGTTTTTACTTGCTTCAGGGTGTTTTCCGGACGGGTATGAACCTGTCTCAAATCAGATATAACCGTGGCACCATCAATGGTTCCCCAGCTGTATCGGCTGTAAACGGTTCCGGTGTCATCATAAAGGACGGCCGCCATAATTTCCGGTTTTGCTGCCAGGGAAGCCAGGGTTTCCCGGGCCGCCTGCTCATCGTGAAACACCATGGCAACACTACTGTTCAAGGCAACAAGATCTGCCATGGACTGCAGTTCCCGAACAAGATTTTTCCGGGCATTATATTTTTCGTTTACAATAAGTGCCGTAGACACCATGAACAATGTCAGCAGGGCGACACCCCCCATAAGAAAGCCAAGCTTGGCCCGGAGGCTGCACTTTAGAAGGGGAGGAATCGTCCACCCCATTTCAACCCGTGTTCTCATCAACAAAAGATATCCATCATCATTCCCCTGCTGCTCCCGCTGCCGGCATCCCTTCTTCAATACTACTGAAATTCCTTCAAATAACGGTGTTCATACCCGTAATCCAGATAGAAGTAAGATAGAAACCCGCGTGTTGTCAAGGGATGTGTGAAGAAAAAGCTGACTATTGGAATATTTACACGGAAAAAGACCCCCGGGAATAGCCTGTTGGAAATCACTGAAGGTCAAAAATCTTAAATGGAAATGTGCCTTTTTTCCTATCCTGGAAATAATGTTCAAGGGTTTGTTTGATCACTTCAAAGGCAATATCATCCCAGGGGACATCTTTTTCCCCGAACAACCGGACCTCGGTACTTTCCTTGGTGGGTCCGAATGTATCAGACGTCAAATCCGCCCTGAACATGAGATAGATTTGATCCACAAACACAATATTAAACAGGCGATACGGCTCGACTATCCGAACCCTGGCCCTTGTTTCCTCAAGGGTTTCCCGGCCGGCACCATCCTGAACCGACTCCCCGTTTTCAAGGTATCCGGCCGGAAGGGTCCATTTGCCTTTCCGGGGTTCAATATTTCTTTTGCACAACAAAACCTGTCCGTTCAATTCCGGGATAGTTCCCACCACCATCTTGGGATTGTTATAATGAACCAGGCCGCAATTCGTGCAGACGGAACGGACATGATCATCATCCGTCGGAATTTTCAATGCCGTGGGTGCACCACAGGCAGTACAAAATTTAATTTCCATAACACATTATCTTCCCCTTCATTAAAATTGTTTAATCATTTTTAAAAGGCCTTTTTATGTCTCGTTTTTGTCTTATTAGTAGACTGTTTAGGGGGTGAGTGCAAGAAGAGAATCCCTTTATGGCCGGGCCTTTGATTTCACACGGTTTGTCGGTCCGGCACAAAGGGGATCATCCGGCCAGAAATGTTTCGGATACCGACCCATCAGGTCTTTTTTCACTTGCTGATACGTATTCTTCCAGAAACTTTCAAGATCTGTTGTGATCTGAACCGGTCGTCCCGCAGGCGACAGCAGATGAAGCGTAACCGGGATACCCGCAATTTGCGGTGTTGCGGTCAGGCCAAACATTTCCTGGAGCCGGACTTCAAGGATTGGTGAGGGAAGCAGGCCCTTTTCACCGCTATAGATCAAGGGCTGTTTAGACCCACTGGGCACCCGGATATGGGGGGGGGCATTCTTCTCTATGGTCTGCTGCTGCGCCCAGGTCAGCAGGGATAAAAAAGCAGTTTCAAGGTCAATTTTTTCCAGGTGTTTTAAGGAAAAAATGCCGGGGAGAAACGGTGTCAACCAGGTTTCCATTCCGGCTTCAAGGGCGGTATCGGAAAGATCGGGCAAGCCGGGAAACCCACCGGTATTTTTCAAAAATACAGCACGGGTTTTCAGGCTTACCAGTTTATTCGTCCAGGGCAGCAACGCAAGCCCTGCTCGTTGAATTTCCCGAATCAGGATGCCGCAGGCCTTTTCCGGATCAATGGCCGGTAAGCGCTTCCGGTCAATTACCAGGGCCCCCAGACGGGTGTCTTCGTTTGCCTGTACCGTGCCGGTTTTTTTATCCCATTTTATGGTCTGAAGGGTTTGAAGCGCCTGACTGAAATCCTGCTCAAGGTCCTGCTGTGAATATGGGGCAGCAAGAAAAATCTTTGCGTTTCTCGGATTGCCGTCCAGATGAAGGGCCACAATATAATCGCATTGGGAGACCGTGTTTGTTTCTGTAAAAAAGGCCCCTTTTCCCGATGTCATTAAAAAGGTGTTATCCCGATTTCGTCGCCTGGCAATCCGGTCGGGATAGGCATAAGCCAGAACTCTACCGGCCATTTCAGTGTCTGGTGGTTCAGGTGTAATCCCAAAATGACGTACCAGTTTTTTTTCGGTTTTAATGATCCGGCGAAGAATCTCTTTATGTACCTGGATGCCTTTTTGCCATATCGGTTGCTTCTGGATCATCCGTTCAATCAGCTCCAGGCGAAGCCGGATATCCGGATCCACCGGTGTTCGGTCAAATTGGACAACATCCCGCTCGTTGAGAAAAGCTGCCAGTCTGCAGGCCAGCAGTCCCTGACCTGTTTCCTCCCCTTTGATGATCATATGGGCAAGCCGGGGATGCAGGCCGCCGGAGGCCATTTTCTTCCCATGAAGGGTAATCCGTCCCTGTTTATCAAGGGCACCCAGGGTTTTAAGCAGGGTGGTGGCCTGTTCAAATGGTGTTTCTTCCGGCGGGTCAAGCCATTTTAATTGACACGGGTCTGATACCCCCCAGACTGCCAGTTCCAAGGCAAACCCGGTGAGTTCAACACTTAAAATTTCAGGTCGCGTAAACGCGTTCAGCAATCCCTGGTCATACAGGGACCATAACCGGTAACACCGCCCCGATGCGGTTCGACCTGCCCGCCCCCTTCTCTGGTCAGCCGCCGCCTTTGAAACCGGCACTGTGACCAGACGGCTCATTCCTGTCTGGGGGGAAAATTCAGGCACCCGCATCAGGCCCGAATCAATGACCACCCGAATGCCTTCAATGGTGATGGACGTCTCGGCAATGGCGGTGGCCAGCACAATTTTTCGTTCCCCCGGAAGGGAGGGACAAAACACCCGGGTCTGTTCTTTTTGAGACAGGTTTCCATATAAAGGAAAAACACGGTACCCTGAATCCAGGGTTTCCTCCAGAATGAACATCAGCCGCTTAATTTCCCGAACACCGGGCAAAAAAACCAGTATATCCCCCCGGGTTTCTGACAGCGCTCGCCGGATAACCGATGCACACGCCATTTCAATGGGAATGCGCCGGTTCTGCCTTTTTTCCGGTCCCGGGCTATAAATGGTTTCCACAGGAAAGCTTTTTCCCCTGGAAAGAATCCTGGGGGCATTCTCCATGAGGATTGAAACCGCTGTCACATCCATTGTGGCCGACATGACAAGAATGCGCAAATCATCGCGCAATGCGTCAAACGACTCCCAACACAGGGCAAGCCCAAGATCACTGGGAAGATTCCTTTCATGGAATTCATCAAATATCACCAGCCCAACGCCTTCCAGAAAGGGATCGGACTGGATTTTCCGGAGAAAAACACCTTCGGTAACCACTTCAATCCGGGTATTCGGACCCACCCGCCTGTCCAGGCGAACCTGGTACCCAATGGTCTGCCCGATCTTTTCAGCCAGAAGGCCAGCCATATAAGCGGCACAGGATCTGGCGGCCAGGCGCCGGGGCTCCAGAAGAATAATTTTTTTCGTTTTCAGCCAGGGTTCTTCCAGAAGGGCCAGGGGCACATGGGTGGTTTTACCGGCACCTGGCGGTGCCTGAACCACAGCACGCCGGGACGTTTCAAGGGCTTTTTTTATTTCGGGAAGATGCTGTTGTATGGGTAAAACAGGGGTCATTGTTCACTGGCCATTCGCCATAATGCCTGGACCCTGGGATTGGCCAGGTTTTTTTTCCGGGTGCAAAGCCCAATGACAAAGGGCGGCAGTTCCGGGGCGCTTTCCAGAACCGTTACCTGGTTTAAAAAAGGACTTTTTTCCAGCACCATTCTGGGAACCAGTCCAATGCCGCAGCCAAGGCTGATCATTACAATGATGGCCTCGTGACCGGCCACCTGGGAATAAATATTGGGAATAAAATGTTCCGTTGCAAACCACTGATCAATACGATCCCGACTCAATCCGTGATCCGGAATGATTAACGGGGTCTGTTCCCAGTCAATGATACCGTCTGTTGTGTGGATAACGATATCCGGATATTGCAGGGGGGCAATAAAGACCAGCGGCGTCCGGGACAGCGTGTGAAAGACCAGATCCCTGGGCAGGGTGTCGGGCAGGGCGGCAATGGCCACATCGGCATCCTGGTGAGACAGTTTGACCAGGGCTTTGGCAGCATCTCCGGTTTCAAGACGGATACGAACGTCAGGATGGGTCTTTCGATAGGTTGCCATAATGCGGGGGAGGATGCCATAGGCTGCTGTCACAGAGCAATACAATGACAATTCTCCCTGGAGGACATCATCAGCCGTCAATTCGTCATGGAGCTGATGCCATCTTTGCAGCACATCATCGGCATATTTTTTAAATGCCATCCCGGCCAATGTCAACGCCACAGACCGGTTGTCCCGGATAAAAAGCGGTTGCCCCAGCTCTGCTTCAATCCGCTGGATCACCCGTGTCAATGCTGATGGCGTGATATAACAGGCCTGGCTGGTCCTTGCAAAATGCAAGGTCCCGGCAAGGTGCCTGAAAAGCCTTAAATTTCGAATATCCATATGTCACCCTCTACCATCGTATTTCAAATTTTGCAACATTACATCAATCAATAAAAAATATTTGCAATATCATCTTTACCCCTGTATATTGCAATATTTAAAATATAACATTGCAAATGATTCATTTGACGCAATCATAAATATAGGACATTCATACAGCAGTGAATGTTAGAACCGATTTAAACTTTATCAGCAAAGGAGACCATAATGGGCCAAAATTATTTTAACACCCTGCCATTGAGACGACAATTGGAAGAGTTGTCCCAGTGCCGTTTCATGGATGCATCTGAATTCAGCGGCGTTGATGCCCTGAAAGGCAAAAAAATCGTCATCATCGGTTGCGGTTCCCAGGGACTTCACCAGGGATTAAACCTGAGGGACAGCGGCCTGGACATCTCCTATACCCTTCGGGATGCCGCAATAGAAGAAAAACGACAGTCCTGGAAAAACGCCACGGAAAACGGATTTCATGTGGGAACCTATACCGAACTGATTCCCCAGGCAGATCTCTTGATCAACCTGACCCCGGACAAACAGCACACCCCTGTGATCGAAGCTGTCATGCCGCTGATGAAACAGGATGCCTGTTTATCCTATTCCCATGGATTTAATATTGTAGAAGAAGGCATGCCCATCAGAAAAGATATCACCGTTATCATGGTGGCACCGAAATCTCCGGGTACAGAAGTCCGGGAAGAATACAAACGGGGATTCGGCGTGCCCACACTGATTGCCGTTCACAAGGAAAATGACCCAAGAGGCGAGGGAATGGAACTGGCCAAAGCCTATGCCTGCGGCACCGGGGGAGACCGGGCCGGGGTTCTTCAGTCTTCTTTTGTAGCGGAAGTAAAATCTGACCTCATGGGTGAACAAACCATTCTCTGTGGTGTTCTCCAGACCGGGTCCCTGCTGTGTTATGACAAAATGATTGAAAAAGGGGCCCCCCCTGAATATGCCTCAAAACTGGTTCAATATGGATGGGAAACCATTACTGAAGCCTTGAAACATGGCGGCGTAACCAATATGATGGACCGGTTGAGCAACCCCGAAAAAATCCTTGCCCAGACACTTAGTGAAGAATTAAAAACCATTCTTACCCCCCTGTACAACCAGCACATGGATGATATCATGTCGGGAAAATTTTCCCAAACCATGATGGAAGACTGGGCAAATAATGATGCCAACCTGCTTAAATGGAGGGCGGAAACCGCCAAGACGGCTTTTGAACAATCAATCCCCACGGATCAGGACATCCCGGAACAGGCGTATTTTGACAACGGCCTTCTCATGGTGGCCTTTGTCAAAGCCGGTGTTGAACTGGCGTTTGACACCATGGTTTCAACCGGTATCGGTGAAGAATCCGCCTATTATGAATCCCTTCATGAATTGCCGTTGATCGCCAATCTGATTGCAAGGAAAAAACTCTATGAGATGAATGTGGTCATCTCCGACACCGCTGAATACGGATGTTATCTGTTTAACCACCAGGCCGCACCATTGCTTTCCGATTTCATGGAAAAACTGGATATAGATGTGATCGGTAAAGGCCTTATGGTTGAAACCAACGGGGTTGAAAATATCACCCTCATCCATGTCAATGAGGCCATCCGCTCCACTGGTGTTGAACGGATTGGCAGAAAACTGCGGGCCTACATGGGGGCCATGAAACCCATCTCTTAAGCCTGTTTTAATTTTTCATCGCCCAGGACCGCAGATGAAATAAGTTGAGCAGAAATAGCCCAGGAATTTGGTTCATCTACAAGGCGAATTAAAGGTTCAATAACAGGCCTATCTGGCCTTTAATACAACCTAGTAGATGGATCAAAAGACAAGCAATTTAGCTCAACGTATAAGATTTGTGGTCTTAAATCTAAATCACCTGGATCCTGGATGCCATTCCAACACGCCCCAGTTGCACCTGGGCCTTCAGCTGTTCCTGCAATGCCCGCATCGCCGATTCACCCGTGCAGTGCGCTGGAAAGACGCGTTTAATGCCTGTCTGGTTCAAAAAAGAAATGGTTTTCGTGAGTCTTTCAGGTGTTGCCTTTAACAGATGAAAGCCCCCTATCAGGGAATGAATGCCAACGCCTTCAGCAAGAGAATCAATGTAATCTATCGTATTTTTTATCCCTGAATGACAACACCCACAAACGAGTGTAAGGCCCTTCTCACCGACAATCCAAAGCGCCATATCATCTAAAATCAAATCCGGTATATGTCCGGTCTCATCTTGATAGAACGGCCCCCCGGGATCTTCAAAGCGACTCTTTCTCGGTATGGAACCGGTTACCCACACGTCCGGCAGTATTTGGGCAGGGGTATCACACCAATGCACTTGATGGGGAGGCAGGTGCATGATGGCAGCGTTATTTTCCCGGGAAAGCCCCACCGAGTGAGGTGTTTTACCGGGATGAAGGGACCAGCGGGTTATCCGGCAGGCGGGGTGCGAAAAAAAAGCGACAGATGGATTCAGACGGAAAATTTCCCCCAGATTCCCACTGTGATCAAAATGCCCATGACTTAGCACCACGGCATCCAGTCCAGACAGAGAAACGCCTAATTTTTCTGCATTATAAAACAGTGTCTCCCCCTTCTGGCCGGTATCAAACAGGACTCTTTTCCCTTCCTTTTCTATCAGGATTGAGAAACCATTCTCAGCCATAAAGGATTCTTCCGCCCTGTTATCCACCAAAAAAGTGATGGTTCCGCTCATTATGGGAGCCTCCTTTCACAACAGAATATCATTATATTACCATTCTTTATTACATCAAGGTATTATCCCTTGGCAAGGTCAAAATCAATCGTCACCCCTGCCACATGATTTTCAAAGGATCTTAATTTTTGTCACCCACCAGACCATGCCGGAACTGACCGTGCAAACCGATCAAGGCATTTTCCCGATACCCCATTAAAAAAGTTCGGACAAATGAATCACCGTGATGTCCCGGTTCTGTTTCAACGCCCCTCCCCGAAGCTGCATGACACATCCCGGGCATTCCGTGACCAGAAGGTCAGCCCCGGAGGTTTGAACATCTTCAAGTTTTTTTGTTAAAATTTCATTGGAAACCGCTGGAAAATTCACAGAGAAACTGCCCCCAAACCCGCAGCAGGTTTCCTCTTCCCGGGTTTCCACGTAACGATTTCCTGACGTGTTGATCATTTCTTTTGGATCTTTTCTCACCCCAAGCCCCCGGCAAAGATGGCAGGGAGAATGGAACGCTGTCTTTCGCCCCTTCCCTGCAATGGGTTTAACCCCCACCACCTGATTCATGAATTGACTGAAGGGGATAATTTTTTTAGCAAAAACAGCGGCCTTGTCCGGGGCATAGTCCTGGACCAGAGAGGGCAGGCTGTTTTTCAAATGAGACCCACACGACGCGCAAAGGGTGACAATATAGTCCACATCCTCATTTTCAAAGGCTGCCAGGTTCTGGAGGGCCACATCCCTGGCCGCTGATTTTTCCCCCATCATCAGGGCAGGCAGCCCGCAACAGGACTGGCCCATGGGAAAACTGACCCGGACATTGGTCCTGGCAAACAATTTCATGGCCGCTTCCAGCTGCTCCGGATACACAAAATCCTGGACACAGCCGGAAAAAAGGGCAATTTTATGGGAAGGCGTTTTAATGGGCTGACTCAGTTTTTCAAATCGATCCCGGAAAGGGATTTCCGTGATGGCCGGCAATACCCTGAAATTATGTTCCTTGGAAAAAATCATGGGCAGATGACGTAGAAAAGGGGTGCCACCGGTGACCGGTTTCTGGGCCAGTTTTGCCGTACGCAGCAGGGTATGGAAAAGCTTCCGATTTTTTAATACCTTGCCCAATAGCAGACTCTTTAACGGATGACCGTCCTCATCCTGAATCCTGGCATGGATTTCCTTGATCAATTTGGGCAGATCAATTCCCCCGGCACAAACTGCCTTGCAAGCACCGCAATTGGTACAGTTCTGGACCAGGTTCCGGGCATGTTCCCGGCCATGGAAAAAATAGGTGGTGATCAGACCGATGGCCCCGATATAGACGTATCCCATCTGGTGACCGCCCACCATTCGGTAAACCGGGCAGACATTGGCGCAGGCACCACACCGGACACATTGCAGCACCTGGGCAAAAACCGGATCCTGGGCAATTTTTTTCCGACCATTATCCAGAAACACGATATGCATCTCCCGTTTGTTGTCTGTCACGGTTTTACATTCAGACGGGCCGGTAATCCAGGTCACATAAGAGGTAATGGCCTGGCCTGTGGCGTTTTTAGGTAAGACCCGGTTAATGGACAGGGCGCTGTGCAGGGTGGGCAACAGCTTGTCAATGCCCACCAGGGCCACATGGACCCTTGGCAGGGTGGACACCAGGCGGGCATTGCCCTCATTGGTGACAATGCCCAGGGTACCGGTTGCGGCCACGGCATAATTGGCCCCGGTGATGCCCATGTCTGCCCGGACATATTTTTCCCGCAATTGCTTTCTGGCCACCTTGACCAGACGTTCAATCTCCGCTGCCTGGTCCTTGCCTGTCACTTGTGTAAACAGGTCTGCCACCTGGAACCGGGACAAATGAATGGCCGGCATGACCATGTGGGAAGGTCCTTCATGGCGCAGCTGGACAATCCATTCCCCCAGATCTGTTTCCGTGACCTCAAGTCCCAGGTTTTCCAACCATTTGTTCAAATGAATCTCTTCCGCGGTCATGGACTTGGATTTGACGATCCGTTTAGAACCGGTATTCCGGGCAATTTCCCCGATAATGCGGTTGGCATCCTCGGCCGTGTCTGCCAGATGCACGTGGACACCTGTTTTCTTAGCCTTTTTAATAAATTCAGCCAACAGCGCTTCATTGTTTTTAATGGCGGCCGCCTTAATCCGGGCCACTTCCTGAATCATGGCATCCACATCCATGCCGGAAAAGGCGGTTTCCCTGGAAGCCCTATAGGCCACAGCAAAATTATCCATGGCAGTGCGTAAAAATGGGTTTTCCAGTGCCGTATCAAGCCTGTATTTATATTCGGTTAAGCTTTCTTCTGTTCTCATGCGTTATGCCTCCACCAAAAGGATGACAAGTTCCAAAGGACCGTGGACCCCCAATGCCAGCACCCGTTCGATATCTGCTGTCCGGCTGGCACCGGTGATAAATGCCGTATAGGAAGAGGGCTGTTTGATCATTTCATTGAGTTCATCGGCCATGGAAAGGACTGTTTCCCGAATCTTTGATGTCTCCAGAATGGCCACATGAATTTCACAGAGCATGGTGGACAGCCGCGTGTCTTCGGAATCGGAATTCAACACAAGGGTACCGGTTTCAGCGATACCAAAATCCATCAGGGTTACGCCCATGTCAATACCGCCGGGATAATCCCTTAAGTTTTCCCGAATGGAGAGGATATCTTTGGTTTTCCCGCACCCCTGGGCGAGACGTGCAAAATCATTTTCATCCAGGTTGGGGGCTGCGATAATCCTGACACGTTCCCTGGATAGGGAAATCTCTTTTCCCCCGGACCCTGATATCTGTTCCACGGCCATTTGGGGTTCACAGGGCAATTTCGACCTGCAAAGGTCAATGGAAAAGGAAAGGGCAGATGCCATGTCCTTGACCCGGTGAACCCGGGCAGAAACCAGGGATGCTTTTTCAATAAACATCTGGGTGTTTGCTTTCATGGTGGTATCACTCCTTATTCAGAAAATTCTGCATCAGCACAAAACCATTTTGGCGGCTATCAAGCCCAGGGATTCCTACAAATCCCATACTGCCATGAAAAAGCACATCAAGTTTGTGCTGAATTTTTTCAAAAACAGGGATTAATCAAACTCAATTTTATTCAACACCAGCCCCGAGGACGGGGCAATGTGCCTTAAGGGCTGGTGATCATCTCCCTTAAGAGATGCCTGAATGTCCGCTAATCCTATCTCCCCCCGTCCAAGGCTCAGAAGCTGGCCCATGATTAACCGGACCTGATACCGTAAAAACCCCCGGGAA
Source organism: Desulfobacula sp. (assembly GCF_030145145.1). Taxonomy (GTDB): domain Bacteria; phylum Desulfobacterota; class Desulfobacteria; order Desulfobacterales; family Desulfobacteraceae; genus Desulfobacula. Next base: position 10,125 of record NZ_JAQYWD010000003.1, on the reverse strand, counting down.
TGGAGGTGAAAGGCATAGGTTTCCGCCGGAAAAAAACTGGCCGTGAACATCGTATTCTTTTCGATTTTGCTGACCAGTATGTCCCTCTCAAAGGTTGTGCCCTTTTTGGGTTTTGTACAATAATTGATAAAATTATGGGGTCCCTCAAATAAGGCGGCCCCTTGTTTCATCAAATCGATATCAAGATCATCCCGGAAGGAACAGATCAGGGGGGCACTAAAGGGATGACTTTTTTCTCCAAAAGCAAACAGATATATATATTCTTTGATCCGTGGGGCCTGAAGGATATTAAATTGTTTGTCCACGGCCTGAATTTTTATGACTTTGATATCATTGGGTAAGTTTTGATTAAAGTCCAGGAGCAATTGGTTGATATTCAACGGATCATTGACAAACAGTTCAAAAGCGGAATGATGGGCAGAAACCCGTGCATCTGTCCGGCTGGCACCTAAAATTTTAAAGTCAGTGTGCCCCAGAACAAACCCGGTTGTTTTTTCAATCATGAACTCAATCGTTTTTAAGCCGGGTTGTTTTAACCAGCCATGATATCGATACCCCAGGTATTGAATATGGATTAAATAGTAATAGGTTGCCATATTTCATTTGAAGGCATACAGGACCTTCTCATCGCTGCCAGGCTTCCAGTTGAGACACGTCCGCCCGCAACCGTGTTAAGGTTTCAGGAGAATTGAACAATTTACGGCACAACTCACATTTACTATAGGTGATGATGTCACGGGCCTTCATACCGCTAAAAGATGCGATAGCGGTGATCCCCATGGTTCTGATGAGATTGTGCAACCGGTTGGTTTCTGTTTTGACAAACAGCTGTTCCATCCCATGGTCGTTCAAATTTCCCAGGTAAAAAAATTGGGTTTCCGGAAAATGGCTCCCGGCATCGCAACAGGCATACATATCCAGATCAGGCGTTAGATAGGGATTCATATCGCAACAATTTGACTGATAATCCGTCAAAATCTGCCTTCGATCAAAAGCCGCCGCCCGACCGGCATAGATCAGGGGTTCGGGGAAAAACAGGAGCCCATGATCCCGCAAAAACTGTTCATAGGGATCATCTGCTTTGGAAAAATCAGTAACAAATGAAACAAAATAATTTAACCCGATCTTTTGACAGCTGCGGGCTGCATTGAGCACATTGTTCCGGCTGACGTTTTTCTGGTGCCACCTTGAGTAGCTCAATCGCAATTGACAAAGTCCATTCGTTTTCAGTTCTGATACGTGCCGGTCGGAAGATTCAGCCGTTTTTGCCCAAAAACTATTGGTAACCATTCTCGTATATATTCCGATCTGCCGGCACAGGTGAACCAGGGCTGCAATGTCATTGAAATACAGAAACGGTTCCCCCGCAGAAAAACTGATGCCACCAACCCCTGCCTGGGCCATCTCCACAATAATCTCTTTTGCCCTGTCATGGTCCATCTTTCTGCTGTCGACACGATCTTCCACAGCCACACAGTGTTCGCACCGGATATTGCATCGGGTCGAGTATCCAAAAGCCAATTTGCGCATGTTTAAAGGCACTCCTCTGGTTTTCATATCAATTTAAGCTACGCTTCAAGGCAGTACTTGATAATACTGTCACAATGGATTGCGGTGGTATTCAGGAAAGGAATACCATATGTGTTTTCAGTCAAGATTAACGGCAGTTCCGTGCACCCCAGAATCAATGCATCAATGTCATCTTCATCCTTCATTCTTTTTGCGATGGATAGCAATTGCGCTCTTGTTGCGTCTTTAAATATTCCCAATTCAATTTCTGAAAACAGCTTATGTTGGATGAATTGCTGTTCCTCTTTGGAAGGCGTCACAACAGAGATGCCGTTGGCGATAAATGGCTTTTTATAAAAATCCGCCGCCATAGTGAGTTGCGTCCCCATTAAACCCAGATTTTTTAAATTCATTGCCCGGGCTTTGCTGCAGGTCTCTTCAACAATGCTCAAAAGGGGGATAGGAGATTTTAATCGGATGTCATCAAAAACAATATGCGGTGTGTTAGATGCGATCACAGCGAATTCCGCGCCTGCTCGATGGAGGGCCTTAATCTTTTCCACTAGCCACGCTGTCATTCCGGCCCAATTCCGGGTCTCTATCATCTTCATCAGTTCATTGATGTTAACACTGTATATAATGATTTCCGGGTAAATCATTTCACCATATTTTGCAGTGAATGCATCGATTATTTCTTTGTAATAATCACGGGTTGATTCTGGACCAAGCCCCCCGATTATGCCGATAGTTTTCATGGTTATGCCAACTCCTTGTTTTTTATCTTAAACTTCCAGCGTCAATTTGCCGGACTGTATGTGGCCCGCTTAGATGGATCCAACCCGATAAATTATCTATCTCCAGGTAGTAATTCGGTTCTTCCCCCCTTTTTTGCTATAAAACAGACACTGATCTGCCGCCATGAGGAGTTGCTTTTTGTCCCTGGCATCATCGGGAAATGTGGCCATTCCAAAGGAGGCCGATACCCTGAGATGGATCTCTTCGTGCTGAAGGTAACTGTTGGAACTGATGCCTTTCCTGATGGCCTCGACCTTTGGCAGGGCTTTTTCAGCGCCCTGACCGGGAAGGATCACGATGTACTCGTCTCCGCCATACCGGACGATTTGATCCCCGGTGTCAAGATATGAATGGACGACTTCTGCCACTTCCTTTAATACCTTTGCGCCAAGCAGATGCCCGTGCCGATCCACCACCTGCTTGAAGTTATCCATATCGAAAAACACCAGGGTCAACTTTTCTAACTCAGCAGAGACAGGACCCAGGCACTGGTTAAGGTATTGATGAAGAAAACGCGTGTTATGAAACCCTGTGACATCGTCGGTAACGCTCTGCTTCTGAAACAGTGCGTTCATTTGCTCCAGCTTTTTTTGATAGTCGTTCAGCGTCCGCTGGTTTTTTGCCTGCAGTTTGATGTACCGGCGTAGCTCCAGCTGTGCCATGACCTGACGGGACAAGGCTCTCAGAGCGTTGATCTGCATGTCAGTGAGGGTTCGCTGGATTTGATCGATAACACAGAGTGTGCCCAGGGCCTTGCCCTCTGGTGTTACCAGGGGGGCACCGGCATAGAATCGGATCCACGGATCTCCGGTAACCAGCGGATTATCCGCAAACCGTTCGTCCTCCAGAACGTTGTTGACAACGTTGATATCGGCTTGAAGAATGGTGTGGGCGCAAAACGCATTTTCCCGGGCCGTTTCCGGAACCGTCAGGCCCACCCTGGACTTGAACCACTGCCGGGTGCTGTCAATCAAAGATACCGCCGCCATGGGCGTACCACAGATCTCGGAGGCCAGCAGGGTGATGTCATCGTAGCAATCCTCCGGCAAAGTATCTAAAATTCGATAATCGCGCAACGCATCAAGACGTGCTGCTTCGTTGCTGGGTAATTCTGCCTGCATCGTTCGATCCCTCCAGATCAATCTGACGATAAGTTTTAAACCCTCTATGGCGCATCAAAATAAACAGGGTGCCTGTTCAGCGTGCTACTGTCTATAAAGACCGCCATATACCCCGGGCGTACATGGAGATCATAAAAACCAGGGCCAAATTGACTGAGAATGACAGGCGGTTGGAAAATCATCTTCGCGCCACCTGTCCTCCGGGGTGATGCACTTTACCGGTCTGCCGGCAAGAGTTAAACGCTTATCCGACAGCCGCCTTGAACCCGTCAAGTCCCAGACGGTCAATCATTTTTCCAAGGCGCTCCCCGGGTTTAGCATTTTCCTGGTAATGGGCCACCACTTTATCAACAACATCCAGAGCGGCTTTATCATCCAGACCCGTTAGCAGTTCCTCACCGATACGGGGGTGGGCACCCACGTTCCCGCCAATGGTCAATGTCCAGCCGTCTTTTTTCCCGATGAACCCAATGTCCCTGACCCAGGATTCAGCACAACTGAGATGGCACCCGGAAACCGCCATTTTAAATTTTCCAGGAAGCTTAAATCCATGATATTTTTTATCAAGGGCCATGCCAAGACCCAGGGAATCTTGTTTGCCGATTTTACAGAACGTATTGCCGGGACACGACCGGATGCTTCGAACACACAACCCAACAGCCGCCCCCTTATCCAGGCCCAATTCCTCCCAGGCACTGTCAATATCTTCTTCCTTGAGTCCCACAATGGCGATGCGGGTGGCACCGGTAATTTTAATGGCCTGGGCATTAAATTTTTCAGACACATCTGCGATTTTTCTCAACAGGTCAGGTGTTACCACGCCGCAGGGGATATGGGGAGCGATGGCATAGGTTTCGTTGTCCTTTTGGGGTATGGCCCCTTTTTCTCCAAGCTTGAGCATTTACAATCTCCTTGTTAATTTATTTATATTTTATATTCGACTGAACATCATCTGTCTTTACCATCCAAAAGGCTGTCAACATCTGACCAGCCGCGCGTATTCAAAGCCAATAATCTACCGGCAAAACCCGGATCAAACATCCATCGCCTTTTAAATACCTTACTCAACTTTCGTAGTTGATCATTTTTATATGGGGTCAGGCTTTCTTTATGGCACTTTTTACCCGTCTGGTTATGAAATAGTGATAAAAAGTACCATAAAAAAAGCCTGACCCCGTCGATTAAAGCTAACGTCCGAAAGTTGCGTACCCTAATTATTAAAACCGATTTACAGGGGTGTCAAGCCCAAACAAAATGCCGGAACCAGGCATGACGTCCATAAAAAGCCCTTTGTTTTTCGAATATGTCTTGATTTCTAACATAAATTTGAATATTTGTAGAGGTTGTAAAAAAGCCTGTAGATTATGGAGTGGTAAATAAAAATGATATTTGATGGTCACGCCCATTTGTTTCACCCGAAAGTCATCTCCAATGTTAAAAAAAGAACGGCACTGGTGGATATGTTGGGATTGCAGACAAATGGAGCAGAAGACAGGGTGGGCAGAGCATTCCTTGAAAAGGAACTGAGAGCAAACAGGATCGGGGGGTGTTTTATTCTTCCCACTGCGGGGGTACAGGAGGTGAGCCGGGTGAACGAATCCTTTTACAGGATGGTTGAACCCTCTGATCTGTTGTATACCGCGGGCACGCTTCATCCGGGATATAGCGACAACAAAAAAGAGCTGGTTACCTTCATGGAACGAAACATCAAGGGAATCAAGATGTGTTCGTTTTCCCAGAAATTTGCCCTGGATGATCCCAGGACCTTTGAACTGTTTGATTTGATCCGCGACTTCAATATCACCCGTCATGCCGATTTTTTTGTCATTCTGGATACCCTGTACGGTGCAGACGGCTTCTTTGGCAGTCACCCGGAACATAATACAACACCCGATCGCCTGGCCCATTTGGTTACACTATTTCCTGAGATTAATTTTATTGGTGCCCACATGGGGGGATTGGCAGCACCGTTCAAAGATGTCAGCACGCATCTTGATCCCATGGAAAATCTGTTTCTGGACACATCCAATGCCGCCCATGTACTGGATGAGAATCAATTTATATCCTTGCTAAAAGCCCATGGACCCGAGCACATCATTTTTGGAACCGACTGGCCGTGGTTTACCCATGCCCCGGAAATAGACCTGCAAAACCGGATGCTCAAGAAAGCCGGGTATTCCAAAAAAGACATGGCCCAGGTATTTTCGAAAAATATCCGTCAATTGCTGGGGCTCACCCATTAAATAAATTGGTAAGTAAATTCAGGCAAAAGGAGTCAGGAAAAAAGAATGGAAACCCAAGATGAGTTTGGCCAGGACCCTGTTATTCTAAGGACCCGACACTATTTTTCCCGGATGGAGGCGCTGGATGCCGAACGGATTAAACGTTCGGACATATCCGTGTTTGATCCAACGCTTCGGGCTGCCCGGGAATTGAGATTCAACCTCTTTGAAACCACCTGCGCCAAGGCCCATGGGAAAGGGGTCCGATTGGATGAAGCCCTTGGCCTTGAACTGTTTGAAATCTGCCAGGACATGGCATTCAAAGCGTCCGGATTATCGGATGTCGCTTCTCCTGTCCACCGAAACCCGGAGCTGCTGTCCCTGGTCCAGGAGGTGCTGAAATGATTCGACTAAGACTGTTTGGCCGATGCCGCATTTATCATGATCCGGTCAGCCCGGTTTTAAAGGAACCAGCACAGATTGGATGGGCCTCCTGGTTCCGGGACATTGATCTTGTCACCCCCCGGAAATTAAAAGGGAAAGAACTGCTTTACCGCACCCGGGGCTGGTGGACGGTTGAACCGGCTCTTGTGGCCGATATTGTAGAAAAACAGGGGCGGCTCATGGTCGGAAAAAAAGGCGAACTCATGGTTGAATGCCCGGATGAGGATAAGGCCGCGGCACTGGCCCGGGACCTGACGAAAAATTTCAACGATCAGGTGTTCCTGGCCCCCTGACCCAGCTGCATGGCCCCATAAAAGCCATGGATCCGGCATCATTCGGCAGCATCCTTCCCCGTGACCACGAGGGGCGGTGTCCTGATTTGTGTTATCCCCTCACCCACGGATCTCCCTTGAGAACGCTTCTCAGGATATCAAACAAGCTTTTTGCGGGGGATTACCTCAATCCAGACCTGGTCATTAAAGACCTGGTGCAACGTATTTGAAAGCGACTCCATTTGATCCATGTCCCGGGTTTCCACAACCAGGTCCTTTTCATCCAGAACCTTGAGCTTCCCATGCTGTTGAAAAACGTCGATGGCCTGATACACATCTGCGGTAAACCACCCCTTCATCCGGCGGAGCAGCTCCTCCCCTTTTAAGGGACCTTCGATGACCAGATCCACCTGGCGGTGCTTGGCTTCCCAGCCGATGGCTGCTGGTCTCTTCACCACCGGACGGACAGGGTCATGCACTGCCGCACACTTAAACCATACCATTGCTCTTTCCATTGTATCCCCCCAAATAAATTTATGGTTCAAAGCCTGACATCAGCTTTGAACCATAAATTATTTTTACGCGTTTATCAATTCCTTCTGATCAATGATCAGAATTATTGTCTCATCTTATTCTTTGGGTTTGCCCAATACTTCCGCAAACATGTCATCATTCCACAGTCTGGAATCGGCAACGTTCTGACGGAATTTGATGAAATCAACCGTATCCTGACCGGTTATTTTCTTGGTATTGAACGCACCAAATCCAAGGAAGGCTTCACCGGACATATTGGCTGCCAGCCAGTGTCTGTGATCATTTTTCATGGTATCCCAGAAGAATTTCTTTTTCTGACGGATACCGTCAATGGATTTAATCAGGCAGCCCGGGAACAGGTTGGCGAACTTCCAGATAATCGCGTTCACTTCTTTGTCAAGCAGTTCAAAATCTGCATTGGCCTGGTGCTGTTTCAGGATGGCACGGCCGTCTTTGAGAGCCTGGCCGGATTTAGAATCACCGTAAACAATCTCACCGTCCTGGACATAGGTGTCCGTGATGACGGTGGGATTTCTGACCCATTCGCCATCAATTTTCAGAACCGGAACAACCTTGGAGAGCATGCCTTTGGCTTTCATTTTATAGGCAGACCACATCTCGCAGGATACGCAGTTGTACATGGCATCTTCTGCACTCAGGTACCAGGGAAGGAAATCTGAGGAACCGCCGGCAGGGGCGGAACCATGTTTGGGTCCTGCCTGACCGAAAATGGCCAGATCGGAAGAAATGGCAATGTCACATGCCAGACCGATTTCCTGGCCACCGGCGACTCTCATGCCGTTCACCCGGGAAATAACCGGTTTTTTGCAGGCCAGGATGGAATCCACCATGTGGTTGAACAGCTCCATGTACTGACCATATTCATCACATCTTTTTGAATAGAATTCTGAATATTCTTTGGTGTTGCCACCGGTGCAGAACGCATAGGGACCTGTACCAGTGAAAACAACAGCCACAACACTTCTGTCAAGAGATGCATTTTCAAATCCGGCAATAACGCCTTTTACCATGTCTGTGGTATAAGAGTTGAACTGTCTTGGGTTGTTCAACGTAATCCATGCCACAAACAATTTGTCCGTAACATTTCCCTGGGGATCTGTTAACGGTCTTTTCTCATACACTACGCAGGGTGCTTCTGTTCCCCAATGGGGGTTTCTGTGCAAGGCATGATCTTTGACTTCATTTTCTCTTGGCATCCACTCAAGACTCATTTTAACTCTCCTTTACTAATTATTGTTTTTAAATTTACCATGTTAAATGGGTTGTTTATTAACTCAACTTTCGGGGTTGGCCATTTATGCTAACCTCCGAAAGTTGAGTTATTCATATACTTGGGTTAACCGATATATCCGCCGTCCACACCCAGGACCTGGCCGGTAATATAACTGGCATCATCCGATGCAAGGAAAACAAACGCCGGGGCAATTTCTTCCGGTGCTGCAAATCGGCCCAGTTGAATGCGGCCTTCATAGATTTTTCGAAGTTTTTCATCAGACTGAAGCTTGCCAGTCATTTCTGTCTTTGTAATTCCCGGACAGATGACGTTTACATTGATATTGTATCTGCCCAGTTCCCGGGACGCGGATTTTGTAAACCCGATGATACCGGCTTTTGCAGAGGCATAGTTGATCTGGCCGATGGTGCCGAAAATACCGGCGGTGGAAATCACGTTAATGATTTTGCCGTATTTTTTTTCCTTCATATACCGACCGGCTGCCTGGGTGGTATTAAAGGCGGCTTTCAAATGGATATCAATGATGGCATCCCAGTCTTCTTCCTTCATTTTCAGCAGCATGGAGGGTTTGGAAACCCCGGCATTGTTGACGACAATATCCACGCCGCCCAGCTGTTTCACACATTCATCCACCATGTTCTGGGCGCTGGTGTAATTCGCCACATCTGCGGCCACTGCCACGGCTTTGCGGCCCAGGGCTTCGATTTCTGCTACGGTTTCTCGTGCCGCCGCATCATTGGAATGGTAGTTCACCAGTACATCTGCACCCTCTTTTGCATACATCAGGGCAATGGCTTTTCCGATGCCGCGACTGCCACCGGTAACGATGGCTTTTTTTCCTTCAAGTTTCATATTCACCTCATACGGGGTTAGAAATCAGGGACAAGAACAATTCTCTTTTCCGGTGATTGGGCGTGTGCTTCTTCAAACACCTCATTAATGGTACTCATGGGTCTGGTCTGGACATAATCGGTCAGGTTGATCTTTTTACTGGTGACCATACCCAATACCAGCGGGTAATATTCCGGCAGGCATCCCCAGCTTCCCTTGACTTCCGCATCAAAGGCCATGAGGCGGCTGAAGGCAAAATCAGCCTTATATCCGCCGTATCCCACGATGACCAGTGTGCCGGTAAAGCTTAACAGGGACAGGGCCAGTTCAGCGCCGGGTTTGGAACCCGTGGCTTCAAAGATCTTCCAGTCCGTGTTGGCAAGGCCTTGTGATTTTTGAATGCCCTTGATCTCTTTGGACACATCTCTTGAAGATTTATCTTTGATATTCACCGCATAATCCGCACCATTCAGCAGCATTTTATCCAGGGGTTCCTGGCGACGGGCCAGGGCAATCACCGTGTTGGCACCCATGGCTTTGAGTTCCTGCACCAGGTACTGGCCAATACCGCCGATACCCATGACAATGGCATTGTCGCCCATCTTGAAACCGGATCGAAGGATGGCCTGGAACGGAGATGTGGCAGCATCTGCCACAACGGCCAGGTGCTCAAGGGGGATATCTCCCCGATCTTTGACCTCACACAGGTCAATGGCGGGAACAGGGATATGGCTGGAAAATCCGCCATAGATGCCCATGCTGTTACCCGGCATTTTCTGGGCCAGGCAGCGGTTTCCTTTTCCGGTCTTGCACAGCAGGCATTTCCTGCACGGCATAACCGCCGGAATGATGACTTCTTTTCCCATCCATTTTTCATCCCCGGCCACAACGGTGCCTGAAATCTCATGGCCCAGTGTCAACGGGGGTTTGTTCACTGTGGGAACACCATCATAATAATACCCCAGATCCGTATGACAGACACCGCACCCTGCCACCTGGACCAGGACTTCTCCGGCTTTCAGTTCCGGCACATCAATCTCGGTCTTTTCAATTTTACCGGGGGTTACCTCTCCTGTTTCCCTGTCTTTTCTAAAAGGGGTTACCATTTGCCATGTCTGAATTTTCTCTGGTACATTTGCCAT